>JACQZR010000003.1 GCA_016213775.1 Acidobacteriota bacterium
GGTAAGTTTGAAGGCGATGCCGGGCGCGTTGAGATCGATCCGCACCAGCCTCATGGTGACACGGCGGGGCGAGGTTTCACTGCGGGTGACGAGCGTGACACCAACAAACGGATTGGAAGTAACGGAGCCGGCGCGGAGGCTCAGCAGAGCCAGAAAGAGGGCAGAAAAGCACCGCATGCAGGCTGCGATGATAGCAAAAGCGGTGAGCAAGGACGAGGTTAGCTCGCCTTGCTAGTTCGACCCGGGTTCAACGAGATGTTGCAGCTTGCAGACGACGCTGCGCATGCTCTCGGCCTGCGCGCTGAGTTGTTCGCCGGCCGCCGCGGTCTGCTCCGCGGTGGAAGAGACCTGCTGGGTGACCTGATCGAGCTTCAGCAGGGCGCCGGAAACATGCGCCACACCGATGGCCTGTTGTTGATTACCGGCGTGAACACGGTCGATGGCGGCGCGGATTCTCTGCGCGCGGGAAGTAATCCCGTCCACGGCATTTGCCACAGCTTCCAGCTTGGCTTTGCCGGAGGTGGACGTGGCAACGGATTCGGCGATCAGTAGCTCGGTTTCGGCGGCGGCGGTGGCGGAGCGTTGCGCGAGGGTGCGGACGGCATCAGCGACGACGGCAAACCCCAAACCGGCATCTCCGGCGCGCGCGGCTTCAACAGCAGCGTTCAGGGCGAGAATATTGGTCTGGAAAGCAATCTCGTCGATCACTTTGATGATCTTCATTACCTTGCCGCTGGAGACACCAATGTCGCGCATGCAGGCGGTCATCTCCTGAATGCGGCCGTTGGCTTCGTCGATGAATGCAATGGTTTCGCTCATATCGGAGGCGACTTGACGGGCGTTCTCGGCGTTCGTGGTAGTGACGGAAGCGATCTGCTGGCCGCTGGCGGAAGTCGTCTGGAGGGACTCGGCCTGTGAATTGGCGCCGGCGGCGAGATGCTGGCTGGTGGCGGAGATCTGGGCGGCGGCGTGGGCCACCTGGTCACTCCCGGCACCCAGTTCCTTGGCGAGGGTCATTACCGGGCCGGCGATGGAACGAGCCAGGAACAGCGACGCCGCGCAGGAAATGAGGATGACAATGACAGCGGCAATGCTGATGAAGCCGAACATGGAGGCCAAACGCTCCCTGACATCTTCGACATAGATGCCGGATCCGACTATCCACCCCCAAGGCTTATACAACTTCACGTAGGAGATTTTGGGGACTGGCTTAGCGCTCCCGGGCTTGGCCCAATGGTATTCCACCAAGCCCTCCCCGCGGGCCTTGCAGACATCCACCATCTTCAGAAAAAGGTGAAGTCCGGTTGGATCCTGGTGAGTGGAAAGGTCGCGGCCGTCGAGCGAGGGATCGATGGGGTGCATCACCATCACAGGGCGGAGGTCGTTGATCCAGAAGTAGCTGTTCCCGGCATAGCGTAGCGATTTGAGTGACTGACGAGCCGCGGTCTGGGCGCTGGCCTGGGACATTTGACCGGATTCGGCCAATGATCCGTAATGGGCGACAACACCCCAGGCGGACTCGACAAGATGCCTGGTCTTCTCACGTTGGGTATCGTACATCCAGTTCTTGACGGAAAGCAGCATCCATCCAAGAAGTGCTGTGAAACAGATTACGGAGAGTAACCCGGAAAGGAGAATCCGATTTGCGAGTCTGATGCGCGAGAACATATGTCAAAAACCTTCTTGAAGCGGAGCGCCCGGGGGCGTCCAACATACTTATCGCTTCTTGCGGCGAAAAACCGACAAAGTTTTCAGACTCGGAGAATGTCACCGATGAGATCAGTGTGGCGAAAGCGCCACGGATCTCATCATGCAGACATATACACTCCAGAAAACCCAGAGTCTGAGAATTCCGTCATGGCTACTGCTGGCTGTCCTAATCCCAACCGCGACGGCGTGCCTGCCGGCATTGCAGGCGCAGACATTTCGAACCCCGACCTGGGTTGCCTCAGTGCAATCAGGAATGGCCGATACTTTTCAGCTCACCCTCGGCGGTATGTTTGGAGAAGGCCCGGCGTGGCAAAACAAAGTAACTGTGGGAATGAACAATGCGTGGCGAGCCGGCGACTCGGTCACGTTATATGGCTGGAATACTCTGGATACGCGCAGTGAGGTAAACAGTTGGCAGGCGGGGATCGGTTACAAGCTTCCGGTATGGCGGAGAAAGAACCACGCCGTGCACCTCGGTACGGGCCTGCAGCACTGGGATTTCCCGAGCGTCAAAACGGGCACAGTGGACTGGCTGGTGCCTGGCAATCTGGTGTATCAGACAAAGGTTCGGCGGACGCCGGTCACCGTGACCAGCGATTCATGGACGCTGCTGCGGAGCCGGTTGCCGATGGGGACTTTGCTGCACACGCAAGCGTGGCTGCACCGGGATATCGTCAAACGCGAGCGGGTACAGGTGAGTTTCAAGCACGGCCCGGCCCACACATACTCCTGGAACTTCTACGGCACCAACCGTCACCGTGTGTTTCGCTATCAGACGATGTTTGCGATCACGATGTGGAAAACCACGGTCGAAGGCGGCTACCGGAAGCAGTGGGGCTTGCAGAGCGGGATACAGGACAACAACTATTGGATGTTCACGGTGGGGCGGACCTTTAGCCGGCCCGTGGTTCAGTAACGTAGTAGTGGAGCGGGTGGAGATCGGCGCGACGCCGGTTTGATAGAATCGCTTCACATGCGTTTCCTGGTTCTACTGATCTCCGTTACGTGCGCCGGCCAGCGTGTCGACCCGGTGGAGTTTTTCGAAACCAAGGTTCGCCCCGTGCTTGCGAAGAATTTCTTCTCCTGCCACACCCAGACCAAATTGGGCGGGCTGGAAATGACTTCCCGCGAGTCCTTGTTGAAGGGCGGCAAGTCGGGACCGGCGATCTCCCCTGACCGGCCGGAGGAGAGTCTCCTTCTGCAAGCCATCAAGCGGACGCATGAACGGATGAAGATGCCGCCTCCGCCCAACGCAGCGTTGACTGCGGATGAGATCAAGGACATAGAGCGATGGATCACCCGCGGGGCCGTGTGGCCTCCCCCCGTGGGTGCGAAGACCGCTGGGCCGGGGTACAAAATCACGCCGCAGCAACGCGCCTGGTGGGCATTTCAACCTGTGCGGAAGCCGGCGCTGCCCGCGGTGAAGGACAAGACTTGGGCGAGGGTTCCAGTGGACCAGTTCGTGCTGGCGGCGCTCGAAAGCAAGGGATTGAAACCGGTAGCGCAGGCGTCCAAGCGGGAGTGGATCCGGCGTGTGACGTACGACCTCACCGGTTTGCCGCCGGCGCCGCAGGACGTGGATGCGTTTGCCGCGGACGCTAGTGCTAGCGCGCGAGCCAAAGTGGTGGATCGCCTGCTTGCCTCGCCGCACTTTGGTGAGCGCTGGGGCCGCTACTGGCTCGATGTGGCGCGCTACTCCGACGACAAGCTGAACTCCACCCAGGATGAGCCCTACGACAACGCCTATCGCTATCGCGACTGGGTGATTCAGGCGATGAACAACGACATGCCTTTCGATACGTTCGTGAAGGCGCAGTTGGCCGGTGACCTGCTCCCGGACAAAGAGAAGTACGTTGCGGGTCTGGGCTTCTTTGCGCTGTCGCCGCAGTTTCAGGACGACCGCGTGGAAGTGACCGGGAAGGCCTTTCTTGCCCTCACAGTGGCCTGCGCAACCTGCCACGATCACAAATTCGATCCGATTCCCACGAAGGACTACTACGCGCTGCTGGGAGTGTTCACGAGCACCGATCAGGGCGAGTTCCCGCTGGCCCCGCAGAACGTTGTGGATGAGTATCGTGCCCGCACAAAGGCGGTGGACGAATCGAAGGAGAAGCTGAACAAGTTCCTCGATACTCAGGCCAAGCAGTTGAGCGAAGTGCTCGCCGAGCGTGCCGCGGACTATGTTCGCGCCGCGCGCAAAGTGGTGAATGAGAGCGCGGACCGCAAGATTACGGCGGCGCAGATGAAGCTCGACGATCCTACGTTGGAGCGATGGGTGGACTATCTGAAGCTGCCAGCCCGGGAGCATAAGTTCCTGGACGGCTGGCAGGAGGAAGCGAAGCTACCGGCGGAGCAGATTCAGAAGACGCTCGTCAACGTGATCAACGAATGGAAAGACGTTGAGGAGAAGAACTTCATCCGGTTGGGTGGGTCGATGGCCCGCAACGATCTGGCGCGGGCCGATCTGCTCTCGCTGCCGCGCGACAAGTGGCTGCTGTGGCGCGACGTGTTTTCCAATCAGCGCCACGCCAGGTTCACTTCCGGCATCCTCTACTACAAAGACGGCGTAATTGACCGGTTTCTTTCAGGCGAGTGGAAGGCCCATTTCGAAGGATTGCGCGCGGAGTTGGATCGACGCAAGAAGGCTGTGCCGGACCGGTACCCCTACTACCATGTGATCAGGGACAGAGCGAAGCCCCGCAACGAGCGCGTACGCATTCGAGGCAGCAACGAGAACCTGGGTGAAGAAGTTCCGCGGCGGTTCCTGAGCGTGCTGTGCGACGATGAGCCGCAACCGTTCCAGAAGGGGAGCGGGCGTTTGGAGCTTGCCGAAGGCATCGCCAGTGCGAGGAATCCGCTGACAAGCCGTGTGTTTGTGAACCGCGTTTGGCATTATCTGTTTGGCGCGGGGCTAGTACGGTCGTTGAGCAACTTCGGTCAGCTTGGCGAAAAGCCGAGCCATCCCGAGTTGCTGGACTTCGTGGCCGCGCGGTTTATAGAGGAAGGCTGGAGCCTGAAGAAGCTCGTGCGCGAGCTGACGCTGTCGTCCACATACGGATTGTCGTATCAAACGGACGCGAAAGCTCTGGTGAGCGATCCGGACAACCGGCTGTTGTGGCATGCCACGCGGCGGCGTATGGACGTGGAAGCGCTGCGCGACGCATTGCTGGCCGCTTCGGGGGAATTGGACACGAAGGCCGGCGGCGCGCCGGAACCGCTGACGATGGAGAAGAACTTGCGCCGGACGGTATATGGATTCGTCAGTCGCCGCAAACTGGATGGCACGTTGGCACTGTTTGATTTCCCCAATCCGAATTCGATGTCGGAGCAGCGGATCCCAACCGCGACTCCGCTGCAGCAGTTGTACTTTCTGAATAGCAAGTTTCTGATGGACCGCGCCGAGGCATTTTCCAAACGGCTGGAAAAAGAAGCCGAAACGGACCCGGCGCGAATCAAACAAGCCTACCGAATTTTGTTTTATCGCGAGCCGGAGCGGGCGGAGTTGGATGCCGGTCTCGCGTACTTGAAATCGAATCCGAAAGCCTGGCCGGAATACGCGCAGGTACTACTGAGCTCCAATGAATTCGTCTTCTACTAAACTGTTCCCCAGCAGCATGGCCCGCCCATCGCGGCGCGACGTATTGTCGGCCATCGGCAGCGGCTTCGGCATGATGGGGCTTTCGCAAACGCTGCCGGCAGCCACGGCCACCACTCCGCGGGCGCCGCATTTTGCCGCCAAGGCGAAGCACGTCATCTACCTGTTTCTGAACGGTGGCCCCTCGCAGGTGGACACGTTTGATCCCAAGCCGATGCTGACGAAGTATCATGGCAAGCCGGCGCCGTCGGGCAACCTGCGGACGGAGCGCAAGACAGGCGCGTTGCTCGGGTCGCCTTTCCAGTTTCCGCGTTGCGGCAAGAGTGGTCTGGAAATCAGCGAGATCTTCAGCGAGTTGGGCAGGCACGCCGATGATCTGTGCGTCATTCGCTCGATGCACACCGAGCGCCCCAATCACGAGCCGTCGCTCTTCATGTTGAATTGCGGGCACGTGCTGCCGGGGCATCCGTCGATGGGTTCTTGGCTGAACTACGGGCTCGGTACGGAGAATCAGAATCTGCCCGGCTTCGTGGTGTTGTGTCCCGGACTGCCGGTGATCGGGCCGCAGTTGTGGAGTTCGGCGTTCCTGCCTGCTGTGTACCAAGGTACGCACATACCAAATCAGGAAACCGATCCCGAGAAGCTGATCCAGCATTTGCGCAACAAGCAGCACAATCTCGAGGAACAGAGGAAGCAACTGGATCTGCTGCGCCAGTTGAACCGGATGCATCTGAAGCGCGAAGGCAACGATTCGCAGTTGGAGTCGCGCATTGAATCGATGGAGATCGCCTACCGCATGCAGACGGAGGCACTCGATGCATTCGACATCCGCAAGGAGCCCGAAGCGGTCCGCGCGCGTTACGGGGACGGTCCGTTCGCGCGGGGCTGCCTGCTGGCGCGGCGGCTGGTGGAACGCGGCGTTCGCATGGTCCAGGTGTATTACGGTGACGGCCAGCCCTGGGACAATCACGACGATATTCTGATCCATAAGCGGCTGGCCCAGAACTCCGATAAACCGATGGGCGCGTTGTTGCAGGATCTGAAAGACCGCGGCCTGTTGCAGGAAACCGTGGTCATCATTGGCGGCGAATTCGGACGGACGCCGTCGGTGGAGGTAAGCGGCCTGGTGAAGTACCAGAACGGCCGTGACCACAACAACCACGGCTTTTCGATGGTTCTTGCCGGCGGCGGTTTCAAAGGCGGATTCGCATACGGCGCTACCGACGAATTTGGGTTTAAGGCGGTGGATAAACCAGTGCATCCGCACGATGTGCACGCGACGATTCTGAACCAGTTGGGAATGGATCACCTGCGCATGACCTACCGTTACAGCGGCCGCGATTTCCGTTTGACCGATGTGGCCGGCAATGTGATCAAGGATCTGATCGCTTAGGCACTTTCGAAACAAATCGAATTTCGGGACCGCTCCCTCACGGTCGCGGCTCGGTAAGTAACGTGTTAACAACGAGATGCAAAGCCGAGCCGCGCGCGTAAGCAAGCGGTTTTCGGAATATGTGTGTTGCTTGACAGTGCATTAGTCGCGAGGGGCTTGGAGACTGCGAAGCATCGTCGGATGGACCCAGCGTTGGAGCGCCGAGCGCAGGTCGTCCACCTGAATGGGTTTGGCGATGTGATCGTCCATACCGGCAGCGAGACAGCGCTGGCGGTCGTTCTCCAGAACGTATGCAGTGAGGGCGATAATGGGGACTCTCCGGCCTGATTTCTCTCGATTGCGGATGACTCGCGTTGCTTCCAACCCGTCCATCTCCGGCATGTGACAGTCCATCAGGATAGCCGCATAGCGATTGCCGTCCACGCGCTCCACGGCTTCCACGCCATTGGCGGCAACTTCGACGTTGTAGCCGAGTTTCTCCACCAGGCGCCGCGCCACCCGCTGGTTGACGAGGTTGTCCTCAACCAAAAGAATCGTCTGGCTCGGCGGTTGCAGAGTGGGCGGTTCCACCGGCGGGTCCTCAACCGCGCTGGCCGGATCGAGAACATGGGTGATGGTTGCCATCAGCAAACGCGGTCGAACCGGTTTGGTGACCGACGCGGCGAAGGCGACGGTTGGTTGCTCCGGAACACCAAGGCGAGCGAATGGCAGCATCTCCACGGCTGGCAGAGGTTGAATGGCGTGCAGACGCTCATACCAAACTTGAGACGACCGGGCGCCATCCGCTCCGTCGATGATGGCGAGATCATAAGGTTGTTTGAGGTTGCGGGCACGCAAGAGTTCGGCGATCGCCTGGTCGATATGGAAGGCCGCAAATGCCTCCAGGCCCCATTGGCGCAACTGGTTCACGATGATCATGGCGGCAAACGGATAGTGGCACAGCACCAGTACGCGCCTGCCCACCAGCGCGGGAACATCCAAATGCCTGCTGGAGCACCCCCGGTTGACGCGCACGGTGAACCAGAACCGGGCGCCCTTGCCAGGCACCGACTTGACACCTATCTCGCCGCCCATCATTTCGATCAGCCGCTTGGCGATGGCGAGACCGAGTCCCATCCCGCCGAACTTGCGAATGACATCGCCATGGCCTTGCGTGAAGGCACGGAACAGACGGTCGGGATCCTCGTCGGAAATGCCTGGACCGGTGTCGACGACTTCGGTGCGGATCACCAAGCCTGTGGGGTTGTCTTCCTCCAACGTGGTGGTGACCAGCACGTGGCCGTGCGAGGTGAACTTGAGCGCGTTGCCTACGAGGTTGATGAGGACGTGGCGCAACCGCCGCGAATCGCCGACGACTTCAGAAGGAATGCGCGCATCGAATTCGCACAACATCTCCAGGCCCTTACCTTCGGCGATGGAGCCGAGTAGATCGAGGACATCCTCATAGGGATGATGGAAATCAAATGGCACTGGATCGAGTTCCATCTTGCCGGCTTCCAGGCGGGCGAAGTCGAGGATCTCATTCACGACGGCGAGCAGAGCCTTGGTGGAACGTTCGAGGGTGTCGCCGAGTTCCTTCTGCTCACGCGTCATGCGAGTATCGAGAAGCAGGCGAGTCATTCCGAGGACGCCGTTCATCGGCGTGCGGATCTCATGGCTGAGATTGGCGAGGAACTCGCTCTTGGCACGTTCGGCGCGTTCGGTATCAATGCGTGCCCTGACGAGTTCCACTCTCGTCTTGACGTAGTCGTTCTGCTGCACGGAAAGGAGCACCGTGTACTCCCGCAGCCATCTGGAAACCGCTGCGCAAAAGGCCGCGACGAGTACTGCGGTGATGGCCGACAGCAGAATGTGACGCACTGGGAACCGTTGGTAGTAAAGCAGTGGAAGATAGGTGGCGAGGTAGACAAAGGCCGCAGGCACGAACACCCGCGGATCGCGGTAAATGACCAGGCAGAATCCGAATACGAGGAACGCGAGATCGAACTCGCCTCCACCGCCTGTCAGCATCGCTGACGTTGCGCAGAGGAGTGGCGTCGTGACGGAGATGAGAATGCGGGAATGGGGTGTGGCGGGACATATCCAGGCCACGGCTTGGGCGATGCTCCAGACGAAGAGTGAAACCAGAAGCATTTGCACCCACGCCGCATGCGCGTAGGCAAGGACAGTGAATGCCACTCCAACGGCGAAGATGACGTACGGTAACAAGCGGTCGGCGCGCTCGTAGTAGGGGAGTAGGGCAGTCTCTTCCTCACGCACCGTAACGGTCCGTTCGGGTTGCCAGATAGTCTCCGCCCAAATGCTGGCGGAGTCAAACCACGCCCTCCAAAGGCTCATGTTCCTCCGGGCTCGGGCAGCGCCTCTTCGACGCGCGGCAAGCCAGCGTTGGCGAACTGTTTTACATACCGTTCGATTTTAAGTCTACAGAAAATCAAGTGAATTTGCACGAATTTTATTTCGCCGAGAATGAAAAAGTACTGTAGTGGCAATTGCGCTTCACCGCATCTAGAATGGGGTTTGGCACTTCCTGGTCCCTTTCCGCCCATATATCCGATTCTTGATACTGCCGCATTGGCGGCAAAGAAACTATCCACAATTGATGCGGCAACCATCCTCATTGATGCTGGTGTCCGGCTACTGCAGTTTCGCCACAAGGGGCTTTTCACCAAAGCGGACTTCTCCCTGCTGCAATCGTTAGCCGGCATCTGTAAGGAAGTTGATGCGACGTTGGTGATTAATGATCGCGCGGATATCGCGATGCTCCTCCAATGTGCCCTGCATATCGGCCAGAATGACCTTGCTCCCGCCGACGCAAGACGACTGCTCGGCGCGCGAGCTATCATCGGGCACTCCACACACAACGAAGAACAAATGAGAGTCGCGGAAGCCGAACCGGTGGACTATCTCGCCATCGGGCCGGTGTTCGCTACACGATCCAAAGACAACCCCGATCCAGTGGTGGGTGCCGCGGGGCTGTCTTCGCTTCGCAAATTGACCAGGAAGCCGCTGGTTGCGATCGGGGGCATCACTTTGGAGAATGCGCCGGCGGTGTATGCCGCTGGAGTGGATTCGGTGGCTCTGATCAGCGCGCTGATTCCCGATGATGGCGGCGTCAGAGAGATGAGAGCACGCGCCGGGGAATGGGTTGCACTGGGACAGGCCTTGGCCGGCCGCACCCCCGCCAATCAGTGGCCTCCGCGGGATATGGTATAGTTCACCTTTTACTTTGTGCAAGCCTGGGGTGTTTGCCACTGGGCGGAGAGGGTGCGTTCGAGATGAACCTGTTCGCTGTAAAGCCGCTGAGCCGCATTATCGAAGAATCGGAGAGCGGGTCGCATACGCTGAGAAGGACGCTGGGTCCGGTGAACCTGGTTGCGCTGGGGATAGGTGCAATCATCGGCGCCGGCCTTTTTTCCCTCACCGGCATTGCGGCGGCGAACCACGCTGGACCAGGCGTGGTGATCTCGTTCCTCATCGCCGCCCTTGGCTGCGCCTTCGCGGGTCTGTGCTACAGCGAGTTCTCGACCATGATCCCGATCGCGGGCAGCGCGTACACTTACGCCTACGCAACGATGGGCGAGTTGCTCGCATGGATCATCGGATGGGACCTGGTGCTGGAATACGCAGTCGGCGCGGCCACTGTGTCGGTGAGCTGGTCAGCGTATGTGGTTTCTCTGCTGAAGGACTTCGGCATCGTGTTGCCGGAGAGTCTCACGGCGTCGCCGTGGGCCCATCCGGCGGGGATTGTCAATCTGCCCGCCGTGTTTATCATCTGCATGATCTCGATTCTGCTGATGATCGGGATTCAGGAATCGGCGCGAGTGAACGGAATCATTGTCGTGGTAAAAGTGACCGTCGTGCTGATCTTCATCGCGATGGGCTGGGCCTACATCGACCCGAAGAACTACGAGCCGATGATTCCCGCGAACACGGGCGCGTTTGGCGATTTCGGATGGAGCGGCGTGGTAAGGGCGGCCGGAGTCATCTTCTTCGCCTACATCGGATTTGACGCGGTATCGACGGCGGCGCAGGAAGCCAGGAAGCCACAGCGGGACATGCCGATCGGAATCATCGGCTCATTGGTGATCTGCACGATTCTGTACGTGCTGTTTGCGCATGTGCTGACGGGCATCGTCAATTACAAGGATTTCAAGGGCTCGGCTGCGCCGGTGGCACTCGCCGTAGACAGGACGCCGTATTTGTGGATGAACAAGGCGGTGAAGTTCGCCATTATCATGGGATACACGTCGGTAATCCTGGTGATGTTGCTGGGCCAATCACGCGTGTTCTTCTCGATGTCGAAGGACGGTTTGCTGCCGAAGGTCTTCTCCGATGTGCATCCCCGCTGGCTGACGCCGTATCGCTCCAACTTACTGTTCATGGTGTTCGTGAGCCTGTTCAGCGCGTTTGCGCCGATTGAAGTGGTGGGCGAGATGACGAGTATCGGAACGCTGTTCGCCTTCGTCCTGGTGTGCGCGGGCATTCTCATCATGCGCAAGACGAATCCGGATCATCCCCGGCCGTTCAAGACTCCGCTGGTTCCGATTGTGCCGATTCTGGGGATACTGGTGAACTTCGCGCTCATGTTCGGACTGGGCTGGAGCAACTGGCTGCGCTTGTTTGTGTGGCTGGCGCTAGGCTTGTGCATCTACTTTGGATACAGCCGCCATCATAGCCGGCTGGCGCTGGATACGATGGCGAAGAAGAAGTAGTGGTCCAATGAAACGAGTTTCTTGTTTGTTGTTGCTGGGTTTTGGTGCTTTCGCGCAGACGCCGTCCGCGGAGACGGCCGCGGCGGCGATGAAGCAGGATGAGATTCAGAAGGGCACGGCCTTTTTCGCCAAGGGGCCGGATTTTATCTTCGTGGTGGACGCAGCATCTGAACCGAAGCTGATGATTAACGACGAGCCCGGACCGCGCATGAAAAGGCTCGCCGGCGCCGCGAACCGTTGGTATGCAACCGCACAACTGAAGACCAGCCGCACACACAACTTTCAATACCTGGTCGACGGAAAGCCCTTCGGCGGGCGCACCGACGTGATGGCCTACAGCGAGTGGCATTATCTGAAGCCCGGCGTGCCGAAGGGAACCCTCAGCGAAAAGATGTCGCACACCAGCCGTGTCTATGAGGGTATGGTGGCCGATTACTGGATCTACGTTCCGGCGCAGTACAAGGCGGAAACGCCCGCCGCGGTGATGTTCTGGACCGACGGCGAAGTGCACATCAACCGCGATGCCGGTTCGCGCGCGCAGAATGTTTGGGACAATCTCACCGCGGAGAAGAAGATCCCGGTGATGATTCAGGTACTGGTTTCGCCGGGGCTCAGGGACGGACGCCGGTGGCGCAGCATCCAATACGATTCGGTGGATGACCGCTTCGCACGCTACGTTCTGGAAGAGATCCTGCCCGAGGTGGCGAAGAAGTACAACCTGCGTACGGACGGCTACAGCCGCGCGATCGCCGGAGATTCGTCGGGTGCGATTTGCGCGTTGAACGCGGCGTGGTGGAGGACGCAGGACTTCTCGCGCGTGCTTCTGAGAATCGGGAGTTTCACAAGCATTCAATGGCCGCGCCGCGAGGGCGACGGTCTTTCCGCAAAAGACGGGGGCCACATCTTCCCGTACCTGATTCGGAAATCAGCGAAGAAGAACATTCGCGTACACATGCAGGATGGCTTCGGCGATCTGGAGAACGAACACGGGTCCTGGCCGGCAACCAATCTGGCGCTGGTGAATTCGCTCAAGCTCAAGGGTTACGATTTCCGCATGACATGGGGTAACGGGACACATTCCCGCAGCGGCGGCAACGTGCAGTTGGGCGAGGAACTCATCTGGCTGTGGCGGGAATACAACCCGGCGAACACGAGCCAGGAGTTTGTCCAGGATCCGGCGGAGAAGGACAAGCCGTTCTTCCGCATCCGGTCGCTCAACCGGGTAGAGTAAGAATCTTCGGAAATAATCTGAGAAGAAATCGCCGCAGGGCCCACTATTTCATTACCGGGTTCTATGGTCGACTACGCCACTATCATTGCCGATTACTCACCGCTCATCAGCGAAAGTCTGGCGGCACTCTGCCAAGGCTTCGCAGGTTGCCGGGTTTTGGGGCATTGCAGCCACGGAGAAGAAGCGTGGTCTCTGATCGAGAACTGCAAGCCGGATGTCGCCATTATTGACATGCAGTTGCCGGGGCTGCCAGCCCTGGAACTGCTGCGGCGGGTCCGAACGCGCGCTTTACGAACACACGTTGTGATGGCGGCGCAGCGTACAGACCAGCGGCAATTGCTCGAGACTATTCGGCTGGGGGCGCGAGCGTTCATCCTGAAATCGGACACCGCCCGCCAACTGGAAGACGGACTGCGGCAAGTGATGGAAGGCGCGGTCTACGTGTCGCCGATGGTGGACTGCCGTGCGGATGCGAATGCCGACAACCCGCTGGCATCGCTCAGCACGCGTGAGCATCAGGTGTTCTGCATGCTGGCCGAAGGGGTGCGCGCCAGGGACATTGCACAACAACTGGCGCTCAGTCCCAAAACCGTTGACACCTACCGGGCGAGTCTGATGCGGAAGTTGTCGCTGCAGGATACCACCGGGCTGGTAAAGTTCGCGATACAGCAACGGATCACGCGCGCCGGGGGGTGAGCCGGCGCCAGTTTGCCTGAATCCGCTCGAAAGCCTGACAATAGACTCCATGGGTCGATTCTATTCGCGGGCGGAGCTTGTCTCGGCTCGTGCTACCTGGAGGCAGGAGGGACACCGTGTGGTGTTCACCAACGGATGCTACGACATCCTGCATCCTGGGCATATCCGTTTGCTGGAGCGATCGCGCGGCATGGGCGACGTGCTGATTCTCGCGTTGAACACCGACGCGAGTGTGCAGCGGTTGAAAGGGCCGTCGCGGCCGTTTCTGAATGAGACGCAGCGCGTTGCGATTGCGCTGTCTATTGAAGCCGTGGATGCGGTGATTCTGTTTGATGAAGACACGCCGCGGGAGTTGATCGCGGAAGTGCTGCCCGATGTGTTGATCAAGGGTGCGGACTGGTCGCATTTCATAGCCGGGCGCGAGGAGGTGGAGTCCGCGGGAGGCGTTGTGATGGCGCTAGCGCTGGAGCCTGGTTATTCCACCACGAGTATTGTGGACGAAGTCGTGCGACGACAGCAGTGACACATCCGGCCATACGCGAACTCTTTCACGGGCTTGGCCGGCACCCGGCATTCACGCAACTGGTGCAGGCGTTGCGCGCTCCGGCGGCTGTGTCGGGCATCAGCGGGCTGACGCGAACAGCGAAGGCGATCTACCTTGCCCTGCTGCATGAGGCTACGGGCCGTCCACTGCTGGTGATCAGCGACACGAGCAAGAACGCCGAGGCGCTGGCGGAGGTAGTGCGCACGTTTTTCCGGCTGCTGATTTCCGGCGGCGGCCATACGCAACTGCTGCCGTCGTTTGATACGCTGCCGGGGCAGAAGCTGTCGCCGCACAACGAAATCAGCGAGCGGCGCGCGACTGCGCTGTGGCGCATGGCAACGGGAAGAGCGGCGATCACGATTGCACCGGTGTCGAGCGCGTTATGGCGCACGGAGCCATCGGACTTCTACCGTCAGCTCACCTTGACGCTGCGCGCCAATGACGAGATCGCAATCGAGGATCTAACCGAGTACCTGCAATCGGTCGGGTATGAAAGACGCGAGCCCGTGGAGATGACGGGCGACTTCTCGCAGCGCGGCGGCATTGTCGACCTTTTTCCGCCGGAGACGCCAAAGCCGGTTCGCATCGAGTTCTTCGGAGATCTGGTGGAGAGCTTGCGGCGGTTCGATGTGGAAACGCAACGGTCCGTCTTGAAGATTGTCGATTGCCAGATTCTGCCACTAACGGAATTGCCCCGCACCAAGGACATGATGCGCGAGCTTGGCGACTTTGGATTGGAGGGGGGATGGGAGTTTCATGCGGCCAAAGTGCGGCCGCGCGAAACGCTGCTGTATTCTTTGCTGGATGCGCCAATCGTGGTGTGGGACGAACCGGAGCAGTTGGATGCCTCAGCAGAGCGGTTCGCCAAGCGGCTGGACCTGCATGCAAGTGAGACGCTGCCGCCGGAGTTGAATTACTTCTCCTATGGCGAGTTACGGGCGCGGGTGGAAGGTCAGACGCAGGTGATGCTGCGCGAGTTGGCGTTGGAGACCGATGCGGCGGTGGGGGGACACGTGTCGTCGCGCCCCGTAATGGCGTTTCGTGGCAACTGGCGCGTGGCGGTGGCGGAGTGCCGCACCCTTGTGGAACATGGCAATCGCGTCGTGTTCTTTGCGCCGACAGCCGGCGAGGTGGAACGGCTGGCCGACATCTTGCGCGAGTACTCGATACCGTTCCAACTGGAGATCGACCCGGGCGAAGGTACGCCGGAATACCTCGTGGAACGGGCGTATGTGGCGGGACCTGGCGTCAGTACGTTCGTCGTGAAGGGCAACGTGCCGCGCGGGGTGGTATTCGCCGACGCCGAGATTGCCGTCATCGGCAGCGACGATCTGTTTGAGACGTCCGATGCCGCGGCCAGGCCCGGCCCGATTGCGCAGGTGAGCGGAGCGTTCCGGTTCGACATGGCGGACTTGAAGGAAGGCGACTTCGTCGTGCACGCGGTGCATGGCGTGGGCAAGTTCCTGGGCGTGCGCGAACTGGGCCAGGGGGATCAGCGCGGCGACTTCATGTTGATCGAGTATGCGGGCGAGGCCAAACTGTATGTGCCGCTCACGCGTCTGGATCTGATCGACAAGCATCGCGGCGGCGGCGAGGGGAATGCGCCATCGCTCGATCGTATGGGCGGGGCGACCTGGGCCAAGACCAAGTCGCGAGTGAAGGCGAAGATGCTCGACATGGCGGACGAGCTGTTGAAGCTCTACGCCGAGCGCAAGATGAGCGACGGATTCCCATTCTCGACTGACAGCAACTGGCAGCGCGAGTTTGAAGAGGCCTTTGAATACTCGCCCACACGTGATCAGGTGACAGCCGTGGCCGAGATCAAGCAGGATATGGAGAGCGAACACTCCATGGACCGGCTGCTGTGCGGAGACGTCGGTTTCGGGAAGACAGAAGTGGCCATGCGCGCGTCGTTCAAGGCGCTGGGCGATGGCAAGCAGGTGGCGTTCCTGGCACCGACAACGGTGTTGAGCTTTCAGCATTTCGAGACGCTGAAGCGGCGCTTTGCGGCGTTTCCGGTACGCATCGAAATGGCCAGCCGGTTTGTGGATGCCAGGCAGTTGAAGGCCACGCTGTCCGATGTGGCGCTGGGCAAGGTAGACATTCTCGTCGGCACGCATCGCATCCTCTCCAAGGATGTGGAGTTCCGCGATCTGGGGTTGCTGGTGATCGACGAGGAGCAGCGGTTCGGGGTGCGTCACAAGGAACGGCTGAAGCAGTTGAAGAAGAACGTCGATGTGCTCACCATGTCCGCGACGCCGATTCCGCGCACGCTGCACATGTCGCTGGTGGGCTTGCGGGACATGTCGGTGATCGAAACGCCGCCGAAGGATCGTCTGGCCATCCACACCGTTGTCGCGCACTTCAACGGCGATCTGATCAAGACGGCAATAGAAACGGAGTTGGGGCGCGGAGGCCAGGTCTACTACATTCACAACCGCGTGGACAGCATCTTCACACGCGCTTCGTGGCTGCAGGAGTTGGTGCCGGGTGCGCGCATCGGGGTGGGGCACGGGCAGATGGGCGAGGACGAGCTCGAGAAGGTGCTGCTCGGTTTCATGCGGCGCGAGCATGACGTGTTCGTGTGCACGACGATCGCCGAGAACGGGCTCGACATTCCGCTGGCCAACACCATCATCATAGAGAACGCGGAACGGCACGGACTGAGTGAACTGTATCAGCTTCGCGGGCGTGTGGGCCGCAGCAACCGGCGGGCGTATGCGTACCTGCTGGTACCCGGCGATCAGACTTTGAGCGAAATTGCGCGTAAGAGGCTCGCGGCTTTGCGAGAGTTCAGCGACCTGGGAGCGGGGTTCAAGATTGCCGCGCTCGATCTGGAATTGCGCGGCGCGGGGAATTTGTTGGGCGGCGAGCAGCACGGCCACATTGAAGCGGTCGGCTACGACACGTACGTGCGCCTGCTGGATGAGACGGTGCGGGAGTTAAAGGGTGAGCAGTTGCCGCTCGAGATACGATCGACGATCAGTCTTGGTCTCGATATCCGCATCCCGGCCTCCTACATTGGCGACGAGCATCAACGGCTACGTGCGTACAAACGGATCGCCGACGCGGGCGATGCGGAGAAGGCCGGGCAGATTCTGGCGGAGTTGCAGGATCGCTACGGGCCTTCGCCGGATGTGGTGCGCCACCTGGTGACATTCTCGGTGCTCAAGAGCGCCGCCGAGCAATTGGGCGTCGAGACCGTGGAACGGCGCAGCGGAATGCTGAACCTGAAGTTTCATCCGGAGGCGCGGGTGCAGCCGGAACGGTTGATGGAGTTAGTGGCATCGACGCCCGGAGCGCAGTTTACGCCTGCTGGCGTCTTGCGAATTCCGTTGCCGCCAGGGGATGAACCGGGCCGGGTGTTGGAGTTTCTCGGCGATTGCTTCGAGCGTTTGCGGTAGTGAGCCTTGGGAACAGCTATCAGTGCCCCGCCGGAGGAAGTTCAGCCGGCTCTGCCGGCGGAGGCGGCGCAAGGGTGACAATTTTCACCCTGGTGACGCGGTTGCGCTCCATCTCGATCACCTCATAGGTGCGACCATCTTCGAGCACTTTGTCGCCAGTGCGCGGAATGCGGCCGAGGCGGAACATGAGAAACCCGGCAAGCGTTTCGTAGCCGGCTTCCGATGGCAATTGGATTCCGTGCTGCAGTTCGAGATCGCGGATGGGCGTTGTGCCCTCCACGGTCATCTCGGCAGCGGAGGAATGGACCTGCGGACGGCGCGCGTCGTGCTCGTCCTCAATCTCGCCGAAGATCTGTTCGACGACATCTTCCAGGGTAACCAGTCCGACGATGGTTCCGAACTCGTCCACCACCATCGAAAGGTGCGAATGACCTGCGCGGAACTCATCGAGCAACTGGATCACGGGTTTGGATTCCGGAACTACCGGCAGAGTACGCACCAGGCGGCGAAGGTCGAAGGGACGAAGCGGACTGCGACGTTCGCTTGCCAGAGTACGCTCCTCCCAAACACGCAGCAGATCCTTAACGTGTACGTAGCCGATGAGGTTCTCCGGGCGGTTCTGATAGATGGGAATGCGCGTGTGCAGATGCTCGTTGGCGATGCGCAGCAGTTGATCGAGTGAGGCATCCACTGGTGCCGAAACGATCTGATTGCGAGGAACCATTATCTCGCGAGTGAGGTATTCCTGTAGCTCGATGAGCCGCTGCATGGCTTTCTCGGCGAATCCCTCCAGGATGCCGTCGCGCCGGCTATTGCCGAGTATCATCTTCAGCTCTTCCACCGAGTGGCTGCCGGGCTGTCCGCCATGCACGCCAATCAGCCGCGACAGGAACGCCGCGGACTTTTCCAGGGCGTAGACAAAGGGGCCCACAATGCGCGCGAACACGAGCAGAATCGGGGAAACGATGATGGCGAGCCGATCGCGCTTTTCGATGCCGACGTTCTTGGGAACCACTTCGCCGAGCACCACGTGGATGTACGTCAGCAGGAGGTAGGACATGGCGACGCTCACGATGGTGAGCGCAGTTTTCATCAGCGGAGTAACAGCGTTGGCGGTGAAGAAGCGGACGAACATCTCCTCGACCGGCTTCTCACCGAAGACTCCCAGGGCAAGGCTGCAGATGGTCACACCCACCTGGACAACGCTGAGTAGCCGTTCGGAATTGCCCAACAGATTGAGCGCCGCATGAGCTCCGACATGTCCTTCGGCCGCCAGCTCGCGCAGGCGTGACGGACGGCAGGAAACCAGCGCCACCTCAGCAGCCGCGAAGAAGGCGTTCATGCCCACGATGACGGCGATGAGCAGCAGGTTATAACCGAATCCTTCTTGCATTTGTTACTGGCCTATTTTCTCATGGCGCGGTGAAGCACTATTGGTAAAATCGACGCAAGTGCAAAAAATTGTCCGCGACATCAACCTGGTGATCGGCGCGTTGCTGATTGCGTTTCTGGCGATTGTGTACTGGTACGCATGGAGTCCTCTGCCTGCGGTGTCGGGGACGGTACGGCTGCCGGTGGACAAACCAGCAACTGTCGTTCGCGACGAGTTGGGCGCGCCGCACATCACCGCGGCAGGAGTTGAAGATGCGGTGTTTCTTCAAGGCTACGTGCACGCTCAGGATCGCCTGTTTCAGATGGACGCGCTGCGCCGCTTTGCGGCGGGCGAACTGGCCGAGGTAGCCGGTTCGGCGGCACTGCAAACGGATCAGGAATCGCGGCGGCTGCGGATGCGCAGGCTCGCGGAGATGCACTATGCAAGGCTCAGCGCGGAGGATCGCAGAATGATGGGCGCTTACGCGCGCGGCGTCAACCACTTCCTCGAAACGCACGCAGGCAAACTGCCGGTGGAGTTTTCGCTGCTCGGCTATGACCCTCGTCCGTGGTCTGTCATCGACACTTTGCTGGTGGGCCTGCAGATGTACCGCTCGCTTACCAGCAATTGGAAGGACGAACTGTTGAAGGGGACGTTGCTGGAGAACGCCGCGGCGAAGAATGCCGATCCTGGGAAGGTGCAGTTCCTGTTTCCCGTGCGCACTGGAGAAGAAGCGCAGTTGGGTTCAAACGCCTGGGTGATCTCCGGAAAGCACACCGCCAGCGGCAAACCGATCCTGGCGAATGATACGCATCTCGAATGGGCGTTCCCGTCTCCGTGGTACCTGGTGCATCTGAAAGCCGACGGGTGGAACGTCAGTGGATTCTCGTTGCCCGGCGTGCCGCTGGTGATCGTCGGCCACAATGAGCGGATCGCCTGGGGCATCACGAATCTGCAGTTTGACGTTCAAGACATTTACATGGAGCAGTTGAACCCTGCCACTGGGCAGTATTTGTACGACGGCAAAGTGCAACTTGCACGCCAGGAACGCGAAGTCATCCGTGTAAAGGGCGGCAACACTGTGGAATTGAACCTCTGGGTGACGCGGCATGGGCCGGTGTTTGTCTCGAGCGACAAGGCACAACTGGCGTTGCATTGGGTTGCGGCTGAGCCGGAGGGATTCGCGTTCCCGTTTCCGCTGATCAACCGGGCTTCGAATTGGGAACAGTTCAGCGCGGCACTGGAGAAGTACACTGGGCCGGGTTCGAACTTCGTCTACGCGGATGTCGA
This sequence comes from Acidobacteriota bacterium, assembly GCA_016213775.1. GTDB lineage: Bacteria > Acidobacteriota > Terriglobia > Bryobacterales > Bryobacteraceae > CADEFT01. The sequence goes on from JACQZR010000003.1 coordinate 19,948, forward strand.
CGGCAACATCGGCTATCGCGCGGCCGGGCGGCTTCCTCTACGCCGCAATCACAACGGCGATGTGCCTGTGCCCGGAAATGATCCCAGATTCGAATGGGACGGGTTTATCCCTTTTGCGGACATGCCTTCCTCGTACAACCCGCCATCGGGTATTCTGGTGACCTCCAATCAGAATCCGTTTCCGGAGAAGTCCGGCTATCGCGTGAATGGTAACTTCGCGTCGCACTACCGTTCGCGACAAGTGTTGGCGCGGCTGCAATCGCACGAGGGTTGGAAGGCGGAAGAGATGCCCGGCATCCAAATGGACGCGTATTCCGGCTTTTCGCACCGGCTGGCGCGCGATTTAGTGAACGCCTGGGAAAAGCGCGGGCAAGCCAACAAGCCGCTCGCGCCCGCGGTGGATTTACTGAGGAAGTGGGACGGGCAGATGCGGCGCGGTTTGGCAGCGCCGTTCCTCGTCACGCTCGCATTCCAGCACTTGCGGAAGGCGGTGGCGGAACGGGCTTCGCCCACACAGGGTTCCACGTATGAGGCGCAGATGGCGCCGGTGGTGATCGAGAGGTTGCTCGACACTCGCCCCGCGGATTGGTTCAAGGATTTCGACGCGTTGCTGATGCAGTGTTTCTCCGATGCCGTGGATGAGGGCAAGAAGCTGCAGGGGGATTCGATTGGGCGGTGGGACTACGGCAAGTACACCGAATTCACGCTGTCGCACCCAGTCATCAGCAAATTGCCCGTTTTCGGGTCGTGGTTCAATCTGGGGCCGATGCCGATGGATGGCTCGTCCTCGACAGTGAAGCAGACCACCCGGCGGCTTGGCCCCTCGATGCGGTTTGTCGCGGACCTGGCGAATTGGGATGCATCATTGCGTGCGTTGACAACGGGCCAGTCGGGACAGCCGTTGTCGAAGCACTTCCGCGATCAATGGGAGGCGTACTACGCGGGGCGCGTGTTTGCAGAGCAGTTCCACAAGGTCAATGCAATGGAGACGCTGACGGTGGAACCGGGACGGTAGCAGCGGCAACCAAAGGCAAACGGGCAGTGTGTCTACACGGTTGTGTCAGCGCGACACAGCCAGAGTTGCGACAGAAGAGGCGATAAGCGAGAAAGTCCTTTATTTTCAATAATGGCGGGGGTCGGGACATTGGCTGGCCACATGCTGTATAGTAGAACGAATTGATGGAAGAACCTCTTTAAACCTGCCCTCTGCTGCAACAAGCGGATACAGGTGAACTGAGCTGAGGCAAGAAACAGTGCTTGCGGGAGTCGATTTTTCAGTATCCAGTCCGCTCATTCACTTGGTTTGCTGGTTGCAACAGAGGGTGATTTTTTTGAAGAGAGATTCGAGAGAAGTGCTCCCCAATTCAAAGACGCCCCGAACAGAAGGGGATTGTGACCTTCCCTGGGTCTTTGGTTTCAGCCAACGGTTGGCATTCTTGGCAGGATTGTTTGGACGCGGGCCTGACCAAGCGTGTTAGCGGTGCGGGTATCGCTGATTTACCAGCCGCGCTGGCGCCGGACCCGAATGCCCGACTTGGGCGGACCGCACTGGAAACGGCTTTTTTGTAGCTTTCTCTCTCGCCGTTTCCAGTGCGGTCGTTCTTTGTCAGTGTAGCTGAAGTACCACCACGTTACCTGTTTTTTGCGCAAAGTGCAATAGTCCCTTCGCTCTAGTTGCGCGTTCTGCGATAATCTTCCCATGAGAGTCCTGTTTGCGGCCCTGCTTTTGACAGCGCTAGCCACCGCCCAGAATCCCCCAAAAGCGGGGGCGCAGTCTGAAGCGGCACCCGCCAAATCGAACAAGGCGCCTGCTCCGCAGCCCGACTGGCAGAAAGCAACCGAGCTTCCGGCTCTCGACATGACCGGTCTCACCCCGGCACAAAAGTCCACTCTTTTGAAACTGCTACGGGAGGAGAGCTGCATCTGCGGGTGCTCCATGAAACTCGCCGAATGCCGCATCAAGGATCCCGCCTGCCGCGACAGCCGGACCCTGGCATCGATTGCCGCGCAGGAGTTCCGTGCGGGCAAGAACGATGCGACTGTAAGGGCAATTCTGAAGAATTCCGACATGGCCAAGGCCCGGCGCGCGGCGCTGCTGGGGGAGCCCGTTCGGATCGATACGCAAGGCGCGCCGTCACGCGGTCCCGCGAACGCCAGGCTCACCATCGTCGAATACTCCGACTTCCAATGCCCCTACTGCCGCGTCGCAGCCCAGCACGTCTACACCATCCTGGCGAAATACCCCAAGGACATCCGGCTGGTATTCAAACAGTTCCCATTGGAAAGCCACTCCATGGCGGCATTCGCGGCGGAGGCTGCGCTGGCTGCCCACGCGCAAGGCAAGTTCTGGGAGTTGCATGACAAGATGTTCGCCAACCCGCGCGCGATCAACAGGAATACTGTGGTGGCTTGGGCCGGCGAAGTTGGTATCGACGTGAGCCGCTTCACCGCCGATCTGAACACGGGGAAGTTCCGCAAGCAGGTGGACAAGGAAGCCGATGAGGGCACCGCCGTAGGCGTCACGGGCACCCCGAGCTTCTTCTTCAACGGCAAGCTGTATCGCGGCGCGATGGAGCCAGAGGCCGTCCTGCCGGTGGTTGAGGAAGAGCTGAAAAAGGCGCGCTAGTCCATCAATCACATTTCTGCCCATTCATGAGCGATAGAATGGAAGTGGATCGCTCATGGACTGGAACTGGCAACAATCCGACTGGCCGCACTTTTCCTGGGACGCCCAGGTGCTGCGACAAGCCGAAGAGCAGTTCCTACTGGGCGGGGGACTGCTGGCGGGCGTGTTCAAGCACCTCCAACAGCAGGACTGCTACGAAGTTACAGTGGAGGCTTCCTGCGATGAGGCCGTCATTACGTCGGAGATCGAAGGTGTTCTGCTGGACCGCGCCAGCGTGCAATCCTCCATCCGCAAACAACTGGGGCTCCCCACGGATCGTACTCGTATTCCCGCAGCGGAAAGGGGCGTCGCGGAGATGGCTGTCGATGCTATGCGCGGCTTCCAGAACGAGTTGACTGAGGACAGGCTTTTCACCTGGCACCGCATGCTGTTCGCTGATCAGCACCGTGCCAGTGGCGGCGGCGTTCTCCACCAGGTGGGCTGCTATCGCAAAGGGCGTCTCGACATGGAGATCGTCTCCGGCCCTGTTCATGCACGACGGGTTCATTTCGTGGCACCCCCGGCCACACGGGTCCCCGGAGAGATGGCGCGGTTTCTGGATTGGTTCCGGGATTCCGGTCTGCCCGGCGTCACGCGGGCCGGTCTTGCGCATCTCTACTTCGAGTCCATTCACCCGTTTGAAGACGGAAACGGGCGCATCGGGAGGATAATCTCGGCAACAGCGCTGGCACAAGCCGTGGGTGAGCCGGTGCCTATCGCGCTTGCGGCTACGATTCTCTCACGGCGAAGAGAGTATTACGTCGCGCTGGAATCCGGCAGCAGAAGCAATGAAGTGACCGCGTGGCTGCGCTGGTTCGCAGGCGTTGTGCTGGAAGCGCAGCGGCGCACTACCGCGCAAGTGGAGTTTCTGCTCGACAAGACAAGGCTTATTGACCGGATGCGCGATCAGTGGAACGCGCGCCAGGAGAAGGCTATGCTGCGCATGTTTCGAGAAGGGCCGGACGGGTTTCAGGGAGGTCTGAGCGCCGGCAACTACGCCGCGATCACAGGCGCCTCCGCTGCTACCGCCACTCGCGACCTCGCGGATCTGGTGGAGAAGGGCGCACTGCTACGAACCGGAGAGCGTCGGCACACCCGCTATTGGCTTGCGATTCCGGAGCGCTCCGCCGCACCCGTAAGGATCGACGAAAGCGGCGGGATACAGTAGATCACCCAAGCCCGGGGAGTCTACAGCAGCACGAACACGTCGTACTCGATTTCGTCGCGAGTCACCCAGTTCCCGATCCCGACGGCCAGAATCTCGTTGAGGCGGGCATACGGCCCGGGCCCGCATTCGAATGTCAGACACACACGCCACGTCCCCGGCCAGCGGCCGTTGGTGTAGAACGGGCTGAGCCGCCCCGTCTGCGTGGCGACGATGATAGTCCCATCGTGGGTCTGCATGGCCAGGCGAACATCGGGAATGTACGTATCGCCCGATTGGGTGGCGAAGTCCGCGCACAGGCCGGGAAGGAACAACCCCGAGAGATGTGGTCCTTCGAAATCGCCGGAGATCGCCGGCACCAGCAGACGGTCCCCTTTGGGCCCGCCGGGCATGCGATATACTTCCGCCAAGCCGCGGATTCGGGCTTTGTACAGAAATTCCACGGGAAGCGAACGGACTTCGGAGGACGCCATGCCTTAGTCTATATCAAACGGACGGCGCCTACATTTGACGGGTGAGGCTCAAATAATAGAAGGTGTACGCCTTCCCTGGAGTCATCCTATTCAGAAACTCAGCGTTGAAAATGTGGCCGATGCCGGTGCCCAATTGCGTGGACCTGGACGGCGTCCAGATCAGTTGCAGATCCACCTCCTCGCCGACGTGTCGTCCGCTGCGTCCCGTGGGATCGCGCAACGCCAGTGCGCCGCCAACCGTGTACAGACCGTCTGTCACGGAATCGAGCCACCAGGTGTGGAATCGCAATTGCCCCGCCAACGATTTCCTCGGACTCGTTTCGAGCGTTCCTCCAATGTGCCGGATATTTCTCCATCCCACCTGATCGGCCAGGCCGTACTTATCGTGGGGCGTCGGATAGAGCACCTCGAAGGTGCCGTGACGGCCGTCGCGCGGATTGCGGTCGCCGGTGGCGTAGTTGACGTCCCCGACGAGTGCGGGTTTCCAGCCGTTATCGGAGAGCCTCCGCCGCGCGCGCCAGTAGCCGCCCCATGCACTCACGGAGTCCGTATTGCGGTGGCCGCGCTGCAGAATGGTATCGCTGGAGAAGTACCAATTGGAGCCGAGCCGCTTGGTGACGCGTAGTCCGGTCAGCCCCAAATCGTGACGGCCGCGCTTGCCCGCTTCATCCAATGCCGAGGGAATGAGGCGCCAGTAGTAATAAGGCTCCACAGTGCCGGCCTTGAGCAGCTTGTCAAATACTGCGTAGGCCCCATGAAGATTGTCCCCGGGCGCGCTGTAGTCCCACACGGCATCTTTGTTCACCACTACGCTCGATGCGAACAGATCGAGCTTCATCCCGCCCAGCCGCTGCGCACCCACCCGCAGCTTGATCGCATTGAATGTACGCCCGTTGTTACCCCAATTCGACACGCCGATCATGCGCTCTTCCGAGTACGTAATCTCCTGACGGCCCACACGAAGTTCGAACGGCTGCTTCGCCAGATCGCCGAGCTGTACGTAGGCCATGCGAAGGTCCATCGTGCTCTGCAGGGGCGGCAGCGGGTTGACATGATTCTGGAAGAATAGATGAGAATCCTGGGCCTGCCCGACGAAACGAAGCCAGGAAAGCGGCCGGAACTCGACGCCCAAACGGATCCGGCTCAACAGGTAGGTGTCGCTGTTGGCCTCGCGCCAGCGGATGTGTTCCTGCCCTTCCAACCGGGCACGATATTCGCCCGAGAAACGCAGCCACTTGGGCAGTTGCGCGTTCAGCAGATCGCTGGGTTGCGTGTAGATGGCATCATCAGCGCCCGGCAGCGCACCTGCGGAGAGCATCACAACCAGGACAGCGGCAGCTATCCGCCGCATCTACTTCATGATTCCTTGCCGCGAGAGAAACGCGAAGATCTGGGGATACAGTTCCGCCATCTTTTCCTTTGGGAACCCGTGACGGCCTTGCGGCACGCTGATCAGCTCCGCCTTCGCCTTGATATCCACCAGCGCCTTGGTGAGCATCACGCCGTGCTGGTAGGGAACCGTCTGGTCCTGGTCGCCGTGAAGCGTCAGGATCGGCGGCAGATCACGCCGCACATAGGTCATGGGCGAAACACGCCGCGCCAGCTCCAACCGGTTGGGAGATTCGGGAACCCACGTCACGGCGTATTTGCGCATGTTTGGTCCGCTGAGCTGGTCACCCACGTCGGTGATGCCATAGAAATTCACGACGGCGGCGACGCGCGCGGGCTTGCCGAGTTTGGCCGATTTCGGCGTCATGCCCACCATCAGCGACAAGTGGCCGCCCGCCGAGCCTCCGGTGACGATGACGCGCTTCTTGTCGATGCCGTACCTGGAGGCGTTGCGAAACACCCAATCAGCGGCTTTGAGCGAGTCCTCCACCGCCGCCGGCGCGGTGGCTGCCTTGGCCAGCCGGTACTCCACGTTGGCGACAACAAAGCCCTTCTCCAGATAGGGCCGGACGAAGTTGTCGTACTGCGATTCCTTGGTGCCGCCGGTCCAGCCGCCGCCGTGAATCACGATCACGGCGGGACGTTTGCCGCCGGCCGCCCCCGCCGGCTGAAACACGTCGAGCCTGGTTTCCGGGTACTTGTCGTAGGCGATACCACCGTCCATCTTGACGCCATCGGGCAGCGGCGGATATTTCGGTGGATTCTGCGCCGCGACAGGGAGCAGACAGACGAACAGCAGAAGTATCTTTCGGCGGACCGTTCGGCGGAACATAGTAGTAGCTATTCTAGACCAAAGCGTAGACGGCGAATGATGCCAGCCAGTGCTCGCCGCCGTATTCGCCGCTGGCTACGTGCGGCAGAGCCGTGGCAATCAGATCGTGTGATGCTTTCAACAACTGCGCGCGGCGCGGATCGGGTGCGGGCAATGCCGAAGCAATTCCCTTGGCGCACCACGCGCGGCTGAGCATCAAGCCGTCGAGGTGGACAATCTGGTAGTCGGTGCGGTCGCTCACCACGGGCGGCCTCAACACATTGACAAGACCTTCCGCGGTGAGAAACTTCGTGAACCAGGCGGCGAATTCCTCGCGAGGCAGGATGCGCCGCATCAGATCACTCACCTCCATCGAGGGCGAGAGGAAATCCGAGCCGTCTGGTTCCAGGATGGCCGGCGCATTGGTGTTGTTGAGGAAGTAGTAGCGGGCCCGTTGCGTCACCAGATCGCCGAAGGTGTTGTTCTTCACCGTACGCGCCCAGTCGATCGCGAACACCATGGCGAACGCGCTGTTCGGATGTACTCCGGTACGGTTGGGATAAGTCTGTTTCGGGAGAAAGGCGCTCCACAGTTCCACCACCTTGGCGGTCAGAGGCTGTAGAGCGCGGTGCCATTGCCTGGCTTGCGCGTCGTTCCAGGTAAACAGTTCTTCGTCGAGCTTCAGCAGCCAGCCCCAGCCGTAGGTTCGTTCAAAAGACTTCGCGAGTTTGTACTTGTTGAAGTAATCCACCTCTGCCGCCAGATGCGCGGGCTGAAAACTCTCATCCAACATGCGGCGGATTTCCGCGCTCTTTGGCAGGTTCGGATGTTGCTTCAGCAGACGCACCAGCATCCAGTGGCCATGGACGCTCGAATGCCAGTCGAAGCAGCCGTAGAAGGCCGGATGTAACTGCTTCGGTGTCCGGACGGCATCCTCGGCGGTCTCGATGGTGTGCCCGGTCTTGTTTGGGTATTCCTGATGGAGGCACTTCATCGGCAGGCTGGCAAGGTGCGCCGCGCCGTCCAAGGTGAGACGCGCCGAACCGTCAGGGTTGGTGGTGATCATGGCCGGAGCGAAGAGCAAAGCGAGAGGGAGCGTGAGCGCTGGCATTTACCGTGATTGTATCGTCACTCTAACCGGTAACTGGCGATGGCGTCCGCGCTGCGCACAAAGATCCGTCCGCCGGCATAAGCCGGATACGCGCGCACCACGCCGTCTAGAAGCTGATGCTTGCTGACGGCGCTATGGCGATTGGGGTCAGCCTTCACCACCACCAGTTCACCGGTCTCGCGCATCACCAACAGCACCTCGCCGGCGAGCGTCACCGTGCCCGCGCGATACCCGGGAGCGCTCCACATCACTTTGCCCTTCTTGAGATCGACACAGCGCAGTTCCTGCCCCTCTTCCTGACGGCCGTGGAGCCCGTACAGATAGCCGTCCTTGTACACCGGTGTCGCGTAGTGGCTGGAAAGCACATCATCGGACGACCAGAGCTTCCTGTATTGATCGCCCTTCACCTCCATCGCGATTGCGCCGGTGCCGTAGCTCGCGGTGAGGAACACGATATTGCCGCCCACCACCGGTGTTGCGGCATTCACCGACGCCTGTGACCGCGACCGCCACGGCATCATGTAGCGCACCTTACCGGTATCCGGATCGAGGTCGACATATCCGGCGCGGGTGAAGAACAGAGCGCGCTTGAGCCCGGCCACCTTTGTGAGCAGCGGCGACGAGTAGCTCGCTTCATCCTTTGTAGCGGCCCACAAAACTTTGCCGCTGCTCTTGTCGACACCTACGATGCCCGCCTCCGGCCCGCCGGCATTGATCATCAGCGTATTGCCGTCGACAAGAGGGGCGCACACTGCACCGAAGAATCCCTTGCGCACCTGGAAACGGTCCATCGTGGCTTCGCTCCAGATCTTCTTGCCGTCCTCGAGGCTGACGGCGCTCAGCGTGCCTTCCGCGCCGCACGTGTACACTCGTCCGCCCTCCACCAGCGGCGCGGACCGCGGCCCTTCATCGAATCCGAAATCGTCGCGGTAGCCGGTGGTATACGAGTACGACCAGATCACTTTGCCGGTGGAAGGATTCCACGCCTCCACCTTTTCCTTGTTCCCGTCACGATAGAAGACGATCAGCTTGCCGCTCGCCACCACCGGCCCGGCGAAACCCGCACCAATCGCCTTCTTCCAGACCATTGCAGCCGGCGTGCGTCCCGGCCCGGTGTAAATGCCGTCACGCGATGGTCCGAGAAACTGCGGCCAGTCCTGCGCGATCACCGGCAACACGGACACTGCTGTCAGGAATACAATCGCTCTTATGCGATTCGCCTTGCTGCTTTCCGTCCTCGTTGCGCCGCTGCTGGCGCAGGATGGGTTCAAGCCTCTCTTCAATGGAAAAAACCTCGATGATTGGATTGTAGACACTCCGGGACTGTGGAGTGTGGACAACGGTGTCATCACCGGCAAATCGCCCGGCCTCAAGTACAACGACTTTCTTCGCACTAAAAAACATTACCGCAACTTTACGTTGCGCGTGAAATTCCGCATGACCGATCCCACCGGCAAGGGAAACTCCGGCATCCAGTTCCGCAGCAAGCCGGTAGAGGGTTCGCATGAAGTGAGCGGCTACCAGGCCGATATGGGCGCGCAGTATTGGGGTGCTCTCTATGACGAATCGCGCCGCAAGAAAGTGCTGGCGGCGGCAAGCCCGGAAGCTCTGGCGAAGTTGGACAAAGGCGGCTGGAATGAATACGTCATAACAGCCCGTGGCAATCGCATCACGCTGGAGTTGAATGGCGTCAAAAGCGTCGAGTGGGTGGAGACGGAACCAGGCATTGAACAGACTGGTTTTCTTGCACTGCAGCTACATTCCGGCGGCCCGCTCACCATGGAGTTCAAGGACCTGCTGATCAAGGAATGGAAGGACTGATCGCAAGCGCGATGCCCAACAAAACCAAGATCTCCGGATATCTGCTCTCGCTACCCGAACGCGTCCTGCGATCGGCAACAGCAGTGGCCGGCGGAATCGTACGCGAGATCGGCGATGTCGCACTCCCCGCATCGCTCCGGCGCACACATCTATATCGCGCGCTCGTGGATAACACTCTGCGCTTTCTCATCGAGCGCGTGGGCGAAGTGGAGGGCGCTTACCCTAACGAATCGCAACTGGCTGAGGACTTCATCACTCGCCGCACGGCCGGCAACGGGATCGAACTCGCCGGCATTCTCGCCTTTCGCGCATCGCCCGTCTGGGTCTTAGCCGCGCTCGCCGACCTCACCGGCGCCGGCCGCCATCTGATTCGCGAAATCTCCGAGTCGTGGAAGCAACAAGGCCTGCTCGATCGCAACGCCACTTTCGAGACGATGGATCAAATGCTCGAAGGACTGGAGCATACCGCGGGCAGGATGGCCGACACCATCAACATGCCTCCGCTCGACGTGGCCGGGCTGAAGAGAGAATGGGCGGAGATTCGCGAAGCCGCCGCGCGCATCCCGCCGCGCAGCATACCACCGGTGGAAGTCCTGGAAACGCAGTGGGGCGATCTGCGTGACACGGCCGACCGCGAGAAACGCACTGTCTTTGAGGTGTCGGCGCTGGTGTCGTTGTCGGCGCTGCGTGACCTGCCGCAGAATCTGCTGTGGCTCTCGCGATGCGCGCAGGGTGCGGCCAAAACCACCGGCAACCTGATGGCGTCCAATCTACTGGATCATTACGGTGGCGCGATCCGCGAAATTCGCAGTCAGGGCTACTTCGCCTATTGGATGCGCGAATTCCGGCCCTATTTACAAGCCGCGGCAAAGCAATTCTCGCCCGGCCGGCGATCTCTTACGCAGAAGTTGCTTGGGCAGTAACCGCCACGGCTTCCGACAACCGCATCAGTTCCGATTCTTCCAATTGGGCAAAGAACCGGTCCCGGGTGCGCGCCACCAGAACACGGTCCACGTTGCGGACCTGCGTAGCCACCAGTGTATGGTCATCCCCTACCACCAGCACGCGGCGCAGTTTCCCCAGCCCGTTGCGGTCGGAGCCGTCGGAGGCGTAGAGAAACAGGTCTTCGAGCCCTTTCCAGTCGAACGCCGCATCCGGCGGGTAAACGGTTTCGGCCACCCACCTGGACATCTGGATGATGGCAAAGGAGGCGAACACCTCGCTCCGAAGCTCCACCTCTTGCATTTCGGGTGTGCTGTTGTTGATGGTGAACTCGGGCATCGTCGGTTCATCATCGAAGCCAGGCACCGGGGTCTCGGCGAGGTACATTTCCGGCGGCTCTTCCACCACGATTTCCGGCTCCGGTATCGCGGGATCGAAGAATGGCTCCTCGGGCTCATCGGCCAGGTCCATCTCCGGGCCTGTTGGCCCGGAGTCCGCCCTAGCATCCTGCATGAATGCGGCCAGCGCGGGAATATCGGAGGGCTCCTCGATGTCAGGCTCGGAAAGAGGCTCGACAGGCGGATCGGGTGCCTTGAACACCGTTACCAGCTTCGCAGGTGGCGGCGGATTCGACCCATTCACCGGCGGCATCCTACGCGGACCGGCCGAAACCGGACGGGAGTTCTCCACAGCCGCCGGCTCGTGGGAAGCAGCCGGCATCTGCCAGACGTTTCGCAGTGGAGCGTTGCGGCCCTCGGGCTTGAACTCCGGAACGTCTCGTTTCGGGGGTATCGCCGGCTCTTTGCCAGGGGGCATTTGCAGCAAATCGCCGAGGCGGCTATCCATATTACTGCGCAGAAAGACCGGAAATTCCCGGCATTCAAACTTACTCGCGCCCCATGTAAAAAGGTGTCTTGCGGCTGGATCGCCCGCCAGATTCCCTGATTCGCAATAGGCGGCGCGCCCCGCCGAAACGCACAGATCCGCCGTGGTCCCCGCCTCCCCGGTGATTCGCAGCCAGAACTGATCCGGGAAATAGCATACCGCGCGCAGCAGATCCACCGCGAAAACATCCGCCTTACCCTTTTCAAAATCCTGCGCCCCGCGGATGACTTGTTCGCAGACGCGAAATCCAGGCAAGTCCCGGGCAATCAGCCGGATGCCCCCCTGCGTGTCCAGCAGGGACGGCTCGCCATCCATCATCATAATGAAGCGTGGCGGCGTGGCTTTGTTGAGCCCCGTCACGAGAAAATCGACAAACCCTGGCTCCGCCGGGCTGCCGTCCACTACAACAACCGCCAGATGTCCCCGCAACAACAGTTTCGTGGCGTCCGAGGCCTTCTCCACATGAATGATTTCAAACGGTTTCTCTTGACGATTGGAGCCGTGGCGGGCCACCGTGGCGGTATTCCCACTCGCCTCTCGATTCTCCTCATCCAGCGCCATCAACGGCGCCAGAAACGGCGCATCCGAGGGGGCCACCACCATGACATTGCACCGGCCCGGGGCAGAACTCCACGACTCGACCAGTTCGGAAGGGTTGTTCTTGTTCATCTTTGTGCGACGGTTGTCATTACATCTAACGGATGTCTGTTGTGGTTCCGATAGGGCAACCAGCACCTTAGAACCATATACCCCCCACTAAAGGGGGGGACTCATTAAGGTTTCTTACCTATACAAGGCAGGTATGGATAGGCCGTTATACGAATGTACGCAATCAGAGCACGAATCCTCTCAAGGATTCCTTACTTAAGGGAACATATGCCCCAAACTCAGGATGCCATCCTCTTACGGGAAGCGGTGACAGCAGCCAAGGTGGGAAACAAGGCCGCCGCCCGGCAATTGCTGCGGCAAGCCAGCGTCCACAATCCTAACAATGAGCTGGTCTGGCTGTGGCGAGCCTCACTTTCCGAATCGCCGAAAGAGGCGACCTTCTATCTTGGCGAAGTCCTTCGGATTAACCCACAAAATCAAAAGGCCTCCGCCTGGATGGAGAAGTGCAAGGGCGTGACTGGCGGCGCTTCGACGACATCCGTTCCCGACGGCCCAAAGCCGGTTGGGCAGAACGTGTCCCAGCCGCCGGAACCGCGTGGCGGCGCGGTGCCCACCACCCAGGGGATCCTGCGCGTCAGCGAAGGCATCGGCACCACAACTGTCCGGCCGGCCGAAGCCGTTTCCACGCAGGTGGCGCAAGCGGTCGCCGCGGGCAGCTCCCCAGCCTTGGCGCGAACCGAAACCGGTTTGACCCGCCCGTTGGAGACTCCGTCCAAGCCAATGGACTCCGTCAAGGTGCGGCAGTCGGTAATTCCCTTCAACCAGGGGAGCAAAGGGAGCCCCGCTCCCGCCATCCAGCCGCAAGCAACCTATAAGTGGCGCTGCCCGTTCTGTGCTCACGGCGCGGACGTCACTGTGCGCCGTTGCTCCAGTTGCCGCGCTGTCACCGTACTCGAAGATCTCAAGGAGATCGAGAAGAACGAAGGCGTTCAGGAGAAGCTGGTGCGCGATGCTCTGTCGCGCTACGAAACCATCCCCGTTGACAAGCGGACCTTCGACGTCAATGTGCAGATGGCCCTCGGCCATCTCAACCTCCGCGAAACCACCGGCGCGTTGCCTTATCTCAAGGCCGCCGCCGCGCAGAAGCGCAACGACTGGACACTCACGGGCATCCTGGATCAGATCCAGTGGCGCAAAGTGATCCTCGTGGTGGACGACAGTCTCACCATCCGCAAAGCGCTCTCCAGCATATTGGAAAAGAATGAATACCGCGTGGTGACCGCCGAAGACGGCTCCCATGCTCTGAACCGTCTGAACGAAGCCGTTCCCGATCTCGTGCTGCTCGACATCACCATGCCGTGGATGGACGGTTACGAAGTCTGCAAGAACATTAAAGGCAAGCCGCTCACCAAAAAGGTCCCCGTAGTCATGCTGTCCGGCAAGGACGGGCTGTTCGATAAAGTGCGCGGAAAGCTGGCGGGCTGCAACGACTACATCACCAAGCCGTTTGACCCCGAAGCTCTGTTGAAGACCATCCGCAAATACCTCTCATAAGGGAACCGCGCATGAGTGTCAAATCCATCCTCGTCGTTGATGACAGCCCCGTCGAGCTGCAGTTCGTTACGCGCATGCTCGACGCCAAGGGCTATGCCTATACGACCGCCACCGACGGGGAAGAGGCCATCCGCAAGGCCGCCGAACAACACCCCGGACTTGTGCTGCTCGATATTGTGCTTCCGAAGAAGAACGGATACCAAGTCTGCCGGGAATTGAAAACCCGTCCCGCCACCAAGGACATCCGGGTGGTTCTGGTTAGCGGTAAAGATCAGGATTCTGACCGCTACTGGGGCATGAAACAGGGCGCCGACGACTATGTAGTGAAACCGGTGCAGACCGAGGAACTTCTCAACGTGATCGCCAAACATATGCAGGGATTCTCCAGATGAAGAAGCGCAGAAAGAACAACTACCAACCACAGGCAACGTCCTTCGGGGCGCCACCAGCAGTTCCGGAGGCAACCGGCGGCGGCGCGTCACTACAGGACCCGGCGGTCGAGGAAGCGCTCAGTGGTGACGACGACGAATTGCTCGCGCAGTTGCTGTCGATGGAAGCCGGCGCAAAGGATGCCGCCACCGAGGAAAGTGAACCCGCTCAGACTGTGGTGGATGCTCCAGCCGACACCGTCCTGGCGCCGGCGGAGGAGTTCGCGCTCGATGCCGCGGCAGGCACGCAGTCAGGCGTGGCCGAGCCTTTGGATGAGTTGCTCGCGGAACTCCTCGCTCTGGATATGGACGGCCTCAGTTCCGCTGACGCCCCGGAGGCGGCTCTCGAAACCATAAGCGAGCCGGTAATCGCAATACCGGGCGAAGAAGCAAGCGAAGCATTCGACCCCGAGATGATCGTCGAAGCGCCCGATTCGCTGCCCGCCTTCGCCGCCGAAGCGGACCCCGCCGCGCTCATTACGGCGATGGATGATTCGTTGATTGAAGAACCCGCCGAGCCGCTGCTTGCAGCCCAGCCGTTGCTTGCGGCCGAGCCCGAATTGCCGCACGCCCAACTCCTGGCCGCCGAGCCTACCACCTTTGAAGAGCCCGCCATGATGGAAGAGGCCGCATGGGTGGAGATGCCGGCCTTTGAAACCTCCGAGATGACCACCGAGCCGGAGGAGATGATCGAGCCGCTGCCTCCGCAACCGGCCCTCGAAGCCATCGTTGGCACCATCGACCGCGCTCTGGAATCGGCCCCCGCCGTGATCGCCCCGGTGGAACCCTCGGTGGCGCATCACAAACAGTTCAGCCAGCTCGACGACTACATCGTGTTCAGCCTCTCGGGCTCGGATTACGCCGTGCCCGTCCGCGATGTGGCGGAAATCGGCCGCATCCCCAGCGTCACGCGCATCCCCAACGTGCCCGACTTTGTCCGTGGTATCACCAACCTTCGAGGCGAGGTGGTGCCGGTATTGAACCTGCCGGGCTTGCTCGGATTACAGGATTCCGCACCTACCGCTCGCGGCCGTATCGTCTTTCTGCAGGCGCGCGATCCGATCTCGCCCACAGGGTTGATTGTCGACGAAGTGAAAGGTATGCAGCGCATCCAGTCGCAGCAGTTGGAACAGGTGACCGGCCTGGTGGATGACAAGGTCACCTCCGTGCTGCGCGGGGTGCACGGCCGCGGTGAGCGGCTGCTGAATGTTCTGGATTTGGAGCAATTGTTCCAGCTCGAGGAAGTCCGCGATCTCGCGGCGCGTTAGAGCCGGAGCCGTAATGACAACAGGCTGCACGGGCAGCCGCCGCAGTACTCCTCGGGAATCGCCGGATTCCAGAGGGGCTTAAGGATAGGTCCGTTAGTAGTACGAAATTTCTCGAATCAGGTGTTTCTGGAGGGAGTGTAACAATGCCGTCGAATCAAAGCGCCGAAAGCGCCGTTAGCAACCTACCAATCCAACGAAAACTGGTGCTCGCACTCGGTCTCATGGCGATTCCCGTTTTCATTCTGGGCGCGTTCTACTTCAGTTCGCGTAACCAACAGATCAATCAGGCTACCAATGAGGCCGGCGGCGTGGAGTACATCGCCGCCGTTCGCAGTGTTCTCGAACAGATCCCGCAGCACCGCAATTCCGTCAACGCCGCGCTCAACGGCGATTCGACGGAGCGCAGCCGCGCCGAACAACTGCAGCCCGCGGTCGATCGCGCCGTCACCGGGGTGGAAGCCGTCGCCGCCAAGTATCCCAGCTTCGGCACCGCCGACCGCGTCAACGCCCTCAAGCGTAACTGGCAGGACGTGAAACTCGGCTCGCTGAAAATGGGCGTCAAGGAATCACTCGATGCGCATAACCGGCTCGTTTCCGACACCGTGGAGTTGATCCGCTTCGTCGGCGACAGGTCGAGCCTCATCTTCGAGCCCGATCTCGAAGCCTACTACGTGATGGACACGGTGGTGAACCAGTTGCCGCTGATTACAGACCGCATGAGCCGCCTGGGTTACCTCGCCGGCAACGCGGTCGCCCGCAAGAGCCAGGAAGACCGCCTGCAGGCTCAGGTGCTCTCCGACAACGTCGATTCGCTCATCCAGAACATGCAGCGCAACCTCGGTGTGTCGTTCTCCACCAACACTTCGCTCGAACCGAAGTTAAGCCCGGCCGTAGTGGGCGCCGTTCGCGGAGCCGATTCCTGGATCCGTCCCCTTCGCGAAGGCAACGTGGAACGGTTCGGTTCGCTCGATCGCGCCATCCAGAGTTCCAACGCCTCTGTCAGCCCCTTCTTCTCGCTCTACGACGCGGCCCTGCCGACGCTGAAGACCCTCATCGAGGTCCGCGCCTCCAGTCTGAGGTTCGAACTCTACCGCAACCTCGGCATCGGGGCACTGGTGCTCGTACTGATGGCGTTCCTCATGTTCCGAATTACCAACGGCATCACCAGCCAGATCAAGCAGATCAACGACGCGTTCTCGCTCATCGGCTCCGGCAACTTCGATGTCCGCGTGCCCGTGGTGAGCAAAGATGAACTCGGGAACATGGCGGTTTCAATGAACGCCGTTCTCGACAACACGCTTACGCTGATCCAGTCGCGTGAAGAACGCAACCGCATCCAGAAGTCCATCCAGAAGCTGCTGGACGAAATCAGCGGTGTGGCCGCCGGCGACCTGACTCAGGAAGCCGAAGTGACCACCGAAGTCACCGGCGCTATCGCCGATTCCTTCAACTACATGATCGCCGAACTGCGCAACATCGTCCGCAACGTCAATAACACCACGAGCAATGTCGGCGACTCCGCCAAGCGCGTCCTCGCCACCGCGGCCAGCCTCGCCGACGGCAGCGTCGACCAGGCCCGTCAACTGAACGAAGCCAACTCCTCCATTGGGGAAATGGTGAAATCCATCCGCGACGTGTCCGCCACCGCCAACCAGGCCAAGACGGTCGCCGAGCAGACGTTCACAAAAGCAAAGCAGGGTTCCGAAGCCGTGCAGAAGACGATCGGCGGCATGGGCGGCATCCGTAACCAGGTGCAGGAAACATCCAAGCGCCTCAAGGGCCTTGGCGAACGTTCACAGGAAATCGGTTCGATCGTGCAGCTCATTGGTGACATCGCCGACCGTACGTCGATTCTTGCGCTGAACGCTTCGATTCAGGCCGCCATGGCCGGCGAAGCGGGCCGCGGATTCGCAGTCGTCGCGGAAGAAGTCGAACGCCTCGCAGAACGCGCGGCGGAAGCAACCAAGAAGGTCAATACGCTCATCAAGTCGATTCAGGCCGACACCAGCGAAGCTATCACGGCTATGGAAGAGACGACGCGCGAAGTGGTGGAAGGCAGCAATCTTGCCAACGCCGCCGGACGCATGCTGGGCGAGATCGAATCGGTTTCTTCGCAGCTCACCAACCTCATCCAGAACATCAGCACCGCATCGGAAGAACAGGCCGTCGGCTCGGAGTACATCTCCAGGACGATGTCCGATCTCTCCAACCACACGCAGGAAACGGCCGTCGGCGCCAAGAACGCCGCCGAATCCGTACAGCAGCTTGCCGGTCTCGCCGACGAACTGCGCCGCTCCATGCAGCGCTTCCGTCTGCCATCGGAGGAGCCGTCGTTCGTCCGTTAGTTGGGCATTGCGTACACTTCCTCCAAGCGCGGCTCAGTCCCTCCGGCATGGGACTGAGCCACGCCCAAAAAGAAGGAAGGTCGCATCGATGTCGATTTGAGTCACTGGAGGGAGATCATGATCCATAACGTCGATCCCGAGATCATCGGCGGCTTTGTCAGGGAAGTGGAAAGCTACCTGCCAAAGCTCGGCGAAAGTCTCGACCAATACCGCCGCGACCAGTCGTCGGTGGAGAGCCTGGAAGAGGCGTACCGCGCAGTCCATTGCATCCGCGACGCCGGGTCTACGATCGGCCTCTATGCGCTCAGCCAGATGGCACAGTATCAGGAAGAGGCGCTCGAACGCGTCATTGCCGGCGAACTGTCGTGGAACGATGAGGTGGCTAACACACTGTGGAGCTCCGCCGAACGCATCGGCGACTACCTGCATGGCATTCAATCCGGCGATCTGGAAGAACGCTCGCTCGTGACGGATCTCGTGAAAGCCTTCCGCCGTATGCAGAGGCTCCCCGAAACCGGAGACGCCGCCGAAATCGCTAAGTGCCTGGGGGAACCGTTTGATGAAGTGGCGGATGTAGAAACCCACGCGGCCGTTGAGGAATCCTTGGGACAGTTCTTTGTGGAAGAGCCTTCTGTCGAGGCCAAAGCTATCCCCGATGCTATCCCCGAAGCCATCCCGGAACCCGCCGCAGTCGAATTGGCGCCGGAAGAATTTTCACCCGAGCCCGAACACATCGACGCTGCCGCTTTCGAGCCGCCCGCCGAAGAGCCCGCGCTCGATTTCGCGCCCGTCGAACCCGATTTCCACAGACCCGACAATACCATGCAGACCATCGATGAACCCGCCGTCGACGAGGATCTCTGGGCTGCATTCCAGGAAGAGTCCACTGAGCATTTTGAAAAGCTCGCCGTCGCGCTGGCAAAGCTGGAAGCCGGCCCCGATCCCGATGCGCTAAAGACCATCCGCCGCAGCGTCCACCAGCTCAAGGGAGCGTCCGGCGTCATTGGCATGCTCACCACCAGCAAGCTGAACGCAGGCATGCAGAAGGTGCTCGATTCCATCCTCGAAGGCGAACGCCCCTACAATCCCGAATTGCTTGGGCTGTTCCAGGCAACCTTTGAAGTGGTCATCGAATCGGTGGGGGGCCACGGCAGCGGTGTGAACCTGGCCGATCGCGCCCAAGCGCTGATGGAGCAATACGACGCGCTGCTCGCAGCCGCGCCGCAGTTAGTGGAAACGGGCATCCATGCGGAATCGCCGCTCGCCTCCGTTGCCGGTACGGTCGATCGCGTCGATGTCGGCGACGACCTCTGGGAAGCCTTCACGCAGGAAGCCGAGGAACACCTCACCAACATCGGCGAACTGCTGCGCTCGATGGAGCGCCAGGCCCCCGATCAGTCCGCCATCCAGTCGATGCGCCGCAGCGTCCACACTTACAAAGGTGCTTGCGGAGTGGTCGGTCTGCGACTCACTTCCTCGATCGCCCACCGCATGGAAGACCTCCTCGATTCTCTCTACGAAGGCCGTCTCACGTTCCACTCCGGCCATACTCCGCTGCTCTTTGCTACTTACGACGTCCTGACCGACTCCGTAGCCGCCCGCGGCATTCGCGAGCAAAACCGCTCGAAGCTGGAACCGCTTTTCATCGGCTATCAGGAAGCGCTCAGCCACGCTGCCGCTCCCGAGACGATGGAAGAAATGGAAGCCCGGCTGGCGCAGGAACAGCCCGCTCCCATATTGGACCTGGAAACGCTTGCCGCAGCCGGTTCGCGCCGCGGCGCGCAGTTCGTCCGCGCTCCTTTGGAAAAGGTGGACGAACTGGTCCGCCTCGTATCCGAACTCGTCATTCACCGTTCGCGCTTTGAACAGTACTTGGCCGGGTACGTGCACGAAGTAAGCGAACTCCATCTGTCCATCGAACGGCTGAACCGCGTCTCGCGCCGTCTGCAATCGGATTATGAAGCCACCGCGCTACAGGAAGCCAACCGCCGCTTCTCGTTCTCGATTGCTGGTTCGTTCGCGGGCTCTGTCTCAGCCGGTAGAGGCGGCTTTGTTTCGTCGCCGGTGTTCGGTGGCGGCTCGTCTGCGGAAGACTTCGACGCTCTCGAATTCGACCGTTACACCGAATTCCACCTACTCAGCCGCGACCTTGCCGAGACCACTGGTGACGTTACCAATGCCGGCTCGCGATTGAACGATCTGATCTCCGACTTTGACGGCTATCTCAACCGCCTCAGCACCCTCACAGGTGAGGTGGAAGACCGCCTCATGCGCCTCCGCATGTTGCCGTTGGGCCACCTGTCGTCGCGGCTCCACCGCACCGTTCGCGTCACCGCCGAACGCCGCAACAAAGCGGTGGAACTGCGAGTGGAAGGTGAGGCCGTGGAACTCGACAAGACCGTGCTGGAAGAAATGGCGGGGCCGCTTGACCACCTACTGCGGAACGCTGTTGATCACGGTATCGAGCCCGCCGCGGTCCGCACGCGCACCGGCAAGCCCGAGTCCGGAACCATCCATCTGCGGGCCTTCAATGAAGGTACGCAGGTCGTGCTCCAGGTGCGCGACGACGGTAAAGGGATCGACCCCGAAAAACTGCGCGAATCCGCGGTCCGCAACGGATATGTCGCGCAGGAAGACGCAGGCATTCTCACCGAATCGGAACTCTATTCGCTCATGTTCCTGCCCGGCTTCTCCACGGCATCGGAACTCAGTGAAGTATCCGGCCGCGGCGTCGGTCTCGACGTCGTCAAAGCGGCCGTCAACAAGATGAAGGGCACGATCTCCATCAACTCTGAGCGCGGCACGGGAACCACGTTCACCATCCGCCTGCCCATGACTCTGGCACTCACCCGCGTGGTGTTGGTGAAGTCCGGAAGCGAACAGTACGCCATCCCTCTCGCCGCCGTTTCGCAGGTGCTGCGTATTGAACCCGAGCAGCTCGAACGCGTCGGCCGCAAGCCCGTTCTACGCCTCGGCGGCAAGGTCGTCCCAACGATGCACCTGGCCGAAGTCGCCGGACAGCAACTGCCGCCCGACGCCAACCTCACCCGCCTCAAAGCGGTCGTTCTCAACATCGGCGATCAGCGCATGGCCTTGATGGTGGACCAGGTGGTGGAAGCGCGCGAAGTCGTCGTCAAGACCATCGGGTCGTTGCTCGGTCACGTACATGGCGTCACCGGCGCAACCATCATGGGTGATGGTAGCGTCGTCCTCATCCTCAACCCCAACGACATGTTGATGCAGCAGCATACGGTGAGCCCGCAAGCCCGCCTGCGAGCCGTGCAACCGCCGAAGACCACCGCCGAGACCTACGAAGTCCTCATCGTCGACGATTCGCCCAGCGTCCGCCGCGTCCTCACCAACCTGATTCGCAATGCCGGCTGGACGCCGCGCTCCGCCAAGGACGGTCTCGAAGCGCTCGAAATGATCCACTCAGGCGCAGCGCGCCCCGACGTGCTCCTGCTCGATATCGAAATGCCCCGCATGGATGGCTACGAACTGACCGCCGCGTTGCGCAACATGCCGCGCCACCGGCAGACCCCGATCGTAATGCTCACCTCGCGTGCCGGAGAGAAACATCGCAAGCGCGCCTTTGAACTGGGCGCCAACGAATACATGATCAAGCCGTATCAGGACGATGCGTTGCTGAGCGTGGTGCGCCGCGCCGTGAACAAGAGCCGTGGAGTGATCCTGCAATGATGAACTTCGGACACAAACGACTCGTCCGCTGCTCGGTGGGTCCTGAAACCTATTGCATCGATTCCGAGTGGCTGGACAGCATTCAGGTTATGGAAAACCTGTATCCCAGCCGCGGCGCCGACGGTGCTGTGGGCTGGATCCGCCGTTTCGACGAGAAGGTGCCGGTGTTCCGTCTCGATGACCAGATTCATGGCGCCGGCAGCCGCGCGGCCGCTCGGCAAGGCGTCATCATGGTGATTCGTAGAGACGACCGGCTTTGGGCGTTGCTGGCGGACAAGGTGACCGCTTCGGCTGAAGTGGCTTCCGACCGTGTTTTCCCGCTGCCTCCGCTGGTGGGTGACTCCGCCAGTGGCTGCTTCCCGTCAGTCGTGGTGGAAGAGGACGGGCTTGTGCTGTATCTCGCTCCGGACCGTTTGGTGCCCTCTATGAGGAAGCGCGACCAGGGCGCCCAACCCCGTAACCCAGCCTTCACTGCGGGCACTCCGTCCCGCGTCAAAGAGGAAGCCCAGCGCGCACCATCGGTGGATGCGGACCCTGCCGCTACGCTCGACGGAGCGCGGCGTCATGGCAAGCAGATCATTACGCTGTCGCTCGCCCACGAAAGAGCCCCCGATGTTCCCGTTCGATTTGCCATCTCGGCCGGTCAGGCGCTGGAAATCCGCAGCGGGCTGCCAATGATCACTGTCCCCAATGCCCCGCCGTTCGTCGTTGGGCTGGCAAGCTGGCGCAATCTGCCGGTTCCCGTTGTCGATCTTGCCAAGTGGTTGGGGCTGCCTCCAGCGCCCTACACCCCTGGAACGCGTCTGCTGATCTGCCGCGGAACTATCGGCCGTCACAGCCGCGACGCAGGTCTGCTGGCGGTACCCGCCGTCGATGACTTCCGCAAGCTCGATCTTCCCATCGCGTACGAGCCTTGGCCGACTGCCGTCCCATGGAATTCGTCGCTCGCCCTGGGCATCTACCGCGCGGAACGCAGCATGCTCGTGGTGCCCGACCTGGATGCAATCCTCAGTTTCCAGACGCAAGCGCCCGCCTACTCTATGTAGAGCCCGACCCGCGTCAGGCACCCATACGAATCGGTCGTTTCACGACTGTATTGCCCGGCGTCTTTGACCCGACAGTCAGCGAGGCCAGAGATGTTGTGCTTTGCGAAAAGTCGGGAGGATACGAGGCGGCCTCGAAAGGGGCAACGGACACGGAGATTTCCTCCTGCGGGAGTTCTTCTATTCTCACCTGTCATCACCTGTCATTCCCGGCTTGCTTGCATTGACGGGCTTGGGTTACAATATCGTACCCTATCGACGCCAAGTCTTACCTTGCGAACCGTAGACGTTCTCTGTATGCCCAGATTCATTTTGCTCGACAATTCAATACGTGGAGTCGGCGGTCACTATTACGAATATGCACGTCACGTAATGGAAGCGGCAAGGAGAGCCGGATTCGACACCATCTTAGTAACAAATCGGGAATGCTCTTCCATCGGCGAAGAATCATTTCGCCACATTTCCGCATACAAGTATCCGTTTTTTGATTTGCTCCCACCGATAAAACTACCAGCGTGGTTTGCCTGGGGAACTGCACTGGCGAATCGCCTGCGGTTCAGACTGCTCTGGCTGTCTCGATTCTCGGCCCTGGGGGTGATCATTCAGCAACGCACGTCGCCGGCAACATTCTTGATGCACAACTCCGAGGGGCAGCCCTTCTCGAGTACGGTTGCGGTCGTTGTGATATCCGGGCTGTGGCGGTTGGCTCGCGCCTTTTGGGTGGTCATCGCCTTGGCAGTACAGTTGATCATGTTCCTGCCGCGGCTGTTGGTACGCGCAGTTCTGGCGTTGTTTAGAAGCCGCCACTTCGCCGCGGCGAGAGCGGCAACGGTCGGCGAAGCGGAGCATATCGTCCGGATGGCAAGCACCGTGAGCAGGCAACGTGGATATCTGCTGCGGACAATCCAGGGCCTGCTTTGCCAACGCAGATTCTCCCGGGATACATGGCGCGTTCTTCGAGAGATATCCCCTGACAAGGAAGACATTGTGTTCCTCCCTACCGCCTCGCAGGTGGAGATGTTGGGGCTTGCGGCAGTTCTGTACAACATGCCGGACAGTCGCCATCCCAGCTACCATCTCGTTTTCCGCCGAAACATCTACATCGGCAGAGAACGGGACTACCGGACTCAGGACTTGGCCCTCCACGATTGCAGGCGGACTTTTCACAAAGCTGAGGAGATGATTACGGACCTGCGGCAGTTCCACTATTACACCGATACCGACGAGCTTTCCGCGCAATACAATAGACTGCTGCCGGGCAGGTTTCGGACACTGTCTATTCCGCACACGTGGCGATCCTCCCCTGCGCGGCGAGTTTCCAAGTTTCGTCTGGTCTATGCCGGGGATGGGCGGAAGGAGAAGGGTTACCAGCACTTACACCATCTGGCCCAGGAACTCTATCGGGAACGAATTGATCTGCAACTCGAGTTTGTCATTCAAACAAATTACAATACGCCGGATGGTGAACCGGAGTGCATTGTGGCGCAATCGCAACTGAGCACGATAACTCCCGGCATTACTCTATTGCGCGAGCCGCTTGCCTCGGCGGAGTACAGGAAACTGGTCCAATCAGCGGATGCCGTCTTGCTGCTCTACGATCGGGATAACTACTATGCCCGGAGTTCGGGCATACTCGTGGAGGCACTCAGCCTCGGAATTCCGGTTGTGGCGCCCACGGGCACTTGGCTCACCAGACAATTCCTGGCGCCAGTCTACCGGCACTATCAAGACGCGTTCGCGGAGGATACCGTGCTCGCAAGGATGGGCGGAAATAGTCTGCGCTGGCGAGATTTTCGCCACGTTTCCAAGGACTCCGGCGAGGCCGAGGCCCGATTGAACGGGAAGTCCCACTGTCGCCTTAAAGTGCCTAACGGAGCGACACATCTCCGGATCCGAATCGAGGCATTGACCGCGGAACTGGCGGAAGCCCGCCTTTTCCTGAACATGTTGGACGAGTCCGGACGTGCCGTGGAGCCGCTGCGGGAACTTGTGGCGGAGACAGCAAGGGATTCAGGGTTGGCCGTTGTCCTCCGCCCGATCGGTTTCGGCGTCGAGTGCATCGTATTGACATTTGAAGGGTATCCGTCTTTGGCATTCCGCAGGGCGAACCTGACCATCGATTTCCTGCTTCTCAGTCCCGATATGCCCCTCGGCGCCGTGGGTGCGATCTACCATGATGAATCCGAGGTGGGAAGCGCGGTGCGCGAATTGATGGCGCATCGCGAACACTACCGGAGAACCGCGGAGGAGTTTGCCGTCGAGTTTCGCAATTACCACAGCAGTGACCGTTTGATTGCGGACCTTATCAATAGCACGAGAGGCCTGCCGCAATGATGGTAGCGTGTGTTTCCGACGTTGCCCTGGGCTATGGAACGCCGCAACTCCCTCTGCTTGTTTCCTCGATATCGGAGCACTATGCCGCATCGAGCATAGTTCTCGAGCCGCTTCAAAAGGAATGCCCGCCTCTTCATTACAGATATCCGGGGTTCCGGATCACCACCATACCAACCTCGGAGCACCCCCATGGCGTAAAGGGGCGCAATGAGTATGTCTGGCGCTGCATCGAGTTCCTGAACAAGATCAGACCTGAGGTTCTGCTGTTAAGTTGCACGTATAGTCTGCCTGTTCTGTTCGGACTGAAGTGGCGCCCGCGGAAGGTGATCTATTTCGCTGTTGAATCCGTGTCGTTCTACGGCGAGTTCGATGTTCTAATGAACCGGCATGCGAGGGAACTGATTGACACCGTAATTTTCTGCGAGGAGAATCGCGCCAGCCAGGAAATAGAAGCGTTCGCCTTCCAGCGCAAACAAATCGCGGTGATGTATAACTGCAGTAATCGCTCCGGCATCTGGCCGCCGCCACTCCCACGAGACGATCGAAACGAACGGATCCTTTATGCCGGCCGGATTGGCCCCCCCACCTACTGTCACTATCTTGCCGACGAGAGGCTCGCCGGCCGGCCGATTGACCTGTTCGGCCCGATTATCCTTGGCGGAGAAGAGCAGACGGAGGCGTACCGCGCGCGCCTTCGGGGTAATGTCCGCCACCACGGCTACCTTCCGGCCGAGGAGCTCGCCGTGGTACGGCGGAACTACATTTACAGCATCGTAATGTGGGACCCCTCGTGGCACCGGGCGCAACATTACTACGCCGCGCCCAACAAGCTGTTTGAGGCCGTCGCTGACGGCGTTCCGCCCATCAGTGCGCCACATCCGCAGTGCGAATTGCTCATCCGCCGGTATGGATGCGGCGTAGTGTTGCCCGATTGGAGTTTCTCGGGGTTCCAGGACTCCATTCGCCGCTCCCTGGAGTACTGGAAGAACGGGCGTTGGGATGCTATGCTCCACGGGTGCAGAACGGCCGTGGAGCAGGAACTGAGCTGGGACACGCAGTTCGCGAAGTTACGTCCCTTTCTTGACTTGGCCGATCGCTGACCGCCCCGGCGAACACGGGGCTTCAGGCTCCTTCGGCTCGCCGCGTGACTCCCGGCCGCCTCAGAACAGCTAGCAGCAGGATTACGGCCGCGATCCAAAGGATGTCTAACATCGCGTTGGCGAGGAACAGGTGGCGCGTGGTTTCTTCGACATCCGCCAGACTTCCCAGGAGGATTTCTCCGAAAGCGATGAGCCAGGTGCACGCCGCGCCATAGGCTAGCCCGGTGGAGAGCCTGGATGCCACCCAACCAACCATCAGGCATGCAATTGGAACCACCAGATGCAGGATCCGTATGGAGGTGTGCATTGACAGCAGTTTCACTTTCAGCGAGCTATAACTGCTGAAACTCCGCGCCTGCTGCAGCGGAGCACGCCCCTCCGTCTTTGCGAAATTGGCAAAACCGGCCGGCCGCTGCCGGGCCATTTGCGCCAGGCCTTCGCTGAACATCTCCCAAGCCACGGAGGGGTGGGCCACATAATAGCCGAGCAGTTTCATGTGCGTCGCCCGGGTGGCGAATGCAGCCGCGAACTCCGGACTTTGCAGACCGCTGTTCGCGCTGAATGCATTGGTGCCGGCCAGACTCGCCCATGCGGGGTCCAGCCCGAGTTCGCTCAGAACATCCCGGCCATTCCCGGAGTCGACAAGCCGGCCGAAGAGCACGTTGTAGACGGCGTACGACTTGTACTTTGCGGGAATCCAGAGCAGCATTCCCAGCGTGGCGCCAAGCATCGCGATCGCCACACCCGCGATCACGACGCGCCGAAGATTGCCGAATCGGGCCGCAATCTGGCCCCGGCAGAGCAGAACGAGGGTGGCGAGAATGATGCCCGAGAAGCTATGCTGCGCCTTGGCAACGATGAAGAGCAATAGAAAAGCTAATATGAGGACTCCATTCGTGGTTGGGTTTCCCGTGGCTTGCATGAAGCGGACAAAAAACGCCACCGACAAAACGAAGAACAGCAGAGCGGCCGTATCCGTATAGAAGGAATTGAAGTAGGAGACATACATCACGTCCCCGGCGACGAGTAGCAGGATGGCACAAACCAGCCGGCGGCGCGCGCCCGGAAGCGCCAGCAGACATGGCCAAAGAGAATAAAGCGCGGCCAACAACAGTAAAGCATGCGTACCGCCGATAAGCCGTATGTCGTAAGTTCCATCCTTTGAGAGAAGATGATTTACTAATATCGTTGGAGCTGCCAGCAGGATCTCCGACGTTGGCATGAACTGGGCGGTCGATGGCTTCGCCGTGAATCGCCACGTCTGCACAACGTAGCGGAAAAACCGATCGGGATTGGCGAAAAAGTCGTCCGGATCCGCGTGGTCCGACGGCCGCAGTTGAAAATGCTTCGTGACGTATTCAAAGTCCCCGTTATCCGCCATTCCGACAATGGGGGGAATAATCAATTGGTAGAAGAGGATGAACGCCGCTACTCCTACAAATACCGCCCTCTCCCTCTCCCTACCAAGTGACCCTCGCGGGTGCGCCTTCTCCAGGACGCGGCGCAACCCCCTTGGTTCCTTGCAGGCTCCATCGGCTTTGCCCGACTTATCGAATGAATCCTCTATCGGTGTGTTCTCCAATTTTCACAACTCCGGGAGCAGATTGCAGGTCCATATTCCGCCCACGCACGCCGCCAGTTGGGCCCAACTTGTGATACTATCACACCGTACCAGAGTTCGATTAGTAGGAGGCGCGATGCATCAGCGGAAAGTTCATCGCCGGGGCATTCTACGTTCATTTGCCGCCGTAGGTGGTGTGCTCGCCTGGCCGCTGGCCGCGCAAACACCGACGTTTGAGCTCCGTGTCAGGGACGATTTTGGCGCGAAGGGAGATGGACTGACTGACGACACGGCCGCCATCCTCCAGGCCGGCCGGTCGGTCAGGGCTGGCGCACATCTCATATTCGGCCCGGGAACTTACCTCACCAGCCAGCCTATCGTCATTGGCGATGGCACACCGATGACAAACTCGACTCTAAACTACGTACGGATTTCCGGAGCCGGCGCGGGATCCTTTGACGAAGAGCTAAGCGCTGTCGGCGGCAGCACTGTTATCCGTCGTATTCGAACGCTGGGCGGCCCTATGATACGGTTCAGCGGTCCCATGGCCGGTGTTCATGTTGAAGGGCTTTTCCTCGATTGCGACAGCTTGGCGGATGTTGGATTACATTTGCAGCATGTCAACAATAGCAGGGCGGTTGGGATCGATGTCAGGTACCCAAGGCAATTTGGGTTCGTCATGGAGTCCTCGTCTCGTGATCATCCTGGCATGGCGACCGGTTGTGCCGATAATACTCTTTCCCGTGTGCGCGCCAGTGTCAAAGCCGCTAATGCCTACGGATTTGCCGTCGGCGCCGATAATATCACTGGCCGCTTCGGGTGCTCGCGCAACAAGCTTGAGCAGGCATCGGTCTTGGGGGTGAATGCGGGCAACGGCTTCTTATTGAGGTATTGCGATTACATCACGTTTGATATGCCATCCACTATCCTCTGCGCACGATCATTTCACTGTTTAGGGGTCCGGCGCGAAGAGGGATCCTTCCAGACGATGTACCCGGCTGGCATTTTTCTCCGTAGCCCGGCATTCAATTCCATTCCCACATCCGAAAACTGGGATCCGCGGCCCAATGCCGGTGTCCTTTTCCATGACTACCACCGCGAGTGGAACGGCGGTGATCCGAACAACGACAATAGCTACATTCCGCTCTTTCCTCGAATTAATGGGATGTCCGGCTGGGATTCTCTAGGAAACAGCTACAATGTCAAAGGAATCACTCCCCGTTAGGCGCAGCCCGGCTATCGGCTGGTTAGGAATCCACTTGATTCGGCTGGGTTCCGTGCTTGCGTCTTGCGCCGCCGCATTCCCACAGGGGCCTATTATGGCGGCCCGGCAGGAGATGCAACCTTATTTTGAAGAGAACATCGGACAGGCGCGGGCGGACATCGACTACTATCTCAGGAGTCCCGGAACATACGTTGCCCTGTCTGGAAAGAATCGCTCGCTGGAGTTTGTCGGCATACCTGGGACGGTGAGTCCGGTAACTTTGCGTTTCCAGGGTCAATCCTCGCCAGTGACCTTGCGGGGGGAAGGGGAACAGGCAGGCCGAAGCAGTTATTTCCTCGGAAGCGACTCGAGAAGGTGGCGCAGCGGAGTACGGCATTACCGGCAGGTGGTTTGGGACGGACTAGGGGAACAGGTTGGAGTCATCCTGGAGGCTCGCGGTGGAAGCATTTCTCTCCAGGTGCACTCTAAGTCCACGGGGGCAGCCGCGGGCTTCGGCTGGTGCTACGAGGGAGTTGACCGTCTCACCCTGGATGCAGGCGGCAACCTGCTGCTCTCCGGCGAGCAGTGGTCTTTCCGGCAAGGTGTCCCAGTAGCTTCCCAGCCGGATGGAAAGGGCGGCCGCAATCGTATTGCAGCCTCCTACCGGATCCGCTCGAAGCAGTGTGTCGAACTCAGCGTTGGCGGCAGATTGCAGCGCGAAATTAGTGCTGGAATGAGCATCGGCTACGCGAACAGTTTTGGCGGCAGCGGATTGGAGAGCCTCAGCAGAATTGCCGTGAACGAAGCCGGGGAGACGTTGATCCTCGGCAGTTCGACAAGCCGCGATTTCCCCACTGGCAGTGCTGTTCAGTCCTTGTTTGGAGGTGGGGGCACGGACGTTGTGCTCGCCAAGCTGAATCGCGCGGGAAACGAATTGCTCTTTGCTACTTACATCGGCGGGAATGGCGATGATACCGGCACGGCAATTGCAATCCAAAGCGATGGCGGAGTCATCGTGGCCGGAGGGACGCGAAGTACGGACTTTCCTGTTCGGAATCCCATGCAAGCCCGATATGGCGGCCTTGCGGACGCGTTTCTCCTGAAGCTCAACTCGTCCGGTTCCGCCTTGAGCTTTTCCACTTACTTTGGCGGTGCAGCCGATGAGACCATCGCCGGCCTTGCCGTCGACCGGGAAGATATCATCTACGCCACCGGCTGGACCAACAACCCTCAGTTGCCGACCGTCTCGGCCGTTCAGGCCTCGAAAGGCGCTGGTATCGACGCTTTTGTCCTTTCACTCGACGCCGCAGCCTCCAGGCTGCAATGGGGAACCTTTCTCGGCGGTGACGGTGCGGATTCGGCAAGCGATATCGCCGTTGATGAGACTGGCGCAGTCTACGTGGCGGGCTCAACCACCAGTGGCAATTTCCCGGTTCGGGGTGGCCCGCAACGTGTCCTTCGTGGGGTGCGTGACGCATTTGTGACAAAATTTGCTCGCGGCGGTCGGAGTTTGGTCTACTCAACGTACCTCGGAGGCGGGGGAGTAGAGGACGGAAACGCATTGGCGATTGATAGTGCCGGGGCTGCTTATGTGGTTGGAAACTCAACCAGTATCGATTTTCCGGTCACTCTGCAACAGGTTGGTCCCGTAAGCGGCACGTCGGATGCTTTCCTCGCCAAACTCTCCCCGGATGGGTCGAGTACGCTGTTCAGCAGGCTGTTGGGGGGCTCCTCGGCCGATGGTGGGCAGGCAGTGGCTGTGTCCCCGGCCGGAGAGGTATATCTGACCGGCTTCACAGACAGCGCGGATCTGAGGGCCACGGAGGACGCTCCTCAAATCCGGTATGCAGGCAACCGCGATGGTTACGCAGTGAAACTGTCAGCCGACGGAAGCCGTATCCTGTTTTCAACCTACATCGGAGGAACGGGATTCGACGGCGGAACGGCCCTCGCACTGGATAGCGGCGGAACGTTCATTGTTGGCGGCGTCACCAGCAGCGATGACCTCCTAACGAGAAGAACAGGTGCGCCCATTAGTCAAAGAAGGCAGTTTCTAATCCGGTTCGACGACAATGAACAATCCGCGGGAAGCCTGGTCGTCAGCCCAACGAGCCTTTCCTTCTCAACCACCTCGGTCCCGCAAACGCGCACTGTCAATGTAAACAGCAACGGTGGACGCCTGAATTTCTCCGTGTCGGCGGCTGGTGGGAATTGGCTCAACGCCACGCCCACGGAGGGGATAACTCCCGCTACGATTGCCGTTACCGCGAACCCGGAGGGTCTGCCGCCCGCCACTTATGAAGGGACGATCCTGGTAAGCGCGGCGGGAGCGCCCAACAGTCCGCAGCGAGTACCGGTTTCGATGGTGGTGAGCGCCGTTACCCGATCCGGCATATCTCTAAGTCCGGCATTCATCAACTTCAGGCAGGAAATTGCCGGAGAGGCGCCGCCGCCGGCTCCTGTTTCCATCGCCAGTACGGGCTCCACCATAGACTTTCAACTGACAGTAAGTACCCTCGACGGGGGTAGCTGGCTGAAAGCGTCCACCAATGGAGGCGCGACCCCGGCCCTTATTGACATCTCGGCGAATGCCGCCGGTCTGACTGCCGGCGTATACTCGGGCCGGCTAAGCGTAAGCTCGAACGACGCGGCCAACAGTCCGCAGTCGATTCCCGTCGCTTTCACTGTCACCGCGGGCGGCTCAAGCCTTATTGTCTCGCCTCAAAACGGGTTGGAATTCCGATACCAGATTGATGGTCCAAGGCCGACGGCTCAAAGTCTCTTTGTGGCCAGTTCGGGTGCGCCAATTCAGTTTCTGGCAACCGCGTCGAACAGCGGACTCGAGCGGTGGCTCTCCGTTCAACCGAGGCAGGGTGCCACTAACGCGGTGCTCGCGGTGACGGTCGACCCTTCCAGTCTCAGGGCGGGCACATATGAGGGCGCAATCACCATTACAGGCTCGGGCCAGACCGTAACAACTCCGGTTCGCCTGACGGTAAGCCCCCGCATTCGTTCCATCCTGCAGACCGACACCGCCCAACTTACGTGGGCAACCCCTATAGGTGTCAGGCCGACGCCCTCTCAGGTACGTATTAGTAACCCCGGAACAGACCTCGTGACATTCGATGTTCAGATCTCGACACAGGATGGTGGCAAGTGGCTTAGTGTGTCCAAGCAACGAGGGGGAGCAGATTGGCTGGACTCCGCCACTCTGGTCGTGAATGCCGATCCCGCCGGGCTGGTTCCCGGGGTATACAGCGGCAATGTAGTCATCCAGTCTCAGCAACAGGATCCTATCGTCATACCTGCCGCGCTGGCGGTCAGTGCCGGAAAGAAACTCGTGTTGTCGCAAACCAGCTTGAGTTTTACCGCGGCCTCTGGTAGCCCGGGGATTCCCCAGGATGTTAGTGTTCTTTCCCTTGGCGGGGCGATTGGTTGGACGGCCCAGGTGGTTGCGGGCGCCAGTTGGTTGAGCATCGCGCAAGCCAGCGGGATGGTCCCCAGCGGCGGCCTGAACCGGGTGCCCGTGAACGTGAGCGCCGCTGGTTTCGCACCTGGAGAGTATCACGGGGAGATCGATTTTGACTCCCCCGACGTTGACAATCGCCCCGAGAAGGTAACGGTTGTTTTGGTGGTCCGGCCACCTGGCACTTTGCCTCCGGCGCCCATTCCGGCAGGAGTCGCATTCGCGGCAACCGTGGGAACCGCTCCAGCCCCACGAGACGTCACCATCCTCTACGGCGGAGCAGTGAACAACGCCAGATGGACCGCGACCGTGGTACTCGACCCCGAAAGCGCCCCCAATACCCCAACATGGCTGCGAGTGGACAGGGACAGTGGCACGTTCGCGGGTATCCCGCCCGTCGCGAACCTCACGCTAAGGGCATCGGCCAGCGGTCTAACACCGGGGGTTCCCTATCGGGCAACGGTGCACGTCACAATATCGGGGAACTTGTCCACTGCGATTCCAGTCCTGCTTGTCGTGTCGGCAGGGGCCGGCGCCAGTCAGAACAGAATCGCTGCCCGGAGCGCCGGATGCGCCCCCAGCACCTACTTCCCGGTGTTCACTACACTGGACCAGAACTTCGTTACCTCGAATGGCCGCGCTTCCACGACAGAACTGGTGATCCTCGACGACTGCGGAAATGCCGCGAGCCCGATGTCAGTGGGCGCCCAACTGACCAGCGGAGACCGGCCATTTGACCTTATCGCACTCAATGAAGGAAGTTGGCGCGCTACTTGGGTACCACGCCGGGCGCCGGGCAGCGTGACAATGAACGTAGTGGCCAGCGATGGCGCTTCACTCGAGGGCTCGGCTCCCCCCATCACCGGAATAGTCACAGGCTCTATTCAAGGGCCTGTGCTCGACAGCGCGAGACCATTCCTCACTCCTGCCGGTCATCCTCAAGTGGCGATTGCGCCAGGCAGCCTATTCCTCATTCAAGGAAGTAACCTCACATCGAGTACCGGCCCAACCAGGGTCACACTGGGAACAACGGAACTTGTCGTATCGAGTGCCTCTTCCAGTGCAATTGTGGTGACCGTTCCCAACGGTCTGCCTATCAACCGAAGTCTCTCCTTGGTGGTACAAGCAGGTGATTTCTTTGCCGCACCGGAGTCGGTGCTGGTAGCGACGACATGGCCCGTCGCCTTAAGCGTACTCCTGGAACACGATGGCAGCGCGGTTATCGAATGCTCAGGAGGCGCAAATCTCCAAAAGGACCAACTCATCCACGGCGTGTTCGGCTCAGTGGCTGTTGAGTCCGTGGAGATTTTGAGCCAAGGCGTTCAACGAGTGCGGGGACGGGTTGTGCCGCCGCGTTCCAACCCTTAGACAGTAAGGCCCACTGAAGAACGAAGTCGCCACCGGGCTCGACGGTCGTGCGGGGTACTCAGTGCCGTCGTGTTCGTGCGCGCCGCAGAAGAGGATCTCACGTTTCGTGTCGCAAAACTGCCGCTGTCCACGATTGGGAGTTTCTGGCAGATAGACGGAGTTTTTGGGAAGGCCTTCGTAGACCTCCGTCGCGCAGCCGTAGATATTGCGGGAAGGAGTCTACAGGTGAGGCAGGAGTTTGCTCTTGCTGCCTGCCCGGGCTGCCGTCACGGGCAGCCCGGGACCATTTGGATGCGCAGTTGGACACATCGATCCACAAGGCTGCTGCTCATGCCCCTAAGAATCCTGCCTGCGCCCGCTGCCGTGGAACCATCGGCCGTCACAGCCGCGACGCAGGTCTGCTGGCGGTACCCGCCGTCGATGACTTCCGCAAGCTCGATCTTCCCATCGCGTACGAGCCTTGGCCGACTGCCGTCCCATGGAATTCGTCTCTCGCCCTGGGCATCTACCGCGCGGAACGCAGCATGCTCGTGGTGCCCGACCTGGACGCAATCCTCAGTTTCCAGTCTTAGAGGGACGCCCTTGCTTCTGGCTTCTTGCTTCTGGCTTCCGGCTTCTTATTCATGACGGAACCTGGAATATCCAACTCATCCGTTTCGGTGAACGGCGCACGTTGGGGCACGTTCGAGGGCAGCAGCAGAATCGTTCCCAGCAACTCTTCGCGCAACTCCAGACGATTTATCACCGGCGCGGGGATTTACGTGGACCGCAGGTTCACGGGGAAAGACTCCAGCGCAAACGCGGTCAGTCGCGAGTGGGTGAAAGGCAAGTTCAGGATGCAATGCTCTCAGGAGAAGCGCGTCCGCTTACCCAGCACCACGCCGCAGCCTGCCAACAACGCCACTGAGGCCACTATAAGGATCACCATCCACGGCAGATTCATCGCGATGGGCTGGCTTGCCGAACCCGCCGCCAGCCAGAGGAAGAAAGCCACTGCGACGCCAACGATGACGAATTCCCACCACTGGCGTGGACGGCGCTGCTGATCGGCCAGCGGGTCTTCGCCATCCATCGTCTGTGCCACGCGGACGGCATCCAGACCGTAGCGGTCGCATTCGCGCTGCATTGCTTCGCGCCAGGAGCGCTGCTCCAGTGCCGGCGCTTCCGCCATGCTGATGGACACCGCGCCGGCAATCATCACCAGCGAACCTACGACGACGAGCATTTGCGTTTGCGCGCTCTGCCCGGCGAACTCGCCAAAGACGAGGGCGCCCCAGGCGAGTCCCCATAGCTGGTTGGTGTTGGATAGCGGAATGCCGCGGCCGATGCCGACATACTTCGCCGCGTACTGCTGGAAGAGATCGCCGAGCA
The DNA here is from genome assembly GCA_016213775.1 of Acidobacteriota bacterium. Classification (GTDB taxonomy): domain Bacteria; phylum Acidobacteriota; class Terriglobia; order Bryobacterales; family Bryobacteraceae; genus CADEFT01. The sequence continues at coordinate 54,560 of JACQZR010000003.1, forward strand.
CCCAACAGAACCCGCCGAGGAAGAGCCAGAACAACGCCGGCCGCGCCTTGGCGAGCGAGAGCATCACGTTGCTGACCCCGCCGTCAAAGGCCACCGCGAGCGCGAACACCGTGCCCAGTTCGCCGAACGTGAACACCGTAACAAAGGAGAGCGGGTTCATCCCGCTGATGTAGGCTTTGCGATAGGGGATGTACATGGTGCCCCACAGGACACCAGCGCCGAGCGCGGCGGCAATCCCCAGTCCGGCGGCTCCGGACGCACCCGCAGTCGACCCGTGCGAAGTGGCCAGCGCCAGAATGCATGCGCCCACCACGATCGCCGCTGCGCCGCCGAGCACCTTGGCCCTCTGACTGGCTCCAGCGCCGCGCAGCTCACGAAAGAGCAGCCAGCCCCAGAACAGGCCCACCAGACTGTTGGTATTCCACAATGGAAACGCGATGGACAAGCCGACGTTTCGGATCGCGAACACGGTGAGCGTATTGGCCACGGCCCACAACATGCCCGCGAGAATCGCCCACGCGATGAGATGCGGTTTCTCGCGCAGATCGGCCCAGATGTAGCTGGTTCCTTTGAGCGCCATGGGCACAGTCCAGCGGGCGACGAACACGCCTGCCACCATGCCGAGCGAGACGAGGAATGGCGAGAAGCCCACGGTGACGAGCTTCGTCGGAGCCTCCGCCATTCCCAGCCAGGCGCCGGCCGCCAGGCCACATAAGACGCCGAGCTGATGCAGCGATATTTGCTTCTTCATGACAGCAGAACCAGGAGTCCGATGCCGAGGATCAGCACCGCAACGGGGATCCAGAACTGCACATCGGTCAACGTGGCGCTAACGAGAGACGGTTTCAAGACTGGCCTCCGCCGCCACTTCAGAAAGCTTCACGGGACGCCCTTCGAGGTACGATTTCTTCGCGGCCAGCGCCATCACCACGGGAACGCGCCCATCGGCGGCCGTTACAGGAGTCGGCTTGTCCGCGAGAACGGCCTCGACAAATGCACGCAGCTCCTTTTCGAAGCTGTCGAGATAACGTTCCATAAAGAAGTTCAGCGGCAGATCGCGCCGCACCGACTCGGCCGTGCTCACCAGGGCGCGATTGGGATACACGTTCTCCGTGGCGATGGAGCCCTTGCTGCCCAACACCTCGACGCGCTGATCGTAGCCGTAGGGCGCCTGGCGGCAATTGTCAATGGTGCCGATGACGCCGTTGGCGAAACGCAGCAGGATGACGGCGGTGTCGACGTCGCCCGCTTTGCCGATCTCGGGATCGACACGCACGCCCGCCGACGCATACACCTCAGTCACTTCGTCGCCGATGAGAAAACGCGCCATGTCGAAATCGTGGATGGTCATGTCGAGGAACATGCCGCCCGACACTTTGACGTATGAGATCGGAGGAGGGCCGGGGTCGCGGCTGATGATGTGGATGAGGTGAGGGGTGCCGATTTCGCCGCTGACGATCGCCTCCCGCACGCGGGCGAAGTTGGCGTCAAAGCGGCGGTTGAAACCGACCTGCATTTTGACCTTGTGCCGCGTCACAGTCTCGAGGGCGAGGTCGATTTTTTCGAGCGTGTGATCGATGGGTTTTTCGCAGAAGATGTGCTTGCCCGCCAGCGCCGCCTGAATTGCCAGATCGGCATGCGTGTTGGTGGACGAACAGATGAGCACCGCGTCGATGCTCTTGTCGGCGAAGATTTCGTCCGCGGTCGCGCAGACGCGGGGAATGCCGCAGCGTTGCGCAACGGCCTGCGCAGTGGCGGCATCCGGATCGGTGACGGCGATGAGCGACGCTTCCGGAACACGAAACGCAATGGTCTCGCCGTGGACTTTGCCGATGCGGCCGGCGCCGATCAGTCCGATATTCAGTTTGCTCTTCATAGAGCCTCCTCAATAGAACGCAGATATTGGCGGTTGCGGGCAGCGCTTTCCTTGGGCTCGCCCATACCGGGGAGGACATCCTGCTCCACCAGCACGTAACCGGAGTAGCTTGTCTTTTTAAGCCAGCCCAGCACCGCGGCAAAATCGACGCCGCCCTTGCCGAGCTCGCTGAACACGCCATGCTTCAGGGCTTCAAAATAATCCCACTGCTTTTCGCGGGCCTGACGGGCGACGTCAGGCTGGCAGTCCTTGAGATGGATGTAGTGAATGCGGCCGGCGAAGCGCTCGAGCGCGGGGACGATATCGAAATGCCCCGCGCCATAGGCGAAGTGTCCGGTGTCGAAGACAAGTCCGATGGCGGCGGGATCGGTCAGCTCCAACAGCCGTGCGATCTCCTCGGGCGTTTCGACATAGCCGGCGCAATGATGATGGAACACGGTGCGCAATCCGGTCTCCTTCCGCACCGTTGTGCCCACCGCGTTGGCCCCATCGGCAAAGATGCGCCATTCGCTATCGGACAGCCCCATCGCCGGCGTCACACGGCCCGCGTTCTTTGTGCGCGCCGGCACTGACCCGTTGTTGTCGGCCAACACAAGATACGGTTTGGGGTCAGTTGCCACGCCGGCGAGCAGGCGCGCCGTCTTGACGGCATTCTCGATGCCGGCCGCGTGCGCCGCGGGGTCCTTCAACGCCACCGGCACAAACGCACCCAACATCACCAACCCGCGCTTGCCGAGCTCCTGGCGGAGCACTGCGGGGTCAGTAGGCATGTAGCCCCAATCGCCCAACTCGGTGCCTGTATAGCCCGATGCGGCCAGTTCATCCAACATGCGGTCAAAGGCGATCTCCTCGCCGCTGCCCATGCCTTCAAATTCAAGAGTGCCCCAGGAACAAGGGGCGTTGCCAACGCGAAACGTCGCGATTTTTTGCTCCGCTGTTGTAGCCATTAGAACCTCCGGCTCCATTCCTTCGGCCAGCGCTCGATCACTACTTTCTTGTCGGTATAGAATTCGACAGCATCGCGTCCCTGCGCATGCAGGACGCCAAAGAAGCTGCCCTTCCATCCACTGAACGGGAAATAGGCCATCGGCGCGGCCACTCCAATGTTCACGCCCACGTTGCCCGTGGGAATCAGATTGCGGAACTTGCGCGCGGCGGCTCCGCTCGTCGTGAAGATGGACGAAGCGTTGCCGTACGAATTGCGCGCGATCATCTCCATGGCCTCATCCACGTCCGCGGCGTGGACCAGGCTGAGCACCGGCCCGAAGATTTCGGTTTCGGCGAGGCTGCTGGCGGCGGGAACACCGTCGAGCACGGTGGGGCCGACGAAGGTGCCGCCCGGGCAATCGGCCACGCGCGCGCTACGGCCGTCCACCACCGGACGCGCGCCTTCGGCCATGCCCTGTTCAATCAACTGCGTGATACGATCGCGGCTGGCGGACGTGATCACCGGGCCCATCTGGACGCCCTTTTCGAGGCCAAACCCCACCTTCATCGACGAGGCCGTATTGCTGATGGACTGCGTGAACCACTTGCGTGCATCGCCCACCGTAACCGCCACCGACACCGCGAGACAGCGCTGGCCTGCACAGCCATAAGCGCTATCGGCGATGATCTGCGTGGTGGTTTCCGGCTCCGCGTCGGGCAGCACGACCACGTGATTTTTTGCGCCGCCCTGGCACTGCACCCGCTTGCCGTTGGCTGAAGCGCGCGCGTAGATGTACTTCGCTACCGGCGTCGAGCCGACGAAGCTGACGGCCTGCACCGCCGGATGATCGAGCAGCGCATCCACTGTGGGCTTGCCGCCATTCACCAGGTTCATCACGCCCTTGGGGAGCCCGGTTTTCTCAATCAATTCGGTGATGCGCGCCATGCACAGCGGCACGCGCTCGGACGGTTTCAACACCAGCGTGTTGCCGCAGGCGATGGCATACGGCAGGAACCACAACGGGATCATCGCCGGAAAGTTGAACGGCGTGATGACGGCAACAACACCGAGCGGCTGGCGGAACATCGACTCGTCAATGCCCGACGCCACATTCTCCAGGTTGTAGCCCTGCATCAGAATCGGGATGCCGCAGGCCACTTCGACATTTTCAATGCCACGCCGCAGCTCGCCTTTCGCTTCGCCAAGCGTCTTGCCGTTCTCGGTGGTGATGAGCCGCGCCAGATCTTCGAAGTTCTCTTCAAGAAGCTGCTTGAGCTTGAACAGGTATTGAATACGTTCAGCCGGCGGCATGGCGCGCCACGCGGGAAACGCCGCTGAAGCCGCATCCACGGCCGCGCTCACATCCGCCGCCGCTCCCGCGGGCGAACGCGCAATCACCTCGCCGGTGGCCGGATTCAACACCTCCGTTCCCGGCTCAGATGAGGGCTTGCGCCACGCGCCGCCAATGTAATCGAGTACTTCTTTCATGCTTTGATCTCCAGATGCCGTTCCTGTTTGACTGCCACTTCCCATTTCGCCCGGGCTTCGCGAATGCTCCCGATTTCGGACACTTCCGAAATGGGCACATCCCACCACGATTCATAACCCGGCACTTTCATCTCCTTATCCACCTCCACCACCACTGCGCAGGTGCGGTCCGAGGCGGCCATGGCCTCGACGGCCCTGGCGTATTCGTCGTGAGTGCGGACACGCGTGGTGATTGCGCCGAGGCCTTCGCACAGCGCCGCAAAGTCGATGGGTATATTCTGCCCGTCGAGCTGACCGCTGCCGGTGCGATAGCGGTAGTTGGTGCCGAAGCCTTTCGATCCGATGGCTTGCGACAATCCGCCGATGCTCGAAAAGCCGTGGTTGTCCAGCACGATGATGTTCAGCTTGTAGCCTTCCTGAATGGAAGAGGCGATTTCAGAGGACATCATCAGGAACGAGCCGTCGCCCAGCATGACGTACACTTCGCGCGACGGATCGGCCATCTTCACACCAAGTCCGCCGGCGATTTCGTAGCCCATGGTGGAGTATCCGTATTCGAGGTGATAGCCGTTGGGCTCGCGTGCGCGCCACAGCTTGTGCAGATCGCCGGGCAGGCTTCCGGCCGCACCCACCACGATGTCTCGCGGGCCCGACACACGGTTCACCACGCCCACCGCTTCGCCCTGGCTGATGGGCGGTCCGTGACGTAGCGCATAGAGACGGTCTGTCTCCGCTTCCCAGCGCTGCTTCCACTCACCGATGAGCGCCGTGTAGTCGGCTTCCACGCGATAGCCATTCACTGAGGCGGCGAGTTGCTCGAGGGCTTCCTTCGCATCGGCAACCAGCGGCAGGCCCGCATGCTTGAAGGCATCGAACTCGGCCACGTTGATATTGAGGAAGCGCACGTTCGGGTTCTGGAACGCTGTCTTGGACGCGGTGGTGAAGTCGCTGAGGCGCGTGCCGATGGCGATGATCAGATCCGCTTCACGCGCCGCGATGTTCGCCCCCGGCGTTCCGGTGACGCCCACCGCGCCGAGATTCTGTGGATGATCGAATGCAAGCGAGCTCTTTCCCGCCTGCGTCTCGCCCACAGGAATCCCCGTCTGTTCCACGAATCGCGCCAGCGCCTGCGTGGCTTCGCTATAGAGCACACCACCGCCGGCGATGATCATCGGCCGCGTTGCGGAGCGGATCATCTCCGACGCGCGCGCCAGCATCGCCCGCTCCGGTTCTGCCCGCGCGATGTGCCACACACGCTTTTCGAACATTTCTTTCGGATAGTCGTAGGCTTCGGCCTGCACATCCTGCGGCAGGGCCAGCGTCACTGCGCCGGTCTGCGCCGGGGAGGTGAGCACGCGCATCGCCTCCACCACTGAACAGATCAGTTGATCGGGCCGGTTGATGCGGTCCCAATAGCGCGACACGGGCTTGAAGGCATCGTTCACCGACACATCCTGACCCTGTTCCGATTCCAACTGCTGCAACACCGGTGCCACATTGCGGCGCGCGAAAATGTCGCCGGGCAGCAGCAGCACCGGAAGCCGGTTCACCGTGGCCATGGCCGCGCCGGTGATCATGTTGGTTGCGCCGGGGCCAATCGACGAGAGGCAGGCGAAGGTGCCCATGCGGTTCATCGTCTTGGCGAACGCAGCGGCGATGTGCACGGAAGCCTGTTCGTTCTTGCTCTGGTAGTAACGGAAATCGGGATGCTGCTGGAGAGCCTGTCCCACGCCGGCGATGCAGCCGTGTCCAAAGATGCCCCAGGCGCCGTGAAAGAAGCGCTGCTCTTTGCCGTCGCGCTCCACGTGCTGTTGTTTCAGGAAGGCAACCAGGGCCTGCGCCATCGTCATTCTTCGGGTTGGCATGTCTAGTTCTCCATCTCCATCGTCACTACCGGAACGCGCGGGTCCTTGTCGCGCCACGTCTCCTTCACCCACTGATAATCCGGATCGTCCGACGCCGCCATTGAGCGCGCGGAACCGGCGAGCGCATTGAGGTAGTACACGTTGTAGCCGTGCGCGGCCACCACCGGATGGTAGCCTTCCGGCACCAGAACCATTTCCCCGTCGCGTACGGAAATCGTCTCATCCAGTCTGCGGTCGCCCGTATAGACTTTCTGAATCGCGTAGCCTTCCGGACGGTCGATGCGGTAGTAGTAAATCTCTTCGAGATCCACTTCACCCGGCGGGTTGTGCACATCGTGTTTATGCGGCGGATAGCTGGACCAGTTGCCGCTCGGCGTGTAGACCTCCACCACCAGCAGACGGTGCGCATCAAACTCCGGGCGGATGATCTTGTTGATCTGCCGCGTTGCATTGGCGGCGCCGCGGATCTCCATCTCGATGTCTGCCGGCGTGATGAGCCGCGGGGGATGCGATTGGTCAGCGCGGCAAAAGCAGAAGGCCAGGTCGCACTCGGATTCAGCGGTCACGGTGAAGCGCGTGCCGATGGGCAGATAGAGCGCGTAGGGCATGCCGGAGAAGACGTTCGGCCGCCGTCCGATTCCCTTCCATTCGCCCTGCGAGGAGGTGACCGAACATTGCCCGCCGAGCACAACGAGACCCAACTCGCGGTTGCCGGTGTCGCCTTCCTGGCGTTCCCCGGGCTTCATTTTCCGGTTGAGAAACGAAAGATACTTGAAGCTCTCTATTTCCGTTTGCGCCCCTTCCTGGGGGCGGAGGAGTAGTTGCATGTCTGGTTCTCCTTGGTTGGTTGATCGGGGGGAGCGGCGGTGGACTGGCGAATCAGCAGTTCGCCCGACACGCGCACATTCTGTTCGGCTTCGCTGCCGGCCATTAATTTCAACAGTGCCTGCATCGCCATCCGGCCCATCTCCTGCTTCGGCTGGTGAACGGTGGTCAAGGGCGGATCCACGAAAAGGCTGAGCGGAAGATCGTCGAACCCCACCAGCGAAATATCCGCGGGAACGCGAAGGCCGCGGGCGCGTATCGCTTTCAACGCACCAATCGCCGTCATGTCGTTGTAGCAGAACACGGCCGTGGGCCGGCGGCGGTGCGCCAGCAGTTTCTCCATCGCCAACCGGCCGCCTTCCGCCTTGCCATCGCCATGTAGAATCAGTTCGGGCTGGAACGGAACGTCGGCCGCATCCAACGCCGCGCGGTAGCCGCTGAAGCGCTCCGAATCGGAGCCGTGCCCAAAGCGGTCGCCGATGTACGCCACGCGAGTGTGCCCCAGTTCGATGAGGTGCGCCACCGCCTGCCGGCTGCCTTCGAAATTGTCGATCACGATCGAGTGGGCGAACTGGCTCGGGTGTTGATTGTTGAGCAGAACAATCGGGATGCGCATACGTTCGAGCACCGGTCCGTAAAGTGCGCCGACACGCGAGGCGGTCACGACGATGCCATCCACGCGGCGGTCTTCAAAGGAATGGACCACTTTCATTTCGCGGTCCGGATCGGCGTGGCAGTTGGCGAGGAACACTGAGTAGTCATGCACGATTGCTTCGTCTTCGATTCCCTTCACCACCTCGGCGACAAAGGGATCATCGATGCTGGTGACCACCACACCGATGGTGCTGGTCCTGCTGGTGGCCAGGCTGCGGGCGACGGCGCTGGCGCGGAAGCCGCTTTCGGCGGCGATGCGGCGAATATTTTCAGCGGTTTCGGGATTGACGAGGGGGCTTTCGCGGAGCGCGCGCGAGACAGTGGAATGCGAAACACGGGCGAGGCGCGCGATGTCCTTAATGGAGACTCGCTTCGCAGCCGCCGCGCTAAAGGCGGCGTTCGATTTCCCGGGCGAAGAGGCGTCGCTGAACACGTGTGCAATCAAATTCTACGCCGGTGGAAACAGACTTGTAAAGTGAAAAGCGCGCGTCATCGTACTTTTACACATTCGTACTTGACTCGAAACGCATCAGGAGTTAGGATTTTTATGCACACGTGTTCAGAGCCTGGTAGCTTTTATGTCACAAGTAACCCCGTCCGTCTCCTTCAAAAGCCCCCTCCATGAAATGACGCAGACCACTCCCACCTGCCTGTGGAACGACTCTGCTTCGCTGGAGGAGTTGACCTACTCCCTCAGCCACGGCGCAGTGGGCGCCACCTGCAATCCGGTCATTGCCGTCAGCGTGCTGAAGGCGGAATGGGCCCGCTGGAAAGTGCGCATTGCCGAACTGGTTCAGCAGATGCCACTCGCTTCTGAGGAGGAGATCGGTTGGCGCGTGATTGAAGAGATGTCAGCGCAGGCCGCTTCGCTGCTCGAACCGGTTTTCCGCGAGCACAAAGGACGCAACGGCAGGCTCTCCATTCAGACCGATCCGCGCCTCTACCGCAACACGCGCGCGATCGTCGACCAGGCAGTGCACTTCTCCAATCTCGCGCCAAACATGATCGTCAAGATCCCGGCCACCTGCGCCGGTATCCCCGCCATCGAGGAAGCCACGTATCAGGGTGTGAGTATCAACGCCACCGTGTCCTTTACACTGCCGCAGTGCATTGCCGTTGCGGAAGCGGTGGAGCGCGGGTTGCAGCGGCGCGAGCGCGAAGGCAAGGACATCGCGACGATGGGCCCGGTGTGCACCATCATGGTGGGCCGCCTGGACGACTGGCTGAAGGTGAGGCTCGACAAAGATAACCTCAGCACTGATCCCGGATATCTGGAGTGGGCCGGCGTGGCGGTGTTCAAGAAAGCCTACGCGATCTTTCAGCAGCGCGGCTACCGGCTGCGCCTGCTCTCGGCCGCGTTCCGCAATCACATGCACTGGAGCGAGTTCATCGGCGGCGATGTCGTCATCTCGCCCCCATGCTCCTGGCAGAAGCGCTACAACGCCAGCGACATTCCCGTTATCAACCGTATCGGCACGCCCGTGGACGATCGCATCGTCCAGGACCTGCTCAAGAGATTCCCCGATTTCCGCCGCGCCTACATGGAAGATGGCCTCTCCCTTCCTGAGTTCGACACCTTCGGCTGTACGGCGCGGACGCTGCGGCAATTCATCGGCGCATGCGCGGACCTGTCCTCAATGGTACGGGACGTAATGCTGCCCAACCCCGATCTCAAGTAATCAGCCCCTACCAGGAGGTTTGAACAGACACATGACTCGCCTACTATTATTAGGATTCTTCTCGCTTGCCGCCGCCTACGGGCAGTACGACGCAGGCGCCGTGCTGGGAACCATCAACGATCCCACGGGGGCTGTGGTTACGGGCGTCAAGGTAACTCTTGAAAACGTCCGCACCGGCGTCAAACAGACCACCAATACGGACGCCGCCGGCAACTACCAGTTCCTCAACCAGCGCATCGGCGAATACCGCGTGGCGGCCGAAGCGCAAGGCTTCAAGGTGGTGACCTCCGATATCTTCACGCTCACCGTGAATGCACGCCAGCGTGTCAATCTCGCGCTGCAGGTGGGCGACATCAGCCAGAGTGTTGCTGTCACTGGCGCGGCCGAAGCGCTGGAAACGGATTCGAGCGACCGCGGCCAAGTGATCCTGCGGGCGGCCATCGTCAATCTGCCTCTCAACGGACGCGCCTATGCCGATCTGGCGCTGCTGTCCCCGGGCGTGCGGCGTTCGAACATTAGCAGCCGCGATGCCTCGTTCAACGTGAACGGACTGCGCAGCTCGCTGAACAACTTCATGGTGGATGGCGTCGACAACAACGCCTACGGCACGTCGAACCAGGGCTTCTCCAATCAGATTGTGCAGTTGAATCCCGACGCCGTGGAAGAGTTCCGTGTGGTAACCAACAACTTCTCGGCCGAATACGGCCGCGCGGGCGGCGCGGTAATCAATGCCAGCGTGCGCGCCGGCACCAACCAGTTTCACGGCTCTGTGTGGGAGTTCATTCGCAACACCAAGCTCAATGCCGTTGGGTTCTTCCGTCCTTCCACCGGCGTGAAGCCGGTGCTGGTGCAGAACCAGTTCGGCGCGTCGTTCGGTGGACGGATCGTACGCGACAAGACGTTCTTCTTTGCTGATTTTGAAGGACTCCGCAGGGTGGAGCGCAACCTTCAATTCGCTACACTGCCAACGCTCGAGCAGCGCGCCGGCCGCTTCGGAACCGCCGTGCGCAACCCGCTCACCGGCGAAGTCTATGCCGATGGAGTTATTCCCGCCAGCCTGATCACGCCGTTCGCCCGCAAGGTTCTGAACGACCTTCCGTCCCCCATCCGCACGGCCGCGCCGGGCGTGTTGCCTTCCAACAATTGGGACTTTCTCACGCCCGTCCCGTCGGTGGACAACAAAGGCGACGGACGCATCGACCATTATTTTTCGTCTAAACTGAACGCCTTCGGCCGCTACAGCCATCGCCTGCTCAACCGCACGGAAAACCACGTCATCCCCGGCCTCTCCGGCGGCGATGCCAACGGCAACGTGCGCATCCTCAACCAGCAGATCGCCGGCGGCTTCAACTACAACCTCTCGCCGAGCTCGCTGGTCGACTTCCGAATCGCCTATTCGAAATTCGAAGGCGGCAAGTTCGCGCTCGGTTCGGAACGCCCCAACATGTCGGTGGAGTACGGCATCGCCGGCCTGCCGGACAATCCGGTGATCGGTGGAGGCCTGAGCAGCCAGCAGATCAGCGGCTACACGAGCCTCGGCCGGCAGTCGTCCAATCCGCAGTTCCAGGATCCCACCACCATCAATCCGAAAGTGAACTATTCGCGCCTCGCCGGACGCCATTCGCTCAAAGCGGGCTACGAATACCAGCGCATCGACACCGACATCTTCGACTTCAACCCGCAGTATGGACAGAGCAACTACGCCGGGCAGTTCGGGCGGCCCACAACGGTGGCGTCCAACAACCTCTACAACCTGGTGGACTTCCTGTTTGGCGCGCGCTCGGCTTACAGCCTGAACAATCAGATTGTGCTCAACTACCGCCAGCGCATGCACTTCATGTACCTGCAGGACGACTGGAAGGTCAGCACGAAACTCACAATGAACATCGGAGCGCGCTACGAATTCGCAACCCCGCAATGGGACGATCAGAACCGCCTCTCCAACTACGATCCTGTCGCGAACAAACTCATCCAGGCCAAGTCAGGCAGTATCTATGACCGTTCGCTCGTACACCCCGACCGCAACAACTGGGCGCCGCGCATCGGACTCGCCTACCAGCTCACGCCCAACACCGTGATCCGTTCCGGCTACGGCATCAGCTACGTCCACTTCAACCGGTTGGGCGGCGAAAACCTGCTCGGCTACAACGGTCCGAGCATCGTCAACCTGACCATCAACCAGTTGCCCACTCAGCCTGCCTGCACGGGCGACAACTACACCGGCTGCTTCCGCCTGATGCAACAGGGCTTCCCGGCAGGTCTGGTGAATCCCGCGAACTTCTCCACCGCCACGACTCGCACCAACTACACGCCCGCCGACTACCGTACGTCCTATGTGCAGAGCTGGCACCTCACCATCCAGCGGCAGCTCGTCAAGGACCTGGTGCTCGACGTCGCCTACGTCGGCAACCGCTCCAACGGTCTGATGATTCTCGGCGACTACAATCAGGCGCGGCCGAACAACATCGGCGAGAATTCGACGATCCTCGCTCGGCGTCCGATCCCCGGCTTCGATTACATCCAGGTGTCCTACGGGGGCGGTTTCGCGGTCTATCATGGCTTGCAGTTGAAGATCGAAAAGCGCTACGCCGCGGGGGTCTACCTGTTGAACAGCTTCACCTGGTCGAAGGCGATGGACAATGCATCCGGCCATCTGGAAGCCTTCAACGGAGACAACTCGCGGGTCAACTTCCGCAACGTCCCATCCGAGAAGGCGCTGGGCGCCTACGACCAGCCGTTCAACAACACGACGAGCGTGGTGTGGGAGCTCCCGTACGGCAAGGGGCGCAAGTGGGGATCATCGCTTCCCAGCATTGCCGACGCGATCGTTGGCGGGTGGCGCCTCACTGGCATCAACACCATGACCAGCGGGCAGCCGGTGAACATCACCTACTCGCCTGCTTCCGCTGGGCAGGTTTCGGGCGCACCCAGTTACCGCCCCCACTACGTCGGAGGCGACATCTATGCGTCCAACAAAGGCGCGGCGAGCTGGTTCAACCGCGCGGCTTTTGCCCTGCCGGCAATCAACCAGCCCTTCGGCACGCTGGGCCGCAACGTCGCCCGCACGGAGGGCATCTACAACTTCGATCTCGGCCTGCACAAGAACTTCCGGTTGTGGTCCGAATCGTCGCGGCTGGAATTCCGCTCGGAGTTCTTCAACCTGTTCAATACGACGAATCTCGGCTCACCCGCCCAGAACTTCAGCAATGCGAACTTCGGGACCATTACAGGCCTGTCGAGCCCGGCCCGACAAATCCAGTTTGCGCTGAAGCTGGTCTTCTAGAGAAGCCAGCCACCACCTCTTCGGATGCTGCAAGCCCAAGCCCAGAGACTTGTTCCACTGAGCAAGTGACGAACGTGGGTTGGTTCAGCCGCCGCGTTCCAGAGCTTTCGGCCCAGCGCTCATGCTCGAGCGGCGCTGTCGCCAGAGGAGCCACTAACTCTCGCGAATTGCTTGCGTCAAGTCAACTGAGACATGTCCCGCTGGTCGCGTAGCGGGATGCGGAAAAGACCCGCCTCACGATGTCGGTACGTTCCTGTCCCGGCTTCACACTCAAACGCTCTTTGACCCAGAGCCTCAATGATCTTCGTGGCCCGGAATCGCCCTGAACTGAAGGACTATGGGCAGAGCTATCGACAAGCAATCCAACTCCACGTGTTAACCGCGCTTTCGAAACCATCCTTGCTCATCGCCATGGACGCGCCGGAGCTGGCAGTGTGAACCGGCTTTACGGATTTGGGTTTGCACTGCTGCCCCACTCAGGCTATGGTGAGGGTATGACGTTGGAAGCAATCAAAGAAGCCGTAGTCCACCTCTCACAGGCTGAACGCGAGCAGTTTGCCCACTGGTTTGAAGAATTGGAGGAGGAGGCATGGGACAAAGAGATCGAGCGCGACTTTGCGCCCGGTGGCCGCGGCGCGCATCTCATCGAGAAAATCGATAGCGAAATAGACCGCACCCTCGCCGCTGGCAACGTCACCTCGCTGGATGATGGCCTGCGCGTGCGTCGCGAGCAGCGTGCCAGCAAGTGACCCTCCGCTCTCATCCGTTAGCTGAGTTCTGGAATCGTTACGACGCGCTGCCGCAGGATATTCAGGAACGGGCTGACAAGCAGTTCGCGCTCTTTGAAACGAACCCCAATCACTCATCCTTGCGCTTCAAGGAAATCGGCCCCTATTGGTCGGTGCGCGTCAACCGCTCCTATCGCGCCCTGGCGAGACGCCGTGGTAATGACCTGTACTGGTTTTGGATTGGCCACCATGATGAGTATGAGCGGATTCTGAAATGGTGATTCCCAGACTTCCTGGCCGTTCCTCGCGGATCAGCATCCGTCACGCGGCATTCACACTGTGGTGTGCTCCGGGAATTCCGCTCGGAGTTCTTCAATCTGTTCAATACGACGAATCTCGGCGCACCGGCGCAGACGTTCGGCAATGCGAACTTCGGTACGATTACAGGCCTGTCGCGCCCGGTTCGTCAAATCCAATTCGCGCTGAAGCTGGTGTTCTAAGGTTCGGCGCAAGGGGGAGCCTGCGTAACTGAACGGTATTCTGGTGGGCCGCTCGAGCAATCACCGGCGCGACAGCCACAGATCGCCGGAATCCTCGCTCAGATTGAACACCAGCCTGTCAGCGGCAACGGACAATTCGGGCCCTTCGACAATCCCCAGCGAGTTGCGGCGCACATGGAAGTGAGCTACCGGTTTCGGTTCCCCAACCACCTTTCCGGCCGCTGGATCAAAGCCCCGTGCCCAGATGCAGATGAATCCGTCCTCGTTCGAGAAGTAATAGAGAAATCGTCCGTTGGGCGACCATCGCGGCTTGTCGAACCACGCGCCGGGCCCGGACACCGTGATCCAATCCGGCCGCGGGGTCTCACCGCCCGGACGGAAGGGAGCCACGACAATCCGATGATCGTCCGGCGCGGTACGAGCAATAAGCGCAAGCCAGCGACGGTCGCGAGAGACCGATGGCGAGAACAGAGTGCTCTCTGAAGACTTGAGCAGTGGCGAGATGCGACCCGAAGGATCCACAGCGGCGATGAGGGAATGGTCGCCGGAATATCTCTGGAAGAGAACACCCTCTCCTTTCGGAAGCCATCCCCTGGGCTCACCGCAATCGGAACAGATTTGCCTGATGGGTCCCCCCTCGAAGGGCATCGCGAAAATGGCCCGGTTCCGAGGCACCGAGTAGCCAAAGGCGATCTGTTGGCCGTCCAGCGAGATCACGGGCGAGTGCTCCTGCTGCTGCGATTCGGTCAGCCTCTTTTCCAGTTTGGAATCCAGGCTCCGAACCCAAAGTTCGATACTGCCGCCGCGGTTGGAGATGTAGGCTAGCCGCTTGCCATCCTGCGAGACTACGGGCTGGCTGTGAGTAGTCGCATCGTGCGAAGTGATTCTGACCGGAGGACCTTGCACCTTTGCCGTGTCCGTGTCGGCGGGCAGGCGCCAAACGTCCGACTGGCGTCTCAGGACGGAAAAGCTGAAGGAGCCGTCAGCGGCCATCGAAGGGAAATCCTCGCGGCCACTGCCGAAGGTGAGCTGCTCGGGCGGTCCACTCACCTGCCAACTCTGCGGCGAAATCCTGACGCGCCAGATGTTCGTCTCACCACGCGACATCGCAGCGAAGATGATGTGCCCGGTAGCCACCCACTGCGCCGGAATGATGCGCCGGTGGGACCAGGGAGCAGGCGGCGGCTGCAATCCGTTTTGCGTGAACAGGGTGCGGGCTGACGTTCGAGTAGCCGCTCCACCGCCGGCCGGCGTGACCCACCAATCCCAATCCGCCAGTTGGTCCCAGCTCGCCGAACTCGCGTCCTGGTTGCCGACGAAAAGCAGGTGCTCTCCGTCAGGCGCCCAGACAGGGTAGGCGGCGTAGGGGAAGTCCGGCTGGAGCCTGCTCGGCGTGCCGTGGGCCAGCGCTATGACGAAGGTCCGGGCAGTCCGGAACATCCTCTCGCCAGTCCAATAGGCGATACGGCTACCGTCAGGCGAGAAACGGGGGCGGTAACCGCCCCGCACCAGCAGAGTACTCGTTCCTCCAAAGGCTGGTACAAGGCGGATGCCTGCCTCCGCGCCCTCCGCCCGGTAGGCAACAACGCCCCCATCGGGCGACAAGGACGGTTCGAGGTCATCGGCGGGGTTATCGGTCAAGCGGACCGGCTGCCCGCCGCCCACCTGTTGGACCCAGACATTCAGATCACCTTGACCGCCCCTATCAGACGAATAGGCGACTACTTTGCCGTCCAGGGACAGCGCCGGCGAGAAAGTGATACCGGAATCCGCGGTTAGTCTCTTCAACGAAGTCGCCCCGGCCTTCGCCGAGACGCGGTACCAATAGACCCCCGCGACTGAACTGAGGAGCAAAACCAACCCCACGATGGGCAAGAGCCTGCGCCGCGCCACCCTTGACGGCAGTGCAACCGGATCGGACTTGGGTGATCGGAGGGCAAAAGAGGGAACGTAACTGCCTTTGGGTAGCCCGACGATGATCGGGTCGTTCTCGCCTTCCATTGCGTAGTAGCGGTCAAGCTTCTCTCGAAGCCGCCGTGCTTCCACCCGGACAATGGAATCCATCCGCGAATTGTGAGTGGGCTTGCGATCGAAGATCTCAACCGCCACCACCGATTCTTTGATTTGATCAGCGTTGCCGGCCAATTGCTGGTCGACCGCAAACTGCAGGAAACGGCACAGTCTTTCTGAGTGACGGAAGGTCTCGCTTGCGAGAACTCGCGCCAGTTCCTCGCGCACCGCATGAGCCGGGACGGACTGCAGCGGCTCCGGCTGGCAGCCGGGATCGAGTTTTTCGACGCTCATTGACCTGTCCTTGCCCCCTACACCCGAGAGGCCTATCCGATCCAATTCTATCACCAGGTTACGCAGACGTTACTTGGCATTTTCTAACCCGTTAGCTCACACCAAACTCGTTGATTCCACCACATCGTGCCACTAGAATCGGCTTAATCAACTCGCTTGAAGGGAATGGATTGCGACAGGCGCCGGACTGAGGGCGAGGTTGTTCGCTCTTTCGTGTACTGGACCAGTCAATCTTGACACCTTTTGATCGCCCGGGCTTGGCCATCCACGTGCAGTTGATGGGGAATCCCCTTGCCGGAGCAGGCCGGAGTCGTAGAAAGAAGGAAGCAATGAAAATCGGAACTCGTACTTTGTCAGTGATCAGCGCCGTCGCGCTTTGTCTGATATGGCTAGTGGTTGCGGATGCGCAGACGATCCTCGGATCTATCGTCGGCGCCGTTACGGACTCGACGGGTGCAGTCCTCCCCCAAGCCGAGGTGACGCTCACCGAAATCCAGACAGGGGTTCAGCGAAAGGGAGCCACCAACGCGGAGGGGATCTACGTCTTCGCCAACATCAAGGGCGGCGTCTACAGGGTTGAGGTGGCCAACGGCGGTTTCCGCACTCTGGTCAGCGGTCCAATCACCCTGACAACGCAGCAGACAGCCCGCTTTGACGCGGTCCTTCAGGTGGGTGAGGTTACCCAACGCATGGAGGTGGCAGCCACAGCCGCAACCATCAACACGGAGAACGCGCAACTGGGAGACGTGCTGGCGCGCCAGGATATCCTCAACCTGCCCGCCAACACGCGCAGCACGATGGCATTCCGCTACGTCACCTCCTCGAACTACGACGGCGGGCACATTGGCGGACAGCGCAGCGAGTTCGGCCATTACACGATTGACGGTGTCAGCGGGATGGCCACCGCTTGGAGTGCGTGGGTGGGTCCGGTGATGGAGATGTCGCTCGAAGGCGTCCAGGAGATCAAGTTCGTCACGGGCAATCCATCGGCGGAATACGGTGACGTGGCTACAGTCTATATCGCGTCCCGATCGGGCACCAACGACCTGCACGGCAGCGCCTTCTATGACCACAGCAATAACGCCTTCAACGCCCGCAATTTTTTCGCCGCGGCGAAGCCGAAGGGTCCGATTCTCCATGAGTTCGGCGGCAGTATCGGGGGGCCCGTCTACCTGCCCAAACTCTACAACGGCAAAAACCGTTCCTTCTTTTTCTTCGCCTACGAGCGGCAGAAACGGCCGGGCCAATTCAGCGCCACGGCGACTGTGCCCACAGCCTTGATGCGAACGGGCAATTTCTCGCAGGTTCTTGCCACCCGAGTCGTTCGCGACCCTACCAACGGACAGCCGTTCTCCGGCAACATCCTCCCGCTAAACCGGATCAGCGCGGTGTCGCAAAAGATCCAGGCGCCGGACCTGCTTCCCATGCCGAACTTCGGAGCAGCCGAAAGCATCACCAATAACTTCACGGCGCTCTACCCGCAGAATCGCATGGGAGAGAAGTACACCTTCCGTGGCGACCACACGTTGCGCCAATCGGATACCATTTCAGCGCGTGTCAACCTGAGTCATGCGGACGAGTCGGGTTGGGATGGCCCGCTGGGTGTCTTCTACCACGATCAATTCCGCAACACGCGAAACGCTCTCATTTCGGAAACCCACCTGTTCTCTCCCACGCTGGTGAACGAGATCCGGCTGGGCTACACACGGGATTTCTCGGATCTGAAGGGGCGGCATGAGGGTTCGGACCTCATCAACAACTGGGGCATTCAGGGAGTCAACCTGGCCACGAAAGGGGGACTCACTGGAGTGCCCCGGATCAACTTCGTCAATTTCCAGGGCTACTCGGAATTCGGCACGTACTTTTGGGCGCAGGAAACCATCGACCTGATGAACAACGTAACGTGGATCAAGGGCAAGCACACCCTCAAAACGGGCGTCAATATCCGGCGTGCCCGCGTCAACATCTCAGAGAATGCCGCCGACTTTGGAAGCTACAGTTTTGATGGATTCGCGTCCGGTTTTGATTACTCGGATTTCCTTCTGGGCCTGCCGCGCAGCACATCACGTTATGAGCGCGCTCAGCCGCGGGCCAATCGTTTCACTACGCTCATCGGTTATGTGCAGGACGACTGGCGTGTGAATGGGAAGCTGACGCTGAACTTCGGTTTGCGGTATGAGTTTGTCACCGCTCCAATTGATAAGCACGACATGCGGTTCACGTTTGACACGCGCAATGGCAACCTTGTCGTTCCAAACGAGACTGTGCTGCGCACCCTGGTCAGCCCGCTGTTCCCAAAGACGATTCCGATTGTGACGGCCGCGGCGGCTGGATTTCCAGAGCGTTCGCTCATCGAGTCGGATGGCAACAACTGGGGACCTCGGGCCGGCTTCGCATACCGGCCGTTGGCAGCCAACCGGCTTGTCATCCGAGGCGGTTTCGGAAGCTACTACACTCCATTGACCGGGCCCCTGATGGACCGCTTCGCCGGCGGCCCCTTTGTGTCCAGCGAGAGTTTTTTGAACTCCATCACGAATGGTGTGGCTCTTCTGTCGTTTCCGCGTCCCTTCACCAATGTCGGCACGGTGCCCACTCAATCTGTGGGTGCGATTGGGCGCAAGCCCCTCGTTCCCTATACCCATCAGTGGAATCTCACCCTCGAACGCGAGTTTCGCGGAAATCTGGTGGGCCGCGTCATTTATCGCGGGCATCGCACGCTGCAAATCCTCAACGCAGGCGACCTCAACAAGCCTTTCCCGAGTGCTGATGCAGCGCAGCGGAACTATTTCACTTATCCGAATTTCTTTTCGGTGGATTACGCCACGAACGGCGGAATTCAGAAGGGACACCTGCTGGAGACCGCGGTGGAGAGGAAGTTCGCTCGAGATCTGACCTTTCAAGCGGGCTGGACCTGGGCCAAGGTTTTGACCGACGTTCACGGCGGAGACGTCATGGGCCGGAGTGAGAGTCCGAACGACCGGCGGCGGGAAATGGGCGACGTCGGCGGCGTGGTTCGCCACCGCTTTTCGGCAGCGGGCCAATACGAGATTCCGTTCGGCACGGGCAAGCGTTACGGCGGCAGTTTGCCGCGCTTCGTCCGGCAGTCTCTCGGCAACTGGCAACTGTCGTCGATCTTTGTTAAACAGACCGGCACGTTCGGCAGCGTGACCTTCACCGGTCAGGATCCTTCGAACACGCGCACCGTGGGTGGACGCGCCGATTGGTTGAGCGACTGGCAGGTCGAGGACCCGACAATCCTTCGCTGGTTCAATCCGTCCGCGTTCGCCATTCCGGCGAACGGCCGTTATGGCAACGGCGCTCCCAACCTGGTTACCGGCCCAGGGCTGACAAATTTCGATTTCGGACTGTTCAAGTTCTTCCAGGTGGCGGAGAAAGCGCGGCTCCAACTGCGGATGACGGCAACGAATTTCTTCAACCACACCAACTTCGGCGCTCCCAACCGGAACATCAGTGCTATCAACGTGGGCAGGATTACAGGCACAAATTCGGCGGGCTTTGGAGGAGGAGCGCGAACCATCCGCCTCGCTGCCCGCTTCGACTTTTAGAGCCCCGCTGAAACGTGGAGAGGATGAAAATGCAACGTCTTTGGACGGCAGCTATCGCCCTGGCATTGCCGGCCCTTGCCGCTGAGAAAGAGAAGCAATTCTCTATCGTCGTAGATCGCCCGCATATGGAGTATTCGGTGCCGGTGGAGGGCACGGCGAATCCGGAGAATGTCGAGATCACGATCGAGAACATCGGCAACACACCCCTGGTGAATCCGCGAATGACAGTGAACGGTCTGTACGACTGGTTTGACACCGGGGCGTTAGCGGCCGAGATCACACGCGAGTGCCGCACCGATGAGGAGAAAGCACTCGCCATCTGGTCATGGATCCGCTACCGGACGCATCAGAAGAGCGTTAGCGATCGCGCTGCCCTCCATCCGGTGCGGGGTCTCAACGGATACGGATTCGGCATTTGCGGACATACCGCCGCGTGGGTGAAGCGACTTGCCACCGCGGCCGGTCTCCAGGCACGCGTCCAGGAGCTCTGGGGTCACACGGTGGCCGAGATCTACTACGACGATGCATGGCATCTGCTCGACGCCAATGCCAAGGCGTTCTACCTGAATCGTGACAACAGGACGATCGCGAGCCTGGCCCAGGTGGAACGCGACCGCGGGTTGATCGAAAGGAGCATTCATCCGCGCGAACTCGAACCGTGGGTGATCGGCCCTGACGCGCCGGGGCGCAACGAGCAGTTCGTGGGCTACCTGGTGTCGTCGAAAGACAACTACGAAGAGCACAGCTACGACGACGAAATATCCAAACCGTACACCATGGCGATGACTCTGCGGCCGGGCGAAAAGCTGGCGCGATGGTGGACGCCGCGCCAGGGCAAGTCCGGCCAGCTCACTTGGGAGCCCGATCTGGCAAAGGTCGATATCCGGCCCTATCTGTCGATTCCGCACTGGGGCAATATCGTCACCGCGAAGGATGGCCAGACGGCGGCGATTCGCGTAGCGGAACTCCAGGACAGCATGTACACGAGGCCGTCTGTTTTCTCCATCGCCATCCAGAGCCCGTATCCGATCGAAGGCGGCCGCTTTTCGGGCAAAGTGGTCAAAGAGGGCCGTTCCAACCTCGATCTCGTTTCCATCTTCTTCGGGCCTCCCGGCTGGCGGCGCGGCGACCTGTATGAGTCACACGGCCAGCAGATGCAGGAAGAAGTTGACCTTTCCCTGGACTCGCCAATACAACGTTCCGGCAACCGCTACGGGTATACTCTCGGCTTCGCCCTCCGCGGCAACGCAGAGTCAACGCCTCCGTCTCAGACCGGAATTCGCGCATTTCGATCGGTGACAGACCTCCAGGTGTCGCCGCATAGCCTGCCGGCTTTGTCTCTCGGCGGGAACACCGTCCGTTTCTGGCATCAGTCACAGCAACCCGCCAAAGTGAGAATCACACACCGCTGGAGAGAAGTGCGGGACCGCATCCCACCCGGTCCGGTCACCGCTGTGATTGGTCCTTTGCAAGGCACCGAGGTGAGCACGCTAACGCCGTTGTTGCAGTGGAAGAAACCGGATGTGGGCGAGGCGGGCGATTACCAGGTGATGGTAAGCCTCCGGCCGGACTGCCGCTGGCCGCTCGCCACGACACTGCAACAGAACGTCGGATCTTCGCTAGCGGAATGGACGGTGCCGGCCAGCTTCCTCAACCGGGCAACCACCTATTATTGGAAGGTGCGGGCGCGCAGCAACAGCGGCGACGTTGGACCGTGGAGTCCAGTGTTCCGCTTTCGGACAGCGGCGATGCTCCCGTAGGAGGCTGCCACGAATGGGACTCAGGATGGTCGCGTTGCTTTGCCTCGCCATTGCGGCGCACGCGCAGCAAAGTTCTCCGGATGAGAACTGGGTAGTTGTGCCCGCGCCACGCCTCCTGGACTATGCGAACACCGTGCCCAACTCGCCTTCATTGGTGAAGTCCCTCGGCGATGCCGCCGAATACCTGTTGCGGTGGCGCGTCCCGGCGGACGCCGAAGCCTGGAAGAAGCGGCGGCCTGAGGTCGAGCGGTCCCTTCGCAAGGCGATTGGACTGGAAAAATTACCGGCTCGCACCCCGCTGAACGCGCGGGTGGTGGGCCGTCAGGACTTCGTCGATTACACGGTGGAGAACGTCATTTTCGAAAGCCGGCCGGGCTTCCCGGTGTCCGCGAATCTTTATCGGCCGAAGGCTCCCGCAAAAGGAAAACGAGCGGCCGTTCTCAGCCCGATAGGACATTATCTCGGGGCCGGTAAGACCGCCCGTGATGTGCAATCGAGAGCGATCGGTTTGGCGCGCATGGGATTCGTTGTGCTGACATACGACGCCATCGGACAAGGGGAGCGCATGTTCCCGGGCAACATTCATCACGAAGCAGGCTATGCGCTGTTGCCTCTGGGAGAGACCATTGCAGGGTGGATGGTATGGGACAGCATGCGCGCCATTGACTATCTGGTGAGCCTTCCCGATGTCGATGGCGAGAGGATTGGCGTGACAGGCAACTCCGGAGGCGGGCTCAACACGCTCTTCACCGCCGCTCTCGATCAGCGGGTCCGCGCTGCCGTTATTGCAGGCTACACATTCGAATTCAACAACTGGCTGAAGTATGGAGGAACGCACTGCGCCTGCACCCACCTGCCCGGGATCTTTCGGGCCGGCGAGTGGTTCGAGATCGCCAGCCTGATCGCTCCGCGGGCGCTGCTGATGATGCAGGGCCAGAACGACGGCCTCTTTCCCATCAGCGGTGCGCGCCGCGCCGGGCATAGCGTCGAAGCGGTGTACGCACTCACCGGTGAGAGAGATCGGGTCCGTTTCCTGGAACTGCCAGGCCAGCCGCATGCCTACTCGCGCCCTTTCCGCGAACCCATGTACGGATGGATGGCGCGGCATCTGCTCGGTCAGGCGAGCGGTGAGGCCATCCCCGAGGCGGATACCTATCCCTTGCCGGAGAGCGACCCGCGGCTGCTCTGCGATCCCCAACGCAACATCTTCTCGCGCTCGCCGTCGGTGATCGAGCTGGCCCGGAAGCAGGCTCTGACTGCCATCGGAAGCCTCGACATCGACCAGCCGCCAACGGCACAATGGGTGCGGCAGCTCACGGCCCCTCCCGAGGAGCAGCCGCATTATCTCGCGCCGAGACAGTCGCCGGCAACGGGTGGAATGCCGCGAAAGGTAACCTTCACCAGCGAAGACGGCCAGTACATTCCAGGGCTGCTGTGGCTGCCCGGCATGCCTGCCGTTCCGCCAAAGACCGTTATCGTGGCGGATGATCGCGGCAAGAAGGCGGTGGCGCAGTCGGGGATGGTTCAGGCGCTACTGGATGCCGGGCTGGCTGTATTTGCGGTCGACCTGCGGGGCAGGGGTGAGACCCTCGGATGGGTGACACCGAACTACAACACCAGCTTCCGTTTGACGGCGAATCAGGTGATGTTTGGCCGCCCGCTGGCCGGCAGGCGGGCCTACGATCTGATCCGCGCCATCGACTACCTTGCCGCGAGAGAATGGGATGCCGGTCAAATCGTAGCCGTCGGGGTGGGTAACGATGTGCCCGCCGTCCTGTTGGCCGCAGCGGTGGATGCCCGCATCCGTGGAGTGGCCATTGGCGGCTACTTCCACAGCTTCGTTTCTCAGATGAGGCCACGTCACGCCGCGCCCTCGACTCTGCCAGCTCGCTGGAACGATCCGCAGATTAGTGGAGGTGTCGACGCAGGCGGCTACAGCGTCGATTTCAGTGCCGTGATCCCTTACTCGCTGCAGACGGCCGACATTCCGGACATCCTTGCGCACATTGCACCGCGCCGCGTCCTCTACTGCCAGACTCTGGACACCAAGGCGCCTGATGCGGATGCCGTCGTCTCCCGATTCCGCCGCGTGACCGCAAAGCCAGGGGAGGGCTGGATTCGATACGAACCCGGCCGGATGCTCGACGGCGAGCTGCTTCGCGACTGGATACGCAGCGTGAACCGAACAGAGTAGTGCTGCGTCGTCTTGCGCTTTGCGTGTGGGGCGGCCAATCCTGGCCGCGGCTGGCCTTTCCAGGCCAGCCTTGCGTCAGCACTCATGCCGACGCCACTTCTCGTGGCCCCTCTAAGCCTTCCGCTCCAAAAGATACACACACTTCTCCAGCCGGCTCTTGCCGCCGTCGTTCACCGCAAAGGTGGATGGCCGCAACTGCCCGCTGCGAATCCGCCCGTTCCACAACGACGCCCCCGCATATTCGCCATCCTTGCGCAGCGCATAGAAATTGATGTCAAACTTCGACAGTCGCGCGTTGTCGTTGTCGTAGTTGCGTGCGACGCGTTTCAGCACATCCAGACAAGCGTCCTTCGGCGACATCCCATGGCGCATGTTCTCCACAATGCTATGCGCCCCGGCGACGCGAATGTTCTCCTCGCCGCGCCCAGTCGACCCCGCACCTCCGACATCCGGGTCCACATACAGCCCCGCCCCGATGATCGGCGAGTCGCCCACGCGTCCCGGAATCTTCCACGCCAGTCCGCTCGTAGTAGTAGTGCCCGACATCTCTCCCTTCAGGTTCAGCGCCAGACAGTTGATCGTTCCGGTGGGCGGATGAACGGCGCGGTCCCAGGCATAGGCCAGCAGCTCTTCGCTGACGCCGGGAAACATCCGCTGCAGCTCGGCCGACGGCTTCTTCGCCGGTGCATCCAACCCGTCCGTCCAGTTGTTGTGGCCGCCGGCATCCCGAAGGCTGCGCTTCCACACCATCCACGCAAGCCGCGACTTCTCCGTCAGCAGATTCTCCTCGCGAAACCCATACGCCTTGGCGAATCGTAAAGCGCCCTCGCCCACAATCATGATGTGATCGGTCTGTTCCATCACCAGCCGGGCGATCTTCGACGGCGTCTTGATTCCCCGAATGCTCGCCACTGAGCCGGCACGCCGCGTCGGCCCGTGCATCACACAGGCATCGAGCTCCACGACGCCCTCTTCGTTCGGCAACCCGCCATAGCCCACCGAATCATCGTCGGGGTCTTCCTCATTGATGTTCACGCCGGCGATGACGGCATCCAGCGTATCGCCGCCACCTTTGACAACCTCCATCGCCTTGGCACAGGCACGCAGCCCGTTGGCGGAGGAAATCACGATCTGCTTCCCACCGGCCCCGCTCGCCTGCTGGGCCGCGGCCGCAACCGCCGTCCCCGCCATCCAACGTCTTCGGCTGATTGTCACTCTTTCACCCTCCCTTTTTCCTCCGGAGCGGTTAAACTAATAGGGCATGCTCCGCTGGGTCTCGACGCTGTTGATTGCCGCGTTTGTGGTTGCCACAGTCATAGCGCTCGCCCCATTGTGCGTCGCCATGCAGAAGAAAGGCAAGCCGCCGGAGGTTGTGATTCTGGAGATCATCTGCCGCCGCAGCGGGGTCGATGTCGTCGTGGATGGCCGCCTCAAAATCGGCCCGGAACGCCCCGTCAAAAAGCTCCAACTGCTGATCGATTTCCTTGGCGCCGACCACCAGCTCCTCCAAACCAAGCGCGGCGAGGTGAACGACGATGTGCTACAAAAAGGCGAAGAAGCCGAATTCCACATGCGTGTCACCGACCCCATTCGTGCTGTTGAATATTCCATCCGTGCTGAGGAAGGCGACGGCCGCGAACTCCGTGTAGACAGGACCGGCCGCTATCCCATTGAGTAGAGGCCTCTGCCGTTCTACCCCTCGAAAAGTCCGCTCTACCGATTTCCCTGATTTGTTTACAAACATTAAGCCACGTTTCTTCGTCTGAACCGTATTAAGAGAAAGCGCAGATGATGCGTGCCGAGGAACCACGAATCCAATGATCTTACACGATACACTCAGCGTTGACCGGAGTTACAAGGACCAGCACTTGGGCTTCGACTTCACCAGCACATCGGCTTACGTCGATTTGCGGGAAGTGATGCTCACTCGTAAGGAACACGAATTGCTGGCCTTGTTGGTAGACCATCTAGGGGACATCGTGCCCCGGGAAGTGCTGCTGGAGCGCATTTGGGGCTACAGCAAGGACATTCGAACGCGGACACTGGATGTTCACATCCGGCGCCTGCGCAAGAAGCTGTTCCCCTACGGCGATACCTATATCGAAACTATTTTTGGTGTTGGGTATCGCTTTCAACGTTACAAGGAGCCACGCAGCTACTCCAACTTCATGCCGGAATTGATAGCCGTTTAGTTCCCCGTGCGGCCGCGTGCCTAGGATTTTCCCTAGGCCACGCGCCGTGCGGGTCTCTCCCTGATTCTCTCCCCTAGCGTCCGAAGTAGCCGCTCACCTCCACTACGATATCCGTGTGTGTGAACGCGTATACATCGATCGCGCCGTTCGTTCCCGCAGGGATGATCGCCGAGTTGCTCACAATCTGTCCCTGGAACGCGTTCAATATCGATGCGTTCGGTCGCGCCTGCCCCGTCGGATACACCGTGATGAACGGCATCGGATTCCCACTCGGCAGCGCAGTCACGTTCACTGCATACCCTTTCGCCGAGGCCGGAATCCCCGAACAACCTGTCGCCGCCGGAATGTTCATGGTGCGTGCCGTATTGTCCGGATACGTCCCGCCGCTCACCGTGGAATCACTCGCGCGGCACTGCGTCACAGGGTAGTAGAACAAGCCGCTCCCGTTGTCCGGCGCGTAGTAGCCGTTGATATCGATGAGGAAGTCCGTCGCGTCGAACGCGAATACGTTGATCGTCCCGTCCGCGCTCGCCGGAATGATCACACTGTTGGCCAGCACCCGTCCGGCGAACGAGTTGATGCTCGACACGTTCGGCTGCGACGATCCGTCCGGCCACGCCGTCAGATACGCCAGTGATGCCGGGGGCACCGCCGTCAGCGTCACCGAATACGCCGCCGCTTGCGGAATGTTGCAGTACTGCGTAGCGGCCGGGAAGCGGAACTTGCGCGTCTCCCGCGCCGTCATCGACGGAGGTCCGAACGGCCCGGCCGGAGAACGGTACAGTGCCCGCGTATCAATCACGCGGCACGGAGTCAGCGGGTAGTACACCAACCCCGTCACTGCTGGGCTGTCGGTGTAGTAGCCGCTAATGTCGATCAGGAAATCCGCCTTGTCGGATGTGTAAACGCTGATGCCGCCATTCGCCCCCGCTTTCACGATGGCCGAGTTGGCTACGATCTGACCGTCCGGCGAACGGATGGTCCACGTATTCGGACGCGCCTCGCCCGCGGGCCACACCGTCACAAAGTCCACACCACCGCCGTTGGGAATCACCGTGACGTTCACCACGTAGGCCTTCGCATGCGATGGAATACTGCACACATTCGACGCCGGCAGATTCAACGTTCGCGTCTCGGCGGCATTCAGTGTCGGCGGCCCAAAAGCACCCGTGCGTCCTTCAAAGTTGTACAACGCGCGCGTCTCCATGATGCGGCACGGCGGCAGCGGAACAAAGCGTAGCGGTGTTGCCACAAAGTAGGCGCGATACGTCGTAGCAGCAGGCGTGCTGTAGAGGTTATTGCCAAAGGAGCTCATCTGCACGTACAGAGTGCGGCCGTCCGTCGGCAGTCCGTTCACCGTCAGCGAAGTCCCCGTCGTTTCCTGCGAGAACAGATCGCTCGCTCCGGGCGTGCTCCCGATCTCCAGCTTGTATTTGCTCGCACCACTCACCGCATTCCACGTGAACGTCACAGCCCCGGCCCCAAACGTCGTCCCCGATGCCGGCGACGAGATCGCCGGACTCGCCGGCGCGCCCGATCCGCTCACGTTCAGAAATACGCCCACGAAACTCTGGGCGAAATTGGGCGCGTGCGCCACCGCGATGTCCATCTTCGTGTCCGAGTTGAAATCCGCGGACACCACCGCATACGGCGAATCACCCGCGGCAAAGTGCACCTCGGGTTGGAACGTCCCGTCTCCATTACCCACCAGAAACGTCATATCCGTGTTGCCGCAGCAATGGGCCACAATCAGATCCTGCTTGCCGTCTTTATTGAAGTCCGCCATCGTCATACTTGCCGCACCGAAGGACGTCGCCGCATTGGCCGCGGCCCCGAACGTTCCGCTTCCTGTCCCCAGCAGCACGCCGATCTGGTTGGTCGACGACGTTGCCCCTGTCTTCGACGCCACCAGCAGGTCCACTTTCCCATCCCCATTCACATCGCCCGTCAACAGGGCCGACGGATTGAATCCCGAAGCGTAGCTCGTGGCGCCTTGAAACGTCCCGTTCCCGTTGCCCAGAAATACCGACGTGCCGCCCGGATCGGAGGCGGAATTGGCAGTGCCGCCGTTGATCGACACCACATCCCGCTTGCCGTCGCCATTGAAATCCGCAATCGCCACACGGAACGGTTTTGACCCGGCGGTCAGGTTCGTGGACGCGCCGAAGCCGCCGCCTCCGTTGTTGATCAGGATCACCACGCTGCCCTGGTCCTGCGCGCCGGAGCCTCCGTTGGCCACCGCCAGATCCGCCTTGTTGTCGCCGTTCAGATCGCCCGCGGCCACCCACTGCGGATTCGCCCCCGCCGCGAAGGTGGTCGGGCCCTGGAAAGTGCCGTTGCCATTGCCAAAGGCCACATACACGCCGCTGGCATCCGTCACCACGATGTCTGCCTTGCCATCGCCATTGAAGTCGGCTGAAGCGATGGATGTGAGCCCCGTTGCCGCCGCGATCGTGATCTGCACCGGCGCCTGGAAGCTGTCCCCGTTATTGCCGAGCATCACGTGGATTGTGTTGGACCCGCGGCTCGCGGTGGCAATGTCGGTTTTGCCGTCGCCGTTGAAATCGGCGTTCACCATCGAAAAGGTGGACACCCCCGCACTGAAGGCCGGAGCCCCGTAGAAGGTCCCGTCGCCGCGCCCGAACAGCACCTGGATCTCCTCGACGTAGGCGCCCGTCAATGCCTCCGGATGCCCGCTCGCACCCACCATGTCCATGTTGCCGTCCCAGTCGAAATCCATCGCCAGCACAGCGTTGAGCTTCCCCCCAAGTACGTATGTGGATTGCGTGGAGAATGTTCCCGTGCCCGAGCCGAGCAGCAGAACCCCCACTTTCCTGTTGAGATCGGCGAAGATCAGGTCCGCCTTCCCGTCCTTGTTGAAGTCCGCGGAATCCACGACCGCCGGCATGAAGTTGGTTGGGACGACCGTGGCCGTCCGGAACGTCCCGTCGCCATTGCCAATGAGAGTGGAGTAGCTGCCCGAAGGATCGGCCAGTACGATGTCGCGCTTGGAATCGCCGTTCAGATCGGCCAGCGCGATTCCGAATGCGAACGCCCCTGCTTCGTAGGTCACCGGTGCCTGGAACGTCCCATCGCCTTTGCCAAGGTAGATCGCCACGCCGCCCGGCGCCGTCGCCGTGGTGATGGCGAGATCGGTCTTGCCGTCGCCATTCAGGTCCGCTGCGGAAGCCCGGCCTGGCGGAAAAGCAGTTGCGGTGGTGGTTGCCGCCTTCAGCGTCCCATCGCCGTTGCCCTGTAGCACCGAGAAACTCCCCGGCCCGCTCCCCGAGCCGACGTTGATCGTGAAGACGTCCTTCTTGCCGTCGTTGTTGAAGTCCGCTGTGAGAATGCCATTCGGAGACTGCCCTACTCCGTACGTCGCGGTGGATTTGGTGGTGCCATCGGCATTCGTCTGCGCCACGAATAGCTGATCAGGAAACCCGAAAAATGCACCCGCGAGCAGGACCGTGCCAGTCCCGTTGTTCGCCAGATCGACGATGAACGGCATCCGCGACGCAGTGCCCAGCGTGTCGTTGGTAAGCAGCGGACGGTTGGGTGGGGGAGCCGGCGTTGCTGCCGTTCGCCCGTTGCAGCCGGCAAAATTCGTCTGGAATCCAGGCGTTGTCTGCGCCCGCGCGTAAGGTGCGCTGCGGTTGTAGGTGTGCCGCGTGAATGACCCGTCCGCGATGCGCTGCAGCCCGCTGCTGGCCACCACTCCCACCGGATAGGTGGACACCGCGCTCGCGGAAACAAACTGGATCGCGGGGCATTGCCCCATGAGCCCCCGCGCGAGCATCACCACCATCGCCAGCAACAAAACGAACCTCGGCATCTTCATCACCTCAATTGGTGAGTCGCGCCACGCGCCCGAATGTGACCACTCCAGCGAGAATTATTTCGGCGATGGCGGCGGCGTGTGCTACTGTGTTCGAACGATCATGACGGATTTCCACTTTGGCGCGGCAATGGCAGTCTGGCTGGCAAGTCTCATCCTTCTATACGTCGTGCGCCTCGCCTTGCGTGGCCGCGCCCGTCACGAACGCACCGACTCCCATGGAGGAAGCCCCTTCCTCGCGCAGTCCATCATGGAGATGGGCTATTGGGGTTTGAGCCCGTTGATGGACTGGCTCGTGACCCGCCGCATCACCCCCGATCACGTCACCTGGTTCTCGCTCCTCCCCGGTCTGGGAGCTGGCGTCGCCGCCGCCTTCGGCTGGTTCGGACTCGCCTGCCTGCTCGGCACCATGGCCGCCTTCGCCGATATCATCGATGGCGTCCTTGCCCGCCGCATGGGCATCTCTTCGGAAGCAGGCGAGGTCCTCGATGCGGCCATCGACCGCTACACGGAATCCGCGCTGCTCGTCGGCCTCACGGTTTATTACCGCAACGACCTGCCATGGATGCTCCTCTCGGCGGGAGCCCTCGTCGGCGGCTTCATGGTCAGTTACACCACCGCTAAAGCCGAGGCCGCGCACGTCACGCCCCCGCGCGGTTCCATGCGCCGTGCCGAGCGCGCCGTCTATCTCCTCACCGCCGCCGGCTTCACATCGCTCACCAAAGAGTGGTTCGCCACGGAAGCTCCCATCCTCTTTGCGATCGCCCTCGTTTCGGTGGTTGCAAACATCTCCGCCATCCGCCGTTTCGCCACTCTCATGCGATCGTTGCGCTAGGCTGGACTCCGCTCGACGCTTGCGCTGGACCAGCGCCATGCCCACGTAAGCGTGCAGGTGTAGAGAACGACGGCGGAAGTAAACCATGCAAGCCCCCGACAGGAAGCAGCCGGCGATGAGGAGTCATACACTGATAGGGTGTGTTCAACCCGGCGAAACGCTCACTTCCAATCAAAAAAATGAAAGCATCGAGAGGAGTCTCGACGCGGCACGCACGAGTGCGCCACGTTGAGTTAGCGCTTATGCCATGCGAGTGATTGGCGGAGAGTATCGAAGCAGGCGGTTAAAGCCTGTGCCGGGGGATGAGGTGAGGCCGACACCGGACCGTCTGCGGGAGTCGCTGTTTAACATTCTGTCGCCGCGCATGGAAGGCTGTGTGTTCGTCGATGCTTACGCGGGCACGGGCGCCGTGGGTATTGAAGCAATCAGCCGTGGGGCCTCCAAGGCGATCTTTCTGGAGAGGCACCGTGCGGCGGTGGAAGTGATGGAGGAGAATATCCGCTCGCTCGGCATAGTCCGGCGCTGCAAGGTAGTTCGCGGGCCTGTGAACCTGTACTTGCGCGCCAATCCCGGAGACATCGTTTTCCTCGATCCGCCTTACCCCCAGGAAGCCGAGTACGAACTGTCGCTCCAGGTCCTCGGCGAGGTCCCGCCGCCGCTGGTGGTGGTTCAACATGCCTCCAGGATGGTGTTGCAGGAGACCTACGGGCGCCTCCGGCGC
Source organism: Acidobacteriota bacterium (assembly GCA_016213775.1). Classification (GTDB taxonomy): domain Bacteria; phylum Acidobacteriota; class Terriglobia; order Bryobacterales; family Bryobacteraceae; genus CADEFT01. The sequence goes on from JACQZR010000003.1 coordinate 85,793, forward strand.
ATTCGTGTGGTCAAGCAGGGAGACAACTCGCTCAGTTTCTACGAGCCTTCCGAGGCCGGTCCATCGGCTCCGGATGTCGATTCGTCGATACCGCCAGCCCGCTAACCGATCCGCAGTAGGCGCCGCGGGGATCGCACCTTACTCTGGAAACAGGAGTAACGACGATGGAAAACGATCGCGGCGGCGCAAACGCAGGAGTCCTCTTCGGGGCGGTGTTGGTAGTTGTGGGCAGCGTGCTGTTGATGGAGCGCCTGGATTTCCTGCCAACGAACCTGCTGGGCCACTTCTGGCCGTTGGCGTTCCTGGTTGCGGGGAGCGCTATGTTCATCAACGGGCGCCAACTTGCCGGCGGGTTACTGGTGTTCGCCGGAATCGTGATTGAGTTGCGCAAGCTCCACATCATCCACGTCAGCATCTGGGAACTGTGGCCGCTGGCGATCATTGCTGTTGGCGTGTTGATGCTCTGGCGCGCACTGTTCCCGCCGAGGATCATTCCCGGCGAAGTGCACACGGCGGAGTCGAGGCTCAATGAGTACGCGGTGTTTGGCGGGTCGGATATCAAGGGCGAGTCGCAGAGCTTTCAAGGCGGCTCCGCCTCGGCCATCTTCGGCGGCGTGGAACTCGACTTGCGTGGAGCCAGGATCACCAACAGCCCGGCGGTGCTCTATGCCGACGCGATCTTCGGCGGGGTGGAACTGAAAGTGCCGGAGACGTGGCGCGTCACCGCCGACGGACAGGTCTTCTTTGGCGGCATCGACTCGCGAAAGACGCTGACGCCTCGCGCCTCCGGCGAGCCCGAGCAGCATCTCATCGTCAAAGGCCTTGTGGTGTTCGGGGGCGTGAACGTGAAAAATTAAGGAATGCTTCCTTTGCTCAGCGGACGCCGTTTGATCTTCTACTTCGCGGCGTGGCTGCCGGTGTCGGGCCTGCTCACGATGTTCTATCAGCAGGCCGGACAGATGCCCTGGTGGGCGGCCGGCGTGCTGGCGATACTGCTCAGCATCGTCTTCGCGATGATCTGCCTGAGCGCATGGTATCTCTGCCGTTGGATGCCGGTGTCGGAGCAGCATATTGTACGATCCCTGGCCGGGCCGGGAGTGACGGCGGCGGTGGCGGCGGCCATCTGGGTCTTGGCTTCGCGAGCCATCGCGGCGATGCTGGCGAGTACGACTGCCTGGGAACTGCTCGAGGAAAAGACAGCGCGCGGCGAGACGTGGCTCTGGGCTTCGGGTGTGCTCCTTTACCTGCTAAGCATGTCGATGGGGTATCTGATGTTGGAAGTGGAAGCCGCTCGCGCGTCTCGCCTGCGCGAAGCCGAGGCCCTCACCATGGCGCGCGAAGCCGAGTTGCGGGCGTTGCGGCAGCAGGTGAATCCGCACTTCCTGTTCAACAGCCTCAACTCCATCAGCGCGCTGGTGGGAATGGACAAGGCAAAGGCTCGCGAAATGTGCGCTTTGCTTGCCGACTTTCTGCGGCTCAGCCTCGGAGTCGGCGACCGCCGGTTTATTCCGCTGCGCGAAGAACTCGGTCTTATCCGCCGCTATCTGGCCATTGAGCAAGTGCGGTTTGGTGAGCGGTTGCGGTTTGAAGAGCAGGTGGCCGATGCGGCCTTGAGCGTCGCGGTTCCGCCTTTGCTCCTGCAGCCGCTGGTGGAAAACGCGGTCAAACACGGGGTTGCACAGAGCATCCACGGCGGGCTCATCCGCTTGGAGGCCGAGACCACGGAAGGGGAATTAACCGTGGCGGTAGTGAACACTTTTGAACAGGACGAGGGGAGTTCCGTTCGGCCGAAGGGCGCGGGCGTGGGGCTCGCCAACATTGAGAAGCGCCTTGCGACGTTGTACGGCGACACCGCCCGGTTGCACGCACGAACGGATGGAGAAATGTTTCGGGCCGAGATACGGCTCTTGCGGGAGGCTGTCAAATCATGAAGATCCGGACGCTCATTGTCGATGACGAGATGCTCGCCCGCGCGGTGTTGAAGGAGATGCTTGCATCGCAGCGGGACGTGGAAGTGATCGGGGAGTGCGCCAATGGTTTCGAGGCCGTGAAGCAGGCCGCGGAGACCAAGCCCGATCTGGTGCTGCTCGATGTGCAAATGCCTAAGCTGGACGGCTTTGAAACGCTGGAATTGCTTGGAGCCGATTGCGCCGTCATCTTTGTCACCGCCTTCGATAGTTACGCCATGCGGGCGTTTGAAGTTCACGCCGTGGATTACCTGCTAAAGCCATTCACCGAGGATCGGCTCGCCAAGGCGCTCGATCGTGCCAGGCAGCGACTGGGACAGCAAGGTGTGCGAGGCGAAGATCTGGCGGCTGCTGCCCGGGGTCCGCTGAAGTTTCTGGAACGGGTGGTTGCGCGGGATGGGCCGAAAGTTCACGTGATTCCTGTTGACAAGCTCGACTACATTGAGGCGCAGGAGGATTACATCGGGCTGCATGCCGGCGGCAAAACCGTGTTGAAGCAGCAGACTATCTCCAGTCTGGAGGCTGCGCTTGACCCGAAGAAGTTCGTTCGCGTTCACAGGAGCTTCGTCGTGAATCTGGAACGGGTGGCGCGTGTGGAACCGTACGGGGCGAACAGCAAGGTGGCGGTTCTCACCACAGGCGATAAGCTGCCGGTGAGCCGGTCGGGTTATCTGCGGTTGGAAGAGCTGCTCGGAAGTTGAATTTCCCAACGGTGCAGAGAGTTAAAGTATGCAAAATGCCGAAAATTTACAGACACTATTGCCGTGCTACAGTGTTAAGCAAGACAATAGATGCGGTCTGCTTATTGTTTAGCGGCAGCGGTGTCGATTTTCTTGTGCGTGGGCTGTCAACCTCAAGCACAAAACTCCGTGACGCTGATGGCGATACCGGCACGCGGAGGGTTTCCGCAAGCCACAGCCGACGGTGCGTTATCGATGGCCTGCTCATCGAACGAGCAACACCTACAGCCCTATTTTGAAAGCCGCGGAGTCGTATTTCACCCGCATTTGATTCGTCGGGAGGCGGGCCGGTCGTGCCACGTCTACTACGAGCCGAGTGTGCCTGGGTTTCGAGCCTCACCGGACGATTCTCCGCTACGGGCGTTGCATGTGAGTGTCGATTCACTCGCGTTGCTGTCCGGTCGAAAAGAACGCGTTGGCGACAGCCTGGACGTCGCTCGTGAAGTACTGCCCAAGCTCGAAAGACCTTTAGAGATACAGTTTTCGCTCGCCGTTGACCGTCCCGCCGCATTGCTGCAATCGGCAATTCGCAGGGAATTCCCCGACACTTTGCATAAACTCGCTATCCAGACCGGTCCACCGGAAGACTTCGCGCCATGGGTGCAGGACATCCTCAAGCCTGGAGAAGTTTCCGGAAGGGAGAGAATCCTGGTAACGCACCGGCTGTTTGAAGGCTCTCCCGAACTCGGCCAATCCACGCTTCAGACAGTGAGATCCTTCCAGAACGGCCCTTACTCGGCCAGCAAGCTGTCTTGGGAAGGTGGGGATCTGCAGTTTGCCCGCGACCCCAGGGACTCGACGAAACTCTTGCTGTTCTATGGGGATTCGGCGAAGGGCTACTGGGGCGAGGATCTCACGAACGAGGAATACGCCTATGTATTGCAGAGCGAGTTTGGCGCCGACGAGGCGATTGCTCTTGGCGAACACGAACTTCACGTGGACTATCTCGCAGCGCTCCTGCCGGGCACGCGTACCGTGCTGGTTTCCCAACCACAATGCGACGGCCGGGCGGCGGGCGCGTTACTTCAGGTATTGGAGGCGGCGTTTCCCGGGATTCCGGCTGAGCTTGCCGGCCTACGCCAGCTCGTCCGCAAGTACAAGAAAAAGGATTGGCCGGAGGCACGGGTGCGCGGGGTTCTGGCCCAGGCTCGTGCCTCGGTGGCCCGATGGCCGCACAAAGAAGATACCGCCGGGTTGGAGGCAATCAACGCATACGCCCGGCAGCACTGTCCAGGCGATCCGAAGCGCTGCATCAGCGGGCTTTCGCTGCAGAACCTGATCGACAACCATGCCGGCCTGCTTGCTAGCTGGGTTACGATGGCGGCCAGGCGGCGCATGTCGGATATGCTTCCCGCCCGGATCATCGATGCCATCGAGATCCAGGTGTTGGGTTGCCGGCCGGAACAGCACACGCGGGCTCGGGAGCGTGCCGCGGTACTTTCCCAATTAGGGTTCCGTGTCATCAACGTGCCATGGATTCCGGGCGCGAACGGATGGGCGGGAATCAGCTACGCCAACTCGGCCGCCATCGGCCGTAGCGTCTTCATGCCGGAGTTTGGGCTGATAACTGAAGAGGCCTTGTATGAAAGCATCCGCTCGCAACTTCCCTCGGGGACCCAGCTTGTCCCTATTCCCGCGCGTTTTCTGATGTTGATGAACGGGGGAATTCACTGCGCCCTGGCGTTTAGCCGCGAGCCTACGACTCAGTCACCGTGATGCGCAGCACCATGTGCCACGGTACCAGATGGACTCCGTTTTCCGACGGGACCTCCAACAGCAGCGCATGGTCGTCGCCGATGTCGAAGCGGGTCTTTTCCATCGGAGAGTACGCAAGCTTCCATTGCCGGGTCTCGACGATCACCATTGTTTGCCCGGCCTGATAATAGACGTTCGGCCGCCTTGTACCTCCTTGCGGAGTCGGAGCGACCCTTTGAAAAAACAGGGCCACCGCTCGCCGTCGTGTGGGGCGGCCAATCCTGGCCGCGGCTGGCCTTTCCAGGCCAGCCTTGGCGGGACTTCAGCCCCGTCCTCGCTGAAGGCTCATCAGCATTGACCCTGATGGAGTGGAGCACCTGGGTTTCTGCAAGTTGGTACTAGTGCAGGGATCGACAACAGGAGGATCGCACTTTATGGTGCACCGGGTTTCGTGGCAACCTGAAGGTTGTTGCTTCTTTTTCTGGCATGCTCTCTTTCCGCCGCTCCGGTTTTCGTGGGGAACGCGGTGTGCGCGGACTGCCATCGCAACATCGCGAGGCGCTACCAGGCGACAGCCATGGCCAGGTCTGTGAACTGTGAAACCTGCCATGGTGCGGGCGCGGAGCATGCCAAAGGATCCGCCCGCATGGTTGTCCCGTCCGCTCTTGCACCGCCAGCCCGCGATTCGGTCTGCGCACAATGCCACCTGCAGGGGGCAATCCAGGTGAGCCGCCCCGGCAAGTCGTTGAAGCAGTTCCGCCCGGGCGACGAACTGTCCCGGTTCATCGCAACCTTTGTGTCCGATCCGGCTTCCACTCCGGCGAGTCACGTCGAGAGCCTGTATGCGAGCCGGTGCCGGCAGAAAGCGCCGGATGCTCTATGGTGCGGGTCATGCCACGATGTCCACGACGCCTCCGTCCTGCCTAACGCGTGTCTGCAATGCCACACCGACAGGAATTGTGGGAAGGGGGCAGACTGTGTGGCGTGTCACATGCCCAAACGCATTGGGGGATTCGTGCGGACCGATCACTCCATCCCTCGTTTGGCGAGGGATCCCGTGCCGCCCCTCCCGCTTGAGCGTCTGCGCGCACTTTCGCCGCTCGACGCTGGTGACCGTGAGCTTGGGTTGGCCTACGCTGCCTTGGCACGATCGTCGGGTAGTTCGGCGGCCGCTGGCGAAGCAGACCGGATCCTCAAACGAATCCCCAAACCCGACCGTGAGGTCAAGAATTGGCTCAAAAGAAAGGCGAAATGAGATTGTAATGCTAGCGTATATCCTTGACATGGATGGAGTGATCCTACATTCCAATGCTCTCCACGCGGAAGCTTGGCGTCTGTACCTATCGAGGTATCAAGTACCAGCCGATTCTATGATGGAGCGCATGCACGGCAAGCGGAACGATGAGATCGTTCGTGGCCTGTTTGGTCCGCATTTGACTGAGCAGGAAGTGTTTGCGCACGGAGCTGCCAAGGAAGCGCTCTATAGAGAAATGATGCGGCCTCAACTTGCCGGACAGCTAGTGGCTGGGCTTATTCCGTTTTTGGAGCGGAACGCCACTCGTCCGCTTGCAGTTGCTTCGAACGCCGAACCGGCCAACCTCGATTTTGTATTGGATGAAGGAGGGCTTCGCAAGTACTTCAAAGTGGTGATGGACGGCCACCAGGTGGAGCATCCAAAGCCGAGTCCGGAGATTTACCTCAAAGTCGCCCGTATGCTGGACGTACCTCCCTCGCATTGCGTGGTTTTTGAGGACTCCTCCACGGGTATCGCCGCTGCGCAAAGGGCCGGAATGCACACGGTTGCAGTGAGTACGACAGATGCGGTTCTGCCTCCCACCAGTTATGCGATGAAGGATTTCGCTGATCGTGGTTTGGATCAGTTCCTTCGGGGGTTGGAGGTCTAGGATCATGCGGTGCTCTGCTGTCCTGCCGGTCCTTTTGTTCGCTCTAGTTCTGCCCCAGGTTGCGTTCGGGCAAACCAGCCAACCAGCGAACGCTCGCCAAAGAACCGCATTGGAGGACATTGCAGGGCTGTTGGACGCCATCGAGCCGTCAACGGATAGCTCCGGCGGGCTGGCAGTGACGGTGGAGGGCGTTGTCACGAGTAAGCCGATTCTCTTCAAGGAGTTCACTCACTTGGCCATCGCGTCGGAATCCGGTGCGGCACTCGTGCTGGAGGGCCCCGATTTCATGTTTGAGCAGGTGGCGCCGGGGGACACGTTGGAGGTGACGGGGGTGGTTGTCCAGCGCGATGGAATGGCCATCTTGCGTCCTGGCCAAATCACTACTCTCTCCCGGAGGGCACCTCCAGTCCCGCAGTCCGCCGGGCTGGACACGCTGAAGACCAGAAGGTACTTGGGGCGTTTTGTGACGTTGCAGGGTAGAGTGGTGGCTTTGGGGCAGGATGACAACGGCGAGTTTCTGGTTGTGGGGGACGGGCGGGGTTCTTACACCATCTACCTTCCTCGTGCGGCGAACCGCCTTGGGGCTGGGCTCAACCGGTACCGCGTCGGGGACGGAATCCGCGCCACCGGCATTGCCACAACTGCCGCGGGGCGATTTGGGGAAGCTCCCGGTTACCGCCTCGAAGTGAGTGATGCCTCAGGGGTTACGCTGCTCGACCGGAGCTGGCTGGTTTCGCCGCAGGTACTGATTGCCGGGCTCGTGATTCTCTCCATTTGGGGAGTAGGGCTTTTCCGGCAGCGGCAGCATCGCATGACCGTGCGACTTTCAGTCCGCCGGATACATGGCTTTGCGGAAGAGGTTCTGACATCCACAACATCCGAAGACGCGATGCGCAAACTGCGGAACATGGCCCCACGGGCGCTTGAGGCCGGCGCAGTTGAGCTGTACAGTTACGATCGTACGGCACAGCAATTGCTACCCATGCTGCCGGGCGGCGAGCGCAGCTCCATCCACGTAAATGCCCCGCGGCGAGAATTGGGCAAGCCTCTGCCCGCTTCGGAAGCGCGCGACGCAGCCATCGCCCTCTGTTTCCGCAACCGCACTCCTCTGCACATACCCGATACCCGCCGCAGCCCACTGTTCCGAGAAGCTGCGGGGGACGGTTCCGTGCGCGCTATTGTACTGCTGCCGATGTTCGCCCGCGAAGAGTTGATTGGCGTGTTTGAACTGCTTCAGGTGGACCGTCCGCGCCGTTTCGATACCGAGGAACTCTCCGCGCTGCAACATCTCGCCAATCAGATTTCTATTGTCTGGCAGCTTCTCGAGCGCCAGGCGCGTCGTGAACAACTGCTGCGTACGGAGCGGTTGGCTGCAACCGGGCAGGTGATTTCCGGTGTGGCCGGCGAACTTCGCGCTCCATTGGAATCGATTCTGATGCTGGCGCATCGCCTGTTGGAACAGGATGATCCCCAGGCCAGGGACCTGCTGGATCAATCGCTGCGCGCTTCGGCGATTCTGCATCGATATAGTCAGGTGGCGCGCCTTGAAGAGGCGACTCCGGTGGAACTCAACCCGGTGGTTCGCAATGCGATCGAATCCATCCGGCGCGAGATTGCCCCTGACGTGAATGTGGGTCTGGCGCTCTGGCAGGATTCTCTCTGGGTTTTCGCATCCGCTGCGCAGTTGGAGAATGTCCTGCGGAATATGCTGCTGCTTGCGGCTTCGGCCGCGAGGGTATCTCAGGACCGGACGCTGCGGGTAGAAACGGCCCTGCACGCCCGCCGGGTGCTCCTTGCCATACGCTACGGGGCCCTCGTTTGCGACGAGTCTTTTCCGCCGGATTCCTCCTCGGCGCAGATTCTCAATTTCAGCGTGTGCAAAGGGATCGTGCACGGAATGGGAGGCGATATCCGTGTCATGAGTGCCGGCGAGAATGCCTGCCGCATTGAGATGGATTTCCCGGTTGCGGTCCCTTCGACGGCACCATCGCGCGAAGCTGCCGATGGCACGCGCGAGGATGCGGCATCGCAACGCTTCACCCCTCCTGCGCTCACCGCTCTCATCCTGGAACCGGATCCCGCGACGCAAAAGCGTCTTATCAACTTCTGGACAGCTCGAAAGAACCGGGCGGTGCCTGTTCACAACGATACCGAGGCTTTGGAACTCATGCGGCGCTTCCGGATCGACGTCATCTTCTGCGCGGTGCGTTTTGGGGCAGGGAACTGGGTTGATTTCTTCGATCGTGTTCGAGGGCAGACACCGGTTTTCATTCTCGTAGCTGACGCCATTGATCCGGATGAAACGTTGTTCTTTCCGAACGAGGAAGGGTTGTTGCTGCGAAAGCCCGTGGAGTCTGGCGAGTTCTCACGGCTTCTCGATCGCATCGGGCAGCGTCTGGAATCCTGCGAGACCGAACCCAGGGCTTAGGTAGCCGCAGAAGCCACAAACAACCGCTTGCTGACGCGCGCGGCTCGGTTACAGAGCCGTGACCGTGAGGGAGCGGTCCCGGAATTCAGTAGATTCGGTGAGAAGTTAGTCCGCGAACGCATTACTGGAGTGTATGCCGTTGGATTGGAGCACCACCGCCATCTTCTCGAGCGCTGACTTATGGATCTGTGAGACGCGGCTTTCGTTGATTCCGAGCATTCCACCGATTTCCTTCATGGTCAGCTCGTTGGTGTAATACAGGAGAACGACACGCTGGTACCGCTCCGGAAGCGTTTTCATCGCATCGGCGAGTACCGTTTTCAACTCCTGCCGGACGCAGATCCGGTCGGGCTGGCATTCGGGCTTTGATGGGAAATCGGGAGCTGGGAGATCGTCATGTTCAGGGGTCCGGGAACTCGCGGAAACGAGACCGACGCTTCGCAGGTCTAGAACCATCTGCCGCCACCGTTCCACTTCGACGCCGAGTTTCTCGGCGACTTCCGCCTCGGTAGGATTGCGGTGGAGGGTTGCGGCGAGGTCACGAGTGACAGCCTCGACCTGCTTGTGGCGGCGCCGCAGATCGCGCGATGCCCAGTCCAATTGCCGGAGACTGTCCAGTATGGCACCCTTGATCCGATGCTTGGCGTAGCTGGAGAAGACGACCTTCTTGTCGGGGTTGTATTTGCCTGCGGCATCGAAAAGGCCGAGAATGCCGGCGTGAACGAGGTCATCGAGGTCGACATGCACAGGCAGGTTCTCGTGGACTCGCACAGCGATGGCCTTTACAAGAGGCAGGTGTTCCAGCACCACACGGTCGCGCTTCGTAATGCGGGCAGTCTGTGTGGTGACGGTAATCTTGGTTCGCGACTCCGCGATGGCCGCTTTTGCTCTCTTCATATCGTCTGGTCTCTCCCCAAATCGACAGCCGGGCCCGCGTTGTCTCTGGTCGCGTAGCGCAGCCCTCTCCAAGGCATACGCTCCAAGCTGTCCCATTTCGTCCGCTCCGGCGCGGCTCTCCGAGCTAGCCAACGTTTCGAACCGGACACTCCGCTTAAGGTGCAATCCCCGCGCCAAATGGAGAAAACCACCATTGGGAACCGAATCCACGATGCGGCAAGCGCGCAATACCCTGTTTCTGTTACCACTTAGCGGCTCAAACGTTGTTTGTCCGCTCGATCGTGACGCCTGCACACACCAACCCGGTCTCTCGAAGCGCGACCCAATCTGGAACGCCCCGAGACTTGCCTTGTTCCAAAATGAAACTCTTCGTTTCAATTCGAAACGTCGGCCTGGAATTGCTCTGCTTTCATGAATAAGCTTATCGGAGTGATGACTTTTGGGCTAGTGCTTTCCGCCTAGGAAATCACTGATGACAACCGACTGTTTGCACTTACTTCCTTTTACCCTCACAGGGGGTGATGCCGGCCTATTACTTCTCATTACCCCCTCACCTGTCACCCGCATTCTGCCTCCCATCCCCCTCATTCGCGATGCTGCCCGCTCCCCCCTCTCTCTTTTCTTCGGCGGCTTCCTGCTTCCGCTTTAGCTCAGCGATCCAGAGCTTTAGTCCTAACCCGCTGAGCAGCAACAGAACTGCGGCTCGAAGCCGCCCATCGAGGGTCATCATTGCCATCATCGCAATGCCCGCGAGCAGCCCTAGTGCGGTTCTCAGTCTTGGTCTCATGAGCAGATCTTAATGGTTTCCTTCCGCAACTCTTGCGTTTCTCACGAGTTTGCACGGTCAGGGAGAAACAAATAGAGGAGAGAATAATATGAAAATCACCCTTCTGACACTCACAATCGCCTGCGCCGCGTTGCTCAACGCCGCCGGCCCCATCGTCCACCGCAACGCCAACCAGCAATCCCGCATCGGGCAAGGCGTCCGCTCCGGTCAACTCACGCCACTGGAAACTGCCCGCATCGAAGCCCAGGAGCGGGCCCTTCAACGGCAAATCGTTCGCGACCGCATTGACGGTGGTGGTCTATCGGCCGCCGAACGCGCCCGCATCAACCACCGGCAAAATGCGCTCAGCCACGAAATCTATCACGAAAAACATGACAGGCAAGTTCGACGCTAAGCGCGTTCAACCGCCAACCGGCCATTCTCGTCCAGCCTAGCACTGTGAGCCACTGCATGGGCGGTCTTCACGCGTTGAGGACCGCCACTTTTTTTCGCAGGCATGTCAGGCGAAATCGCGTCCGGTTACCACGCGGTTCTGTTCCGTGGCCATCTCGATGGCATACGCAATCTTCGCCGATTCGATGGCCAAACCCGCATTCAATGCCGACTCACCCTTACCGGCGATGGCGGCGAAGAACTCGCGGTACATCTGCACCTCCGCCTGCTCGTCTACAAAACCGGTGTGCTCGGGTGGTTTCCGGCCTTTCCTGCCTCCGGAATCCAAAAGGATCTCTCCCTCGGTGTATCGAAGGGTGCCTTGATCCCCGACGATGACCGTTGTCCCCGGGGTGCCTTGCGAAAAGAGGCAGAAGGAGTAGCTGAATCGGACGCCATTCTCAAAATCGATCAAACCCTGGCAGATGTCTCGTGTCTCATGATCCTTATAGTGAACCGTCGCGCCCGATGCTACACATCGTGCCAGTGGCGATTTCACCAGTTGCACCACTTGGGAGAAAGCATGCACGGAGAATTCCAATTCCGTGGACCCGGTGGCCTTCTTCATAAACCGCCAGTTCGCCTTGCGACCCGAGGCGGGATCCGTGTAGTGCCATCCCTTCGGGCTCCAATCCCCGCGATATTCCGCGATGTTCACGTATTGCAGCTTCCCGATCACTCCGCTATCCACCAGTTGCTGGATGTGGTGGTCACGCGAGGTGTAACGCCTTTGCATGCCGATTGCCAGGACCTTTCCGCTCTTGGCCGCTTCGGCTTGAATGCGGCGTGCCAGTGGGTAGCTGATCGCGATCGGCTTTTCCAACAGGACATGCTTGCCTGCCCTTAGCGCCGTGATCGCCATCTCCGGGTGCAGATAGTTAGGCACTGCGATCGCAACCACATCCACATTCCTGTCCTTGATCAACTCCCGCCAGTCGATGTACTTCGTCGCACTGCCACCGAGTTTCGAGTTATAGGCGTCCATCCGCGCTCCGTCGAGGTCAGAGAGCGCCGTGACTTGGATCTCCTTCATTTTGAGATAGGCGGACAGGTGGGCAGTCCCTCGATTGCCGTTGCCGATCAACCCGATCTTGCGCTGCCCTTCGGCCACTTGGCCGGATAAGCCCTGCGAGAGGGCCATGGGACCCGCCGCCGTCATCCAATCCCTTCGCGTCATGCAAGACCATTCTACTCCCACAGAAGGAGTGCATTGACAACCTGCCAGCCGGTTCGGAAGCGGGGATTTCAGCTTCGCCGAATTGACACATACGGGTCAGCTTTCGGACAATAGGTTTGACACACCGGCGTGCGGATGTGGCGGAATTGGCAGACGCGCTAGATTCAGGTTCTAGTTCTCGCAAGGGAGTGGAGGTTCAAGTCCTCTCATCCGCACCAAACAAACTCTTCAGTGGCTACTGGTTATGGGTGAACGCTGCGCTATGACCTACAGCAACTGCTCCAGACATTCCGCCAGATAGTCGGAATCAATCGCACCCGTCTTGCGTGTCCGCGGATTCTGATACAGCCAGTGATGCTCGCCGCGCTCCCGGCAGTAGAATATTTGATGCTCCTCCACGAGATGACGGTCGAGCAACTCCTGGTTGAACCACCGGATTGCGCCCCGCAACACGTACGGCAGCCGGAATTGGTCGCTCGAATAGGCAGCTTCGCGCGGCAGTATGCTCAGTTGCAGAATCCGCCCACTGGCATTGATCTGGATGAGCACAGTCCCAGGCGTATCGAGAACTTCCGGATGAAACACGCCGGGTGACAAATCCACAACCAGCGCTTCCTGCAGACCGTTCAGCGCTTCGACGAACGTGCGGCACACCTCGTGCAGTTCCTCGCCGCCCCGCTGCTGCGCCTTCTCTAACGCCTCCGCCGCTTGAATCCGCAGAGCGTCCTTCGCCGGTAACTCCCCGAGTTTGCGTGCCAGCCGCTGCACGAGTGCCGATGCCGGTTTTACTTCCGCCGGCTTGTCATCCCCGGTCCTCGCGTCAGGCCCCGACTTTCTCAGCTTCGGCCACGCCATACTTGCGCTCCACGTAGTCGTTCAGAATGGTGGTGAACTCTTCGACGATACCATCCCCGCGCAAAGTCCGGAAGAGTTTCCCATCCACGTAGACCGGCGCCACCGGTTCTTCAAACGTTCCAGGCAGCGAGATTCCGATGTTGGCATGCTTGGATTCCCCGGGCCCGTTCACAACGCAGCCCATCACCGCAACTTTCAGTTCTTCCACGCCCGGACGATCGCTCTTCCACAGCGGCATCTGCTCCCGCAGGTAGGTCTGGATGCGTTCGGCGAGTTCCTGGAAGAACGTGCTGGTTGTGCGCCCGCATCCGGGGCATGCGGTCACCTGAGGTGTGAAGCTTCGCAGCCCGAGGGACTGCAGCACCTGCTGGCTCACGATCACTTCCTCGGTCCGGTCGCCCGCGGGAGGCGGAGTCAACGACGCGCGAATCGTATCGCCGATGCCTTCCTGCAGCAGGATGGACAAGGCTGCGGTCGTCGCTACAACCCCTTTTGCGCCCATGCCCGCTTCCGTTAAGCCGAGGTGTAGGGCGTAGTCGCACTGCGAGGCGAGTTTGCGGTAGACGTCCACGAGATCCTGGACGTTGCTCACCTTGGCACTGATGATGATCTGATCGCGCCGCAACCCGTAGCTCTCGGCGGCCTGTGCGGAGAGAAGCCCGCTCGCCACAATGGCATTGATGGTGACATCGCGCGCAGCCAGTGGGCGGGGCGACTTCGCATTCTCATCCATCATGCGCGTCAGAAGCGATTGGTCCAGCGAGCCCCAGTTGACGCCAATGCGCACCGGCTTAGAGAACTCCACCGCAGCCTCCACCATGGTGCGGAAGTTGTCATCATGCTTCTTGCCGATGTTCACATTGCCGGGGTTGATTCGATACTTCGCCAGAGCCCGCGCACACTCGGGATACTTCCGCAGCAGGATGTGGCCGTTGTAATGGAAATCGCCGACGATTGGGACCGGCAAGCCGAACTTGTGGAGGGCGTCCACGATATGCGGCACGGCTTTCGCGGCGTCCTCGGTGTTCACGGTAACCCGTACCAACTCCGATCCCGCCCGGGCCAACGCCATTACCTGGTTCGCCGTTCCGGCGGAATCCGCGGTATCGGTATTGGTCATCGACTGGACCGCGATGGGATGATCGCCACCAACCATTACGCCACCAACGTTTACAGCCACCGACGGGCGGCGCACAATCGTAGCCATCTCGCGAAAACCTCCCGAAAATAACGTGTCCCTAGCGGCCTGCGCGCAACTGCGTCTTCCCGGTCTGCGGTGCAGAGGGACCTCTTCCCGCAAGCACCACGCGGGCGAGCCCGGGCTTCAATTCAATCCGATCGACGTTGTAGCCAAGCTCAAAGGATTCGCCCACCTTCGCCTGTGGATAAATCGGCGCGACGAAGGCGCGGATGAGCATTTCTACTGCCCGGCCAGTGATGGAACTGCCGCCAATCTCGACGCGGTCCAGATCCACCCGTGCCAGCCCATTCGACGATTGCACACGACCAGTCACCACTACCGGATGCTCGCCCTGCAGCAGTTTCGACAGCAGCCAGTTCAAGTCCTGGCCCTGCGCATGGCGCATCTTCACAAAGTCCACCGTGGCACGCCCGGTGGCCTTTCCGTCCAGAATCTCCACTTTTGGATCGCGAAGTCCATCGGGAACCACTTCCTTAGCCTTCGCGACCACGAAAGCATTGACGTCCTGCTGCGGAAAAACCACTTGCGTTCCGGCGGGAATCCTGCCCTCGGAAATCATGTCGATCTTCTGCTGCGCCGGAAGCCGGTCGTAGCGCGACTGCCCCCAGCCAATTGGTACTGTGAACAGCAAGAGAAGCGATGCAAGGGTTGCGTGGTGAACAGGCACCATTCTTTCATTATAAGGCCCTGGCACTTTTTTCCGGGATATATTGGCTTCCCCCTCATCACCAAGGAGGTTTGGGCGAGAGTGCCAGATCGAGTGAAGTGGCCCACCTGCGATGTGACCCTGATCAGCGCGGTCCCGGTCGTATGCGCCGATTCGTTGTGTCAATGGGGCAGCTTGCCTTGTCCAGCACAGGCTTCTCTCCAGGCCTAAGATCGCGTCACCTCGGATATGGAGTCAACCGCGGCGGAAGGGTGTCGGCCTCCACCAGCCACACACGACGCCCGGCGTATTCCTGGATCAACATCCGGTTCGATTCCTCATCCATCTCGCGCGCCAGGACCACCCTCGCCCCGTCGAGGTCGGCCCCGTTATAAACCCACTCGTTCCCCACGCTGTAGACCGCATCACGCTGCCCATACCGGATCAATGCTAGATGCTTGCCGGGCTGCGCCTCCAACTGCCGCAATACGTCCGCCCGCGCGGTGTTGCCAAGGCTCGACGAATACCACGTCATCGGCCAATCCGGTGGATTCAGGACAGCCACTGGAAGAGCCACCAACTTCACTCCAGCCATTACCAGGCATACCGCCGCCAGCCCTCGCACCAGTTGCCATCCCGCGCGAGTTTGCCGCCGCCACACCGCCAGGTGGCGCATACCTTGAAACACCAGCACGTACAAAATCGCGCAGGCGGGCGCAAGATAATGCGCGTAGAACCATACGCTGAGCAGCGACCCCGTCACCGCAATCGCCCCGGCGATCACCAACGGCCGGACACGCCGGTCGCGAACTACCCGCGCCGCAAAGAAAAGCGGCACACTGAGCAAAGGCCCCAGGTAAAACAGCCAAACGCTGAGCGCATGGCGCAGCCGGTTCCACAGAAAGCCGGTGACGCTTCTCACCTCGCTAAAGCTCTTCACTTCCCAGCGCGAGTAAAAGTCCTCCATGGTCTTGTGACGGTAGCCCGGATTTGGCCGTACCTCTTCCCAGAAGAAGACTCCGCCCATGGCATAAGGCTCGCGCTGCACCACCTCTGGTGGTTTGAACGGCGACCCCGTGACAACTGAGAAATAGTACATCAAACCAGCGGCTCCGGCGATCACGATTGCGCCGGATGCCAGCAGGCGCACATGGAAGCGAGGCAGCAGGATCGCGGTCAACCCCAGTCCGAGGAACAGTCCCTCGTAGGCGCGCGTGTACATCACCACAACCAATCCGAATCCGAGCAAAAAAGCATCTCGCCATCGAGCGCGCTTCCGTAATCGCCCGGCGGCACCCACGGCAATCGCGCCCCCTAGCGCCGCAAAGGACGCGCCCCAGTAGCTGTTCATCCAATAGCTGAACCAGCCCAATCGGACGGCAAGAACCACTCCCGCCAGCGCCGCCCAGCGCGGAGGCAGCCACCCTTGCAGCGCCCATACCATCGCCCCGGCCATCACACCTGTCACCAGCCAGACGCCGATCCACGGATGCCCCAGAAGTTGGCCCACCGCCAGCACCGCACCCTGACCAGGCAGATACATCCCTGCATATACCGGCGTTACGATAACATGCGGCGCCTCAAAGTGCTGCCACAGCCGCGGCGCCGGATTCACCAATCGTCCATGCGCGAACGTATCGGCCGCCAACAGATACGCGAATTCGTCAGTCACCCGAGGCGCTCGTGGCGGCAGCACCGGCAGCAGCGCCAGCCTCCCGATCCACACCACTAGGGCCGCCGCCGCCATTGCCCGGACGGGTGTTGCCGCCATCCAGCGCCATGCGGTTTCCAACCCTGCGCCGAAGCGCAACGTTCCGCGGCGTGCCCTTTGCCACATTGCGCGCAGAAGCAGGCCCTCCACCAGTACGTGGCTGTAGAGGACGAGGATTGCCGCCGCAAGGGCAACGGAGTCGGGCATGCAGTTCTAACGAATTCACAGGATAGCGCGGACTTATAGTTCCGCGAACCCGCCGTCGACAAACAACTCCGTCCCCACCACATACGACGCGTCATCGGAAGCCAGAAACACCGCCACTTTCGCGATCTCATCCGCCTGCCCGAAGCGCTTCAATCCAACATTCTGCGCCATGTTCTCTTCGAACTGCTTCGTGGCTGCCGGGTCCATTCCCAACTTCCCGTAAATCGGCGTCGTCACCGGGCCAGGACTGATCGTGTTCACGCGAATCTTCCGCGGAGCCAGTTCCGCCGCCAGCGTCCGCCCAATCGACCGGACGGCCGCCTTGGTCGCACTATAGATGCTGGTGCCCGGAAAACCCTTGCGGCTTACCACCGACGCGTTCAACAGAATCGACCCGCCATCGGGAATCAGCGCTAACGCCTTCTGCACCGTGAAGTAGAGCCCCTTCACATTCGTCTGAAACTGCTCGTCGAAAGCCGCCTCCGCCACCTGCTCGACGGGCGCAAATTTCGCAATACCTGCATTCGCGAACAGAATGTCGATTCGCCCGAACTTCGCTTTCACAGTCTCGATCAGCTTGTCAATATCTTCCAGCTTCGCTGCGTCCGATTGCACCACCAGCGCCTTCGGCCCTAACTCCTGCTGTGCGTCCGTGAGCGACCCGGCACTGCGTCCGGTAATGATCACCTGCGCGCCTTCCTGCAAAAACAACTTCGCTGTGGCCAGACCGATACCCGTCGACCCACCTGTGATCAATGCGATTTTCCCGTTCAGTTTGCCCATTTTCGTTCTCCTCTTTTATTCTGGAATGTTTGTTCCAAAATACTAGATGGAGAACCTTCACCCACGGATTCGACTATTTTTCCACTGTCTGAAGCACCGTATCGACGATCGCCTGCACCACTTCAGGCCCCGGCCGCGTCTTCGCAGTCACCCGCAGACCAAAAAGCGTATTCGTGAGAAACCGCGCCAGCGTCAACAGATCCCGCCTCGCCGCGATCTCGCCCTGGCGCTCCGCCTCTGCCAGGCACCCCGCGAAGAAGCGTTCCAATTGAGTGCGCGCCGCCTCGCCGAGCGTCTGCATGTCGGGATCCTGCGCGCCACGCTCCACGATCGCGTTCACGATCAGACACCCGCGCACGTCGTGAGCCGTCTGATCAGCGGCGAGTTCCAAAACGGCGCGCACGCGAGCCAGGCCCGGAGCAATCCCCGCAGTCGCGTGCTCGACATTGCCGCTCCCGGCGGCGAACCGGTCCAGTGTTCTCAGAAACAGGTTTCGCTTGTGCCCGAACGTGGCATAAAGGCTCGCCCGGTTGACTCCGGTGGCCTCCACCAGATCCTGGATCGAAGCCGCCTCATAGCCTTTCCGCCAAAACACACAAAGCGCCGCGTCCAGCGCCTGCTCGACATCGAACTCTTTCGTGCGTCCCATGCCAGCGCCACTATGGATTCGAACGCCGGCGGTAGGTGTGCTTCCGCCAGTCCAGTGAGGCGCGGCCGTTCAGATCCCACACCACCAGCCCTTTGCGTAGCGTCAGTTCGGCCACGATACGCTGTTTGCCGTCAAACCGGCCGCCGGAGGAATCAATGAATCCGAAGTTGCCCTGTTCCACCTTCAACACGGCCACGTCGGCCTCGGCGCCAACACTGAGATGCCCAAGCTCGGTCCGCTTGATCTCCTTCGCTGGATTCCACGTGGACATCCGGATCACGGCCTCCAGCGATGTCCCAAGATTGAGTATCTTCGACATCACATTCGCCATGTCCTTCATACCCGCGTTCATGCTGCCAGTGTGCAGATCCGTGGAGATAGAATCGGGCTCGAACCTGGCCGCATAGGCCGCCGTGACGATGGGCCAGAAGAAGCTGCCCCCGCCATGGCCGACATCGAAAATAATGCCACGCTTGCGTCCCGCCTCCATTGCGGGATTGAGTTTCCCGTCCACCACTTCGGCGCGCAGCCCCGAATAGCAATGCGTGTAGATGTCGCCCGGACGCAGCTTGTCCATGAAAAGCGTGCTGATGTTGCGCTCACCCGTGGCGGAACCAAAGTCCACCATCACCGGCAGATTCGTGATGTTCCCTGCCTTTACCGCGCCATCCACCGAATGCCACGCTGGACCGGAATAGTGCGCCGTCTTGAACCCGACAATCACGTCCTTGTGCGTCTGCGCCATCTTCGCCGTGGCCTCAACGTTCATGTCCCCGGGATCGTGCTCCGAAGTCGATCCCATGCCGCCGCCCACTATGTTCAACAGAGCCAGCACGCGAGTCCTTGCGCGGTCGATGATCCGCTGCCGGAAGTCCGGAAAATTGCGCCATCCCGACGTTCCCGCATCCACCAGTGTTGTTACGCCCGACCGGAACGAGAACGGGTCAGGATATACGCTGTTGTCGCCGGTGTACACACCCGCCTGACCAGTGCCCGCGTACACGTGCGCATGAATGTCCACCAGCCCCGGCGTAACGTACAGACCCTTCACATCGGCAACCCGCTGTCCCGCAGTCGCGGGAATATTCGCCTCCACCGCGGCAATCTTACCCTCGTTGATGCCGACATCCATCACGCGGTTGATGTTGTTCCGCGGATCAATAACGGTGCCGCCCTTCAAAACCAGTTCGTATTGCTGCGCGTTCATGGCGGAGCAGAGCAGAAGTAGAATTGCGATCATCACGCTTACTCTACCACCAACACAATCCGCTATTTGCCGCGGAAACGGAAAGTCATCCCCACCGTAACGGTCAGCGGATAACCCGGCGTCGCATGAACCCCCACCAGCGACGGGCCGTCACGATACGGCCGCGATTCCACCAGATTCTGCGTCTCGTAGTACGACCGGTCCGTGAAGTTGTCGATCGCGAAACTGAAATCCATGTGCCGGTTCAGACGCCGGAGCACGCTCCCATCCCACACCGTGTGCCCTGCCGCTCGAATCGTATGATCGTCAGGATCGAGCCGGTAGTGGTTGATCGCCCGCATCCGTACTGACCCGCTCCACCCCCGCCAGTTCGAAAGCGTCAACCCCGCGTTCGCCGTGAAGTGCGGCGCGCGGTCCACATACGACCGCGGCTCCGTCCCCCGGTAGAACGCGTTCAGCACCTTCGTCACACCGCCATTCCAACTCAGCCGCTTGGTGATCTCCACCGATGCCTTCGCCTCATAGCCATACGACCGTGTCGGTCCAAAGAACTCCAGCGTCCCATCGTCCGGTATAAAAACCAATTCGTTGGAACGGTCAATCCAGAATGCATCCGCCGAAATCGCAAACCGCGAAAAATGATGCGACGTGCCCACCTGATAGAAATCGGTGGTCGCCACGCGCGTGCCATCGTGCCGCGCCAGAATGCTGCGCGCGTCAATCGACGAAATCCCGCGCCCGTAGTTGGCATGCAAGCTCACCGGAACGTCATGCCATGGCGTGAACGCGAGCCCCAGTTTGGGCTGCACACGGCCTTGCGATTGCGCGACCCCGGAAATGTCGTAGACGAAATTGTCGTACCGCAGCCCGCCCACCACCTGCAGCCGGTTTCCCAGCAGATTGAGACTTTCCTGCACGTAACCCGCACCATTGCTGACGTTGGCATGATCACGCGACGTGACCCCCAGCGGCACACGCCCGCTGCGCGGATACAGCGCGACATTGATCTGATTGGCGTGCAGATTACCCCCCACAGTCAGCACACTCATGCTGCCGAACAGCCGGTGCGGTCTCAAGTACTGGGCATTTGCTCCCTCCACCAGCCGCGAATCATGCTGCTGGATCGCATCGCCGTTCACGCGATCGTTCTGGAAGAATGTGAAATTCGAGAACAGATCGAACAGCGACCGTGTCACGAAACCATCCACCTTCCACACCGCTCCGTTCTCCTGCTCCTGCCGGAAATACGCCGCCAGCGTCGCCGCGCGCACATGTCCGCCATCGCCGCTGTCGAGATACCCGAAGCGATCCAACCGCCCGGAGTTCACCAGTTCGAGCGGTATCTGGCCTGACGAGTGGAACCCGTTCCGTCCGCCGTTAAACTTCACCGCAAAACTGCGCCCATTCTGGAGATGCCGCGTCACGTTCGCCGTCATGTTGTCGCGCCGGTATCCCAACGGCTTCACGAACGGCCCATCCGTGAACGCGCCTTCGTACGAAAGGAACGAATCAATCTCGCGCAGCACCGGACTATACGCAAGAAAGCCCCGCTTGGAACCAAACGACCCGCCTTGCACCTTCGCCGTCCACTCGTCCGGCATCGATTCGCGCATGCGAATATGGACCACGCCCAGCCCGCTGAAATCGCCGTACTCAGCGCTGAACGGCCCGTTCACCATCTGCGCTTCCTGAATCAGTTCCGGTGTCAGGCTCTTCAACGACCCGAGGTAGCCCTGTCCGTGTCCCTGCGTGGTCTGGTTCTGCTGCACATTGTCCACCAGCACCTTCAAGCCGCCACTGACTCCGCCGTGGTCAAGGTTGAATCCAAACCGGCGGATCTCAATCGATTTCCCGCCGCCTTCATGCTGGCCCGCGTTGATCCCGCCATTTAGTTGATGGAACACCTGATCGTCTCGTGAGAACAGCGTCTGTTGAAACACTTCGGAGTTCCGCAAATCGAGATCCGGCTGCAGCGGCTTCGCCGTGATCACGATGCTGGTGTGGATCTTCGGCAGTTCGGGCAAATCCGTCGCAGGCGGTGTCTGCGCCGAAGCCGTAGCAAGAACAAAAATGGCGTGTAGCACGAATCGCATGATCGTAACACTCATCATACGTAATCTTTGTGCCGCCGGATTGCCGCCAATCATATTTTCACTACGCAAAATGCCCAGGCTCCGGATTCCCCATATGCTATCCTTATAGATTGCCAAGGTTTGCCTGGGGCTGAGCATCCGCTCAGACGAGTGCACACTCTAGGGTTCAATTCACGTGGATAAGCATGGATAAGCAGTTACGCCAAACAATCAAACACGACAAGTTGCAGGAAGCGGCCGCTCACGGCGTCGAGTACCTCGGCGGCCACATCGCGGCGGTCAAGAAGTACGGCGGCATCGCAGCCGCTGTGGTGGTTTTAGTGGCAGCCGTTTGGGGCTTCCTCGGATACCGCGCGCGCCAACGTCAGGCTGACCTCCGCGAGGCCACGCTCTGGCTCGATGCCTTCATCGGCGACAACGCGCCTCCCGGTGTGAAGCACGTCGTCAAAACGCAGCAGGAAAAGGACGAGAGCGCGCTCAAAGCCTTCACTGAAGTGGCAAACCGCAATTCGGGCAGCACCGAAGGCTCGGTGGCCCGTTTCTTCGCGGCCACGCACGCCTGCGACACCGGCAAGATCCAGCAGTGCGAAACCGCCATGCGCGATGTCATGAACGGTTCTGACGCCGGCGTGGCTTCCCTTGCCAAGCTCTCTCTCATCACCCTGTACCAGTCGCAAGGGAAACTGCCCGAAGCCGAAACCCTCGCCCGCCAGTTGGTGGAGAAGCCCACTCTGTTAGTCTCCAAGGAACAGGCCCAGATCGCGCTCGCGGAATCCATCCTCAAATCGAAGCCGCAGGAAGCTCGCCTGTTGCTGGAAACGCTTCAGGCCACTGACCGTCCGCCGGTCACGCGCGCCGCCGTCCGCCTCCTCGGGGAAATGATGGGCGTGGCCATGCCCAACATGCCGCGCCGTTAAGCCACAACGTACTGTGACCCCTGCCCCGCTGGCTTCGTTGCGATTCCCCGTCGCTTCCAGCCGCGGCCGACGCTATCAGGAATTCCCGCACCGCTACCGCAACGATTTCCAACGCGACCGCGATCGCGTCGTGCACGCCCGCGCCTTCCGCCGCCTGGAAAACAAGACGCAGGTGTTCACCCCGGGTCTCTCTGATCACTTCCGCAATCGCCTCACCCACACCATCGAGGTTTCGCAAATCGCCCGAACCGTCGCCGGAGTGCTCGGCCTCGATGAAGATCTCACCGAAGCGCTCGCCCTCGCACACGACATCGGCCATCCGCCCTTCGGACATGCCGGCGAAGCCGAACTCAACCTTCAGATGACCCGCTTCGGCGATCTCTTCGATCACAACCTGCACGCCCTCCGGCTGGTGGAAATCTTCGAGCAGCGCTACGCCATGTTCCCCGGCCTCAATCTGACGTTCGAGGTCCGGGAAGGCATCGTCAAACACTCGCGCGATCTGACGCCCGGCGAGAATCCCACCCTCGACGAATACATGCCGCATCTCCGTCCCCCGCTGGAGGCACAGATCATCGACCTCGCCGACGAGATCGCCTACAACACCGCCGACCTCGACGACGGCCACTCTGCCGGCCTTGTCGATCCCGACGCCCTCGCCGCGCTTGTCCCCGAAGTGGCGGAAATCCGCGAGTCCATCGACACAAGGTATCCCGGCGCCCCCGAGAGAACGCAGTTCCTCGAATGCCTTCGGCGCATCATCGACATCCTGGTTTCCTCGCTGATGGAGGGCACCGCCGCCGCCGCTCTGGCCGTGCGTGTCGCTAGCGTGGAAGACGTCCGCAACCATCCGGTGCGCCTGGTGGCGCTCACTGAAGCGGGCGCGCGCCTCAACGCCGGCCTCAAGCGGTTCCTGCACGAGCACGTCTACTCGACACCAGTGCTGCTCGCCGAACGCGAACGCTGCACCAAAGCAATCGGAGAGCTCTTCCAACACTTCCTCAGCAACCCGGATGCGCTGCCGGAGAATTACCAAAGCGAAGCCCGCCATCACCCGCCGCACCGCGTAGTGTGCGACTACATTGCCGGAATGACCGACGGCTATTTCTGGCGCACCTGGGCACAGCACCTTTCGGCCGCCGGCAACGAGTAACGCCCGACAACGGCCTCATCCGTTCATTCCGTTACGAGGATGAGTCGTGACAGCCAGCCGCCTGCGGCCACCTCCCGGCAAATCGCGTTTGTCCTCGCAGTCGGCGGGAACACACCTTTAGAAATTTTTGCCCCAGTCATACTATAGAAATGTTTGAAACAGCCGATCTATATAATGTATGCTGCTAACGATCCTCCTCCTCGCAATCCAAACCCTCAGCGCCCAGCCCAACCGCTTCGGTCTCCCCGCCTGCACCGCCCCAGATCAACAGCTCGCCACACGCTCCGCCTTCACCCTCTGCCTCAGCAACTCTCACCGAGTCCCCGTCTGGACCGCTTACCAGCTCACCCCCGAAATGCTCGAAGCCCCCTCCGCCCCGCGTCAACACTTCCGCCGCGACCCAGAGCTCTCCTCAGCCGCTTCTGACGCTGACTATCGCAATTCGGGTTTCCACCGCAGCCACGTTGTCCCAGCCCGCGACCTGGCCTCTTCCCCCGACGCCCTCCGCGAATCCTACTACCTCTCTAACGCCGTCCCTCAACTACCCGAACTGAATATGTCCGCCTGGCGCAAGATCGAAAATGACATCCGCAAACTCGCCGCCCAAAACGACTCCCTCATCATCCTCACCGGCGCCCTCTTCGATTGCGAC
>JACQZR010000122.1 GCA_016213775.1 Acidobacteriota bacterium
AACGCCGAGGATGTGGACGCCGCGCTGCTCTCGAAGATTCGCATCGAGGAGGAGACGCCGGCCGAGGTCGATCCCTTCGAGGCGGTAAAGTGCATCGAGCAGATAGCACAAGCCGAGGTG
Source organism: Acidobacteriota bacterium (assembly GCA_016213775.1). Classification (GTDB taxonomy): domain Bacteria; phylum Acidobacteriota; class Terriglobia; order Bryobacterales; family Bryobacteraceae; genus CADEFT01. The sequence continues at coordinate 121 of JACQZR010000122.1, forward strand.
GACGATGTGGTCCATGTCGGCGACGCGTTCCGCGTGACCACGCGCGTGCTGGGCGGCACAACCGTCCATTTGCTCCGCATGCCGTCCGCAAAGGACGTGTTCGAATACCGGCGCGCGTTCGCGCGGGTGCTGGACCTGCCATTCAATAAGCAGGAACTGACCATTAACCTGCACGCGGCGGGAGAGCTATATAAGAAGCTCCGTCAGGCTACCGAAGGTTACGCCAGCGAGGCGCCCATCATTCACCAGGCAGTCGCCATCAAAGCCGCGATCGACGTGCTCGACGCGGGATTCCAGGAGGACCGCGACCCAAACTTCTGAACGCCGAGTGGCCGGACAATCCGTCGCTCCGCTATCTCGTCTACTGGGTGCTTCGCCGCGACGATCTCTGCAACCCGCAACTCTGTCCCGACGCGCCGGATGGCGAGCGCTGTGATCACTGCCCGTTGAACCGAATCGATGAAGCGCAGAACAGCGAGACCGGAATCCTCATTCGCCGTGCGCTGGATATGCGTGCGGCATTGAAGCTCGGCATACGGATCTCCCTTGAGGAGATCCGTGCCGATGAATTCGCGGCGATGCAGATCCTCGAAGAAGAGCAGGACCGGCGCGAGCGGGAACAGACTCCAGGACACCATGGCCAGCAGTAGTCAGGTCGAACTGGTCGTCACCGTCGAGGTGGACAAGGCGAACCAGTCGATCAAGAGCGTCAACGCAAATCTGTCGAGCATCGAGAGCACCGCCGCGAAAAGTGCGCGCGGCGCGGCGGCGGGGATCGACGGAATGACGGCCGCGATGGTAAAGGGCGCCACAGCCGGCAACCTGCTCGCGGATGCCATCAAGACCGCTCTGCACTGGGTGAAGGAGTTCACCATCGAGGCGGTGAAAGACGCGGCTCATGTCGAGCGATTGGAGATGGCGAACGTCGCCCTTGCGAAGGCCCACGGCATCTCAGCCGAGGCTGCAAAAGCAGCATCCAAAGCGGTGCAGGATCTGAACTTCGAGGACGAGGTCGCCATCCGGACGATCAATCGGTTGATCGTCGCTGATTTGGGATTGGAGAAAGCCGAGGGACTGGCGAAACTCGCCAAAGACGCGGCGGTGCTCGATGAGAAGCTGTCCGCCCCCGAGGCCCTCGAAGGCATCTTGCGCGCGATCGAGATGGGTAATGAGCGCGCACTGAAGCAACTCGGCATCAAGGTCCAGTTCGATAAGCAGATCGAGCTCGCCGAACTGAGGCTCGGCCGGACGCTGTCCGAAAACGAGCGGGTCCAACTCCGTTATAACGCGGTGGTGCAGGCCGGCTCTGCAATCCAGGGATCGGCGGCTGCTGCTGCCGGAACCGCCGAGGCGCAGATGTCGCGCCTCGCCCAGGAGATCCGGGATCTGCGGAAGGAGATCGGACAGCAGTTTGTCGATGAGTTTCTGGCCATCATCAAAGCCCTGCGCGAGATGGTCAAGTGGCTGGGCGAGAACATCGGCCTGCTGGAGAAGCTTGCGCAAGTGGCATTGATGGTGGGCGGTGTTCTGGCCACCTACAAGATCGTGACCGGGATCATGGCGATCACGAAGGCCGTCGAGGGGCTGACCGTGGCGATGGCCGCTGGACGCCTCGCGATGCTTGGTAACCCGATGGCGCTCCTGGTTACCGGTGTGGCTGTTAGCGGCGCGATCATCTACAAGCAGTACACCGACATGCAGGAGCAGATGGAGAACCGCTTCAAGGAGATGGAGCGGCAGGCACTCCGGCAGGACCTGCTCAGCGGCAAACTCAAAGTCGAAGACCTCAAGAAGCGTGGGATGCAGGACCAGGAAATCCGTGAACTGGTTCTCGGCCGGCGAATGATCCCAGGGATCGAAGATGAGTTGCCGTGGACCTACGAAGGTCCAAAGCTCAAGATCAAAGGCTTGGGCGGTCAGGAGGACGTTGACGCTGAAATCGCGCGCCTGAAGCGCGCGAAAGAAACCCGCGAGTTTCAGACCAAGTCCGAACAGGACGCACTCCAGTCCACGGCGCATGCGCGTGCGAAGGCTCTGCCGGGGTTCGCTGGCGAGGTCGCGGAGTTGAACGCGAAGATCCAGAAGTGGACCACCATGGATGACGGCAAGCGGGTTTCGTTGACCGCGAAGGCGTGGCACGCCGTTCTCGATGAACTGTCCGTGAAGTGGGAAGCATTCAAGCAGAAACTTCAGAAGGACAACCGTGAGGCACTTGCTGATTACCTGAAAGGCGAGGACGAAGCGCGCCAGCAGCGCATGCAGTGGGAGGCCGAACTTTTCCAGAAGCGGCTCCAGTACAACGAGGAGATCGCGCGCCAGAACCTCGATCATGTGAAGGACCAGCTTCAGGTCGAACAGCAGCGCGCGGGCTTCGAGCGCGACGCGCGGCTCCGGACGTTGGAGGCCTACGACGCGCGCACGATCGAGCAGAAGACCTGGGTAGAGCAGCAAAAGGCGCAGATAGAGATCGACTACGTCGAGAAGGTCCACGAGATCAAGCAGCGGCTGTTCGATCTTGAAACCTCGGTGCGGGTGGTGGATTACGAACTCGAGATGAAGCGGCTCGGCTACAGGGCCGATGAAATCCAACGGCGCATCGCGGAGTACACACAGCAGCGCGACGAGATCCGGCAGGCGAACCAGGAGGCAACGGACGCGGCTGTGGATGCCGCGCGCCAAAACGCCGCCAACCGGACTGCCGGGATCATCCGCGACCACAACCAAAAGATCTTCGATTCGCTCAAACAGCAGGCTGGCGGCGTCTTCGATGCGCTACTGACGAAGTCGCAGTCCATCTGGTCGGCCATCGGAAACTCCTTCAAGACGGCGCTGCTCACTGCCATCAAGGATGTGGTGACCTCGCGCGTCGCGGCCATGCTGATGCAATTGTTCACCGGCCACAAGGTGTCTTTCGCGTCTGGCGGATCGGGCGGCGGTGGCTTGCTGAGCGGCATCGGCGGAATGCTGGGCGTCGGTGCCATCCCGGTGTTCGGCTCAGGTGGCGGCGGGCCGATTCCCGGCGGCTCGGCTGGTGGATGGGGCACGCCACCGTTCGTTCCCACTGGCGGCGGAGGTGGCGGCTTCGGTGGATGGACGGGCGCGTCAAGCGCCGGCGGATTGTTTTCGAAGGCAGGTTGGGCCGGCACGCTGGCGAACCTTAAGTCCTTCTTCGGGATTGGCGGCAGCGTACGGTTGGCTCCGGGCGTGGCGACCACCTGGCAGGCGGCGACCCTCGGCCAGAAGTTCTCTGCCATCGGCAAGTCGAACGCTGCGCTGATGGGAGGAGCACTGCTGGCACTCGACGGCCTGCGGCGCGGCGGTTGGCTTGGTGTCGGCGAGACGACAGCGGGCGGCGCGCTTATCGGCTTCAAGTATGGCGGTCCCCTAGGCGCGGCCATCGGCGCGGGAATTGGATTCGCCGCCGGCATTGTGCGTCTCTTCGTGAAGGGCGCGCAGGAGAAGGCCCGCGAGAAGATTAAGGCGACCTATGGCGTCGATATCTCGGACAAGGGACTGCTGAAGCAGATTGTGGACACCGCCAAGTCCGCGTTCGGCGGCAATCTCGATATGGCGATCCGCTCGCCGCAGATCCGCGACCTGATCCAGTTGTACGCCATGACCACCGGCCAGAAGCCCACTGGCATGCCGGGTACGATGACTCCGATCTCGCTGGTCCAGACGGGCGGCGGGCTGTTCCAGGCGACCCAGTACAACAATGGCACGCCGTTGTCCGGACTGGCTGGTCTGCCGTCGCTCGACAAGGTCGGCGGCGGTGCGGCCACGAACGCAGGCGGGACGATCGTGATTCCGCTTTCTATCGACTCGCAGGCAGTCGGCAATGTTGTGATTCAGAACGGTCGCGTGGTTACACAGGGCGCGATCACTGCCATGAAGAGCAACGCAGGCCGGCGAGAGATGACTGCTCTCCAGTTGGCTCCAGGGACACTGGTGTCGTGATGCCTGGCGCGGTGCAGAACGCGGCTCCCGCGACGGTGATGCCGCAGTCCTTGTGCCGCGCGTTCGTTCATGAGCGCGCTTACCCGCTGATCGAGAACGAGTACAGGAACGGAGAATCACAACGCTCAGTGCTCGCGACCAACAGCCGGAAGCGATGGCGGTTGGCAAAGCGTCTGCCGCTAGCCGCGCTGCAAGTGCTCCGCGATTTCTACGATGCGCGGAATGGGGCTGCGGAGGCGTTCTACTTTTACGACCCGTACGAGACCACCCCGAAGTTCTCGTATGACCCCACCGGCGAATCGACGGTGGGTCGTTACACGGTCCGGTTCAACAGCGAGTGGAATCAGTCGTGCGAGCCGGGGCGCGCGAGCGTGAACATCGAACTGATTGAACTCGCATAAGCCACGGGAGACGCAGCATGTCCTTTTCTGCTTACCTCGATCAGAAGATCCTTGAAAAAGCATTCCTCGGACAGGACTTCTCCATCACTGCCCGCTGGTGCAGTCTACATACCGCCGATACCGGCAAGACCGGTGCGAGTGAGGCCTCCGGCGGACCGTATGTCAGGCAGTCGGCAGACTCGTACACGCCGGTCGATGATAGCGGGAGCGCCAAAAGAGTCCGCAACACCATCGTGCTTTCGTTCCAGGTGTCGGCTGGAACGTACACGCACATCGGCCTGTGGGACGCACAAGGCGGCGGCAACTTCCTGGGCGGCGGCGCGCTCTCCGCGCCCGCCACAGTGAACGACGGCGACTTCGTGATCATTCGCGAGAACGATCTCTCGATCTTGCAGGACTAGGAAACGTGCATGTCCACGATCCGTACGCAATTCGGGCCGGTCACCAACTTCAGCATCACGCTGAATGGACTCGCCACCAGTGCCGCCCGCAGTTCGGCGAAGGTCGAGAATCAGGACACTCGGTACGTCGACGCCATCTGCCAGTTCAAGATCAAGCCCGCGTCGGGTAGCCTTGGCGATCGCTACGGCGTTTACGTTTTTGCGTGGGGCGCAACCGACGACGCGTCTCCGATCTATCCGGCGGGAGTCACCGGCGTCGATGAGGCGGTCTCGGTCACTCTCGAAACGCTCGCCATCCGTGAAATCGGCTCGCTGTATGTCCCTGCGTCGGGCATTCTGATCAGCCCGCCATTCTCGGTCGCACAGGCCTTCGGCAACGTCCTTCCTCCCGTGTGGGGAGTGCTGGCTGTGAACCGGTGCGGCTTGGCACTCGATGCGACGGACAACGTCGCCTTCTGGCGTGGCGTGCAGTTCGAGGTTGTCTGATGCGACACCTGCACCTAAATCCCACCTCGGAGACACTGTTCCCGACTGGTGCGTGCGAGCCGCATCCTGATTTCGGCTCGCCGCTCGGCAATGGCCTATACGCGCTATGGCTGCCGACGCGCGATCCGAGGATGTGGTTCAACCCGTGGCGGCTGAACGCCAAACGTGCCGCGATCCCGTTTGAATACTCGCCGGCTTACTTCCAGCGGCGGATGTTATTCGGCGCCCCGCCGTCCGGCCTCGCCGTTCCAACCGGATCGGGCGGGAATATTCCAACACCGTTCGGCGCGGCGCTCGCGTGCAGCAACGAACAGGTGGGCTGGTCCGGCAGTTCATTGGCTGATGCGCCGGCGTTCACCGGTGATGGGACGGGCAAGACGATTTCAGTCTGCGTGTGGTTCCGGATCAACCGGCTGAACGGCACGGGCTTCCCGACAATCTGCAGCACGAGCTATACGACCGGATGGTGGTTGGGCTTGCGAACGAGCACCGGTAAATACAAAGCCATCTTCCGAAACAGCACATCGCCGTATGGCCCGTTCGAGTGGGGCGCCTACAGCGGTGATTTCCGAAAGGTCAGTTGCGTGTCGTTCGTTCTCCCGCTCGACGCGAACACGACAGCCAGCGTGTATCACAACGGAGTTCTGGCCGTGCAGGGGACGATCACGAATGCGAGTTCAGCTTCGGGCAGTGCTTCGGTGTTTCCCCTGTCGTCATCCACGCCAGGCATGTTCGTTGAGATCTTCGGCATCGCCTCGTGGACGAGGGCATTGTATCCGGACGAGATGCGTCAACTGGTGTCTGGCCCCCGCGTGCTGCTGGCCAAGCGTCAGAACTTCTGGTACGGGCCGTTGCTCGCTTACCGGGTTGCGCAGGTGGCTGGCGGGTCTGGTATTGCCTCAGACCGTCGCGTCGGTGTGGCGCGAACCGTGGAGGTCCCTGGCAACGGCAGTTACTTCGCAACGGGATTCCGAGGATTGTCGCGGATGGCGCTGATCGCAGGGGCGTCGAGTCTGATCGCCCACTTGACGGCAGGACCGTCGCTGTTGCGCACATGGCTGATCCGGCGAGAGGCGCGCTCGATGTCAATTCCCGAAGAGCCGCGCACAATCACCGTGTCGTCTGAAAAGAGGACCCTCGACGCGTGACGTTCGCGAAGGACCCCAACTCGGTCCTCGATTACTCCATCGATTGGACCAGGTGGCTTGATGGTGATGCGATCGCAACGAGCGAGTGGATTGTGCCTGATGGCTTGACCAAGGTCACTGATGGCCGCACCACCAAGACAGCGACGGTCTGGCTGTCGAGTGGCTCTGCAGGCCAGTCGTACACAGTCACTAACCGAATCACAACGAGTGGCGGTCGGACTGAGGACCGCTCCTTCACCGTGAAGATCGAAGAACGCTAACAACACCTCTCAACCAAAGGAAGGAAGCTCCATGAAACGTGGAATTGTGCTTGTCGTCTTGTGTCTCGCGCTGGCGGTGATGATCGCCGCGCAAAGTGGATCGCCGTTGCTCATTCCCGTGTGGACCGGCGCACGGTACGTCTTCGCGAAACTCGGCCCGACGCTGGTGCTCAACGGCAACCAACTGGACGTTCTGTTGCCGCCAACCCCCGTTCGGCGGCAAGACGTTCTGCTCGTCTACGACACAGCCGCAGGCGGTTGGAAAGTGCCGGCGGGCGCGACCAACATCGTCGTCTATGTGAACGGCCTGCGCTACCGGCAGGGCTACGACTATGTGATCACGAGCGGAGTCATCAAGGCCCAGTTCGACAACATGATTCCGGAGCACCAGGTCACCTGCGATTTCGACTCGACGACTGCGCCATGACAAAGAGCGAAGCCGCGCGCCTGAAGCCATACCTGCACGAATGCGTGTGCGGGCGCGTGTACGAATCGCGCTACCGGCGGCGGGTGCTTGAATGCGCCCGTTGTCGGCGGCGCCGGAACGCTGTCGATGCGAAGAAACGGCGCGCAGACCCAGCCTTCGCGGCGCGTTGGCGAACACTCACCGCCGTCGCCCGCGCCTGGCGGCACTTCCGACATATCGCCCTTGATCTGTTTGGACCGGACGCCAATTTGAAGAGCAGCCTCAGCAGCATCCCATGATAAACGACGGAAGCCAGAGACTTGCCGAAGTTGCGAAGATCGCAGTGCGCCTCGAGGCCGAAACGGGCGTGCCGGCGCAAATGCTCGTAGCGCAATGGGCTATCGAGTCACGCTGGGGAGCAAAGCCTGTCGGCAAATTCAACGTATTCGGCGTGAAGCGCGCCAAGCGGCACACGCAGTCTTGCAGCGCCGAGACGCGCGAGGTGATCGACGGCAAGGAAGTGACCACGGTTTGCGAATTCGCGGACTACGACTCGCCCGAGGACTCCTGCCGTGATTGCGCCTGGCTCATTACGCACGGCGCGCCATACCGCGCGGCATGGCGGCAGTACCGGGAAACCGGCGATCTTGCGGAACTGATCAAGTCCGTGGCCCGCGTGTACGCGACTGATCCAAACTACGCTCGGCTGGCTTCTCAGATTGCCGGGCAGGCGAACATCGCCGCAGCAATCAAAGCAGTCAATGCCTGACTACATCGGCAACATTCAGGTTCCGGAGATCGTCGCCTCCGACACGTTTCCCGTCGTCTCGGATTACCCGCACGGCCGAGCGCATCATCCGGACGTGGCCATCCACCAATTCCGCTCCGGCAATGCGAAGATCGAGCAACGGTTTCTTCTGGGCAACGGCGCGAAGCGCTTCACCGTGCGCCGCCAGTGGATGAACGATGCGCAGCGCATTGCACTGCGCAACTTCTGGGAGTCGAAGTACGGCCCGTATGGCGCGTTCACGTACAACGCGCCCAACGACGACGCCAACGGCACCACGGCCTATACCTGCCGGTTTGCCAACGAGCCTCTTTCCTGGGAGATGGTCGCCGACTGGGTGTGCAGCATCGGCGTCACGCTCGTCGAGATTCCGGCGAGCCCGCCCACCTACTCACCGATCACGACGGTGACGCGGTTTCCGACCCAGGCGCTCAAGGATGCACTGCTGCCACAGGTGCAGCAGATGATCCCGCTCATCAAAATCCAGCCTCTCCAGGGCGGGTATCCGGCCATCTACGTCTCCGACCGGCGATGCACCGTCGGCGCGCAGTTGTACCTCGCGCGCCTGCTGGACTTCGACGGCATCTCCCAAAGCATGGGGAACGAGGCAGACCAGGCCACGTTCACGTTCGGCAACGCCGATCGCGTCATGCGAGACCTCGCCAACGACGTGGACCTGTTCCGCGCCTCGATTGAGTTCTCACTGCTCCATGTCGGCACGCTCATCAAGCTCGACCTGTGGAAGGGCGATATCGTCGATTGGTCCTTCGACTCGGGTCCGGATTTCAAGGTCACCGCTGCGGACGGCCTCTACGAACTGAACCTGCCGTATCCCACGCGCAAGATTTCGCGCACGTGCTGGAAGGTCTTTGATTCGCAGGCCTGCACGTATGCCCAATCAGGATCGCTCGATCTGGTCCACTTCCCAAGCGCCGATGCCACGAAGTGCGACAAGGGCTACGAGACCACCAACGGGTGCCTCGCGCACAGCATGAAGCGCTACTACGGCGGCATTATTGCCGAACCGCAGGGCGTCCGGATCAAGGACAATTCGACCGGCGTGTGGGGCTTCAACCGTGCCAACATCACCAGCACGTCCCTGGTCGCGGATTCGATCTACGACCAGATCGTGCCCGAGATCTACACCGACAGCGAGATGCCGGTGAACTGCAAGATCGCGGCAGGCCGCGACGAGAGCGATTTCTATGAGGCGTTGGGAATCGTCGGCGAAGGACCGCTCATCGCATATACCGCCCCTCATTACGAGGACCTGGACGGCGACGGCACCGCGGAGACGTTCGTCGGCAGCACGCTGGACGGCCAGGCGCATCACGTCTATCCCACGAACAACTTCGGCCTGCGCCAGTGCCTCGGCACCGATCCGGCCGGCGCGACGGACTTCTTCTCGCTCGATCAATCCAGCAACACCACGGGCGGCGACTGGCGCAAGGTCTATTCCGGCAACTCGACCTACAAGGACAATTTCTCGGCCGGGACCGCGTTCATCGTGATTCGCCGGTCGGACGCCAAGGGGCTGCAGCTGTCAAAGCCAGGCGACCACGCCATGATCGCCAACGTGCTCCAGGGCATGAGCGGATGGGTGTGGACCTCGCCCAGCGTTCGGACGCACGGGCCCGCGCTGACGAATCCGGTGTGGATCGCTATCAATATGCTGCTCCGCGCGCGCGGCCTGCGGTTGGGCGCGGGTGCCACGACGCAACAGTTGGATCTGGCCGAAACGCTCTTCGATGTGGATGCCGCGATCGCCGCCGCCTCGATCTGCAACGAGTCTGTCACCAAGCTTGTCGGGTCGGGCAGCGAGACGCAGTTCAAATTCCGCGGCGTGCTCCAGGAGGAGAAGCCGCTCCGCGACTGGCTCCAGGAAGTGCTCATGAACTGCCTGGGCTATTACACGTTCGCCTTCGGCAAGCTCAAGATCGGCATCCGCGTGAACAGCAGCACGGTGGAGGCTTTCACAGCCGGGAACATTCTGTTCCAGTCCCTCCAGTTGGCTCCGCTGAAGCCGTCCTTCAACCACCTCACCGCCAACTTCGCCGACCAAGATTACCAGTTCGTCAACAACTCGGTTGCGGTCTACGACATCGATTACGCCACACGCATTGGCGCGAATGCCGGCCCGCTGTTCCTCAAATCGCAGGTGAACCTCTGCGGCACGTTCTCGAAGTCCCAGGCGGCCCGGATCATCAGCACCCGGTTGCGTGAGGAGTTGGGCGGCATCAGCGCAGCGGAATGGAAAGCCGCGCGGTTGATCTCGTTCCGGACCACCGTGCTTGCGCTCAACACGGAGCCGGGGATGGTCTGCTCGATGACCCACGCGGACATGCCCAACGGCTCCGGCGAGTTCCGCGTAACCGGCTGGAAGCTCAATCAGGATTACTCGATTGACATCCAGGGCCGCACCACAACGGACTCGATGTACGACCTGGTCGATGGTCCAAAGCCAGCGGATGTGGATGCCTCGCCCGTGCCGGACGAGATCTTCCACGATACCGGCGTTCCGGGCATCGTCACCGGCGCCCCGAAACTGACCGACTACGGCTCCTTCGCAGTGGACGCCATCGAGATCCAACCGGACGCTGCTGGCAACCAGAACATCGCGGGCGCGACCGAGATCGCCATGGGGCTGTACTATGTGGACGAGCTCGCCACGGACCTGTGGGCCAGCCTCGATACGGGCATTGACGCCGCGAGCGATCCGGTGACGGTCAACTGCACCGTGAATCCGGACACTTCGCGCGTGTTCCGGGTCGGCGACTTCATCGTGTTCAACGACGAGGCCGCGGACGTGGGCCATAGCGGCCGGCGCTCGTATGAGTGCGCGCAGATCGTCGGGCCTGGCAATACCGGCGATGTGGTTCCCACCGGCTCGTTCCAGATCCAGCGGGCTTATCCGGGCGTCGATCCGGGCTATGCCACCTTCGGCACGTTCCGCTGCGCACACCTCGCCGGCATCCGGTTCTACAAGCTCGACATGAAACTGTTCACGATGGCTGTGAAGCGGGGCTTCTTCCGGACGCCGGGACTGCCGCCCAGGATCGTGGCGACGCTTCCCTCGGCCTGTGTGGTGGCCGCGCTGGTCGGTGTGGCAAACCACTTCGGCTATGGCCCATTCACGGTCTTCCCGCTGTCGCATCACAACGAGCCGTACATGCCCGGCGACCGGACGTGCTCGGGCGGCGCGTACACGTTCCAGATCCAGGGCCCGCTCTCTGCCCAGGAGAACGTGGCGATTCCGATGAAGGTCCACGACGCGGCTTCGATCCGCTGCGTGTTAGCCTACCTGCAGCAGGGCACGAGCGACGGCCAGAGCGCGTATCTGGTGAAGTTCAGCAGGGACGACGGCGCGATGTGGCAACCGCTGGAGTACATGGGGATCGCGCAGGCGCTGCCCACCGCGTACAAGAACACGTACGACTTCCTGGTGAACAACGAGGGCTACGGAACTCCCGAAACGCGCAGGCTGCCTTACAACGATTACGGCATCGCTCTCGCGCAGGCAGTGACCGCGAGCGGCTCGCCGCAGACCGCCCAGACTGCATCCTATGGAGCGAATCGCTTGGGCATCGAAATGGGCGAGTTTGTCCACGTCGGTCCTGGCACTGCCAACGAGGAGTATGTGCAGGTGGTGGCGGCCGATCCCGACAACCAGACATTCGACGCAATCTTCACGAAGGACCACGCAGCCGGCGAGCGCGTGCGGCCGACCATCTGGCCCACGCCGATCTTGCACGAGGGCGACGCCCTCGCGTTCGACATTCTGTCGGTCGCCACGCCTGATCCGGGGTCGGATCTCACCGTAGTGATTCAGACGTAGCATGCCCGCTGAGCCGCTCCACATCTTCGACCCGCGCCGGAACTTCCAAACGCAGGGCTTCACCGGCAAGGCCGCGACGACCACGATGTACAACGCGACCGAGACGGGTGTGTCCATCTCGGGCATCTTTCAGGCACCGGACGACTTCGCGGTCTTGGGCTGGTGGAATTCTTATGACTACTTCAATCACCTTCGATGCAAGCACCTGCCGCGCACGGATCTCTCCGGCCTGAAGCTCGAATTCGATATCGAGTACGACCACGCGCTCGACGGCGCGATGCGCTTCGACGCGGCGAAGTATCCGTCCGTCTCCTGGGACTCGATGACGTTCGTCTGTGGTAGGGGGATCGCGCCGAACGACATCTACGAAGTGCCATTGCTCGATCATGCCACGGTCGTCTCCGGAAGCGAGACTCCGGCCAGCGTGGAAATCGATCTGAGCGGTGAAGAACCTGCCGAAGGCATCGACTATCTGCACCTCTACTTCCGCGACGCACGGTACACGATCACGCACTTCGAGTGCCGGTTCGAGACGCAACTGACCAGCGACGTGGCACCCGCGACAGATGCAAGCGGCAATCTGCTGCCGGTGGATCTGCACGTGGAGGACGCCACAGGGTTCGAGGTGGGCGACATGGTTTGGATCGAGCGTACCGGCGCGAACGAGGAGTTGGTGCTCGTGCTGGAGGTGAACCAGATCTTCGGATTCATCCGCGCGCGCATCACGATGACGCATGCGAACGACAGCTACATCACGCGCAAGACCACGGCCAGGCACGCGTCCCAGAAGTTCGCGGATCTGATCAACACGGCGGGCGAAACGGTCGCCGGAAGGTTCGGTCCGGACCAGACCGCCGTGATCGAGGCGAGCGCCGTCGGCTACCTCGGCGGCGGCACGCTTTCGATCTCGTTCAAGACGGCGGCGCTCCCGGCCGCGCGCTACGGCAAGCTCGGCAACCTGGACCGCGTGCTGGCCACGTCCGGACACGATGGCGCGGGTACCCAGACGCTCGACTGGTATGCATCCGGCTCGACCTACCACTTCACGGGCGGCGACAACAACACCAAGTACCACATCATGCTCGACTTCACGCAGCCACTCCTGGACAAACAGAGCCGCACCGTTCCGATGAACGATTGCCGGAAGATCTATACGGTCTTTGCGCCGCGCTTCGAGCAGAGCGAAGGAGAACTGGAGGACGGTTGCTTCCTCACCTCCGGCGTCGGGCCCAGCGACACCGTGTGGCAGGTGGACGACTCCTCGAAGATCTCCGGAGGCCGGTACTTCATCGGCTCACCGACCGCCGAAGAGCGCGTACGCCTCATCTCTGTGGACTCTCCCACGCAGATCACCGTCGAGCGCGGGTATCAGTCCTCGACGCCTGGCTCCTGGGACGCGGGCGCACGGATGAAGAAGCTCTCGCCACAGAGCGGCTTTTCGAGCGATGTGGAATGGGGCTGCACGATCTCGAACATCACGGTCACGGGCGACGGCAGCCTGAAGGTCGGAGGTGCGGCGCCCAGGATCGAGGAATCCGACGCACGATGCACATACACGGGTTATTGGGAGAAGTACTCTTATGGCTCTGGGTGGCCGAGCCAGTGGTGGTCCACAGGGCACGCACGGCGTTGTGCGCCTTCTTCTGCGCAGGACGTCCGGAAGGTTTCCCTGCGCTATTCGTACACGCAGCAGCACGATCTGTATCTTGGGACCTTCCTCAACACCGACTGCGGAAAGGTCAGCATCTCCGTGGACGGCGATGCGCCCACCACCCACGATCTGTTCCTCAGCGAGTACGGCGGCACCACGGCCAACATCAAACTCCGCGGCGCGGTTGCGGCCGGAACACACACGGTCGAGATCACGGCGCTGTTTGAGAAGCATGCCTCCAGCACCGGCTATTACTTCTACTTCGATTACCTGTGGCCGCTCGTGCCGCAGGACGTTCCGGACGCACCGCAGGAATACACGGACGTTTCGCTCGCCATCGACTTCGACACGGACCACGGCTACAAGAAGCCCCCAGCCTGGCACCTGTGGCAACTTCAGAAGCTCGGCTTCAAAGGCCACGCCGACGTGTACATGGTGGTCTTCTGGAACAACAAGCGCAGGCGCGTGGGCGCCACATACCCGTACGCGACCATCGCGTTCTCCGGCACGCCGTCTCCCGGCGACGTGGTCTGGTTCTCCATCGGCGGCACCACGATCAATCACGCCATCGGCTATGGCGAAACGCTCCAACAAATCGTCTCCCACTTCCGCGCCGCGATCAACGGCATGTTCGCGGGCGTGTGGGCCGACGACAACTTCGGCACGAGCACCACGCTTCGTATCCAGTCGAAGGCCCCCTCGTGGGCGTTCACCGGCCTGGCGGTCAGCACACCGAATTCCGTGACGCTTACGCTGACGAACCAGATGGGGACGCCTGGCTCTGAGGGCGATTGGGAGATGGTCGATTCAGTTACTCCAGTCATGACCGAGGGCGCACGCCGGTGGATTCGGGACTTGGCCGGACAATTCCAGACAGCGGGCATCAAGGCGTCGTTCGCGTTCTCGATGGAATGCTATAACCCGCCCGCCCAGATGCGCGCGAAGTATCTCTCGTATTCGGCAGGTGTGGTTAGTCCCGGCGCGGACGTGTTCCTGCAGATCCCGTCGCATCAGATGCACTTCGGTACGCGCGTCAGGAACTACCTGAAACAGATGTACAAGGAGTGCGCCGACCAGGTCGCGGCGGCGGGCGCGCCGGTCATCCTGCAATTCGGCGAGACGCAGTACTGGTATTTCGACAACCAAGGCGAGGACCCGAACGGCGGAATGGGCTTCTACGATCAGGGAACCATCGACGATTTCGCAACCGCCAAGGGTCATCAGATCTGGCCGTTCCGCGCGAACAACGACGATCCGGCCGGCGACCCGGCGCACCAGTACGAGACGGCGAATTTCCTGCGCGACCGGATCTGGACGTATTGCCAAGACGTGATTTCCTACGTCCGCTCGTACCATCCGACGGCGGTATTCGAATGCCTCTGGCCGCTCGATGCGAACCAGGGCAAGCCACAGCCCTCCTCGGAGCATCGACGGCTCCTGATGCATGTGAACCTGCCCAACGAGTGGAAGAACAGCAGTTACGGCATCAAGTACTTCCGGTGCGAGGGATTCGACTATGACGTCTGGCAGAAGAACAGCAGCCTCATTCGGCAGGTGGCCTCGTATCCAAAGTCGGCACTTGGCCGGCCCGCCGAGGAGTGCATGTTCCTGTCGGGCATCTACGGTCCTCCGGACCCGCCGATCGCACAGGCTTACGGCATGTGGCTCCCGCTCAAGACCTATTCGTTCTGCTTGTGGGCGTTCGACCAGTTCTGCCTCAACAGCCGTCAGATCCCGCTTCCGATCTACTCGGTATCTGTGAGCAACGCCCAGTACTTCAAGCCCAGGGCGGCGCGAGCCATGGAAGCGTCGACCGCGCAAGCTTGGGTGCCTGCCGCAAGCGGCGCGTTGAACCAGTTCCGCTCCAATACGAGGGCCTGCAATGAGTAACTTTCCGTCGGCCATCGACACCGCCGCCACGCTCTACAGCCCGGTCAATGCGTTCTCGACCAAGCCACTCGAAACGACCACCACGTCCGCTGTCGGCGCGGGTGACTCGACCATCAGCGTGCAATCCACTGCCGGTGGTTTCGCGGATGCCTATGGCGTGCTGTCCATCGACGACGAGCTCGTCATCTACACGGCGCGGGGCGGGTCACAGTTCACCGGCTGCCAGCGCGGGGCGTTCGGGACCACGGTGGCCAGCCACTCGAGCGGGGCCACGGTGCGGGCCAACATGGTCGCCGGTTTCATCACCGCGATTCAGTCCGCGGTGCTCGCGATCGAGAACGAATTGGGGACCGCCGCTGCGGTCAACTACGTCCGCAAGGACGGTGCCGTCACGATCACCGGCGTGAAGACGTTTCAGGACGGCGCGGAGTTCGGCTCGGGCAACAAGGCGAGCACCGGCCTGGTACGCCTGCCCAACACTGGCGCGCTCAAGTGGCGCAAGGCCGACAACTCCGGCGACCTGGGAATGGCGCTCAACGCGAGCGACCACATCGCGATGGACGCGATCATCGACTTCGCGCCAGGCCAGACGTTCGGAGCGTTCTCCTATCCGGACGCCACGACCACCAGCAAGGGCATCGTCCAGATAGATCCCACTGGAGGCCTAGCCGTTGCGGCAGGGGTGCTTTCAGTGGCGTCGTCAGGCGTCGCGCCTGGCACTTATACCAAGCTCACCGTCGACGCCAAGGGGCGGGCCACAGCCGCAACGACGTTATCCGCCGCAGACCTGCCAGCCCACACGCACGTGGCCGGCGACATCGTAAGCGGCGCTTTTGGCGTTCCGCGCGGCGGCACCGGCCTGACGACCATCGCCGCTAACAAGCTGCTGTATTCGCCTGCACAAGATACCCTTGCGGAGCTGAGCATCGGCTCCGGCCTTTCGCTCGCCTTCGGGATCCTCTCGCTCGGTGGCCACAGCCACGCGGAGTCGGACGTGACGGGGCTGGTGTCCGACCTGGCCGCGCGGCCGCTCAAAGGCCTGGGATTCACACCTTCCCGCGCCGCGGTGATCAACTCCTCGGGAGCGATCGAAGGCGCCTTTGGAAACGGCGGCGACTGCGTACTCGTAGACGGCACTTCAGCGGCCAAGGCCAACGCGAGCCACACGCACGCCGCGACCGACATCGTCTCTGCGACGCTGACGCTGGCTCGCGGGGGCACAGGGGTGGATCTATCGGCGTGTGGCCCGGGGTTTCTGCGCCAGGACGCCGTCGGCAACGCAGTCACCGTCGGCGCTATCGGGCTGGCGGACCTGCCCACGCAGCTCCAGCAATATGGTCCCTTCCAGACCATCGGTGGCGACATCGAGAACATGCTGAAGCGGTCCGAGGACTTCTCGGCAATCTGGAGTACCGACGGCGGCTCCTGCTCGGTTGCGGCAAACATCGCAGACACCCTCGCGCCCGACGTCAATCAGACCGCCGACAAGCTGACCTCGAACGGCGACTCGGCCAAAATCCAGCAGCAGATCAGTGGACTCACCGACGGCGGAACCTACACGTTCTACATCTGGGCCAAGGTCGCGACCGGCATGCGGAGAGTGTCGCTCGCCATCGTGGACAACGCCTACGCAGGCTATTTGGCGGGACCGGCTCAAGTAACGCTAACCACCTCCTGGCAGCGGTTCAAGATTGCCGGTACGCTCGCCGCCGGCCAAACCAGCCTCTGGGTCGTGGTCCGCAACTTCGCCGCGAACGGCGACGAGTGGACAAACGGCAACGCAATCTACTTGTGGGGCGCATGCCTCCAGGAAGGATCAGATCCGAAGCGGACTTACGTCCGAACGTGGGATTCGCAAGCTCCACGAAATCGCTCCGGCGCCGCACTGGGAGCGACCATCATTAGCGCGGCGAACAAGACAGAAGCACCCCTGACCATTCACGGCCCAGGCTCGAACCTTGCCGACAAGACCGTACTACAGGTGACCAGCGGCGGCGAATTGATCATCGCGGGTGGCTCAGGCAATGGCTACCGACTGGCGGAGTTGATGAGTGCGACGAACCCCAGCGGCTGGTCCGGCGTACTTAAGGTCAAGACCCCAGCCGGGACCACACTCGGCTACATCCTTCTCTACTCGAACCCATGAAAATCCAAGTCGATCACGTTCAACGCCTCAATCTCCACGCCCTCCTCGGCGCCCAGCGCGGCGACGTTGCCACTGTTCGCACGATCTGGGCTCTACAGGATAAGCTCGCGCTCACTCCCGAAGAGGAAAAGGCCATCGAACTCAACCGTGAGTTCATCGCCGGACAGGAGCGGGTCCTCTGGAATCCTACATTGACCGTACCAGCGAGGGAACTTGAGTTAACAGATGTCGAAATCGCTCGTGTCGGCGCGGTGCTCGACAGTTGGGCGACCTACGGAGTTGCCGCCGACCGGCGGTGGCTGGAGCCGCTCCTGCGCGTGTTTGAGGTTTCCAAGCCGGCCTGATCCAACGTCAGGCGATGATCTTCTTCCTCACCGCGTAAAGAACGATTTCCGCCGTATTGTGGAGGTTCAGTTTCTGCATGAGGTGCATCCGGTGGGTCTCAACCGTGTACGGGCTAACATCGAGAACCGTCGCAACCTCCTTGTTTGATTTCCCCTCGGCGAGCAGTTGGATGATTTCCTTCTCTCGCGGGGTCAGCAGTTCGTAAGAGTCCTGAAGCCCTTTGCTCTGTAGCTGGCGTACATAGTCCTCAGCCAAGGTCTGCGCAATGGCAGGACTGAAGAAGGACTTGCCAGCAGCCACAGCACGGACCGCGCGCACGAGGTCGAGCTCAGCCGAGTCCTTCAGCAGATAGCCTTTCACGCCAACGGTCAACGCGCGCGTCAGGAACTCTTCATCCGCATACATGCTCAGGAGGATGATCTTTGTCTGAGGACTTGTCCGGAGCACCTGTTCTGCCGCGTCAATTCCATTTAACTGTGGCATCGCGATGTCCATCACGATGATTTGAGGATCGAGTTCCTCCGCCATGCGGACAGCTTCCCTGCCGTCACCAGCTTCGCCGGCGACCTCCATATCTTGCTGGCGCTCCAAAAGGGAGCGTAGGCCCTGTCTCACAATCCCGTGGTCATCGGCCACCAGAATCTTCGTCTTGGTCGTCATACCTTCACTTCCGGCGAGGTCGGAATCTCGCAACGCAGCAACGTACCCTTCGAGGGCTGCGAGAAGATTCCCACCTTCCCACCTAATTCTCGCACCCGCTCCTCGGCCCCGAGTAGCCCCAAACCGCGCGAGCCTACGGCCTGGACGTCGAAGCCCACGCCGTTGTCCTCCAGTGTCACCGCAATCGCGGTAGCGCCCCCATGCACCGTGATCCTTATCTGGCTGGCGCGGGCATGACGTGCGCAATTGGTCAGCGCTTCTTGCACCACTCGATACACACATGTCCGATGTGTGTCCGCGAGTCTGTCGAGATTGCCGTCTATCTGGATCTCCACAGGTACGCCACTCCGTCGGGTGAACTCCCGCGCCTGCCACCTGAGGGCTGGGCCCAAACCCAATTCGTCCAGCACCGAAGGACGCAGCCCCATTGAGATATCACGAATTGCCCGCAGAGTATCCTCGGCTAGCTTTCTTGCATCAGCCATGTGCTTCGAGAAGCCGTCGCCCGCATCCTGGCGGCACTCTTCGATGTGAGCGAGTTCAATCCGCAATGCTGTGAGCATCTGGCCGACTTGATCGTGCAGTTCCCGTGAAATGCTCTTGCGCTCTTCCTCCTGAGCTTTGGACAGTTTCGATGAAAGACGCCTGAGATCCTCGGCGCCGTGTTCGATCAGCCGAAGGTGCTGAGCGGCGCTGGCCTCGAGCGAGCGAGTTCTCGCCACGCTGATCACCGCCACGATCGCGCCGAGAATGAGCGCTGCCAACGCTACGCGCCGCAGATAGGCCTTCAGATCGTCTTGGGTACGCAGAACTCCGTGTTGCCGTAGGCGTGACTGCGCCAGGCTGACGCTCTCGATCTCGGAGGCCAACTGGAAAGCCCGTTGCCGCTGAGGAACGAGCCGGCGCCGAAGAAACGCCGGACCTTCGGCCGCCTTTTGTTCAGGCGTCCATTCGAAGGCAGGCTCCGCTGTTTCCCAGTATTCCTCGATAGCCTTGCGCAACCGCTGGACTTCCTGACGCTCCCCTACCAATGCGCTTCTCTGCAACGAACGCATGTGAAATTCCGTAGAATCGCGAAGTTCCTTCAGTGTCTGCCTCTGTTGGGCGGCAGCCTCCGGCGAACGCTCCAACAGGTAGTCACGGAGCAGAACCGCAAAAAGGTAAATCTCGGATCGCAACTCCTCCAGCGCGCGGATGGATTCCTCGCTGGCGCGCTGAATCGCCTCCACATCGGCGCGGACTTGTTCCATGCGGTTGTGCAAAGCCGCTGCAGACAGTCCGATGAGCGCGAGCAGAGCGCCGAATCCCAGAAGCAAGAATGGCCAGCTTCGCATTTTCATAACGCCTGTATTTTAAGTCGCTTGTGACCCCGCTGGATCCAGCTATCGACTCGAGCGAGCGGGTCGTGTACCCTACATAGCGGATGGATGTGGTTTTCACCGACCTCGATGGCACGCTTTTGGAGCATTCGACGTATTCCTTCGCTGAGGCGCAACCGGCGCTCGACCTTCTCAAGAGCCGAGGCATCCCACTCGTCGTCTGTACGAGCAAGACCCGCAGCGAAGTCGAGTTCTGGCGGAAGCTGCTTGGCAACGATGATCCATTCATCGTTGAGAACGGCGGTGCGGTCTTCGTGCCTGTCAACTACTTCGCCTTTGCGGTTCCTGCTGCGGTGACGCGCGATCGTTACCTGATGCTGCAATTGGGTACACCGTACGCCGATCTGGCGAAGTCTCTGTGCAGCGCCGCCGAAGTAAGCCAGTGCAGAGTGCGCGGGTTTAGCCAAATGAGTGTCGCAGAGGTCAGTGAACATTGCCAGATGAGTTTGGAGCATGCCACGCTGGCCAAGGCGAGGGAGTTCGACGAACCGTTCCTCATCCTGGATCAGGATCGGTCTCAGGAACTCCTGGCGGCTGTTGAACGTCACGGGAAGCGTTGGACCCGTGGTGGTCGCTTCCACCACATCCTCGGTGAGAACGACAAAGCAACTGCGGTGAGGCTTCTGCTGAATCTGTATCGAAAGATCGAGCCCAATGCCCGATCGATCGGTCTCGGAGATGGGCTGAACGATGCGCCGTTCCTGAACGTAGTCGACGTCCCGATCCTGATTCGTACCGCCTGGCTGGATCAACTTCATGACCTTGTTCCGAAAGGCAGACCGACTGACAACCCCGGCCCTCTAGGATGGGGCCAGGCCATCTGCGAGCTGTGTTCCTGACCTTCCGTCACCAACTCGCTCCATGGCATCTAGGGCACCGGGCAAAACCCGTCAACGAGTGGCCGACGATCGTGTTCTGCCGGATGCGACGCAGCAGCACGGGCCAGGGTTGCGCAGACCAGCAGCAGAGTTACGTTGCCAAGAACAGTCCAAGCTTCCAACGCTGTTTCTCCCGGCGCCGCGAATCGGATTCACATCAAAGATGGTCGAACAAAGACTTCTCCTGCTCTCCAGGTTGTCGTTCACCCTGCTGCAACAGAAAACGCTGCACCGCTCCCCGGACGCCGAATCCGACAGCGAGACCAGTGGCCAGTGCAACCGCGCCAGCGAAAATCACGAAGGCCGCAAAGAACACCTGGCTCGCGAAACTGAGCATGTCTGCGGCGATCACGACGGCGACAAATCCGACGATGACCTTGACAACCGCGGCCAGCCGGCGCGCTAATGGGATATTCTCGTTGACCGCCCAGACCAGAACGCTACGGCTCAGATACTGCGCCAGCCAGAATCCTGCGACCAGGATGGCCGCGGCAGTCAGCAGCTTGGGAAAGAGGAAGACCGTGCTTTCGATGATTTGCGAGGTCAGCTTCGTATCAAACACGTCCAAGGCAGTGAGCAAACCGACGCCGAGAATTGCCCAGTAGGCAACCGCTGCTACCAGCGACGCACTTCGCATCCGCCCGGACTGGTCCAACATGGACGACAACCCGCTTTCTCGCAGAAACCGGTCGAGGGAAATCCCCTTCACTGCTTTTAGAATGAGCCAGCGCACGACTTTCGCCACCAAGTAGGCAGCAAGCAGAATCACGACTGCCACCATCAGCGGCGGCACGTAGGTCGTGAGGTGCTGGCCGAGGCGCGCAAGCGCCTTCTCGAAGATTTCCTGTAACAGACGAATCATAATTCAGTCCTCCATACTTTTCCTTGATCACACGCCTGGCGCAGAGTCGTGGGACACCTCGAATTCTTGAGCCGTGGCGGAATCCTCCCCACACCAGCCGGCCACCAAGGACGGCTTCTGATTCTCAAACCTCAAACAGAGCTGCTCGATCCGGTCCTCGACCTGCGCGGCGAACATTTCTTTCGTTTCGATCACAAACGACGCGACGCGAGCCAAGTAAAGAGGCGTGAGAGACCGCACCAAGTGACCTCGTTCAAGCGGCTTCCGCTTATGAGAACAGGCAAGGTCGAAGACAACCTGCGCCCAAAGCGAATCCTCGATGTGAAACGACTTTGAAGTGGAAGGGGACGACGATGCCAGATTCCGAACTGCCCTAAGTGTGTCGGGCCGAAGCGCTATCGCCCATATATCTGCGAGGTCCTCGCATCCCCGGCGGAATGCCGTCAGCAGCCTTTCGATGTTGACATCAATCGGGTCAAGGCCAACGTCGAAGGGAAACCCGAACAGATCCACAGGCTCGCTGGACTGCCGAGTGATCCACACGGACTCGTACTCCCGCATCAGGGAGTAGACGCTGCCGACTACCTGTTGCAGCATCGCGCTGAGGTCCGCGCCGGGGTCTTTGGCGTCGTGCAGTTTGGCGCCGAGGAAGCTCTGACAGACCTTGAAGCCTTCCGCTACTGCTACGGTCGTCATCCAAATGTCGATGCCGTATCGAGCGACGTCTGTCTCCCAATCCTCCCTGGCAATGTACCGGGAGACTAGAGCGCTGGAGCACCCGAAGTCTCCGCCAATCGGCTGGCGGATGCGCTTCCCATAGAGTGCCCTTGTGAGCGGATAGACGATGCTGTTTGTGATCGTCCCGTCATACTTGTGCCGGTGGTAGTAAGGCGCCACAAAGTCATAGCCAGCGTGCAGTACGGGGCGGACCAGCAGGTCGATCCACTCGGGTGTGATCGACCGGAGATCCGAATCTACGACGGCGCAGGCCTTAGCTCCAAGCAGTTGCGCTATGCGGAAAACAAGCCGAAATGCGCTGCCTTTGCCGGGAATCCCGTGGTATGGGAACGAGAGGCGGTGTACGCCAGACAAGGGAGTGGACACCATCAGCAACCGCGAGTAGTCGACGCTGGCGGAGAGCACGGCCTCTCGTGTCCCGTCCTTGGAGCCACCATCTGAGTTGATGATGACGCCCGTAAACTTCGGAAAGTATTTCGCCAGGCCCGCTTGTGCAGCCCGAACAACGTGGCCGATGGTGCGGGAATTGTTGTAGCTGGGTATGCCGATAACGATGTCAGCCGCGCCGATAGCGTCGATCGCCGGCAAAGCGTCTTCCGGTAGAATCCTATCCGTCATCCCATACCTCGACCGACACCCTACTGAACTAAAGCCATGTCATCGCTCACCGCCTGTTGCAGCCTCCTGAAGAAGTCCGGTATGGCTGCGAGCACGCGGTTCCAGTTGGGGATCAGGGGCAATCCCAAGGGGTCTTCGATGAATTCGGACGCGGCCAGGCCCAAGCTCTTGGCGAACGTGGACACCGCCAGTTCCTCTGCGTGGCGGTCGAACTGAAGCCCGTTGAGCATGGCATCAGCGTAATAGCGCTTGATAGTATCCTCCGCCATGCGGACATAGCGGACCTGAAGACTGCGGAATTGGTCCTGAGTGAAGACCAGCCCTTCGCCCGCCATGGTGCGAAACAGCGACTTGGCGATGTCTCCGGCCATGCGCCGCAAGCCCTTCGCCGGGTCGTCGGCGGACAAAGTCTGGTGTTTGTGCTCGTAGTTATCCGCGAGATCAACCTGGCAGACCCTGGATGTTGCGCAATTTCTGTGAATTTCCGCAAGAACGCCAACCTCCAGCCCCCAGTCACCGGGGATTCGGTTGACCCTTGCCAAGTCCGCTTGCATTGCGAATTCGCCGGCGAGTGCGTATCGGAAGCTATCCAGGAACCGCAGGAAGGGGGAACCTGGAACCATGCTCTCTAGCGCTCGGATTAGCGGCGTCATGAAGAGCCGCGTGACGCGACCGTGCATCCGATCGGTAACCCGCGCATAGTAGCCCTTGCAGAATTCAAAACCCAGTGTAGGATTGACCACGGGGTAACACAGCCGGGCCAGCAGTTCTCTGCTGTAGTTGATGATGTCGCAATCATGCAAGGCGATCACCTCGCACTCGGCACAGGCCAACAGGTACCCGTAAGCCATCCAGCAGGAGCGGCCTTTACCATCGGCTCCCGCTGAAAGGCCGTTTTCGTCGAGCAACGCGAATAGCTGCTGCATGCGACCCCCGTCGATCCAAAGGAAGGTGACCGGCAACGGAAAGTCTCTGAAGAAGCTTCGGGCGCGCCGGTATTCGGCCTCGCTCGCCCGGCCCAGCGTCACCACCACCTGCCTGAGATAGCGCGCATGAGCCAGTTCCGAAATTATCTGGCGCATCGCGGGGGTCTCGAATTCGGAATAGAGTGCGGGAAGAACCAACCCGATCGGGTTGATCCTGCTGAACTCCTCCAACTGTCGTTCGATGCGTTCCACGCCGTCGGCATCGAGTCTGTGGAGAGTAGCGACAACGCCGGTCTGGTAGAAATCAGCCATGGGGTAACCTCTCTTTCTCTCTTGACTGCGGAACTCAGACCGCCCATCCCGGAACGGCATCAGCTTCCGCCAGCACTTTCCCGGTTCGCAAGATGGGACGGTTCACAGCGCGTGGGTATGACCGCCAACGCCTGGACTCATCCACCGGAAGTGACGGAAATCGTCTTGGCCTGGACTGGCTCGGCTTTCGATGCGGCGATCCGGAGCACACCCTGTTCCAGCTTGGCCGTCATCTTCTCCGGGTCAATTGCGACGGGAAGATCGAACCGGCGGTAGAGCTTGCGTGAGCTGAATTCGGAGACGAGGCACTTTCCTTCCTGCTTTTCGCGTTCCTGCTTGCTCTCTGCGCGCACGATAATAGCGCCCGACAGAGCAGTGACCTCGATCTCATTGGCCTCGAACCCCGGAGCGGCGAGTCGGATGCGGAATTCGTCGCCCCCATCGATCAGGTCAGCCGGTGGAGTCCACAGGAACTCCCGTTCAGCTCGCAGCCAGTCGTCCATTTCACCGGCTCCACTTTCCCCCCTTTGCTGGAAGAAGCTGTAGGCTCTCTCCCTAATCTGCGCAAAGAGATTCTCGAGGTCCTCGAACAGGGAGTGGGTACCCGTGGCAGGGTCCTTGATTTTCTTGATGGGAACGTTCGCCATGTCAGGCCTCCTGTTCTTCAGTTTGCTATTTGGTGCTTGAACGACCCATCCTGCAGGGGCATGAACTTCGCGCCAATCTCGCATGAACGTTGGAGACTGGCTTCGAGCCTGGTGCTCAGTTCTGGGCGGCGACTTCAAAGTCATCAAAAAAGGTGAAACTCCCCGAAGCCGCCCAGAGTCCGGCCTTGCCTGCCCACCCTTCCGTTGAATCCACGGCTTCCACGCAACGGCGGTCATTGACAAAGACCACGATCCGCGGTCCATCAAAGACAACCCGACAAAGAGTCCAACCAGCCGGGTTTGGCCGGAAGGTGCCTCTGTACTTTCCGACAACGGGAAACATCCTACCTGCCTGCAGCCGTTGCACGAAGACCTCACCAGTCAGCAGGTTCGCGTCGACACGATAGTGGTTGTGTTCATTGAGGTATCGAAACACCAGCCCGGCGTCCTGAGAGCCAAGTCCGCCCATTGGCTTGATCTGTATCTTGACTTCACCGTCGCGAAACGACCGACCGAGCCAGATCGCCTTCGGGAGCGGCCTCGGGTTTGCCAGCACCGCGGTCTTCGCGAAGATCTTGGTTCCGCTGGTAGCCTCCAGGTGGGCCAGGACGGCCCAGTTGTTTCCCACCGTCCGGTCCGAGTTGACTTCCAACCATCCCACAGGGAGGACACCACTTTCAGCAGGCTCGAAATCGATGTGCCCGCCCGCCTCCGGCAAGAGGCCAAGGAGCGGAGGCATGATAAGTGCCCAAGCGATAGGAAATAGGTACACCAACTCAGTCCCCCTCGGCAGGCGCGGCGTCCATAGATGGCGGTAAGTTTCGATATGCAAGTTTGAGCAGCGGTGGAGCAATGATTGTTGTCGCTATCGACATGAAGACGACCATTCCATAGATCGCCGTCGGGATCACAGCCAGCCCGAGCCCGATCTGGGCCACAACCATGCCCACTTCACCGCGGGGGATCATGCCAACGCCTACACGCGAAGCGTCTGCCAACCCGAGCCTGTACGCGCCGATGCCGCAGCCTATGAATTTGGACAGCACCGCCGCCGTAAGTATCGTGCCGGCAAGCCCAAGGCTCGCGGGATTACGGAATGGGGACAGGTCCAAATGTTCCCCCCTTATGGCTCCGAGTTCCTACGCCTCATGAGCTCTGTATATCCGGGCTACGGCGCAACGCCCACGGTTGCAGGAGTGCTCGCGGGCACGATCTGGGGGATTCTGGATGGCGGAGTTGCAGGATTCCTGTTCGGCTGGCTCTATAACCGCTTCCTGGCGTGGGGGAAGCCACCGGCCAGCCCAGAGGCGTGATCAATGCTGCGAAGTCATGGCTGACCTGAACCTCCTCGACGAAGTGCCACCCTCGTGGCAGATACGCCGCGCGTATGACCTCTGGAGCATCTGCTACGACAAACTGGCGGCGCCCTGGGAACATGGCCCGCGACTTCGCGGCCTGGAAGCGGCAGGCCTCCGGTCCGGTGAGAAAGTGCTCGATGTAGGCGTCGGCACTGGGGCGATACCGCTCAGAATCCTGGCTCGGCGGGATCAGGAAATCCGGGTCTTCGCCGTCGACTTCTCCCTCCGTATGGTAGCGAAAGCAAGAAGGAGAATCGCGGCAGCCGGTTGCGCAAATGCGCATTTGGTCGCTGCGGACGCACGCGCGCTCCCCTTCCCCGAGCGGGCCTTCGACGTCGTGTACAGCGCCTACACACTCGACCTGATGACGATGAAGGACGTGTCACTCGCGTTGTCGGAGTTTCGACGAGTGCTCAAGCCAGACGGACGTATGGTCCTCGTCAACATGAGCAAGAAGCATCCGGGGCAGATTGGCTGGTTCGAGTGGATCTATCGGGCTATGCCGGCGTCCTGGGTGGCGTACCTTCTCGGAGGCTGCCGCCCGGTCATCCTGGATGGACTCGTCCGGCAGGCGCGATTCATCAATGTCCATCGCGAGTTCGTCCGAGATATGATTCCCTCCGAGATCGTAGTCGCCAGAAAGCCGCGTGAGAATCGCGTGCGGGAGCAAACGCTATGCCAGAGTTGAGAGGTGATCACAAAGCAATTCAGTTGGCCAATATCCTCCCCGAGCCCATGCCGGGCCTAGGCTTTGTGCATGCAACCAGGAACCCAGTGCCACGCAACTACGATGCGCACAGCGCCTTCCGAACACTCTTCCGGGTGGCCGTGGCCCTGCTTGTTGCTGTACTTGGCTCCGCGCAAGAGTACACTCCCAACGGCGACAGCCATCTGAGGCTCTATGTCGAGGAAGCCTTGGCTCGCAATCCCGCGGCGCGGCAATCATTTGCACGCTACCGTGCATCCCTCCAACGTTTGCCACAGGTGAGTTCGCTGCCCGACCCCATGCTGGGATTCGCACAGTACCTGCGAACCCCCGAAACGCGCGTCGGTCCGCAGACCACGATGCTGACACTGTCTCAGCAATTTCCTTTGTTCGGAAAGCTCAGCGATAAAGAGAAGATCGCGGCCAAGGAAGCCGCCATGGTTCGAGAGCATTACGAAGCTCAGCGGTCCGAGATTGTTCGCCAGGTGAAGCTCGCCTATTACAGCCTGTCGTACGTCGACCGTGCAATCGCCGTCACGGAAGAAGATTTGGAACTGTTACGTCATTTCGAGGTTCTGGCGCAAGCGCGGTATCAGCAAGGAGTCGGGCTTCAGCAGGCGGTCGTCAAGCTGCAAACGGAGATCACCAGGGATCTGAACCGGCTGGAGGAACTGCGGAGCAGGCGTGTGGACGCCGAGGCGATTCTGAACACGTTGATGGACCGTCCGGCCCGCTCCCCCCTTGCGACAGTGACCTTGAGCTCGCGTCCTCCTGCCCCGATTGACTACGACGCTCTTTACGAGATTGCCCGGCAGCACCGGCCAGAGGTGCAGTCGGCTCTGCTGCAGATCGAACGAGACGAGAAGCGCGTTCAACTCGCGAGGAGGAGCTACTGGCCCGATATCACCGTCGGGGCGGGCTTCACAAACGTGCTGGGGCGGTCCGACGCGGCCGGAATCCTGAGCCCTCCGGAACAGAACGGAAAGAACATCTACAACGTGACAGCCGGCATTAACATTCCGATCAGACGGCGCAAGTACGACGCCGCAGTTCTGGAAGCAACAGAAGACCAGATCGCTTCCCGTGAAGGATATCGAAACGTGCTGAATTCGGTGGAGACCTCCATCCGAGCCGTGGGCTTCCGCATTCGGACGCTCGAGGATCAAATTGCGCTGTTTGAGAAGACTCTTCTCCCTCAAGCCGATCAGGCCCTGCGTTCCACCGAAGCCGCCTACTCTACGGGCACCGTCGGTGTTCTCGACTTGCTCGACAGTGAGCGCGTCCTGCTCGAGATTCGTCTGGGTCTGCAACAACTGAGCAGCGACTACATGAAGTCGCTTGCGGAAATGGAACGGGCCATCGGCGCACCGTTCCCGGAGGTACAACCTTGAAGCCAAAAGTCCGCCTTACGCTCCTAATCGTTGGAGTGTTCCTTCTGGGGAGTGCTCTACCTGCGTTTATCATCTGGAATCCTGCCGGTTGGCATTGGGCCGACAGGCTGATCGGACGCCATGCCGCCGGCGCCGGCGAGGGGCAGACCACGGTAAAACAACTCTGGACCTGCAGCATGCATCCCCAGGTGATCCAGGACAAGCCAGGCAACTGCCCGATATGCGGCATGAGACTTGTTCCCGTCAAGGACGCCGGCTCACCCGCATCCCAAGCCGGGCAAGCCAAGGGTGAGCGGAAGATCAAGTACTGGCGGGCTCCCATGGATCCGAATTACATCTCCGATAAGCCGGGCAAGTCGCCGATGGGGATGGATCTGATTCCGGTCTATGAAGACGAACAGTCGGTCGAGAGCGGGATACGTGTCGATCCCGGCTTCCTACAGAACTTTTCTGTCAGAACCGTCAGAGCTGAGAAGGGCTCCATCCCCGTCGAGACTCGAACCGTCGGCACGCTCACATACAACGAAAAGAACATCGCTTCGGTCAACACGAAGTTCGAAGGCTGGATCGAGAAGGTGAACGTCAACTACGTCGGCGAGCCTGTCAGTAAGGGACAGGTACTGTTTGAGATCTACAGTCCCCAGCTCGTCACGACGCAACAGGAATATCTCGCATCGCTCCAATACCTGGAGAAACTCAAGGCAGGTGGTAACCCCGAGGCCATCGACAGGGCGGCAGCCTTGGTGCAGGCATCCTGGGAACGGCTGCGGTATTGGGATATCACCGAGGGTCAGATCGATGCTTTGAAGCAGAGCGGAAAGCTCACCCGGACTCTGAAGATCCTGTCCCCGGCGTCCGGAGTCGTTGTTGCGAAGATGGACAACGCGCTCGAGGGGATGAAGTTGTCTCCCGGCATGAATGTCTACAAGATCGCGGATCTGTCCACTGTCTGGGCGCAGATCGAGGTGTACGAATATCAGGTTCAATACTTGCGCCTCGGACAAAGTGCGCGGATCACGATCGACGCCTTTCCAGGGCGGACCTGGTCCGGCAAGGTCATCTACCTCGGCCCATCGCTAAACCAACAAACCCGAACGCTCAAAGCCTACGTCGAGATTGCCAATCCCGACTCCAAGCTCCGGCCTGAGATGTACGCCAACATCGAGCTCAGCACGCCTGCGGTTGCTGGCGCGGTCAAGGTCCCGTCGGAGGCGATTCTTCACACCGGCGACCGCAGCGTCGTCATTGTCGCGAAGAGCAAAGGCGTTTTCGAGCCGCGCGAAGTCCAATTGGGCGCCATCGGCGGCGGCTATCAGGAAGTGCGTCAGGGTCTGCGGGCTGGAGAAACGGTTGTGACTTCTTCCCAGTTCCTGATCGACTCGGAGAGCAACCTGAAAGAAGCCATCAGCAAGATGCTGGGAGAACGGAAAGGGGAGGGCGAGCAGAAACAGCCTCCCGCACCCGCGCCGGCTCATCAGCACTAGGGTGAGAGATGTTCGCGAAAATCATTGAATGGTCGATCGCCAATAAATTCCTGGTGCTGCTGAGCACGCTCTTCCTGATCGCAGCGGGCCTCTACTCGTTGTACCAGACGCCGCTCGATGCCATCCCCGACCTCTCAGACGTCCAGGTCATCATCTACACGGAGTACCCGGGGCAGGCTCCTCAAATCGTCGAGGACCAAATCACCTATCCGTTGACCACCCAGATGCTCGCTGTGCCGTATTCCAAGGTGGTCCGGGGTTACTCGTTCTTCGGCTTTTCGTTCGTCTACATCATCTTTGAGGACGGCACCGACATGTACTGGGCGCGCAGCCGCGTGCTGGAGTATTTGAACTACGTTTCGGCGCGTTTGCCGCGCGGGGTGACGCCCATGCTGGGGCCGGACGCCACCGGCGTGGGCTGGGCGTTCATGTACGCCCTCAAGTCGGACCGCCACGATCTCAGCCAGCTCCGGTCGATCCAAGACTGGTATCTGAAATACGAACTCACGAGTGTGCACGGCGTGGCTGAAGTGGCTGGCATCGGCGGCTTCGTCCGCCAGTACCAGATCACGGTCGACCCTAACAAACTGCGGGCGTACAATATCCCCGTTTCCAAGATCCGGATGGCGGTGCAGCGAAGCAACAACGATGTTGGCGGGCGATTACTGGAGGTGGCCGAGAAGGAGTTCATGATCCGCGGTTTGGGCTACATCAAATCGCTCGACGACGTTCGCAGCATCGCATTGGGGGTGGATGGCCGCGGCACGCCCATACTTCTGCGCGATGTAGCGAGCGTGCAGTTCGGGCCTGAAATGCGGCGCGGACTGGCGGACTGGAACGGTGAAGGCGAAACTGTTGGCGGAATCATCGTGATCCGGTATGGGGCGAACGCACGCCAGGTGATCGAAGACGTAAAAGAGAAGTTGGCGGAGATGAAAAAGGGCCTTCCCGAAGGCGTTCAGATCGAAATCGCCTATGACCGTTCGGCGTTGATCGAACGCGCCGTGGACACACTCAAGGAAAAGCTGCTGGAGGAGAGCATTGTAGTCGCCATAGTCTGCATCATCTTCCTGTTGCACTTCCGCAGCGCGCTGGTGGCAATCATCACGCTGCCGGTTGCCGTTCTAATGGCCTTCATCGTGATGCACCAGCAGGGTATCAACGCCAACATCATGTCGCTGGGCGGCATCGCGATTGCTATCGGCGCGATGGTGGACGCAGCCATCATCATGATTGAGAATGCCCACAAACACCTGGAGCGCGATGCCGGCAAGAAGCCGCACTGGCGGATCATCGCCGACGCCTCCACCGAGGTCGGGCCGGCGCTTTTCTACTCGCTGCTGGTGATTACTGTGTCCTTCATGCCCGTGTTCACGTTGGAGGCACAGGAGGGGCGCATGTTCAAGCCGCTGGCTTTCACTAAGACGTATTCGATGGCGGCGGCGGCATTACTTTCCATCACCCTCGTGCCGGTGCTCATGGGCCTCTTGGTTCGGGGGAAGATCCGCCCCGAGCACAGGAATCCCATCAACCGGCTTCTTATCTGGGTTTACCACCCAGTGCTGGAATTCGTGATGCGCTTCAAGCTGCCAGTCCTCGTGCTCGCCATATTTTTGATCGCCGTGACAAACATCCCCTTCAGCCGGCTCGGCTCTGAGTTCATGCCTCCGCTCTGGGAAGGCGACCTGTTGTATATGCCCACGACGCTTCCGGGCATTTCAGTCACAAAGGCGCGCGAGCTCCTTCAGCAGACCGACAGGATCATCAAGACCTTTCCGGAGGTCCACCACGTCTTCGGCAAAATCGGGCGGGCGGAGACCGCTACCGATCCTGCGCCGCTCTCAATGATCGAAACGACGATCATGTTGAAGCCGGAAAGCGAGTGGCGCCCGGGCATGACGCCCGAGAAGCTGACCGACGAACTGAACGCCGCGATTCAGATACCAGGAGTGACGAATGCCTGGACGATGCCCATCAAGACGCGTACCGACATGTTGTCCACGGGCATCAAGACGCCGGTGGGCATCAAACTCGGAGGCCCCGACCTGCGGACGCTGGAACAGCTTGGCAAACAAGTCGAGGCGGTGGTGCGGAACGTGCCAGGAACTTTGAGCGTTTATGCAGAGCGCGTCATGGGAGGCAACTACCTCGACTTCCAGATTCACCGGGATGAGATTGCCCGCTACGGGTTGACCGTCGGTGACGTTCAGGATGTTATTCAATCGTCCATTGGAGGTATGAACCTGACGACAACTGTCGAAGGATTGGAGCGGTACCCGGTTAACTTACGCTACAGTCGCGAACTGCGCGACGACCTCCCCGCGCTCCGCTCCGTATTGGTTCCGACTCCGTCTGGTCAGCATATTCCCCTCGATCAGTTGGTGGACCTCAGGTACGTGATCGGCCCACCTTCGATCAAGACCGAAAACTCGCGCCCCAACGCATGGATTTACGTGGACCTGCGAGGGATCGACGTGGGAACGTACGTGAGGAACGCGCAGAAGGCCGTCCAGGAGAGCGTCAAACTGCCGTCCGGCTACACGATCGGTTGGAGCGGTCAGTACGAATACATGCAACGCGCCGAAAAGCGTCTGATGTACGTGATTCCCCTGACCATCGTGATCATCTTCGTCATAATCTTCGTGAATACGCAATCGGTGACGAAGACCGCGATTGTTTTCCTTGCCGTTCCGTTCTCCCTGGTAGGGGCAATCTGGCTCATCTACTTGCTCGGCTACAACATGAGCATAGCGGTCTGGGTCGGAATCATTGCCCTCGCAGGGCTCGACGCTGAGACGGGTGTGGTCATGCTGCTCTACCTGGACCACGCCTACGAGGACTTCAAACGGAAAGGCCTTCTGAATAATCGGAATGACCTGGCCGACGCCATCCATGAGGGCGCCGTCAAGCGTGTCCGGCCGAAAGTCATGACGATCAGCGTAATCATCGCCGGCTTGCTGCCGATTCTGTGGAGCCACGGCGCCGGGGCCGATGTCATGAAGCGCATCGCAACTCCGATGGTCGGAGGGGTCGTAACTTCCGGCGTCATGGAGTTGCTTATCTACCCCGTCATTTTCTACTTCTGGCGCAGGCGTGGATTGCAGAAGACCGGACCTTTTACCGGATTCCATCATTTGAAGGAGACCTGATGAGATACTTACTGTGTTTGATTCTTTTCGTTCCTTTTCTACAGGCGGAAACATTCTCCGTCGTCCAACCGAAGACGCTCTGGCGAGATGGCCTGGGTAAGATCCACATCACGCAGGACGGCATCTCCTACGAAGCCGCGAAGAAGAAGATGAAGAAGGAGAACCGCACCTGGAAATACGTGGACATCCAATACTTCGACCGGATCAGCAGTAAAGAGTTTGTCATCCTGACGTACGAGGATCGCCAGCGATATCTCGGTCGCGACCGAGAGTACCGCTTTCTCATCACGGACGGTGAGCTGACCGACGAGTTGTTCCAGACAATCAGTCAACGGCTTGGCCGGCCGGTCACCAACCGCGTGCTACGGGAGGTCACCAATGCCGACTACGCCGTGCCCGTGAAGCACCTGCACGGACTCGGTGGCTGTGAAGGCGAGCTGAAATTCACCAAGGACGCGGTCTACTACGTGACGGACCACAAAGAGGACGCTCGTGAATGGCTGCTCGCCCGCGATGTGCAGTCGGCGTGGTCCATGAATCCTTATCAGTTCGAGATCCACGTATACGACAACAACCGCCACGAGTTCAGCCGGACGCGAGTTTACAGGTTCGATCTAAAGGCTCCACTGAATGAGAACTTCTATCGAGCCCTGAAGCTAAAGATGTATGGTCTGGAGACCACGCACCTTCTCATGAGGTAAACGCACATGCTCCGACGCGTTCAACTCAAGAAAAAATACCTTGACGACTACAAAGAGGTCGCCGGACCAGAGGCCCTGGAGAGACTTCGCCGACTCGCAGGGCCACTTCAGGGGCTCCGGGTATTGAACGTCAACTCCACCGGAGAAGGGGGCGGAGTGGCTGAACTGCTGATGTCACTCGTTCCGCTGATGCGGGACGTCGGGTTGGAGGCAGAGTGGCAGCTTCTGTGCCATGACGATCCGTTCTTCGAAATCACCAAAGGATTTCATAGCGCCCTTCAAGGAAAGTGCGCTACGCTGACTACGCTGTGCCCGTGAAGCACCGCCACCATTCCGGTGCCGTCGCAGGTTGACCCAGTGCCGAAGAGGAGAACGCCGGCTTGCTCGATATGCCAGGCGGCTCCGTGTGGCCGCGGTTGGCGGCAACGTACTTGGTTCTGGGAAAACCTTGAGCTGTGGCGATCAGCCCGGCTGAATGGGAGAACTCTGTGGAGGATCTTATCGATGATACGCTGCCGCCACATCCTGGAAACGGTGGATCGCTCCCCTGTTGCGCCCGGCGAATCCCTCGGCGGCCTCCCTGCGTGCGAAGGCGATCATGCTGGGCGAGCAGCGGTCGAAGTCCAGCGGGCTCGACTGCTTGTCCCGATCCAGGAGCATTCTTTCACGGACGCAGTGATTCACACTGCTGCCCACAACGAGATAGGCACCTTCCGGTTTCAGGCTCGCGTCGTTCTCGTAGTCGGTCAGTTCCAGGAGTTTCACGAGTT
Organism: Acidobacteriota bacterium; assembly: GCA_016213775.1. Taxonomy (GTDB): domain Bacteria; phylum Acidobacteriota; class Terriglobia; order Bryobacterales; family Bryobacteraceae; genus CADEFT01. Next base: position 34,413 of record JACQZR010000122.1, read on the forward strand.
TGCCAATCTGACGATGCGCCGTGAAAGCACAGGCCGGGCAGCAGAATCGCTGCCGCTTGTCCTCGATCAGCCCGACTACTCTGCTTCTCGCATGCAATGGACGGATGCACACATCACAAACCGGAACTTCGGATGTGCGCAGGCGCCAGGCCGTGTAGCCGAGAAGCGCTGCCATGGCCACGAGAATGGCCAAGCCCGAGAGGGTGCCTTTGTGCGTCATACTCGCCCCCTGCTGAGCATTATACGCGACCAGCATGGCGGCGGCGCCACATGCGATGTGAATCGCGAACGTGTCTGGCAGACGATCCCTTCGGAGATCGTTTTCGCCGGGAGCCGCCGGACAGCGGTATTCAGGAGGAAGCGTAATGCCCGAGCTGAGACAAGATCCAGCCACCAAGGAATGGGTCATCATCGCCACGGAGCGGATGCGGCGCCCTCATGAATTCCGGCGCGACGTCGCGCGGCCTGCACAGCCCGACTTCGATCCGAACTGCCCCTTCTGCCCTGGGCTGGAAGGTCGAACGCCACCGGAGATTTGGGCGCAACGGGATACAGGCGCCGCGAATGTGCCTGGTTGGTCCGTCCGCGTCATCCCAAACAAGTTCGCCGCTCTGGTGCCGGAGGGAAACACAGAGCATCTGCTGCTGGACGGCTTCTTCCGGCATATGGACGGCGTCGGATATCACCAGGTGGTCATCGAGACCCCGGTTCACAATCGCTTCATCCACTCGATGAGCCATGCCGAAGTGGAAGAAATCCTTCACGCTTATCGTGACCGCTACCTCGGCCTGCGCCAGGACCGGCGGGTGAAGCTGATCCTGATATTCAAGAACCATGGCGAGGCCGCGGGGACATCACTCGCGCACCCACACTCGCAGATCGTCGCAACACCTGTTGTGCCGGCGTATGTGCGAAGGAAATGCGAGGAGGCGATTCGCTATTTTGACGCCACCGGACGCTGCCTTTACATGGATATTCTGAAGGCGGAAGGACAGTCCGGCCAGCGCGTCATTCTGGAGACAAACTGCTTCCTGGTCTTCCATCCCTTTGCGTCTCACGTGCCATTTGAGACGTGGATTGTTCCAAAACGGCACCGCCCCTCTTTCGGCCAGGTCAGCATGGAAGAACTTCGGGACTTAGCGGCCGTTCTAAAGGAATCGCTTCGCCGGCTTGCGGAGCTCTTGAACGACCCGGACTACAACTACGTGATTCACTCCGCGCCCGTGGATGGGGAGGATGAGGAATACTTTTTGTGGCACCTCGAAATCGCGCCCCGCCTGACACGGATTGCGGGATTCGAAATCGGTTCCGGCATGCGAATCAACACCGCGCGCCCAGAAGAGACGGCACGCGCCGTGCGCGAGATAACCATTTGACATTACGGAGTGTTATCCATGTCTGCCCAATGGCTCCTTTACTCATACTTGATGGCAGCGGCGGCGGCCCTGCTGCTTCTCGTGGTCTTTCGGGCGTGCCGGTGGTACTGGCATGCTCTCAGCGTCTTGGCCGGACTGGCCCCACCACCCTCGGAAGGGGGCGGTAATTTCTTCTATCTGACTGCCGGGACGGCCTGCGTGCTCCTTGTCCTGTGGGGTCTCGGAGGGCCCTTCTTCCCTCGCCATGCAAAGTGAACACCGATCCCATCCGCTCGCGCGTGAGGCAGGCGCCGAGCGATTCCAGCCCGCCATGGTCGCCAACTTGCCCGAGCCGGCTCGCCGTTACCTGCTGCATGCCATTTGATTAGCCCGGAACTCCACATCGCGGTATCGGTGGAACTAGAGATCAAAGGCCGACTGAGGATGTCCCTTGAGGGGACCTTAATTTCGGCCGGCTTGGAGGCCATCACCGGTCACCTGGGCTTCATTTGGAAGGCGTCCGTCGGCCCGAATCGTTCGGATTAACTAAAGGCGCTGGGTTAGTCATGAGTGTACCGGCGCCGGCTGAGAACACCCACCAACGTGAGTGTCACGGCGATCTGAAAGGCGATCACTGTGACAATCCACATAGGCCGACCGGCGAGAAACTGTTCTGGGCCGGGGACCGCACGGGAAAGCATGGACAAGTTTCCCAGGTTGAAGATCAGGATTGCGGCAAGTAGGGACCTGCCACCCCTGTAGATCCACCAGCAGAAGACTCCATAGACGGCCTCGACCACGAAAGCCGCAGTTGGAGCCGCTCCGTAGAGGCCAAGACCCAGCTTCGGGTGTCCCATGCCGGGTGCGAGCGCAATATCGGGAGCGTGGGTAATCAGGTCCAAAATCAAATGCGATACGACGCCGGCCCCAAGCGCCAACCCAGCATCCGCCTTTCGTAATCCCTTCGCAACTGCAAGCCACGCCAGCACTGCAAGGCCAAGAGCGGAGGCTATTGAGTGCGAGTACGGCATGAAGATCAGGTGAATGTCGCTTACGCTTTTCACCGTCGGCTCCGTCGTGGTCCGTTCCAGCCCGACGTAGTTTAACAACACCCACAGGATCTCCATCAATTGCACACAGATCAGGAGCCAAATCATAGGAGCGGCAGGGAACTTGCGCTTGATGAGTAAAGCAGTGGCAGCGTGGTTTATTGCGAACATGCAATTTTCTTCCAGGCCAGGATGTGGCGTAGGCCGGTTACTTTCTGTCAGTGTAGTCAAGACTGGTAAGAACGACAACATTACCGAATCGAAATACTGGCTGTTTTCCGCCCGGTTCGCTTTCACTCGCGCCAGCGAGCGTCCACGGTCGGCTGGTGGCCAGAGGCCGAGCGTTACTTCCAGTTCCGCGCAGCATAGATCGTCAATGCGGTGTTTCGTTAAGCCGTGCTTGAACCCCTGAATTGATCTCCGCCCCCAACAAAAGCGCAGCGCCGGTCAAGTACAACCAGAGGAGCAGGGCGATCACAGCGCCAAGGGAGCCATAAGTTCTACCGAACGTGCTGAAGTAATCGAGATAGAAGCGCAGCCCGGCGGATGCTGCCATCCAGCCGATAAGTGCCACAATAGCGCCCGGCAGGATGACCTGGCCCCTTCGCCTCGCCTTCAGATTGGGTCCGAGGAAATAGACTAAAGCGATGGCGAACAGGAGGAACAACATGCTCGCACTCCATTGAACCGCGTGCCAAAGGGGGCTCCAGAACTCACCGAGACCCGCGAAATCCGTCAGAAGCTTTCCGCCGACGCCACCCGCCAGCGCCAGTCCAAGCGCACATCCCGCCAGGAGCGCGACGGTGACCGTCAGACCCAGCGCAACGATGCGCCGTCTCCACCAGGGACGCGCCTCTTCTACTTGAAACGCCACGTTCAGACCTTCAATGACGGCTTCCATGCCGGAAGAAGCCAGCCAGAGCGCCACGAGCAGCCCAAAAGAAAACTTACCGCTGCCCCTGGTTCGCAGCAGGTCGTCCGCTGTTGCCCTTACGACATCGAAGGCGGCTCTCGGCATCATCGACCCGAGATACTCTAGCAAACGCTGCTCGAGCCTGGTCTCGGCCGCGAAGAAATACCCAAGCAGCGCTGAGAGGCAAATCAACAGGGGGAATAGTGAAAGCAGGAAGTAGTAGGAGAGCTGCGCCGCCCGGCCCGGAATGTCGTCCAGCCAGATCCGGCGCCAGAGCCAGGCGGCAAACTCCCTGTGCAGGAAAGCACACCCATAGCGATGCCACCGGCTGAACAGTTCGTTTACGGGCATCCCGTCTTCTCATTCGAGATGAACGACATCTTCGTCAGGGTGATCCAGGGCCAGCATCACCAGCATGTAGTCTTTCACATGCCGTGTCAGAAGGAAGTTCTGCTTCACGTGCTGGTAGCCGTTCTCCCCCAGCCTTGCTCGCAGGGCGCGGTCACCCAGGAGTTGAGCCAGGCGCTTGGCCGCACCCTCGGGCGAGTGGACAAGGAACCCGGTCACACCATTGATCACTTGGAGCTTGATGCCTCCAACGGCGCCGCCGATGACCGGCTTGCGCTTCCAGAGAGCTTCGCTCACGGTGAGGCCGAAGCCTTCCTTGATTGACTTCTGGAAGACCACAGTCGATCCACGCACCAGGGCGTTGATCTCGAGGTCGCTGAACGGCGGCAACAAGAGGATGTGAATATCCCGGTCGCCGGCGGCCTGCTGCTCTACTTCGCGCAGCACTTCTTCGCCTTCAGGATCGTCGCTGGCACCGCCGCCGGCCAGAACCAGTTGGCAGTCATGGCGCCTCTTGACCATCTTGTAAGCGGCGATCACCCCTAGGGGATCCTTCAGGCGGTCAAACCGGGAGATCTGTGTGACGATCGGCCGCTCTGGATCAAGCTGGTATTTCTCCAGAACCTGGCTTACGCAGGCCGGGGTTAGTTCCCTGTTCTTGTCGGCGAGAGGATCGATCGATGGCGCCACCATGTACTGAGGAATCGGAAGATGCTGAGCGAAGTCCGGCATCGAGAAAACCGCGGCGTCGTACTGCTCCACGTAAGGCCTCAGGAACTCCCAGACCCTCGCATCGGGGGCCGAGACGTCGATGTGACACCTCCAAAGCCACTGTCGTCCAATCTCACGCTTTCGATCGATGAGGCCGGCGGGTTGCGGGTCATGCACCAGCACCACGTCGCCGGAGATCGACATGTCCCGCAGGTTGGCCTCCGTGGTCGCCCGGAACACATCCAGCATCTGGTCCGTGACCTCTTCCCTCTTCCCGTGGAGCGCATTATGGAAGGCCTTCGTGACGTTGTAGAAGCCCTGGTCGCCCTTGATGACGTCCCAGGTGGCCTCGATGCCGAGTTCGCGCAACAAGGGAATCATGCGCGTCAGGATCTCGGCCACGCCTCCGCCGACCGGCGTGGAGTTAATATTCTGCAACCGCCGGCTCTTGACACGCTCGGCGAGGACATACATCTCGTGGATGACTTCGCGGCCTACGATCTCCTCATAATCGGCCAGCCGGATTCCCATGAGCTACCCCCTATTCCCACCGAGCGCGATGATTCGTTCTTTGAATTCGTCCAACGTCATGCTGTACGGATCGAGGGCGTCAATCGATTTCGCCAGAGTCTCTTCGCCGCGCCAGGAAAGCCACTGGGAGAAGTCGCTCGTCGGCCTGCCCAGTCTCAATCGCGCCTCGAAAAAATGGAAGAACAGCGAGACGTTCGTCACCTGCGGCAACACGTCGAAGAATTCCTTGGGGTCACGGGCGGTCAGCCCCGTTCGCATAATGAAGCTCTTCGACCGGCAAAAATGAAGCTCATCTCCAGGAGGGCATTCGCGCAAGCGCCTCCCGTTCTCGCCCACGTGACCTTCAATCGTCGCAATGATTGACTCCCGCAGCTCACGGATTGAGGTAAATGACAGAAGATCGATGGCCGCAAGCTTCTCGGCTAACGCGCCTTCCTGCAAGGCCTCCGAGACCCACAACGCGAAATCGTTCGAAAACGTTGGCGTCTCGAAATGGTGTGCCAGGTACATATGGTGAGTGTGGTAGAAGATTGAGGAACCTGGAACGTCGCGCAGATTTCCGAGAAGTTGATTCAGGTTGCTCGCCCGCTGTCCGGTCAAGGCCACAAGCCTGCGTTCGGTGTAGAAGACAAATGGCTCTGTGTGATTCATCGTTCAAAGGCCTCCTGGTGCGGCACTCGGTTAACCGCACCTTTGATCGCCCCATCTTTGATGTACACCGTCTGGATGGGGAATGGAATCTCGATTCCTTCCCGCTGGAATCGCTTGAAGATTCGCTTCCGCAATTCGTGTTGCGCCAGGTACTGGTCCACGAACTCCGCCACCTGGCAAATCAGAGTGAAGTCAAGCGAAGAGCCGCCGAAACCGGGAATGAAACGAACGAACGGCGCCGGTTCGGCCAATAACCCCGGAATCTCCTTCGCTCCGGAGACGGCCTCTTCGATCAGAATCCGTTCGATCACTTCCGGGTCGCTATCGTAGCTGACGCTGACCGGCAGCAGCAGGGACATTCTCTTCTCCGGAAGGTGATAATTGGTGACGATCGCTTGCGCGAGCTTCGCATTCGGCACGACGATCAGGTTGTTCGGCAGGGCTCGCAATGTCGTACTGCGCCAACTGATGTCCGTCACGTAGCCTTCCTCCCCAGAGTCCAGCTTCACGTAGTCTCCAAGCCGAACCTGGCCCGCCAGGCTCACATAGAACCCAGCGAAGAGATTCGACAGCGTGTCCTGGAGGGCCAAAGCGACTGCCAGACCGCCCACCCCCAGGGCGGTCAGGATAGGCGTCACGGAGATGTGGAGCGTGTCCAATAGGATCAGTATTCCGACCGTGGCCACAGCAAGGCTGGCCAGGCTCTGGGTAAGTGTCGTGACCGGCAGTGCAGAAGCCAGGCCGCCGCCATACAGCTTGACCAGGGAGCCAGCTACCTTCGCTGCCACTACCGTCAACGAAACGATCCACAGGATCAGCAACGCCTTGCCAGCCAGTGCCGTGACGCGCGTCGGCAACTCGGACGACTGAACCGCCAAGTGAAGGCCCAGAATCATCACCCAGAGCATGAACGGCCCGTGCAGCGCCTGGACCAGCAGATCGTCGAATCGGGCTTTGCTCTTCGCCGCCCAGTTCTCGAGAACGCGAAAGAGTACTCGCCGGGCGAACCAGCCAATGACGATTACGGTGAAGAGGACGGCGCATGGCACGACCAGTTCCGTCCAATGATGCAGCAAGCTGTCCCAGATTGGTTTCATGTCACCCGGATCCTCCCGTCAATAGCGGAATATCGCAGCAACCGATCCGCGTCCCGGTACTTCGTCGCGAGGCACGGCATATACCGTTCCTCCCGCGACGAAAGTCTCCATGGCCGCGACGTTCAACAGGTCCTGATCTTGCGCCGTGCATTGTTCGACCTGGACGATTTCGGCGCTCGCCGGGTCCACGTGTCCCCACTCCTGGACCCCTACTGCCACGAATAGAACCTTGACTCGCCCCTGCCGGGCTGCAGCCACGATTTCTGGGAGATCTTTCGAAGCCCGCTGCGTGTGCCAGAGTTGATGGTACTCGTCCGCTGCTTTGGTCCGGTCCTCCTGGAAATGGGCAGAGGCGATGCCCCATGCCAACCGATAAAGCTCCTCGTTGGGAATAGTACCGGGATTGCCATGAATCTCGTCAGTCAGCAGGTTGGCGTTGGAGTTTGCCTGCCGATAGATCGGACATAAGTAATCCGCCGCCGCCAGCACCACGGGTACGTGTTCGTCGCGCAACCTCCTTCGCACGGCTTCGTCAACGCGGCGGAAATAGGAAAGAAGAATTTGTTTTCGGTCCTCTTCCCCGGCACCGTGGCCGTGAACGATCGCGGCGCGCCGACGGCCGGCAGTGTGGCTCTGTAGCTGGCGCTCCGCTCCCCGCGTCGCGGGCGCGATGATGGGACTGTCCGGCATGTCCGGTATCTCCATCTCGGTGATGCTCCGATGGTTCGCTTCGAAAACCTTCACTGCCTCCTGGGTCGCGGTGAGAACGTAGAAGCGCTGGTTCGCCTCCGCCGCGGGGAGCAGTGGTTTCAGGTGAAAGCGCCTGGCAACAATTGCCAGCTCTGGCACCTGGAATGAAACGCGATAGCGGCGGAAAACGTCCCGCGTGCGGAACAGCGCAAGGCCATCGGCCTGGTGCTGCCAGAAGTCATATTGATCGACAAGCTCTCGCAGAGGTCCGATCACTTCTCGGATGAGGGGCGCTTGGGCGCCCCGTTCCTGCAGCCGAAGTTCCGCCTCGCGGATCAAGTTCTTGAGCCGGATCGGGTCCTGAAGTGTGTCGACACCGGCACGATGCGTTGGGAAATAGATCGAGAGACACGGCTCTTGCTCGACGTCGATCAACTGCCGAAAATCGCTCCTGCTGATGGGATCCATAAGCCTCCCTGGGTCGTATGCGTCCTTGGGCGCGTCGCCCTAATCTCAAGCTACGTTCTTCGTGGGAGAGGCGGCATCCAGACAAGGGGTGAACCAACCTCCCAAAAGGGCTTACGTTGTTTTCACGCTTCGTCCGAGCCACTATCCTGGTGTTTGGGAATGCTTGTGTTGGCCAGTCGGATTGCGCTTGCTCGACGTCTTACGCACGGGCGACTTCCTTACGGGAGGACACATGGCGACGGGCTTGCCTTGACAGTGGTGGCGAGATGATCTCCACTTTCAACCGGCTCACCAAACTGCCGCAACCTTGGAAGCGGTGGTCGGTCCGGGTTGATCTTCGAGAGCACGAGGACAAGATCCTTCTCCTTCTGTCGCTGGTCATCAGCGCAATCGTGGGACTGGTCGTTGTGGCCTTCGTGGTCCTGACCGAGCGGCTGGGTGTTGTGCTGCTGACCGCGGGAGCTGTACAGCGTGTCCTCAGTCCGTTGATTGGCTCTCTGGTAGGTGGCTGGTTGCTGTTCAGGTTCTTTCCCGACGCCCGCGGAAGCGGGATTCCGCAGACCCGCGTGGCTCTTGTTCTGCAAAAGGGTGTCATCGGCCTGCGCACGGTCATTGGGAAGTTCATCTGCTCCTCCGTCTCGCTGGGCAGCGGTGTTGCGTTAGGTCGCGAGGGTCCGTCGGTCCACATCGGCGCGGGAATTGCGTCGGTGGCAGGCCGCCGCTTGGGCCTCAGTGTTGACAATGTAAAGTCGTTGATTCCTGTCGGCACGGCGGCCGCCGTAGCCGCCGCTTTCAACACACCGTTGGCGGCTGTCCTGTTCACCCTCGAGGAGATTCTGGCCGATCTCCATGCGCGCGTAGTCGGCTCAGTGGTGATCGGCGCCGCCACGTCCTGGATCATCCTCAGACTGATTCTCGGCGACGAGCCTCTTTTCCACGTGCCGGCCTATCAGTTGGTGCACCCGCTTGAATTCCTGATCTACGCCCTGCTCGGACTTCTCGGTGGCGTCGTGTCGACAGGATTCGTGAAACTGCTGCTTTGGCAACGGGCCGCATTTCTCAGAGTGCCACGGCGCTGGCAGCCGTTCACTCCGGCCGTAGGCGGCCTTGCTGTTGGTTTGCTGGCTCTCGCGGCGCCCGGGGTACTGGGAGTCGGATACAACCTGGTGAGTGACGCCCTCAACGGTCAGATGGCACTGAAGATGATGTTGCTGCTGTTGGCGCTGAAACTGGTAGCCACGGCGACATGCTACGGCTCAGGTAACGCGGGCGGCATCTTCGGGCCCAGCCTGTTCATAGGCGCGATGCTCGGAGGCGCACTCGGGCAGGTCGTTCACTGGGCATTGCCGGACCATACGGGTAACGCTGGTGCATACGCTTTGGTGGGCATGGGAGCGGCCTTCGCTGGAATCGTTCGGACTCCCATGACCAGCGTCATCATGATTTTTGAGGTCACCCGTGACTACACCATTATCGTGCCGCTGATGATCGCGAATCTGTGCAGCTATTTCCTCGCCCAGAAGCTGCAGAAGCTTCCGATCTACGAGGCCCTTTCTCATCAGGATGGCATTGCGATGCCTTCGGCTGCTCACCGCCCGGAACCGTTGACGGCGGAGCAGGCCATGCGATCGATTGAGCCGGCCAGCGCCGAGGTCGCCAGTCGAACAGACTATTCGTTTGTGCATCCGGACGATCAATTGGACGTGGCATTGCAGCGAATGGGGAGAGCCGGCATTTGCGAGATTCCGGTAGTGAGCCGGGCCGGTGGGCGGCAGATTGGAGTACTCAGCACCGAAGACGTGTTGAAGGCTTACCAGGCTCTCTCCGGCGCCGGCAAGCAGGAGGAAGTCACCGCCGCGCGAGGGCAGAATTGGCTACCCACGCTGGCCGCCATTACGGTCGCGGCGGTGCTCATCGTCTCCGGACTGGTCTTTTGGCAGCGTTCTCGCCGTTCCGATCTGGGAATTGAAGCTTACCAGGATGGCGAGAAGCTGCTGGCTCAAGGCAGAGTGGATGAGGCCGTGCTGATCCTCCGAAACGGTTTGGCCCATACTCCACAGAACACGAAACTACGCGCCGCGCTGGGGCTGGCCCTCGTCCAGTCGGGCCACTTCAACGAGGCCTTAGCCTACCTTTCCGCGGCCGCGCGCGCCGATCCTTCGAACGGCGCTGTTTGGATGGGGCTGGCCAAGATCGCTCTCGCCGGCGGAGACAAGGAACAGGCCCTTCAGCTTCTCCGCCAAGCGCTCTCTAAAGAGTGGCCCGCCCAAGAAGAGTCGCTGCGTCGTAACGCCCAGTTCGACTACGCGACTCTTCTGTCCGATTCGGGCCGACGAAGCGAGTCGATCTCGCTCTTGCTGACGATGATCGAGCAACGCGGAGATGATCCTGTTTTCGGGAAGAGAGCAGCGGATACGGTAAAAGACATCGGCTCCCCGGAGCAGGCGGATGAAGCTTACTCTATGCTGGCCAGCCGCTTTCCCGCTGACGCCAGTGTTTGGTTGAGGCTTGGCGACGTGAGATTCGCTGCAGATAAAGACCGGCTCGCACTGGATGCTTACCGGCGTGCCGCAAAAGTCGATCCGGAGAACGCGGATGCACGGCGTGAAGTGAGTCGCGTCGAACAGGTGCTGGCACTCGATCCGACGCGGAGGGGCCTTTCCGTTAGGGAACGGGCCCGGCGTTGGGATGAGATCCTTGAGCGTGTCGTCGCCACCGCAGTCACCTGTGGCCAGTCTAAAGAGATCGAAAGAGCAAAGCCGCTACTCAAGAAGAAGGCGTTCAGCCTCGAAGCGTCGGACAGGAAGATGGCGGCAGCCCTCGATATTTGGCAAAGCACGGACGCGTCCTGCAAAACAGACGCGATTCTCACCCACATCCTGTCTAAGGTCAGGGAATAACGCAATCTCTTCTCACAGGTCGATTCACCAGCCCCACCTCGTGCTATGCGGGGAACCCGTTATCGTGGACGCTTCCAAGGATCGCCAGGCAACCGGGCGATGAATTGCTCCATCACGGCTGCTGCCGCGCTCTCGGCATCGAATTGCTCGGCGGCTTGTGTTCCGAGCAGAGGTTCTACGTCCGCAAGGAACACGGGATCGGCCACTTTGCTGAGGAGGTTCGCTTCGTATTCAGCACGGGAGATCCGCGCGCCCGTCCGGTTCATGTACTGTAGGAAGCCCTCGACAGTCCTTTTCATGTCTAAGTTTGGCGCCCTTGTAAGTGCGGTGGCCAAATCGTAAAGATCACGGCCCTCCTTCCGCTGGTAAAGAGCGCGTAGCTTCGTTCCAAGGAGTTCTTCCAAGGTGTAAGTTACATGCTCAGCGCCACCGGAGAACCAAGGGCTGTTGACCTCAAACCTCTGCTGGACGAATCCACAGACCGAGAAGTGCTCGCGCGTGTTGATTTCGACTTTGAGGCGGAGCGGTGTTACAGGAGGGACCTCTGAGTCGAATCGGTAGATGAACTTCACCCCACCTTGGGCCTGCTTTCGGCGTGGTTCTCCGAGCCACGGGTCCAGCCTGGCGTGCAATGCCGTCATGACCGGACCGACTGCGCCAGCGTCCGTATGTACGAGATCGATGTCCTCGGAGTATCGTGGCGGAGGCAGAAGGTAGAGCTTGTATAGGGCGGTGCCACCGCGAAACGCGAGCTGGGAACCGAGCAACGGGTCGGAGAAGATCTCGACCAGCCCGCGCGAGAGCACCAAGTCCTGCTCCACTTGAGCATCGGTCGACCAAGGTGCGTGCGCCCGCCACCCTGTGATGTGAGCACGCGAGATCACCCGGCGACCTCGATTTCCTCATTCACCAAGGCCCTCCATCTCTGGTCCTTTTGACGGTGGCAGCGGGAAAAGGGGCCAAAATGGCAGGGAGAGAGGGGCCAGCTGCGCGGTTACGGTATGGACACTCTCAGGACGTAAAGGAGCGCGGCGCTGGTGGCCGCTGCCTTTGCATCACTCTGTCGAGTTGCCGTACGGCAACTTCGTTGCCCTGCGGCAACGGCACCAGCGAGTGGCGCTCTCCTGGGAACCGTCTTTCGCAGTTTCAATCACCAGATCATGATTTCCGATGCGCCCGCCCGTGTCAAGAAAAATCTTCACGAAATACAAGGGGGCAGGGCTGGTTTCTTTTCGTAGCCAGTTCTCAGTGTTTCCGCCCTCGATCTTGGCCCCGGGCCGACCAACGGAGGCGGCATTCGGTTCCAAGCGAGGCGGGTTTTACCCCACATCGGACCGATAGATCTCGTCATGCCTCAGAAAACTCATAACGAGAACCCCCGCTTTCCACGACTGTTCGAGGCGCCAGGGGCAACTGCTTGGTGGACGCGGTCGGTCCGGCCCGAACCCGGCGGGCCAGCCCGCGGGCGCACCCACTGCCATCAACCGATGGCACCGTGGCCCCTCCTGGCGCTGCCATTTTGGCCCCTTCGCTCACTGCCACCAACAGTCCTTTGGAGCGCCGACGGCCTGGCGATCCGCCCGTAGCGCCACGACGCGGGCCCGTTCCACTTCGATCCAGGTTGCGAGAGGTCCCGTCTCTTCTGCGCGCGGACGGCGCGTGTTATGAATTTTATGATCGTGCTATGCGAGGCCGCGCTCATGGCAGGTTCGCCTGCCGCAGGACGCGACGGAGTTCTCGGAAAACCTGATCGAATGGCGGCAGCACGGCCATCTGATTCGAGAGTCGCCCGGACCAGAGCGCCTTCAGCCGCGCTTCCTTCTTGATGATGGCCTCCTGGATTCCAGCCACTTCTTGCTGCCGGAAGGCGAGCTTCGCAGTCATCGCGGGCACCAGTTCTGAAAGGTTGATGCCCTCGCAGGAGACAAGATGCCAGAGATCGTAGAGGTCGCGCGGTTCGTTTCGAGCGCGATCGGCGAGCGCGAGAACTTTCTCCGTCGCGGTCTCGGCAAGCGAGTACGCCTGGACGACTCGGCCATCCGGCAGATCCGAGAATTCCGCATAGGCCCGAAGTACGGGGCGGCCCTCGAGCGCAAAAACAATCTTCTCGCGGATTGTGATATCGACCTTGACGCTGCCACCCGCGGGCAAGGGGCCGACGTACCGCAAGTAGAACGTGTGACTGTTCGCGTGCAACTGGCGATCCTCGCGGTCGAACGTGAATTCGATTCCGCTGGCCTCACGAACGGCCTCGTAGACGGATTCCAATCTCTGGCGAATGTCTTCGAAGGGCATCGGCTCGATCAACGTGAAATCCATGTCTTCGGAAAACCGGTAGTCGGCAAAGTAGCAGCGTTTGAGTGCGGTTCCGCCCTTAAATGCCAGGCTCCGACGGAGCTCGCTCTCAGCCAGCTCAGCAAGGAACCAAGCCAGGCAGTAGTCGCGTTCGAGCACGCTTTCGGGAATGCGACGGACGCCGGCCTTCGTGAGACGATTGGCAAGGAGAGAGATGTTGCGCTGCGGTATCAGTTCAAGTCCTCCGGATAGCCTCGAATTCGTCAGGCGCCACGTTCACCCGGAGGCGCCACCCGGAAACGTACGCGCCTTCGGCCGGCAGCATCGGATCGAGCATCGCGTATGTCGCGCTGAGGGAACGACGAAGGCGATCCAGTTCCTCGGGTGGGGCGATCTGGTAGAAGTCGAGTAAGTAGCCGAGCCTCCGGACAACGGCACCTACCCCCAGGCGGAGGGCGTAGTCAATCAACTGGCCCGCTTTCACGTCATCCCGTCGCATCCAGAGGCCCTTCGCGACCTCGGTGATCCCGCCGCAGTACGTCGGCAGGTGCAGCCCATCGATTACGGTTCGTTCAATGTCACTGATCTTGACCGACTCCTGTTTCGAGACCCAGTGAGTCGTCACGCCAAAAGCATCTTCACGGCGAACAAGAACAAACCGGAACTCGGTGCCGTGAATGGTTCGGTTCCGAAGACGCTTTGTCGTGCTGGTGAAGACTACTAACTGGGGCTGCGTGACCATTCGGTGCAGCTCCATGGCGGAGGCGTGTGAAATGAAGTACTCGGAGCCGGCCACCAGTTGCCGGGCGACAATGTAAGGATTGCCGGCGAACTCCGTTGCTCGGCCGAGTTCCGGCGGGACGAGTACAAAGAGACCGGGCTCCAACCTGGAGACAACACCCCGGGCAACAGCGTGCCGGATTAGGCTCCGTGCCGATGCCGGCGGCAAGCCCGTGATGCTCTCAACGTCGGCGTGCGAGAAGGTGGTCTGGTCGCTTTCGTAGAGCGTGGTCATCAACTGGGCGGTCCTAGACCCAACCGTCTTCGACGGCGCGGTGGATTCGGTGCTCAGAGTCTGTCGTCGCATCGGGTGGCCCGCTTCTCCCTCATGATAATGGTCTGTGTGCGTTTCGTGCAATGGCGTGGCACGAATTGCGCACAAACCATGACCTCGGAGGGTGGAGAAAGTTCGAGGAGGGGTGAGAGAGGGGAGCCACACCCAGTTTTCCTTGCTTCCACGAGCCTGCCGTTGTTGACTCAATCCCTTGCGGACCGGCTTTTTGTGCCGTGCGAACAACTCGTTTCTATGCGAGAAGTTGGCGAGCATGTGTCGGTTCTGAGTATTCTCCCGTTCGAATGGCGGTGGCCCGGAGAACGCACCCAACCATGATGGTTCAGCCCCACTGCCGCCATTTCTCATCCGAA
>JACQZR010000123.1 GCA_016213775.1 Acidobacteriota bacterium
AGACGAACCTAGTCCCATTTCCGAACAGCAAAAAGAAAGCGAAATGGAAGCAGCATGACCCCGGCATCGTACAGTTCAAACAGACTGTCGCGTCGTCGCATCGCGAGAGTATCCACGCAACTCATTGCTTCCTGCGTGGCGCTGCCGTATTCTGGTAGTGAGATGAGAAGCCTCACCATGCGCCTGCTGTGCACTTGGCTCATGTCTGCCGTATTGCTTCTCGGGCATTGCGTGGATTGCTTCAAGACAAAGCAGTCCGCACAACATTCCTGCTGCCACAAGAAAGAATCGGAACGTAAAGATACTGACAAGCCGGCGTGTCCGGTTGATCAGGTGCTCGTGCAGGAAGCCAAGGATTCGGCGGCAACGTCCCCCGTGATTGCGCAATTTGAAGCCACGCCCGTAGTGTGGCATCCGGTTGCGTTGGCCGGGCACGCGACGGTGATTGCGCCGCTGGCCGGAGACCTGTCCATCTTCAACCACGTCCTGCGAATCTGATCCCGCTGCGTGTACGCACCCGATTCCAATTAAGATAACTCTGTCTGATTGTGCTCTCTATAGCAGGGAAAAATGAAACTGTACTACTGCATTGTTGTGGCAGCCGCTGTGTCTGCCCGCGCCGAAGATCTTTCCACCCTGGTGAGTGAGGCGCTCGCGCGCAATCCGGAAGTGTTGGCGGCGCAGAAGCGGTACGAAGCTGCGCGGCAGCGGCCCGATCAGGAGAGCGCGCTTCCGGAGACGATGGTTTCGCTTGGATACAACAGCTCCGGGAAGCCGTATCCCGGCGCGGGGTTGGGCCGTGAACCGACGTCGAACATCGGAATGATGGTGACGCAGGAGTTTCCGTTTTTCGGAAAGCGGAAGCTGCGCGGCGACATCGCGGAGAAGGAAGCGCGCGCGGAGTATCAGGCGTATCAATCGGCGCGGTTGGCTGTGACGGCGAAGGTGAAGCAGGCCTACTTCAAGTTGGCGTATGCCGAGTTGATCACCGGTGTGCTGCGGCGCAATCAGGATCTGGCGGAGAAACTGCTGAAGGTTGCCGAGATTCGTTATGCGGTAGGGAAAGCAGCGCAGCAGGATGTGCTGAAACTGCAGACGCAGATTTCCATTTTGGATACCCGGCGCATTCAGTTGGACCGGGAGATCCGGACAAGGCAGGCGGAACTGGCGAGCCTGTTGTACCGGCGTCCGGCGGATGCTCCGCGGGAGGCTGTGATGGCGAAGCCGGTGGCGCTGGCGAGGCCGCTCGATTCGCTGCTGGCGATGGCGGGCGCGAGTGCACCGATGATCCGGCGCGATCAACACATGGTCGAGCGGAGCCAGCTTGCGTTGAATCTGGCGCGCAAGGATTACATGCCGGACTACGCGGTGACGGCGGGGTACTTCAATATGGGAACGATGCCGGACATGTATCAATTCCGGCTGGACATCAAAGTGCCGACTTCGGCGTTCCGGAAGCAACATGCGGCGGAGACCGAACAGGCGCAGCGGTTGGTGGCGGCGCGCCGGACGTTGGAGGCAACGGCGCAATCGTTGAGCTTCCGCATTCAGGACGATTACCTGATGGCGGAAACGTCGCTACGGCTGATGAACGCGTATGAGAACGGAGTGGTGCCGCAGGCGAGCCTTACGCTGGACAGCGCGCTGGCGAGCTATGAGACTGGCTCGGTGGACCTGATGTCGGTGCTGTCGAACTTCATCACCATCGTGGAATACCAGATGAACTACTTCGAGGAGATGTTGAGTGTTTATCTGGCGGCGGCGCGAATTGAAGAGATGACCGGCGTTGATCTGCTGGAAGGGGGCGGGCGATGAAGGCCTTTGGAATCCTTCTGCTGATTGCGGCGGCGTTTGCCGGCGGGTACTTCTTTCGCGAGCGGCGCGGGGAATCGCCCAAACAGGAATCGGGCCGGAAGATTCTCTACTGGTACGATTCGATGCATCCGGCGTACCGGTCGGATAAGCCCGGGATTGCGCCGGATTGCGGGATGCAACTGACGCCGAAGTACGCCGATGAAGAGACGAAGGCGGTGGACCCGTCGCGCAAGGTGGCGTTCTATCGCGACCCGGCGCAGCCGGAATACAAATCGGATAAACCGGGGTTGAACCCTGAAACCGGGAATGAACTGGTGGCGGTCTACGAGGGCGATCTGGCGGCGCTGGCGAAGGGCAGTGTCCAGATCGGCAAGGACCAGCAGCAACTGGTTGGAGTGAAGACCGGGTTGGTGGAGATCACCTCCGATGGACGGGCGATTCAAGCGGCGGGCAAGGTGACGGTGGATGAGAACCGCATTGCGCATGTGCATACGCGGACCGAAGGGTTTGTGGAGCATATCCATGTGCACGTCACCGGTGCGCAGGTGAAAGAGGGCGACCCGCTGGTGACGATCTACAGTCCGGAGTTGCTGGCTACGCAGCAGGAATTTCTGCTGGCGTTGCGGGCGCAACGCGAGACGGCGCGGAGTCCGCTGGAAGGCACGCAGGATCGCATGGGCAGCCTGGTGGAGGCGGCGCGGCGGCGGCTGGACAGGTGGAGTTTTACGGCTGAGCAGATGGCCGAGATCACGCGCACGGGGAAACCGGTTGAGCGGATCACGCTGCATGCGCCGGTGTCTGGGTTCGTGACCGAGCGCAAAGCGTTTGACCGGATGAAGGTGACGCCGGAAATGGAGTTGTACACCATTGTTGATTTGAGCAGAGTGTGGATTCTGGCTGAGGTCTTCGAGTCCGATGTTCCGAACGTGAAGGTGGGAACGGGCGCGAGCGTCCGGCTGCCGGCGATGCCGGGGCGCACTCTCGCGGGGCGGGTGAGCTACATCAATCCGTCGGTAGATCCGGAGACGCGGACGCTGAAGGCGCGGATTGAAGTGGCGAATCCAGGTGTGTTGTTGAAGCCGGAGATGTTTGTGGATGTGGAGTTTCGTACGGGTGCGGCGGCGCGCATCACAGTGCCGGTGGATGCGGTGTTGGATGCGGGGGACCGCAAGACGGTGTTTGTCGATCGAGGCAACGGGATGTTTGAGCCGCGGCGGGTGCAGACCGGCGAGCGGTTTGGCGATCGGGTGGTGGTGCTGTCCGGTTTGCAGGCGGGTGAGCGCATTGTCACGAGCGGGACGTTTCTGCTGGATTCGGAGAGCCAGATGAAGGGGACGGGACGATGATCAACGGCATCATCGAGTTCTCCGCGGCGAACCGCTTTCTGGTGCTGCTGATGGTGTGCGCGGGAGTGGTGGGCGGATTGTGGGCGATGAAGACCGTTCCACTGGATGCGATTCCCGATCTCAGCGATACCCAGGTGATCATCTATTCGCGTTGGGACCGCGGGCCGGACATTCTGGAAGACCAGGTGACATACCCGATCGTCACCTCGATGCTGGGCGCGCCGAAGGTGAAAGACGTGCGCGGGTTTTCCGATTTCGGTTTCTCGTATGTGTACGTGATCTTTGAAGAGGGCACCGATATTTATTGGGCGCGGTCGCGCACGCTGGAGTATTTGTCGGCGGTGTTGCCGCGGTTGCCGAAGGGAGTGAACACGGAGATCGGGCCGGATGCGACAGGGCTTGGCTGGGTGTTTCAGTACGCGCTGGTGGATCCGACGGGGAAGCATTCGCTGGCTGAGTTGCGGTCGGTGCAGGACTGGTATTTGCGGTATCACCTGAAGTCGGTGGCAGGTGTGGCGGAGGTGGCGCCTCTTGGCGGTTTCGTGCGCCAGTACCAGGTGCAGGTGAATCCGCGGCGGCTGCAGACCTACGGGATTCCAATTGCGCGCGTGGTGGAAGCGGTGAGGGCAGGGAACAACGATGCCGGCGGAAGGCTGCTGGAGTTTTCGGGTGCGGAGTACATGGTGCGCGGGCGTGGTTACGCGAAGACCGCGGACGATATCGGGGCCATTGTGCTGCGCGCAGAGACTGGGGTTCCGGTGCGCGTGCGCGACGTCGGAACTGTGACGCTGGGGCCCGATTTGCGGCGCGGGGTTGCGGATCTGGACGGGCAGGGTGAGGTGGTGTCGGGGATTGTCGTGATGCGGCAGGGCGAGAACGCGCTCAACGTGATTGAACGGGTGAAGGCGAAGCTGCACGACATTGAACCCGGGCTTCCGGCGGGCGTGAAGCTGATCACGACGTATGACCGGTCGGATTTGATTCTGCGGTCGATTGCGAACCTGACGCATACGCTAACGGAGGAACTGATCATCGTCTCGCTGGTGATTCTGATCTTTCTCTGGCACGTGCCGAGCGCGTTGATTCCGATTCTGACGATTCCGATTGCGGTGGTGATTGCGTTTCTCCCCATGAAAGCTTTAGGTGTGACGTCGAACATCATGTCGCTGGGCGGGATCGCGATTGCGATTGGCGCGATGGTGGACGCGGCGATTGTGGTGGTGGAACAGACGCACAAGAAGCTGGAAGAGTGGGAACGCGGCGGGCGGCAAGGTGACTACACGCGCGTGGTAGTGAATGCGGTGAAGGAAGTGGGCGGGCCGAGCTTTTTTTCCCTCCTGGTGATTGCGGTGTCGTTCCTTCCGGTGCTGGCGTTGGAGGCGCAGGAGGGGCGATTGTTCAAGCCTCTCGCGTATACGAAGAACCTTTCGATGATTGTGGCCGCGGTGCTGGCGATCACGCTGGATCCGGCGCTGCGGCTGATGTTCACGCACGTGAATGCGTTTGCGTTCCGGCCGCGGTGGCTGGCGCGGGCGGCGAATGCAGTGCTCATCGGAAAGATTCATTCCGAGGAGCGGCATCCGATCAGCAGGGTTTTGATTGCCGTGTACGATCCGGTGTGCCGGTTTGCGCTGCGGTGGAAGTGGGGCGTGATTGCAGCGGCGCTGGCGGCGGTAGCGATCACTGTGCCGGTGTATCAGAAGCTCGGCAGCGAGTTTATGCCGCCGTTGGATGAAGGCGCGCTGCTCTACATGCCTTCGACGCTGCCGGGGATTTCCATTGCGGAGGCGTCACGGCTGCTGCAGACGCAGGACAAGATCATCAAGGCGTTTCCGGAAGTGGAGCGCGTGATGGGCAAGGCGGGCCGCGCGGAAACGCCCACTGATCCCGCGCCGCTGTCGATGATGGAGACGGTGATTTTACTGAAGCCGCGGTCGCAGTGGCGCGAGGGGTTGACCACGGACAAACTGATCAATGAACTGAACGACGCGTTGACGCTGCCGGGCGCTTCGAACGCGTGGACCATGCCGATCAAGGCGCGCATCGACATGCTGACCACGGGGATCCGCACGCCGGTGGGGATCAAGATTTACGGCGCGGACATCAACGAGATTGAACGCATCGGTGGGAAGATCGAGGGGATTCTGAAGCCGGTGTACGGGACGCGGAGTGTGTTTGCCGAGCGCACGGGCGGCGGCTATTTTCTCGACTTCAACTGGAAGCGCGATCAACTGGCGCGCTATGGGCTGTCGATTGAAGATGCGCAGATGGTGGTTATGTCGGCCATAGGCGGCGATACCGTCACGACGACGGTGGAAGGTCGCGAACGCTATCCGGTGAATGTGCGCTACTTCCGCGACTACCGCTCGCAACTGGACACGCTTGATCGCGTGCTGGTTCCGGCGATGAATGGGCGGATGCAGATTCCGGTGTCGCAACTGGCCGAGGTGAAGCTGACCACCGGGCCGTCGATGCTGCGCGATGAGAACGGGCTGCTGAGCGGGTACGTGTATGTGGACGTCGCCGGGCGCGATATCGGCGGGTACGTAGACGAAGCGAAGCAATTGCTGCGGGACAAAGTGCAGGTTCCCGCCGGGTACACGCTGGTGTGGAGCGGCCAGTATGAGGCGATGGAACGGGTGAAGGAAAAGCTGCGCGTGGTGCTTCCGGTGACCCTGTTTCTGGTGGTCATGCTGATGTATCTGAATACGAAATCGGCGGCGAAGACGATGATCATTCTGCTGTCAGTGCCGTTCTCGGCGATCGGCGCGATCTGGCTGCTGTACTGGCTGGGCTACAACATGTCAGTGGGTGTTTGGGTGGGGCTGATTGCGCTGTTGGGTGTGGATGCCGGCACGGGAGTGTTCATGCTGCTCTATCTCGACCTGGCGTATGAAGAGGCGAAGGCAGCGGGCCGGATGCGGTCGCTTGCCGGATTGCAGGAGGCCATCTGGCATGGCGCGGTGAAGCGAATCCGGCCGAAGTTCATGACGGTGGCGACGATGTTTCTGGGGCTGGTTCCGATTTTGTGGTCGACGGGTACGGGCGCGGATGTGATGAAGAGAATCGCCGCTCCAATGGTGGGCGGCATTGTCACGTCGTTCCTGTTGGAGCTTGTTGTTTATCCGGCAATTTATGAGGTGTGGAAATGGCATTCCGAAGTCAAGCATACATCGTGATGGCGCTGGCTCTGCCGGCATTCGCGCAGACCGAGTTTTCCTATGACGTGCAGCATGTGAGTCCGGTGAAGAAGATGACGCGGCGGGCCAAGCTGGGCCAGTTGCGCATATCGGATAAAGAGATCGTATTCACGGAAGTAGTGAAGAAGGGCAAGCGCAAGCCTGTCGAATGGCGCTGGCCATTGCAGGAGATTCAACAACTGACTGTGTCGGATGAGCAGATCACGGTGCTCACTTGGCAGGACAGCAAATGGAAGCTGGGCGCGGATCGGGAATATAGTTTCCGTGGGAAGGGATTTGAGAAGGCGTATCTGCTGCTGCGCGCGCGGATGGACGACCGGTTGGTCGGGGCGCTCCCCGGGCCCGCGCGGCCCGATGTGTGGGAGTTGCGTGTGAAGCATCTGGCCGGGTTGAACCGCGGCACGGAGGGCGTGCTGCGGATTGCAGGTGGCGAGATCAGCTACTCGACGGCGGCGAAGGCGGCGTCGCGCACGTGGCGGTTTTCCGATGTGGAGAACATCAGTTCGAGCGGACCCTATGAATTGACGCTGAGTACATATGAGCGATCGAAGACGCACTACAACGGGTACAAGGCGTATCACTTCGAGTTGAAGGACCGGCTGGATGAGGCGCGGTTTCAGAGTGTCTGGCTGGCGTTAAACCCACTGACACCTTTGGCCGGGAAATTGCATCCAAATGAGTAGGAGCATTTGCAAAATGAGGAATTGGCTTCTGATGTTCGTGGCGGCAACCTTGCTATCTGCTTCACCGCAAAGCAGAACGTTCACTGGCGTGATTACCGATGACATGTGCGGAAAGAGCCACGAGAAGATGCGTATGGGGGAGGACCCCAATTGCGTCCGGGCGTGCGTTAAATCACACGGCTCGAAGTTCTCCTTGTTTGATGGCTCCAATGCGTATAAGCTGAGCGATCAGGCAACGCCAGAGCGGTTTGCGGGCCAAAAGGTGAAGGTCACCGGCACGCTCTACGAAAAGACCGGGATCATCAAAGTTGAGAAGATAGAGCCAATCGCGCAATAATGCGCGAATGCGGTCCATTGTAGTTCTTCTCAGTTTCGTCCTCTGGCTGAGGGCGGATGACATCGACCGAATCGCCACCGAGGAACTGCACAAGCAGCACATCCCCGGGATGTCGATCGGTGTGATGCGGGATGGCCGGCTCATCAAGGCGAAGGGGTATGGCCTCGCCAACATCGAACTGAACGCGCCGGCGACGTCGGACACGGTGTACGGCATCGGGTCAGTGAGTAAGCAGTTCATTGCGGCAGGAATCCTGCTGCTGGCGCAGGATGGGAAGCTCACCGTCGACGATCGCGTAAGCAGGCATCTGCACGACGCGCCGCCTTCGTGGAGCGCGATCACGATCCGTCATTTGCTGACCCATACGTCGGGTCTGGTGCGGGAGAGCCCGGTGTTTGAGTTTGTGAGGTCGAAGCCGGACATCGAGATCATTCGCGGGGCGTACCGGGCGCCGCTGGCGCATCCCACCGGATCGAAGTACATGTACTGCAACCTCGGCTATTTCACGCTGGCGGAGATCATCACTCGCGTGTCGGGCACTCGATGGCCGGAGTTTCTGGACGAGCGGATCTTCGATCCGCTGATGATGGATGCAACGCGCACCACGACGCATACGGGTGTTGTTGCGAACCGGGCTTCGAGCTACGACTGGAAGGATGGCACTTACACGAATGCTCATGCGCTGCTGACGCTGCGTCCGAGCGGGGCGCTGTTGTCGAACGTGATCGACATTGCAAAATGGGACGCGGCGCTGTATACGAATATGCCGCTACACGGAGAAACGAAGCGGCAGGCGTGGACTCCGGTGCGGTTGAATGACGGGAGCACGTACGAATATGGGTTTGGCTGGAATGTGAATCTGGTTCGCGGGCACCGGATGGTGAGCCATGGGGGCACGCTGCAGGGGTTCAAGAGCCAGTTCTCGCGGTTTCCGGATGACAGGCTGTCAATTGTAGTGTTCACCAATGTGAGTGATGCGCGGCCGAATTTTGTGGTGGACCGGATTGCGGATTTGTTTTTGAAGCCGGTGGCGAAGTAGAGTTCCGGCGTTGCCTGGATGCTACTCGCAGTGGGGAATCCGTCAATGGAGAACGTGCGTGAGGCGAGGCCGCAAAGCGCAAGACGTCGCGGCAGACTGAGAGGCCAACCTGCGCTTGAAACACAGGCAGGAGGCGGTGCGGCACTGGCGGGGGTGAGTGGGCCGACTCACGATGGGCTGAGCCTGTCGCCGCTGTTGCGCGATCCGGCGTGGCGGCTGGCTCGCCAGGAGATACCGCCCAAGGGCTCCGCCTTTGATTTGTGACTTGAAGGGAGACCGGTTGTCCTGCCGTTGGGGCACGGGCTAGAGTGTGAGGCGCGCGAGGTTACACTGAAGGCATGCGGACATGTTCGGCGGCGATTGCCGTTCTTTGCCTGATTGGCGGTGGAAGTGCGGCGGGCGTCGATGTTGTGGATGCGCGGCAGTTGGAAGGGCGCTGGAGGGGCCAATGCAGTTGGGGATCGAACATCAAGCACACGCGGGAACCGCAGCGGTTGTTGCGGGTGTTGGACAACGACACCATCGAAGTTCTGGATTGGATTGAGGGCACGCAATCGTCCGACGATCCGCGGATGGACCAGAAGGGGTGGGTGGTGCTTTCGGGGCCGGTGCGGGTGATCGTGAAGCGGACGGGGAACGCCACGTTTGCCGATGAGGACGAGGAGTTGGTTTTGAAGTTCTCCCAAGCGGGCAGCGCACTGGAGATGGAGCGGGGCCAGGATGCGTGCAATGGGATGGGAGGCGAGTACAGCTACCAGCGGAAGGAGAAGACGATTGCTCCGAGTTTTTCGTGCGCCAAGACAAAGCATGTGCGCGAGCAGGCGGTTTGTGGAAACGCGGCGCTGGCGATTCTGGATCAGCACCTGTCGCTGGCGTATCGCGCGGCGGAGCAGCGGATCAAGTACCGCTATGGGATGGCGGCGGAGCGGACTGCGCAATTGAAGGCACTGACGACGACGCAGAACAGGTGGTCGGGCGAGGTGGGGAAATGCCAGAGCGCGCAGTGCGTGGAGCCGTTGTATGTGGGGCGGATTGAAGTGTTGTCGGCGATTGCGGCGGACGAGAAGTAATTGGCCACAGATAAACGGTGATAGACGCTGATAGGCCGAGACGCGTGTGTTCCCAAACCAGGGCGCGTAAATCGGGTATCCTGAATCCCAACAATATGAAGATTGCCATTGTGTTCCTTAGTGCGCTGGGGTTGTGCGCGCAAACCGCGGCGGAATTGAAGACGGCTCTCGACCGTCCGCTGCTCGATCCGAACCAGGCGCTGGTGGAGACGCAGGTGTATACGGCGTCACGTGTGCCGCTGATGCCCACCATGGCGAGTGCGGTGGAATGGGATCGCTATGCGGCGAAGCTGCGGCAGCGCGTGTTGGACGAGGTGGTGTTTCGCGGACGGGCGCGGGAGTGGCGGACACCGGGTCGCAAGGTGGAATGGACTGAGACTATTGCGGGCACGGGGTACAAGCTGCGTAAATTCCGTTTCGAGATTGTTCCGGGATTCTGGACTTCGGGGTTGCTCTATGAGCCCGAGGTGCTGGCCGGCAAGGTCCCCGTGGTGATGAACGTGAACGGCCATGAGGGGACCGGGATCGCTACTCCTTACATCCAGCAGCGATGCATGAATCTGGCGCGGCGCGGCATGCTGGCGGTGAACGTGGAATGGATCGGGATGGGGCAGTTGAAGGTGGACGACAATGTACACTACCGGCTGGCGCAGATCGATCTGACGGGCACGGGCGGGCTGGCGGTGTTTTACCTTCTGATGGAGCGAACGCTGGACATCGTGTTGGGACATGCGAATGCCGATGCGGAGCGCGTGGCGGTGACCGGGCTGTCGGGCGGCGGATGGCAGACGACGATGATCAGCTCGCTGGATACGCGGGTGAAGGTGGTGGTGCCGGTGGCGGGACACTCGAGTTACGTGACGCGGGCGCAATGGCCGGATCTGGATTTGGGGGACAGCGAGCAGACGCCGGTGGATCTGGCCTCGGTGGCCGATTACACGCATTTGACGGCGATGGTCGCGCCGCGTCCGCTGATGCTGATTAACAACGCGAAGGACAACTGTTGTTTCCGCGCCGATTACGCGGTGGGACCGCTGCTGCAGAGCGCGCGGCAGGTGTTCGCATTGTACGGCGCCACGGACCGGCTGCGGCATTATGTGAATCACAGCAAGGGTCACAATTACGATGAGTACAGTCGCGAGGAGTTGTACCGGTTCCTGCGCGATCAGTTCTTTGCCGGTGATGAGAAATATCCGTTGAAGGAGATGGCGATGGAGGGCGAGGTTCGCAAGCCGGAGTTGTTGTTGTCGCCGCTGCCGGCGGAGAACGCCACACTTCATTCGCTAGCGCTGGGGATGTCGCAGGGATTGCCGCGGCGTGGGGGCGCGTCGCGCGAGCGTCTGGCGGAAATTGTCCGGGCGCAAACGTTGACGATGGACGCGCGCGAGGTGGACCGGCAGGCCGATACGATTTGGTGGAGGCTCAGGCTAGGGGGCGCATGGCATGTGCCGGCGGTGGAGGCCGGACCGCCGAATGCGCGCGAGGTAGTGATCCTGATGGGGGATGGCGGCAAGGCGTCGCTGTCGAAGGAGATGGCAGAGCTGATCGCGCAGGGTAAGCGAGTAATTGCGATCGATCCGTTTTCGTACGGGGAAGGGAAGTTGGGAAGGCGCGAGTTTCTGTTTGCCATGCTGTTGTCCGGTTTGGGGGAGAGGCCATTAGGGTTGGAGGCGAGTCAGGTGGCGGCTATTGCACGATGGCAGAAGGCGAGAGGGAGGGTGGTGTCGGTGGAGTCGCATGGACGGCGGACGGGGTTGGTGGCGGTGACGGCTGGGGCGCTGGAGGCGGAATCGATTGTTGCGGTGCGAACAGTGGGGGGATTGCGGAGTTTGCGGCAGATCCTGGAGGAGAACTTGACAGTGGACAAGTACTATGAGTTTTTCACATTCGGATTGATGGAGTGGTTTGAGCTGGATGATGTAACGAGATTGGCGAAGCATGCGGTTGTTGAGTAATCCTGATTTCGCTGAGGACTACGGACATGGCGAAAAAGACCTTAGTCCCAGGCTTGGTCTACAGCGGGAATTGAGGTCGCCGATATGAAGAATCAAAGACTCTTCCATGGCGCTCGACATTCGGCAATGCTACGAGATTCTGGACCTTCAGGAGAACGCGACCTCTGACGAAGCTAAGCGGGCATACAGGCAACTGATCAAACAATGGCATCCGGATTTGCACATAAACGATCAAGGTAAGAGGGTGGTGTGCGAGGAGAAATCGCGGATGATAACGGAGGCGTACCGGCAATTGGAACCGCTCTTACGGCTTGGGACGAGCAGCGGGCGAGCGTTCGTGTGGCCGCAGGACCGGCCATCGAAGCCGACCCCGATCGGGAAGTTGGAGCCGGTGCGGGTGAACTTCCGCTGGGGGTATGCCGACAGCATGGGGCGAGTGTTCATCCCGGCGGTGTATGAGACGGCGGCGGAGTTTTGCGAGGGGTTGGCGGCGGTGTCCACGGAGGACGGTTTCGGATACATCGACGAGAGTGGGGCGGTGAAGATCTCACTGCGATTCTCGTATGCGGATCAATTTGTGGAGGGGCGTGCGTTGGTGCAGTTCGGCAAATACGGGTATATCAACCGCGTGGGGGACTGGGTGGTGAAGCCGCGGTTTCAGGCGGGGACGCGTTTTCAGGAAGGCGTGGCGGCGGTGAGGATGGAAGGGAAGTGGGGTTATATCAAAGCCAATGGAGATTGGTTTGTACTGCCTCGATTCGAAGAAGCGCGGCCGTTTGAGAACGGGCGTGCGTATGCGATCCTGAACGGGCGTCCGGTGGTGCTGGGGCGCAACGGGCAGGTGTGCTAATCGAAGTCGACGGCGAGGATTTCGTGATCGAGGACTGAAGGTACGCGGGCCTCGATCCAGCCATCCTTGACCGTGGAATCGGCGGTGCGGTTGGCGGCGAGCAGGTGGACCTTTTTCGCTTTGCGGTTGGCGGGGAGTTTCACTTTGACTCGTTGTTCGCCGATGGGGATCAGCTCACGATAGGGGCCTTTCATGGTCATTGGGTTGGTCATGTTGACGAGGTGCACTGTGAGCGAGGAGGCCTGTTGCCACACCGTGACGTCGACGAATCCCTGGCCGGTGACGGTGACCGGGCGCTCGCCGCGGGTGGCCCAATCGACGGCGTTGCGCAGTAGCAGTCCGTGGTCGCGGGTGAGGATGTCCCAGAAGATGCGGTCGATGTCCCAGTTGAAGTAGGCGATGCGGGAGCGGCCGTTTTCGCGGAGGAAGAGTTCGGGTGTGCCGGGTTCGGGGCCGCGCGGGTAGACCATTTCCATTGGCAGATCGGGGTAGGCGGGGATGAGGGTGACGGGCTTCTGTGTGAACTGTGTGGTGGGGGTGACGTCGAGGCGGCGGACTCCGTGGATGATGCGTGGGGCGTCTTCCAGGCCCTTGAGCATCGGGTGCGGATGGTTGAGACGGAGGTAGGCGTTCTTCATCGGACCTTCGATGCGGCCGTTGTATTTCACTCCTAAAAGATCTGTTAGTCCGAAGTTGGGCCGGCGCTCGCCCCACTCGTTGTAGAGCGAGGTTTCGTGAGTGGCGATGATGGAACCGCCGCGGGCGGCGTAGTCTTTGAGCTTGGCGCATTGCGCATCGGAAAGAGCGGCGATGTTGGGGAGGATGAGGACCTTGAAGGCGCTGGTGTGGGCGGGGTCGAGGAGGCGGTCGTGCACCATCTCGAACGGGATTCGGGCTTCAAGCAGTGCCTGATACCAGCCGAGGGTGTGGTCTTCGACGGTGCGGGCGGCGTTCTCGCCTCCGTAGTAGGTGGCGGTCTGTTGCGAGTAGACGAGGCCGACATCAGCGATGGGACGTTCGTTGCGCAGGTAGCGTTCCCACTTGTGGAGGTTCGAATAGATCTGTTCGACGGGCTTCATCCAGCGGGCGTCGTGGACGGAGCCGGAGAATTTGGTCCACCAGGGGCGGAGTCCGTTGGCGACGCCTTCGGCCACCCAGATGCGGAGCTCGGCATCGGATTGCACGGAGTCTTTCCAGCGGTAGGTCTCTTCGTTACCGACGCTGAAGATGCCGACGATAGCTTTGCGGCCGAGGGTGGCGCGGTATTCCTTGCCGTTCTTGCCGTTGGCCCAGGGCGCCATTACGCCGTGACGCGCCTGGCGATCAGCGAACAATGTGGGCGCGAGCTCGCCGATGGTTTTCATGTCGAGGCTGCTCATCGCCCCGCCACCGGCATTGGCGATGTAGCGGGCGTTGGGGTTGATCTTGCGGATCTCGGCGTCCCAGAGATGCCAGAGATCGAAGAGGCGGTTTTCGCGCCAAAGGATGTAGGCGCGGCGAGCGGGATCAAGCGGATTGTTGGTGCGCGGGAGATCGAGGCCAGAGGCTTGGCGGAAGTTCTCCTGGCAGTGACGGCAGTAGCACATGCCGGACCCGGCCCAGCGGTTGGTGAAGATGCCGTCCACTTTGTACATCGTCGTGATTTCGCGGTGGACTTCAGTGAGGAAATCGAAGTTGTAGGGACCGAGGGCGCAGGAGATCCAGAGGGACGGGTCGGAGGCGTGGCGGCGCGGATTGCCGCGGGCATCGACGGCGATCCAATCGGGGTGCGCCTTCGCGGCGTCCTCGTGGAGGGCGTGCGGATCGGTGCGGGCGATGACCACCATGTTGAGCTTGCGGCATCCGGCGAGGAGATCGCCAAAGGTGTCGCGATTGCCGAGCCACTGGCTGCGGTGGTGGAGCGGGATCTTCGTCGGGTAATAGGCAACGACGCCGCCGGCAGAGAGTGTGATGGCGTCGGAGTGGAGGCGGGCGAAATAGTCGAGCCAGAACTTGATGTCGAGCTTTGGCGGGTCGTCTTCAGTGAGGGTGAGTTGCGACCAGCGCATAGGGCGGTCGAACCAATCGGCTTTTGTGGTGGGTTGGGCCGCAAGTGCGGCCTGCGTAGCGAGGAAGGTCCGGCGAGTCATGCATTCAGGTTTATCATGTTTGCAGTAGGGTGGGGAGTATACTCAAAGTAGATACACATGCGAAATGAATCCATAGTTTCGAAATGGGGCAACAGTTTGGCAATCCGTATTCCGCTGGCGCTCGCCAGACAAGCCAACCTCGGGGAAGGCGATTCTGTTTCGCTTGCGCTTCAACGGAACGGGGGCATCGTACTGCGTCCGACGCGGCGAAGGTACCAGTTGTCGGAGCTTGCCGGCCGGATCACGCCGAAGAACCGTCATGGGGAAACAGACTGGGGAAGGCCGGCGGGTGAGGAAGTCTGGTGAAAGGCGTCTTCGTGCCGGATGCCGGCGATTTCGTTTGGCTGACCTTCGACCCACAGGCAGGCCGGGAGCAGGCAGGACGACGCCCGGTGCTGGTGCTGAGTCCAAAGATATACAACGCAAAATCCGGACTCGCGCTGGCATGTCCGATCACAAGTCAAGTCAAAGGATATCCTTTCGAAGTGGCCGTTCCGGAAGGCGTGGGCGCAAGCGGGGTGATTCTGGCGGATCACGTGAAGAGCATCGACTGGAAGGCGCGCAAGGCAGAACGGTTCGGGCGGTGCACCAATGAAGTGATGGACGAGGTGCTGGCGAGGTTGGCGCCGTTGCTGGGGTATTGAGTTGGAGGGACTTCCTGCTACACCATGAACATGCCGCCGTTGATTTCGATGGTCTGGCCGTGGATATAGCGTGACGCGTCGGAGCAGAGGAAGAGGATGGTGTCGGCGACTTCTTCGTCGCTGCCGAGTTTGCCGGCGGGGGTCATCTTCAACATGTTGTCGAGCATTTCGCGCGAGCTGAAGACCTGGTGGAAATGATTGTCGACGGTGCCGGGGCTGACAGCGTTGACGCGGACGCCCTTGGGGGCGAGCTCCTTGGCCATGCCTTTGGTGACGCAGGCGACGGCGGCTTTGGATGCGGCGTAGATGGCCGCGCCGGGGCCCCCGCCGTTGCGGGCGGCGATGGAGCTGAGGTTGACGATGACGCCCCAGCCTTTGCGAACCATGGCGGGCGCGCATTCCTGTCCGACGAACCAGGCACTGCGGAAGTTGAGGTCCATCACGCGATCAAACAGGTCTTCTGGGAAATCGACGAAACTGCTGCGTTGGACGAGGAAGCCGGCGTTGTTGACGAGGATGTCCACTTCGGGCGCAGTGGCACGGAGAGCGTCGCGGAACCCGCGGATTCCGGCGGGAGTGCTGAGGTCGGCCTGAAGCGCTTCAGTGGCAGCGCCGGCTGCTTTGATGCGCTGCATCACCTGCTGCGCGCCTTCGGCATGGGAGTTGTAATGAATGACTACGCGGGAGCAGCCGTTGGCGGCGAGGGCGACAGCGGTGGCCGCACCAATGCCGCGGGAAGCGCCCGTGACGAGCGCGGTTTTTCCGTTGAGTTCTGAAAGCATGAACTTCTACGATTCCGTTTTTTCGATGAACTTGTCAACCACGATGGAGTAGATGGCGGGCTTGCCGTGACGGTCGCTCTGGAAGTAGATGCGCTGGCTGGTGGGGGAGAAGACGGGGTGAACGGACTTGGGGTCGGAGGCTTTGTGCTCGCAGACGGTGAGTTCGCGCCGGGTTTGGCGGAGCATGATGAGGATGTAGGGCTGCGCCACGCTGCGGCTGGCGGCGACGAGGACGGAGCCATCGACGTTGCGCTGGAAATTGTGGAACTGGCTGGTGAGAGTGACTTCCTTGTCCTGGCGCGTGTCGGGCACCACTTCGCGCAGGTAGACGCTGTTGCCTTTGGGGGCGAGGTAGCTCACCGTGCGGCCGTCGACAGACCATAATGCCGCGCCGGGGCTCGGGACCATTGTGCCGAGTTGGAGATCGTTCTTGCCGTCGTAGTGGACGAGGCAGAGCGTGGTGTCCTTTTGATAGAGCACGCTGGCGCGGCGCGGGCGTGTTTGCGGATGGCGAAGTTCCCCCTCGTGTTCGATTAGGGTTGTGGCAGCGCCTCCTGCGACGCCGACGAGGCGGAGGCGCGATTTCGTGCCCTGCTTTTCGATGAGGGCGATGTTTACGCCGTCGCCCGAAATGCTGAAGCCATCGCCCAATTCCCAACCTTCGGGGACGCGGTAGACCTGGCGCTCCTTCAGCGTGGAGAGCGGGGCGAGGTAGACCGATTGGCCATCGGCGTAGACGAAGGTGCGTTCGTCGGGCAGGAGGTTGAGGGAGCCTGAGTGCAGTCTGGTGGCGGCGGTGAGTTGTTTCGCTTCGCCGGATTTGAGCTCGTAGCGGAAGGCCTGGAGACCGTCGCCACGGTCGGAGGCGAAGAGGAAGAATGCGCCGCGTCTGGCGATGGAACGGGCGTAGGGAAGCGGCCAATAACTGGGGAATTGCGGGTCTGTGAAGCGTTCCACCAGGAACTCGGTGGCGGGGTCGGCATAGCGGACGCCTTCGGCGGTGAACACCTGTCCCTTCTGCGCGGCGCGCAGGCGGGCGAAGGGAAGGGATGCCAGAAGGATGCGCCGGGACACCGGGCTCATAGTTCCATCTTAGCTGCCATCTAGAGCGGCTGCAGTAAGAGGCCCTCGTGGCGGACGTTCCAATTACTGGGGAAGCCGGCGGCGTTGGTGGCGAGGCCGCCTTCCCAACCCGCGGCCATCATGGCGATGGCTGCAAGCAGGCCTCCGTTGGAGGGGAGGTACAGCGGTAGGTTGGTACGTTGGTAGGTGTGGCCGTTGGCCAGCCACTCGTTCTTGGGAGTGTTGAGCATCAGGGCGTCGATGGCGAGCGCGGGCTCGCCGATGCGGGCCGCCGTCATCGCGATCATCGGGTAGTCCCAACCCCAGGTGTCGGGCCATTCCCACACGTCCATCACCTTGCGCAGCGTGCGGCGCATCGTTTCCTTATCAGCCTTCTCGCCGGGGAGGACGCCGAGTGCAGCGACCATCGATGGATGATCGCGATTGCGCTCGGTGAAGGTTCGCGGGCAGTTCTCGTGGGCGAGGTAGACGCCATCCTTCGCGGGCAAGGGGGCAAGTTTGCGGCGAATTTCTTCCCACTTGGGCTCGGGAGGCAAGCTGAGCCGGCGGCGCCACTCATTGGCGATGCGCAGGCCGTAGGCCCAGTATTCGAGCTCGTAGGTCGGATTCCAGGTTTCGGTGGGAGGGTGGTTTTCCTGCGCCGGGATGACTGGCGGGCCCAAAACGTAACGACCGGTCTTTGTTTCGAGGTGCGCGAAGGAGGCCATGAATTCGGCGGACGCCATGACGATGTCGCGGTAACGATCGAGAGTGGCGCGGGTGGGTGTGGCGCGGTAGAGGAGTTCGGCCATCGCGATGGGGTGCGCCTGTTGCCAGATGAGCAGCGGACCAATGCTGGAGGGGCTTTCGCGGCCGTCCGGAGCCACCATTTTCGGCCAGCGGGCTCCGGCGTAGCCTTGCTGTTTGGCGGTGGCTCGCGCGGAGGCGACGGTGCGGTTGTACCAGGACATGCTGCGTTCGAGCAACGCGGGGCGGCCCCACATCGGGAAGTGGGCGCTGTGCCACCAGTACATTTCCATGTGGAATTTGCCGTTCCAACTGTTGCAGACGAGTCCGGTTTCCTGCGGCGGCAACGAACCCGAGGATTGGATGGCTGTCTGGTATTGGGAGAGGACGATGCGGCGTTCGAGTTCTCTCGCGCGCGGGTCTGTGGAGGCGGAGAGGTCGATGGCGGCGCCGGTGGTCCAGAACTTTTTCCAGTGGTCTTGCGATTTTCCGAAGGTTTCGCGGAAGGAGAGTTTGCCGGTGCCGGGGATCGGTTCGAAGATGATGGTGGCGCTGAGGTGGTTTGTGAGGGGGAGAAGGCGGAAGCTGTGGGGTGCGGCTTGTTCGAGGTTTGCGCTCTGGAACCAGAAAAGGCGGACGGCGTAACGGTCGTCGTCGAGGCGGCGGTGGAAGATCGCTTCGTTAATGCCACGTTCTTCGAGCGTGGTGGTGTGGCGATCGGGGTGGGTCCAGTCGGCGGCGTTCATGGCGGGCGAGCCGTATGGGAAGTCGAGGCGTAGGGCGAGCTGGCCGCGCGTGATCAACTCCGAGCGAACGTCGATGGCGATGGCATCGCGATCGGGATGGCAGACGGTGTGGACGTGAACGTAGCGGCCGTTGATTTGAAACGAACTGCTGAGGTGGCCCCTGAAGAGGTCGAGCTCCTGGCGGATGCCGGTGAGGTCTTGCGGCGTGGCGTCAGCGGCGGTACTGGTTTTGAGAACGAAGCCGATGCGGCCGAGGTGCAGGCGGTGCGGGTTGTCACGGAGCCAGTTGTAATGCTCTTCCTGGCCGCGCGCGGCGACGGGGTAGCCGACCTTGCGCCCGTGGGTTTCGAAATCGGTAAGTTTGAGTGTGGCGAGTGAGTAGCCGCGCGGGTTGGGGAACGAATGCCAGCCCCAGTGGGACATGGTGCAAAGGGGCATGGCCTTGTCGTAGAGATCGGGGAAGGTCTGCAGGCCGGTGATGTCGGCCGTGAAGGCGAATTCGCCGTTGCCGATGGAGAGCGGCGAGCGCGGTTGGAATGCGCCGAGAACGGGGTTGTGACGGCGTACGACGGCGTGCCGGTCGATGGGCGTAGCTGCCGGTAGTGCGAGTGCCGGCAGCGCTCCAAGGATGCCGCGGCGCGTTGGTTTCATGCGCGGCCCATTTTGACGGGCATGGCGCGGCGGCGTTCCCCGTAGGCATGGAACGCGGCATTGGCAATGGCTGGAGCGACGGCGATGATCGGCGTTTCTCCTGCACCGGCGGGGGCGAGATCGGGACGGTCGAGCAGAACGACGTCGAGGGTAGGGACGTCTTTGAAGCGCGGCACTTTGTAGCGGGCGAAACTGCCGTTCTTCAATTTGCCGCCCGCGAATTCGATGGCTTCGGTGAGTGCGCCGCCGAGCCCTTGAATGATCGACCCTTCCACTTGGGCGCGGAGGTTGGCGGGGTTGAGGATCTTGCCGCATTCAAAGGCCATGC
This sequence comes from Acidobacteriota bacterium, assembly GCA_016213775.1. Lineage (GTDB taxonomy): Bacteria > Acidobacteriota > Terriglobia > Bryobacterales > Bryobacteraceae > CADEFT01. The sequence continues at coordinate 19,385 of JACQZR010000123.1, forward strand.
AGAACTCGCGGATCTTGCCGGTGGTGGGGTCGAGTTCGACGCAGGCGGCGACGTAGGAACCTTTTTCGGTGCCGCCGGCGATGCCGATGCCTTTCTTCGCGGCACGGCGTTCGGCAAACCGGAACTTCTTCGCGGCGGCTTGCAGCACCGCGCGAAGACGGTCGTTATCGGCGTTGCGAAGGCGGAACTCGAGCGGGTCGAGGTTGGCCGCAGAGGCCAGTTCGTCCATAAAACATTCGCGGGCGAAATTGTTTGCAGTGGCGGCAATGCCGCGATACGAGCCTTCGCGTAACGGAGACTGGCTGCCGAGGAAGTGATGGTGCGCGTTGGCCACTTTGTAGGGCGTTTCCAGTGCTGCGCCGCCCGCGTTGTAGTTGACGAATTTCCAGGCGGTGAGGCGGCCTTCGGCATCGAGTCCTGCTTCGATTTCAAAGAGGCCGGCTGGGCGGAAATAGGCCCACATGAATTCTTCGGCGCGGGTCCAGCGGACGCAGACGGGCTTGCCTGCTTCCTTGGCGAGACGCGCGGCTTCGAGTGCGGCGTCGCTGATGTGCTTGCCACCGAAGCCACCGCCGGAATCAGGCTGAATCACACGCACCTTGTCCGCGGTGAGGTGGAAGGCCTGCATCAACTGATCGCGCACACCGAAGGGGTTTTGCGTGCCGGTCCAGACGGTGAGTTTGCCATCGACCCATTCGGCGACGGCGGCGCGCGGTTCCATGGGGGCGTGCGCGATGAAGGGCACTTGATAGGTGGCGGTGTGTTTCTTTGCGGCGGCGGCGAGTCCGGTGGAGATGGACCCGCGTTCCGATGCGGAGCGGCCGGGCTTGGCATGGGACTTGAGGTGCGTGAAGAGCACATCGCTGGAGGGGTGCTCTTTGGTGTCCCATTCGGCTGCGATGGCGGCAACGGCTTTGCGTGCGGCGTAGGAGGTGGACGCGGCACAGCCGGCGAAATCGCCATCTTTCACTGCGACCACGCCGGGGAGTTTCTGAGCCGCGGTGAGGTCGGCCGATTTGAGTTTGCTGTTGTAGGCGGGGGCGCGGAGGACGCAGCCGTAGAGCATGCCGGGGCGTTTGATGTCGCTGGGGTATTCATGCTTGCCGGTGACGATGGCGTGCGCATCAGCGCGGTACTGCGATGTGCCGAGGATTTTCCAATCGTCGACTTTGGTGAGGGCTGTGGTGTTGGGTTGGACGCCGGCGAGCGCCGAGGCGAGATCGGCATAGCCGAAAGATTTGCCGTCGTGAGTGATCCTGCCGTTGGTGATGCGGAGGGTGGCGCGGTCGGCGTGCCAGCGTTCGGCGGCGGTGCTGAGGAGCATCTCGCGGGCTGCGGCCGCGGCGCTCCGGACCGACGGCACCGTGCGGGGCGTGGTTCCGCTGCCGGCGGTCAAGCCGTCGTTGGGGGTGAGGTCGGTGTCGCCGAGAATGACGCGCATTTGTTCGAGCGGAAGGCGTAGCTCTTCAGCGGCGGCCATGGCTAGTTCCGTGCGCGCGCCTTGGCCCACTTCCACTTTTCCGGAAAGCACTGTGACGGTTCCGTCGGTGGCGATGTGGAGCCGCGAGCCGACAGGCACGTTGGCGCCGCCTCCACCGCCGCGGCGCTGCTGCGCGATTGCAGGGACGACCATGATGCCGACGCCCAGCGTGGCAAGGAACTCACGGCGTGTGGGCGTGAAGATGTAGCGCGGGGCTTCAAAGAGTTCGTAGCGTTCGGGTTCGATTTCGAAGATCTCAGGCATGTGCGCCTCCCTTTGCCGCATGGTGGATTGCGGCGATCAAGCGTGGGTATCCGGCGCAGCGGCAGAGATTGCCGTTCATGGCTTCGGCGATCTGCGCTTCGCTGGGGTGCGGTGTCTTTTCGAGGAACGCCGTCGCGGTGAGGATCATGCCTGGCACGCAGTAGCCGCACTGCATCGCGCCTTCGGCGATGAATGCCTGCTGCACACGGTGCAGTCTGCCGTTGAGGGCGAGCCCTTCAATGGTGGTGATCTTCTTGCCCGCCGCAGTGCTGATAGGCGTGCGGCACGAAGCGACCACCCTGCCGTCCAGCAGCACTGTGCAAGCGCGGCACTGGCCTTCGCCACATCCATATTTAGTGCCGGTGAGTCCCAGGTCTTCACGCAGCACTTCGAGCAAAGGCCGGTCGGCCTCGGTGTCGATTTGCCGCGCTGTTCCATTCACAGTCATATCTATGCGCATGTGAACTCCAGTGTGTGATCAAACGGTGTGAATCCGGTGATGTAGACGCTCGCTCCGGGGAGTTTGGATTCGGCGCCGCGGACTTGCGTGTATTTGTGCTCGCCGCGGCCGGGTCCGAAAGTGATTTCGCGGCCGGCGGCGCGCACGCGCGCGAATCCAGACGGAAGGACGAAAGCATCGGTGGCGTCGGGGGCGCGCAGGAGGCCGTCCATTTCGAGGCCTTCCTTTCCGCGGATGCTCACCTCGACGGCAAGCGGCACTTTGCTGGTGCCGGTGGCCTGCATGCGGATGCGGAAGCCCTTCGCGGTTTCGGTGACGGTGGCGCGCTGTTCCAAGTGGCAGACCTCCGTTTGGCGGCGGTCCTTGCGCGATGCGCCCCATTCGCCCGCTTTTACGTGGTAGGGTTTGTCGAGCGGCTGATAGTAGGGGCCTGTGAGCGTCTGGCGAAAGATGTAGCTATCGCCTTCCTTGGCCCATGTTTGCGGCTCGAACTGCGCCTTGCCGAAGAAGGCGCTGGCGAAACGGACTCCGTTGATGGCGAGCCCGCCGTTGTGCAGCGTGAAGAAGCGGCTGTCATCTTCGAGCAGCAAGGTGGCGCTGCGCTCGCCACGGCGGATGCGGGCGATGCTCAGGGCTTTGAAGTGCCTTTCGTAGTTGTCGGGCGGCGCGACGGGATCGGGCAGCGGTTTGGTGAGTTCCGGGTATTCGAGCAGCAGTGAGAGGCCGGCGCGCTGGGCCACATATTTCTTCGCCACCCAGGCATAGCGCGGGTTGTTGTCGTGCACCGCGAGGTAGTGCATAGGGAACCAGTAGTGGCCCATGTCGCCGATCTGGTTGCGATCCTGACGGTGAGAGATTTCGGTCACCATCTCGCCGTCGGCATGCATGAGATAGAAGTTGAGGTCGAGGTTGCGGCGGACGTTCTGCAAAAGCTCTTTGCGCCCGAGTTTGGCGGCCACGGTGATGAGCGCGATGTCCACGATCGGCGAATAGACGATGGTGCTGCGCTCGTCGTACTGACCGTCTTCATCCTGGTCGATGCCTTCAGCGAGCCACTGATCGACACGCTTTCCGTAGGCTGGGTTCGGCGCGACATCGTTGAGAAGGGCAAGCGCGGCGCAGACGACCCAGCGATGGTTGGGTGTGTGAACGCCGCCGTGCGCGAGCGACTTGCCGGCTTTGTCAAGGAACGGCGTCACCATTTGGAGGATCTCGCGAGAGCCGGCACGTTTGGCAATGCCGGCCACGCGCGCGACGCCGAGCACGGTGAAGGCCGTGTCAGGCGGCGAGTTAAAGTTGGTGATCACGTTGTCGATGTTGCCGTCGGGGGTCTGGTGGCGGTGGAGGCAGGCGGCGGCGAGGCGCATGCGCTCGATCATCAGCGGGTCCTTGTGGAACTTGGATTGTGGGTGGTGGAACGCGGTGTTGAGGGTGTCGAGGACGCCGGAAGCAGTGCTGGCGTGGAAGAGTTCGGTTGCATCGGGGAAGATGCCGCTGTAGGGATGCTTGGGATCGGTGATCTGGCGCTTGAGCAGGGTCTCTACTGCGCTGTCGTGACGTGTGACGAGCGCGGTGATCCAGTCGGCGCCGGTGGATTCGGCGTAGGCCTCGCCGGATGCTGCGCTCATCCAGCCGGCGGCAGACAGAGCCGCCATCAGTTCCCGTCGTGTTGTGGTCATTTCAATTTCATTGTGATGGAATAGAGGGACAGAATCCACCCATGCGTTACGTCTTCCTACTCTTTGTGTCTGCTGCTACGAGCGCGATTGCCGCGCCTCCCGGGGGCGTGGATTTTCAACGCCAGGTGCGTCCCATCCTTTCCGATAATTGCTTCCATTGCCACGGTCCCGACAAGAACACGCGGCTGATGGATCTGCGTCTTGACATTCAAGAGGGCGCGTTTGCGAAGCGGGCCAACGGGGCGGTGATTGTTCCGGGCAAGCCAGAAGCAAGTCTGCTGTATCAGCGGATCTCGCACGCCAAGCCGGCGATGCGCATGCCACCGGCGGCGTCGAATAAAAAGATCACGCCGGAGCAGCAACAGATCATTCGCAAGTGGATTGAACAGGGCGCGGAGTGGAAGGAGCACTGGTCGTTTCAACCGGTGACGAAGAAGGCTCCGCCGGTGGTGCAATACAAGAGCTGGGTGCGGAATCCGATTGACAATTTTGTGCTGGCGAAGCTGGAAGCGATGGGGCTGCGGCCGGGGATGGAGGCGGACCGGCGGACGCTGCTGCGGCGGGTGACGCTCGATTTGACGGGGTTGCCGCCGACGCCCGCGGAGATCAATGCGTTTGTTGCGGACCGCGCGCCGAATGCCTATGAGAAGGTGGTGGATCGGCTGCTGGCGTCGCCGCGTTGGGGCGAGCACCGGGGGCGGTATTGGCTGGACGCCGCGCGCTATGCGGACACGCACGGGCTGCATATTGATAACTATCGCGAGATGTGGCCGTATCGCGATTGGGTGATTCGTGCGTTCAACAATAACCTTCCATTTGACCGCTTCACGATTGAGCAACTGGCTGGGGATATGCTTCCGAATCGCACGCTCGATCAGCAGGTGGCGAGTGGATTCAACCGCTGCAACATCACGACCAATGAGGGCGGGTCGATTGCTGAGGAAGTGGACGCGATGTACCAGAAGGATCGCGTGGAGACCACGTCAACCGTCTGGTTGGGGCTCACCACCGGCTGTGCTACGTGCCACGATCACAAGTTCGATCCGATCCAGCAAAAGGAGTTTTACCAACTTGTGGCGTTCTTCAAGAACACCACGCAGAAGCCGTTGGATGGGAATATTCCCGATACGCCGCCGGTGATCTTTGTACCGCAGCCGGACGATGTCACGCGGTGGGAGGAACTGGAGCGATCGGCAAAGGAACTGCGCGAGCGGAAGGCCGAGCGGGTGACTGCCGTGAAGGCGGATTTCGAGACATGGCTGAACACTGAGGAAAGGAAGACTTTCACGGATCCTTCGCCGGATGCGCTGGTGTCGCTGCCGTTGCGCGAAGGCGCGGGTACGAGTGTGAAGGGCACGGTTCGCGGCAAGGAAACATCGCTGGCGCTCAATGAGACTTTCCAGTGGCGCAAAGGGCCGATGGCAGACAAAGCACTGCAGTTCGCCAAGGCTGCATTGGAGATTCCGGGGATTGACGAGTTCGATCCGGCCGAGCCGCTGTCAGTGAGCGCGTGGGTGTTCTTTCCGAACACCGATGAGACGTGGATTGTCGCCAGCCATGCGGACAAGGTGAATCAGGCGCGCGGCTGGGTTTTTAATGTGACTGGCCGCCTACCGAGATTTCAGTTTGCCTCTCCGGCGCTGCAGGAACGGGTATTGACGCAGGCGACGGCGAGTGCGCGCATGCGGCCGAATAGCTGGAATCATGTTGCGCTCACCTACGACGGAAGCAAACTGGGCACGGGCGTTTCGCTGTTTGTGAATGGCAAACCCGTGAGCACGGAATCGGCCATCCGCGACGCGGAAGAAGAGCTCAAGGTGGGCGATGTTGCCAACATGGCGATGCGCATCGGCTCCGATGGCCGGCGGTACTTCCCCGGCGGCGGGCTGGCTGACCTGCGCATCTACAAGCGTGAGCTGAGCGAGGACGAAGTGACGTCGCTGGCGCAGTGGGGCACGGAGAAGAACGGCAACAATGCGCTGCTGCTGACTTGGTTGAACAAGAAGGATCACGACTATCAGGAACTGGCGTCGCAATCCGACATCGTGGAGAAAGAACGGCGCGCGATTCGCCGCAAGGGTGGGTTGACGCACGTGATGGCGGAGCGTCCGGATAAGAAGCCATCGGCGAACGTATTGTTCCGCGGGATGTATGATCAGCCTCGCGATGAGGTGTTTCCCGATGTGCCGTCAGCGCTGCCGCCGATGGGGCAGGAACTGCCGCGTAACCGTTTTGGATTGGCGCAGTGGTTGATTGATCCGTCGAATCCGCTGACGACGCGCGTGACGGTGAATCGTTTCTGGCAGGAGATTTTCGGCACGGGCATTGTGAAAACGGCCGAGGATTTTGGTTCGCAGGGGCAGCCGCCGACGCATCCGGAATTGCTGGACTGGATGGCGGCGACGTTCCGCGAGTCGGGCTGGGATATGAAGGCGTTCTACAAGATGATGGTGATGAGCGCGACGTACCGTCAATCCGCGGCGGCGACGCCGTACAAGCTCAAGAAAGATCCGGAGAACCGCATGCTGTCGCGCGGGCCGCGGTTCCGCATGGATGCGGAGATGGTTCGCGACTATGCACTCGCTGTGAGCGGGTTGCTGACGCCGGTGATCGGTGGACCGAGTGTGAAGCCGTATCAGCCTGCGGGCATTTGGGAAACCGTGGCGATGAAGAATTCGACCACGCGGTTCTATAAGCAGGACCATGGCGAGAGCCTCTACCGGCGCAGCATGTACACACTGTGGAAGCGGAGTGCGCCGCCGGCGTCGATGGAGATTTTCAATGCGCCCTCGCGCGAGAATTGCACGGTGCGGCGTGAGCGAACCAATACGCCGTTGCAGGCGCTGGTGACGATGAACGATGTGCAGTTTGTGGAGGCCGCGCGTACGCTGGCGGCGATGGCGATGCGCGAGCCGGCGGAGTTTGGGAAACGGCTGGACCAGATCACGGTGCGCGTGTTGGGGCGTGCGTTCGATGCGCGGGAGCGGTTGACGGCGAGGGCTTCGTTCAATGACTTTGTGGCGTACTACAAGGCTCACGAGGAGGAAGCGCGCAAGTTGATCACGGCCGGCGAATCGAAGGTGGATGAGTCGCTTCCTGCGGCGGAGTACGCGGCGTGGACGATGATGGCGAATCAAGTTTTCAATCTGGATGAGGCATTGAACAAATGAACCCGATCCGCGAATCTGTTCTTGTCGAAACACGGCGGCAGTTCTTCTCGCGCGCAGCGACGGGGATTGGCGGGGCCGCGCTGACTTCGTTGATGGCCGAGGGCGCGACCACGGGCAAGGTGTTTGGCGGGCTGCCGGGGCTGCCGCATTTTGCGCCGAAGGCGAAGCGCGTGGTGTACCTGCATATGGTGGGCGCTCCGCCGCAGCACGATCTGTTCGACTACAAGCCGGGTTTGAAGGAGTACTACGACAAGGATCTGCCGGAGTCGGTTCGCAACGGGCAGCGGCTGACGACGATGACGTCGGGGCAGGCGCGGTTTCCCATTGCGCCGACGGTGTTCAAATTCGCGCAGCACGGCAAGAGCGGCATGTGGCTCTCGGAATTGTTTCCGTGGACCGCGAAGATGGCCGATGACATCACGGTAGTGCGGACGATGCACACCGAGGCGATCAATCACGAACCGGCCATCACATTCATTCAGACGGGTAATCAGATTCCAGGCAAGCCGTGCATCGGGTCGTGGATTTCGTACGGGCTCGGAAGCATGAATCAGGATCTGCCCGCGTTCGTGGTGATGAACGCGAATCACACGCATCCGCGGGCGAACGTGCAGGCGATTTCGGCTCGGCTGTGGAGCGCGGGGTTCCTGTCGGCGCAGTATGCGGGCGTGGCACTGCGATCGTCGGGCGATGCGGTATTGTATGTGAACAATCCCGATGGCGTGTCTCCGCAGGTGAGACGGCGGATGTTGGACGGGCTGAACCAACTGAACCAGATGCAGTATCAGAAGGTGGCCGATGCCGAGACGCGGGCGCGCATGGAGCAGTACGAGATGGCGTTTCGCATGCAGAGTTCGGTGCCCGATCTGACGGATCTTTCGAAAGAGCCGGATTCGATGTTCAAACTCTACGGGGAAGAAGCGCGCAAGCCGGGGACCTACGCATACACGACGTTAATGGCGCGGCGGCTGCTGGAGCGCGGGGTGCGGTTTGTTCAAGTGTACATGCGCGGTTGGGACGTGCACGGCGAGTTGCCGGCGATTCTGCCGAGCCAGTGTAGGGATGTGGATCAGGCCAACTACGCGCTTGTGCAGGATCTCAAACAGCGTGGCATGCTGGACGACACCATCGTCATTTGGGGCGGTGAGTTCGGACGCACGGTCTATTCTCAGGGCAAGTTGACGCCAACCAACTACGGCCGCGACCACCATCCGCGCTGTTTCTCGTTGTGGATGGCGGGTGGCGGGTTCAAGGGCGGGTATGTGCACGGCGAGACGGATGAGTTCTCGTACAACATCGTGAAAGACCCGGTGCATATTCGCGATTTCCAGGCGACGTTTTTGCACCTACTCGGCATTGAGCACGAGAAGTTCACGTACAAGTATCAGGGCCTGGATAACCGGTTGACGGGGGTTTTGAAGTCGACGGTGGTGAAGGAACTGCTGGTGTGATTACGGGATGTATAGGCTCTCGTTGAGGATCACAGAGACGAAGCCGGCATCGAGGCCTGGCGCGGTGAAACGGGCGAATCCGGACAGCGAGCCCACGGAGACCACCGCCGGGTAGGAGCCGAAATTACCGCGCTCTCCCAGAGTGCGATAGGTGCTGGTGGGAACGGCGAAGCTCCCGGCCGAGGCGCGTTCCACACAAACAGCGCTGTTGGTGGCGAAGTTGTTGGAGCCGATCTCGGAGATGATCACAAGCGAATCGGGGTCTCCGCCGCTCCAGCGGGTTGGCTCCGTGTCAATGGCGCGGACAGCCTTGTTGGTCCATTGGACGGGCTCCATGATGTTGAGCGTCACCTGGAACGGACCAACATCCGCGCCGCCATTGTCGTTGGAAACGGACAGACTACCGGCGGAGAGGAACCCGGTTCCCAGTTTGTTTGCGTAGCCGCCGTTGTCCTGACGGGGGACGGGACGAGCCCCTGACGAGCTGTTTAGCATCAGCGACGATCCGGCGTCCAATGGCGGTGGCGAGTCTTCCGAGTCGAGCTTACGCCCCGGATTCGCATAGCACGAACCGGGCATGGGTAGTCCGAAAATGCCGGCGGAGCGCAGCAGGCTCACGGCGTCGTGGCTGACGAAACTGGCACTGGCGTTGTCGGTGTATTCGATTCTCGGGTCGAAGTTGGAAGTGCGGGCGAGCGAGATTCCGCCCACTCGCAGATTCCCATTGCGGGTGAGCAGATCGAGATCCTCGGCTGAGATGCCGGTGGGGTCTGAACAGCGATCACCGGCGGCGACCGAAATCGTGGCGTAATTGCTGAACGGTCCCTCGTCCATGATCTGCGCGGTGGTGATGCGGACGCCGTCGGCTTCGACAACTATCGGAACGTAGCAACCGTCTACGTCTGCGGGGACGACGAACTGGATCTCGTCCAGACCGGGACCGCGCTCGGATCGGCCCTTATAGAGGACCTCCGCGCGCCGCCCGCCGACCACCACCCGGATGAGGCTCTGTATTGACTCCTGGGCTGGCGTGTCCCCATCGCTGCCCTTGCGCGCGCCAAGACCGGTTCCCATGATGGCGACGGTCTGGCCCGGTTTGGCGGGAGCGAGGAAACTGTTGCGAACCGCATCCGGACCTTGCCCTTGATATGCGACGGCGGGTCCGGAGCCGCGCCCATTCGCCGTGTAGATGCCGAATTTCTGAGAGGCGATGAAGACCGGGTTGTCCACAAAGTCTTTGCCAAGGATGAGCCGAAGCGCCGCATTGCCAGTGGGGAAGGAGGAAGGCAAGATCCCTTCCACGCGAGTCGCGGTGACGGCGAGGAGGAAGGCTTTTTCCGTGGAGCCTTGTCCGCTAAACTGGACGCTGATGCCATTCAGTTCGGTGGGGAGAGGGTAGCCTTCAGCCTGTATGGGTTGTGTGCCGGTGGGGAGGAAACCGGACCCGAGGATCACGAACCGTCCTCCCTGGGCAAGGCCTGCCGTCAGAAAACCCCGAGGCGGGAAGAGGCTGGCTGAGTTTCGCAGGCCGTCGTTGGTGATGGACGGTTGCGCGCCGGCGTGGGTAGCGAAGCCGGCCAGGAGAACGAGGACTGGAGCCATCATGGAGCCAGTTTGCGGCGCATTGCGCGCGAAAGGCGAGTACGAAGTGGCTAAAACAGGGTTGTAACGTTACGCAGCTCGTGAAATGAAAGAGATACCGACAGACGCGGAGGCCCGGGCGCAGGTGGAAAAACTGCTCGCCAGCGTCCAGTTTGCATCCGCTGAACGGCACCGCAAGCTACTCGCTTACCTGTCGGAGCGCGCCGCGCGGCCTCCCACGGAATCGGAAATCGCGGTGGAGGTTCTGGGGAGAAAGGCGTCGAGTTTCGATCCCCGCACGGACTCGATCGTGCGGGTGGAATTGACCCGGTTACGGACGCGGTTGTCGGAATACTACGCTTCGTCGGAAGACCGTGTTGTCGTCGATCTGCCTAAGCGGTCTTACCGATTGGAATACAAGTATGCCGCCGTGGCCTCGCCAGACCTTGAGGCAGCCAAGGCAGGCGGATGGTCCTGGCTGGTGATTGCTGCTGCTGCTGCTGCTCTTACTGCCTCCGGTGTATTCCTGTTCACCAGGAATGTCGCCAAGGTGGAAGGCGGAACACCCTACCGCGTGACGCCGGACGCAGGACTGTCCTGGCAACCCGCGGTGTCGCCGGATGGGAAGTTGATCGCCTATTCCAGCGATCGGGCCAACGCGGGCGGAATGGACATCTGGGTACAACAGGCCGCTGGAGGACCGCCGCTGCGGATCACATCCGGGACTGAGGACGAATCCGAGCCTGCTTTTTCCGCAGACGGCAGTCTGGTGGCATTTCGCAGTGACAAGGAGGGCGGGGGCGTCTACGTCGTTCCGGCCCTGGGAGGAGAACCGAAGCTGTTGGCGGCGGGTGGCCGGCGGCCGCGGTTTTCCCCGGATGGGAAATGGCTGGCCTACTGGACCGGCAATGAGCACGGGCGGTTTCCGGCCTCGAGGCTCTGGGTGGTGGCGGCCGGCGGAGGCACGCCGCGGCAGTTGGCGGCTGGTCTGCAGGCGACGGAACTGAGACTGGCGCGCTTTCCGGTCTGGCGGGCGGACAGCCGGGCGGTCCTGTTTGTTGGCGCTACGGGTGATGCCAAAACGCAGGACTGGTTTGTCTCCGAGTTGACCGGCGGCGCTGCAGTAGCGACAGGCGTTCGGCGCGTGTTGCTGGACGCCGGGCTGCGCGGACAGCGGATGAACACGCAAGGATTAGTCCCACTGGACTGGACTGAGAGACATGTGATGTTTGCCGCCCAAAAGCGGGGTGAGGACAACAGCACGAATTTGTGGCGGATTGCTGTACATGCCATGACGGGGAAGGTGCAGGGACAGCCTGAGCGGATGACGTCGGGCGCGGGTGTGGAGATGCAAGGGACTCGCGCCGGCAACCGGCTGATCTACAGCAGCGTCATCGATCACCCTGATCTTTGGGTGGTTCCGTTCGACGGAGGGGCGCCGCGGGCTCTCACGAGCGACCTGGTGGTGGAGTACCGGCCGAGCATCTCCGCCGATGGGCAGTGGCTGCTGTTCGATTCTCCCAGGGTAGGCGCGCGAGGGATCTGGGCGCGGAACCTGGAGACGGCCGCGGAGCAGGCCGTGTCGGTGGGGTCGATGCCAGAAAGTTCCTGGAGAAACTGGCCGGTGATCAGTCACGACGGGGCGATGGCGGCGTATCAGCAGGGGACCGGTGACGTGCGCGCGGGGAGCGTCTTTGTGCGGGCATTGGCGGCGGGGGCAAAGGAGCAGAAGGTATGTGAACGCTGCCTGGCCTGGGACTGGTTCTGGAAATCGCGAAGGGTGCTGGTGCACAGTTATGAGGACGGGCATTTCCACAGTGTGGATGCCGCCACGGGAGAGCGGGAAGACTTTGGCCCGTTGGAGGACTCTGCCGGTGAGGTGAGTGTTGCACCCGATGATGCGTCCATAGTCTATCTTCGCGCCGCGGGCGACGAGGCGAATCAGATTGTCGTGCGGCCCTGGAAGGGCGTCAGCCGGGCGCTGGTCGAAGGCTCGTGGAACGACAAGCCGCGCTGGGCTACCGATGGACGCGCCGTCTACTACTTGTCCGATCGCGATGGCTGGTTGTGCATGTGGAAGCAGGATGTGGCGGGCGGAGAAGCACAGGCTGTGCGGCATTTCCATTCCACAAGGACGAGGTTGTCGAACCTGCCTTCCGCGTGGCTGGCGATTTCGGTGTCGCGCGGCGGCGTGGTGTACAACGCCAATGAGATCACCGGCAACGTGTGGTCCCTGGTGCAGCCCTAGTACCTGCTTGCGGAAGTTGTCGTATTGCGGTTTGGCCCGACCGCTTGCTTACGCGCGCGGCTCAGCAACGGTTTCCGTGAAGAGATGGCTTTCCGGCCCTGCTTTGGTCGTTGGATAGTCCTTGGCCTCGGTGATGAGCGGGTCCGAGCGGGCTACAATTGAGGGCGTGACAAAAATCGGAATGGTATTGGCCGCCGTGGCTGGGGCCGCGGTGTTGTTGGTCTCTCAGCAATCGTCGCGAACGGTGGTGGGGCGGCGTGCAGACGGGAGTTTCCTGCTCAACAGCGGGTGGAGCATACGTCCGGCGGGGAAGCAGACCACGGTGGACACGTTCCCGATGGCGTCGGCGCTGTCAAAGGACGGGAAGCATCTGCTAGTGATGAACGGCGGCTACAATCCGCCGTCGATTTCCGTACTGGATGTGGCGAGTGGGGCGGAGGTGTCGCGGACCCGGGTGGACGATGCGTGGCTCGGGATGACGTTTACGCCGGACGGGAAGAAGTTGTATGTCGGCGGAGGGTCGCGGGCTTCCGTGTTTGAGTTTGATTTCGCCGGAGGGAAACTGACGGCCGCGCGCACCTTTGTGGTGGTGCCGGAGAATGGGCGGACGCATCAGGACTTTGTCGGCGATGTGCAGATGAGCAGCGACGGGCGGCTGATTTACGCCACCTTGATGTATCGCGACATGGTGGTGGTGATCAATCCTCAGTCGGGACGTACGATCGAACGATTCAAGACGGGACGGCGGCCGTACCGCATCTTCGTTGCGCCGGATACGAAATCGTTCTTTGTGACGAGTTGGGCCGATGGAATGCTCTACCATCACGATGCCAATGATGGGACGCCTTTGTCGCGGACGCGGATTGGGCCGCATGCGTCGGACATGGTTTGGAGTACGGCGAAGCCGGAGGCGCCTGAGGGCAGTGAGGGGCCGCAGTTTGTGGGGCGGCTGTTTATCACCGCTGGGAACACGAACCGGGTTTATGTCGCGGGAGTGACGGGGTCGGGCGAGGTGAAGGTAACAGAGTCGATCAATGTTGCCATGACGCCTCGGCAACCGGTGGGAATGACACCGTCGGCGGTGGCGTTGAGCGCGGATGAGAAGCGGCTGTTCGTGGTGTGCTCGGATGCGAATGCGGTGGCTGTGGTGGATATCTCCGAGATACGGAGCACGGTGGTGGGGTTTGTGCCGGCAGGGTGGTATCCGACGGGTGTGCGGATGTTGCCGGACAAGCGACTGGTGGTTCTGAACGGGCGAGGCGCGGGGAGCATGGGAAACCCGAAGGGTCCGCGGCCGGACCGGCAGGTGGCGAGGTCGCACGAGGGGATTCGCGCGGATCAGTATGTCGGGTCGATTCAGAAGGGCACGGTGTCGTGGATTGATTCACCTGATGAGAGGCAGTTGGATGCGTACAGCAAGACAGTGTTGGCGAATTCGCCTTACCGCGACCTTCTTTTGGATGACGCCCGGGTGCCGCAGGGGAATCCGGTGCCGACGCGGCCAGGCGCGCCGACGCCGATAGAGCACGTGATTTACATCGTGAAGGAGAACCGCACGTACGACCAGGTGCTTGGGGTGCTGGGAAAGGGGAATGGCGACCCGTCGCTCGCCCTGTTTGATGAAAAATCGGCGCCGAATCATTTCAAGATGGCACGGGAGTTCGTGTTGCTGGATAACTTCTACGTAAACGCCGATGTTAGCGCTGATGGTCATAACTGGTCGCTGGCAGCGATTGCTCCGGATTATGTACAGAAGATGTGGCCGAATTCCTATGCCGGGCGGCGGCGGCATTATGACTATGAAGGACAAGAAGCAGCGGCATCTCCGCCCGCGGGCTATATCTGGACTCAGGTGATGAACGCGGGCCTGACCATGCGGAATTACGGTTATTTCGGCGACTTTAAGCCGTTGCCGGTGACAGACGGGATGCACGTGAAGAGCGTACGCGATTCGCGTCTGGCGGCTGTGACAAACATGGGGTATCGCGGGTTCGACCTGGAGTATCTGGATGTGGACCGCGCGAAAGTGTTCCGGGCGGATCTGGCGCAATTCGAGAAAGAAGGAAAGATGCCACGCTTTCTGATTTTGCGGTTAGGGAACGATCACACCTCGGGTACGGCCGCGGGGAAGATTGCGCCGCTGTCGGCGATGGCGGATAACGACGCGGCGCTGGGGATGATCGTGGAGGGGGTGTCGCGGTCGAAGTTTTGGGCAAAGACTGCGATTTTCGTGTTGGAGGACGATGCTCAGAATGGGGCAGACCATGTGGATTCGCACCGTTCGCCGGCGTTTGTGTTGTCGCCGTACACGCGGCGGGGCGTGGTGGATTCGACTCTGTACAATACGGCGGCGATGCTGCGGACGATGGAACTCCTGCTGGGGTTGCAACCGATGACAGTGTTTGATGCTGGCGCGAAGCCGATGTTCGCGGCATTTGGGAATACTGCGAATACAACGCCGTATGTGGCGGAGAAAGCGCGGATCCCGGTGGATGCACGGAATCCGGCGGGGACGGCAACGGCGGCACGGTCGGCGAAGTTGGATTTCAGCGAGGCGGATAGGATCGACGACGATGAGTTGAATGATATTTTGTGGGTGGCGATTAAGGGGACGGAGCCGCCGACTCCTGTGCGGAGTTACTTTTCGAGGTAGGAGGGCGTGGCTATGAGGATGTGTTTGGGCTTTGCCGTTGTGATGTCGATGCCGCTGGCCGGCGAGGAGTGGGACCGCGCGAAGGCGTTTCAGTACATGGAAGGCCGTCAACAGGAATGGGCGGATTGGAAGCCGGCGCAGAAACCAGGTGGTCCCTGCATTTCGTGCCATACGGGACTGGCGTATTTGCTGGCGCGCAGGGCGACCGGCGAGCAACAGCCACGGCCGCTGGAGAAGCAGTTGGTGGAGGGTGTTCAGACGCGACTCCTGGAGCATGAACCTCTCACGATGTTTAAGAACGCGGGCGTCGAGTCGATCCTGAATCTGCTTGCGTTGTCGGTGCAACGCCGGGACAAGGATGCACCGCTCAGCAAGGCCGACGAAATCGCGATGAAGCGGCTTTGGGAAACCCAGTTGCGCGAGGGTGAGGAAAGCGGAGCCTGGACTTGGTTTGTGCTGGAGTTGCACCCGTTTGAGTCGGAGCATTCTGTTTTCTATGGAGCGGCGCTCGCGGAGAAAGCACTTGCGGCGTATCCGAACAATCAACTGGCAGGAGTGGAGGCTTTGCGGGGATATCTGAGGAAGGAGGCAGCCAAACAGCCATTGCACAACCGGTTGGCGTGGATTGCATTCAGCCCGTCAGCCGGCAAGTCCGCCAAGGCTGCGGTGCTGCGGGATCTGTGGAGAGTGCAGGCCGGCGACGGCGGCTGGACGAGCGCGTCGTTGGGGCCTTGGGCCAAGCGTGAGAAAGCGCCTCCGGACACGGGATCGAACGGGTATGCCACGGCATGGGCGGCGTATGCCGCGCGTCAGGCGGGTGCGAAATGTGAGGAGCCGGGAATGAAGCGGGCACTAAGGTGGCTGCGGAGCAATCAGGACGCGGCGAGCGGCGCGTGGAAATCGGTGTCGTTGAACAAGGTTTATCCGGAGGGGTCGATGCAGCGGGGGTTCATGACGGACGCGGCGACGGGTTATGCGGCGGCGGCGTTGCTGGGATGCGAATGAGCGTCGGCATGTAGAATGGGGTTTATGGGCGTCGCACCGATTCCGCGGTTTACTGTGGAGGAGTATCTGGAACTCGACCGCAAGGCCGAGTTGCCCAGTGAGTTTCATGACGGGGAGATATGTCCGATCGAGTCGTCAACGGTGGAACATGCACAGATTGTTCCCAACGTGACCAAGGCGCTGTTGAGCTCACTGGATACGGGCCAGTGCAAGGTGCTCGCATCGAGCGTGCGCGTTCGCGTTAGCCGGACGAATTATGTCTATCCCGATGTGTTCGTGGTGTGTGGCAAGTTCGAGTTCACCGACGAAAAGGTAGACACAGTCACCAACCCGAAAGTGGTCATCGAGGTGCTTTCGCCGACGACCGCCAACTACGATTACGGCGGCAAGTTCGCCTTCTACCGGCGGCTCCCGAGCCTTGTGGAATACCTGCTGGTGGAACAAGGGGAACCAAAGGTTGAGGTGTTTCGCAAGCAGCCGGACGATTCGTGGGTGCTCAAGACATACGACGGCATGGGAGCTATCGTTCCGGTAACGAGCCTTGAGATTGAGTTGCCGCTCGCGGATATCTATAAGGGCATCGCGTTCGACGCATAGACGTTAGCGGAGCACGCGGAGAGGGTCGGTGCGGGCGGCGCGCATTGCAGGCACCCAGCATGCGACGATTCCTACCGCGAAGAGCAGGGCGCAGGAACCCAGTAATGACGGGAGATCGAAGGGGTTGCTCACACCGAGGATAACCCCGAACTGCCAAAGCAGAATGAGGGTACTGGCGAGTCCCACGGCGAGTCCAATGGTGAGGAGACGGGTGCCGCGGGAGAGGACCAGCCGGATGAGATCGGCGGATCCCGCGCCGAGTGCCATGCGGACGCCATACTCCTGCTGCTGCATTTCTACGATTTGCGTCAACAGGCCGTAAACACCGATGCAGGCGAGAACGAGACCAAGGACTCCGAAAGCGCCCATGAGCCACAAGCGGAAGCGGCCCTGGCTGTAGACGTAGCGGTCCAAGATGCTTTCGAGGGTGCGGGTTTCATCCACGAATTGATTCGGACGCAACTGGTAAATGACGCGTTTGACGTGTGGGGCCATAGCCATCGGGTCACCGGCGGTATGGACTACAAGGGTTTGCGACATGCCGAGGATCGAATAGGGGAAATACAACTCGGGCCGGGCTTCGCCGTTGTGCAACTGGTGGAGGGCGTCCTGCACGACGCCTCCGATTTCAAACATCGTGTCCGGCAGATTGAACGGCGGCATGCCGAGCCGCCATAGCTTGACCTGACGGCCCATAACGGGTTGTCCGTTGAAATAACGTTTGACGAAGGTCTCATTGACGATGGCGATGCGGCGGCGTGCGGCGATATCGGCCTCCTGGAGCCAGCGTCCCTGGCGGAGGGCGATGCCGGTCAGTTTGAGGTAGCCGGCGTTCACCATGTGGATGTTGACGGGACGCTTGTCGGCCTGCGGGTTGGAAGGGACCTCGACGGGGAAGTCCCAACTGCCCAAAGGGTGGAGCCCTGTATTGATCCCAACCGCGAGCACACCCGGTAGGGCGCTGACACCTTCGAGCATCTGCTGGATGAAGGCGGCCCGGCGTTCGGGCGAAGGGTAGACACGTTCGCTCAATGGGACGCGCATCGTGAGGCGGTGATCGATGCCTACCGCGAGCGGCGCATTGTAGAGGCGAAGGAGCGTATTGAGGAACAGACCGGCGCCGGAGAGCAGCACCACGGCGAGGCTGAGTTCCAAAACCACAAGCGAGGCGCGAAACCAATTCATGCGCCGTGAAGCTCCGGTGGAGCGGCCGGCTTCCTTTAAGGGAGTGGCGAGGTCGGGGCGCGAAGCATGGAGGGCGGGTACGAATCCGAAGACAATGACAGTGGCTAGGCACAACAGAGCACTGAAGAAGAGCACAGGAGTGTTGAGCACTACCTCGGACTCATCAGGAATGACACCGGGAGGGACTATCGCGAGGATGAGTTTCAAGCCTCCCCACGCACCGGCAATTCCGGTGATGCCGCCGGCAATGGCGAGCAACACACTCTCAGTGAGCAACTGACGGATGAGCCGGCCGCGGCTGGCTCCAAGTGCGGCGCGCATCGCCATTTCGCGCTGCCGTGTGGAGGCGCGGGCGAGCAGGAGGTTGGACACGTTTGTACAGGCGATGAGCAGGAGCAAACCGACGGCGGCGAACATGATCCAGAGGATCTGGCGAATACCGCTGGGGAAGGTTTCCTTGAAACTGATCAACTCGATGCGCCAGCGTTTGGGGTAACGGTCGGGGTAGCGGTTGGCGAGGTCGCGGATGATTGGGTCGAGGTCGGTTTCAGCTTGCGCGGCTGTGATAGCGGGCTTACGGCGAGCGGTGATGATGACGCTGGAGACTCCTTCGTTGGGCTGGCCCGGTTGATATGCAAGAGGGAGATAGACGTCGGCGCCGCGGAACATGAAACGCGGGGGCATGACGCCGACGATGGTGCGCGGCCGGTCGTTGAGGATGAGTGTGGTTCCGATGATGGAAGGGTTGCCGCCGAATTGGCGGACCCAGAAGCGGTAGCCGAGCACGGCCTGTGTTTCGGGGTTGGGGTCGGCTGCGGTGACCGCGCGGCCGAGGAGGGCGGGGACGCCCATGACATCGAAGCCGTTGTGGGAGATGTGATTTCCGCGCAGGCGGAGCGGCTCCCCGCTGTTGACCCACAGAACATCGGAGATGGTGGAGGCAGCGACACCGTCAAAGATAGTGCTGCGCTTGGAGAGCTCGACGTATTCTTCGATGTTGTAGCTGGAGCGCCAGCCGCGCTGTTCGGGATTGCGGATGGCGATGCTGGTGAGGCTGTCGGTGTCTTTGTAGGGGAAGGGTTCCAGGACGACGCCGTAAATGACGCTGTAGAGGGCTGACGTGGCGAGGATTCCGAGAGCTAGAGACAGGATGGCGGTGGCGGTGAAGGACTTGTTGTGGAGGAGTTCCCGTGTGCCGTAGCGGAGGTCTTGCCGGAGGGTACCAAGCCACGTGGTCATGGTTGGGAGTATAGCCGAAAGCGAGCCGGCATCTATTCGCGAAGATCGTAACAAAGAAGACGTGGTTGGGTACCGTGGATGGCGTCGCGCTCGTGTTGCACGATGTAGAGGAGGCCACGGCTGAGGACGGGGAGACTCCAGGTTTGTCGTGCGGCGAAGAGCCAGGCGCGCGAGGTTTCCTTGTGGCCTTGTGGTGTGAGGTCCATCCAGAGGAGATGACCCATTTCGCCGAGCACGAGGAAGCGGCCGTCGACGTGGAGAATGGATCCGCGGTAGGTGCTGAGGAGTTGCTCGCGTTTGTCACCGTTGATCTCGAAGGTCTCCTTCCACTCCGGCATGGCGCGCCACATCACTTTGCCGGTTTTGGCATTGAGACAAGCGAGGGAAGCGTCGGGTTCGTTCCGGCCTTCAAAGCCGTAGAGGTAGCCATCCTTATAGATGGGTGTGGAGAAGTGCATGCCGAAATCAGGAGTGGTCCAGGCGACTTTGTGTTTGCCGTCGGGCTGCATTTCCAGCATCGCGCCGCCGGTCTTGTAGCTGGCCGAGAGGAAGACATTGTTGCCGAAGATGACCGGGCAACTGGCGTTGACCGATTCATAGCTTTTGCTACGCCATGGGAAGGAGGTTTCCAGAGCGCCGGTCCTGGGGTCGATGACGAGCAGTCCACCCTTGGGAGGCTGGCTTTCGCCGCCTGTGAACGCAAAGATGCGGCGCTTGCCATGAACAGTGGCGGGGATGGGCGCGGCATAGCCGGCGGACCATTCCTTGCCCGCGCCCCACAGCAGGCGTCCTGTGAGTTTATCGAAACCGGCGACAGTGGGGCCTCCGGGCGCGCCCACTTGCACGATGAGCATGTCCCCTTCGACAAGCGGCGTTGAAGAGACGCCGAAGAAATCCTGCAGGACTTTGAACTCGGAGAGGATGTCTCGCTTCCAGAGGATCTGACCGGTGGTGAGGCGGAGGCAGTGGAGTTTGCCTTCCGCACCGTAGGTGTAAACGCGGTCGCCGTCGATGGTGGGACTGGTGCGGGGGCCGCTGTTGTAGCCGTAGCGATCCTCGTAGGCGGTGGCGTAGGGGTACTGCCAAAAGCGCTCGCCAGTATCGGCCTTGAGGCATTCGACGATTTCCTGATTGCCTTGGCGGTGGAGGAAGACGAGGTAATCGCCCTGGACTGCCGGGGAGCTGTAGCCGGTGCCTTTCTTCATTTCCCAAACAAGAGGCGGGCCGGAGGATGGGAACTTCTTCGCGAGTCTGGTCTCGGTGGAGATGCCATTGTGAGTGGGGCCGAGGAAGGAGGTCCAATCATGAGTGATAGCGGAGGCGGAAAGAGGCTTCGGCTTGCGATGAAAGCGGGTGTTGGTGTTAGCCGCGGGCTTGGATGGGGCGACGGTTTCCAACTTGGCGAGAGCGGGCGGAGCGGGGTCTTTGAACTGCGCTCCGGCGGGAGCGGGCAGCAGCGACACGAGCAGTGGGATAAGGGCAATCACAGAGGTTGTTTGAGGATACCACCGTGCGGAGCCTTTCATCGGCCGAAATATCCGCTGACTTCCACAACGACACCAGTGCGGCGAAAGGCAAACACGTCGATGGCGCCGCCGGTTCCGGCGGGGATGATTGCAGCGTTGGTCACCACCTGGCCCTGGAAAGCATTGAGGATGGATGCGTTGGGCCTCGGCTGACCGGAGGGGTAGGCTGTGAGGAATGGCATCGGATTGCCGTCCGGAAGCGCAGTGACGTTGATGGCATAGCCTTGAGCAGTGGCGGGAATGCCCGAGCATCCGGAGGCAGTGGGGATGTTGATCGTGCGGGAGGTCTCGTCTGCGTAGGGTCCGCCGGTGAGGGTGGAATCACTGGCCCGGCATTGTTTGACGGGAAAATAGAAGAGGCCGCGCTGGCCATCGTCGGCCGCGTAGTAACCGTTTATGTCCACCAGGAAATCGGTGGCGTCGTAGGCGAACACGTCGATGGAGCCGTCAGCGGCCGCGGGGATGATGACGCTGTTAGCCAACACCCGCCCGGCAAACGAATTAATGCTGGATACGTTGGGTTGACCAGCACCGCCCGGCCAGGCGGTGAGATAGGCGAGAGGCCCTGGCGGAACAACGGTGATGGTGGCGGAGTAAGCCGCGGCAGACGGAACGGAACAGTAAGGAGTGGCTGGAATGCGGAAATTGCGCGCCACCCGCGCGTTGAGAGACGGTGGTCCGAACGGTCCAGCCGGGGACCTGTAGAGGATTCTGGTGTCGATCACGCGACAGGGCGTGGTGGGATAGTAAGCAAGGCCGGTGATCGCGGTCGAGTCCGTGTAATAGCCGCTGATGTCGATCAACAGATCGGTCCCGTGTGAGGCATAGACGCTGATGCCGCCACTGGCCCCGGCGGCAACGATTGCGGAGTTGGCGACGATCTGGCCATCGGGAGAACGGATCGTCCAGACATTGGGACGCGTATCTCCGGCGGGCCAGACGGTGACGAAATCAAGCGAATTGCTGGGGATTACGGTGACGTTCGTGACGTAGGCCTTTGCCGTGGAGGGGATGTTGCAGACATTCGAGACCGGTAGATTGAGAGTCCGAGTCTCACCGGTAGTCAGGGAAGGAGGGCCAAACGCGCCGGTGCGTCCTTCAAAATTGTACTGCGAGCGTGTCTCCATGATTCGGCAGGGAGGAAGTGGAACGAACCGTAACCCCGGCGCGGGTGAGGCCGTATCCCATACGCCCATCAACTGCGAAGGGGACCCCAGAGAGGAGGCACTGTCGAAAGCCGATACCTTTATATTCAGGGGTGATTGCGGTGGGATTCTGAACAACAGATCGAATGCCAAAGTAAGTTGGCGTCCCGAGGGGGTTATTGATGTGTTGGAGAGCCGGCAGGTGGACGTTTCGTTGTTAGTCGCGCCGGAGAGATAGATAGTAGAAGTCCATTTGGAGTAAACAACATTACAGGAAAGGGTCTCGTTGGAGAAGATAAGCATGGCCGTGGAGATTCCGGAGTTGTTGGTAGGATGGCTAAGCTGGAGTGAATAGGTACGGCTCAACCCATTCGTCGAGGACAGTTGCAGGGAGACCGGCGAAGGCCGCAGTGAACCTATGCCTTCCTGTATCGTGTTGAGAGGCAGATTAAATGAGGAAACCAAAGTAAAACCGGCGTTGCGGGGCGTCACGCCGGTATTCTCGCGAAAGGAATACAATACTATTCCTGACCCCACACCGCTCAACGGACCGGAGAGTGTCACAAAGTCCGATTGGCCCGTGATCGACCAACTGCACCCGGGCGCTGTCTGGAACTTAATCAGCCCGGAGGTTGCGCCGGGGCCTACAGTGGAGGGGAAATAGCCGGAGTATGTGAAGGTGCAATAGAACTGGCTCGTGATTGTCTTGGGACCATCCATAACTACCGTTTGGGTGGCGGTGTAGGGGCTTCCGGGAATCCCACCGGAGTAATACCAGAAGGTGTATCCCGGCGCCGCGGTCGCCGTCACTGTCACGGAGGCTCCGACGTCGTAGAATCCGTCGGGAGCAGCCGGTGCGGCTGCGAGCGTTCCGCCTTCGGCTGGGACAGTGCTTAGGGTAAGTTTGTATTTGCGCCCGACGTCGGCCGAGTAGGTTGCCGGCGAAGACGGAACGCGGATGGTTCGCGGGTTGGAAAGGACGCCGTCGCTCCAGCGTTGAAAGAGGAAACGGATATCGCTGGTGGAGGGCTGCAGACCGAGCCAGGTTACCGTGTGGTCCGCCCCGGACTCCCAGGAGAAGGTTACCGGAGCGTTGAAGGTGGTCCCATTCTCCAGAGAAAAGGCTGCCCCCGCCGGATTCGAGGAAATTGTGATTAGGGTTTGCCCAGCGAGGGGGACCCAGAGGTCCCACATACCGCGGCCGTGAGTAGCGGCACGCAAAGTGCGGCTGGGTCTATGGATCTTGACCGCATTGACGATCACGCGCGGCATGCCGAGCCCGAGTGGAAGCCAGCTCTGGCCGGCATCGAGAGTACGAAACACCCCAATGTCACTGGCCGCATAGAGTGTGTTCGGTTGGTCGGGGTCGATCAGCAGATCGTTGAAACCAATATTCGGTAGATTCGCGGAAACGTTTGACCAACTCATCCCTCCATCGCTGGTACGGAAGACATGGCTGCCGGAACCCTGGAAGGCAACGTAAGCGGTAAGTGGTTCTGTCGGGTGGACGGCGACTTGTGTGGGGGTCTGGAGCGGCAGGCCGGATTTCCGATCCGTCCAGGACGCCCCCGGCGACAACACATTTCTGCTGATCCACAGATGAACGCTCGAGTTTGTGTAATCAACCCCGGCGGCATAAACGGTGTTAGGGTCGCTCGGCGACACGGACACGGCGCTGAGTCTCCCTCCGGCTGCCATCAGATTTGGTGAGATCGCTGACCAGGAGGACGCGCCGTTGGTCGTTTGGTAAACGCGTGTCGTGCCGAAGTAAAGCCGTGAGGAAGAAGATGGATCCATTACAAACGGGGGGATGAATGCAACCCGATCGCTTGTATCGATTCCACTCTGCGCCACCTGCATGGTATTGCCCTGATCGGTCGATTTCCGGATACAGATGTTCTGACACGTGACATAGATGTTCAGGGGATTCGTCTGGTCAATAGCGCTCCAACCTCCGTCGCCGCCAAACACCGTTTTCCATTCCTGGTTTCTGTAGAGCGCGGTGCCGTTGTCCTGCATGCCGCCCAGCGATATCGAAGTGTCCGTGGGGTGAATGGAAATCCCGGGATAGAACATGGCTGTAGTTAAAGTCGAATTAAGGGATGTGAAATTCGGAGTCACGGCCGAAGGATTAGTGCTGACATAAATTCCCCCATCGTTGCCAACGTAAAGCTTGGAACCATCGTTCGAGAAACGGACGACCTGCTGGTCGACATGCATGCCGGTCATATCCTGCCACGTTTGACCGCCGTCGCTGCTGCGGTGGAGATTGAGCAAGCCGGCAAAGACGAGACTCGGGTTTGTCGGGTGTACAGCGAGTGTCCAATCCCAGTAGTCGATGTTGTCATTGGCAATATCTCCAATTCGTACCCACGATTGACCGCCATTCAGACTTTTGTACATCCCCATGGGGCGGTAATCTGACTTGCTTTTCAGCCCCGCATAAACCACATTTGGATCGGAAGGCGCAACCGCGAATCCAATGCTGCTCACTCCCGTGGGCAGAGCAGTGGCTCCGGCGCCGGGCATCGACGTCCAGGTCAAGCCCCCATCGTTGGACCGGAAAATGCGCGCATCGAGCGTGGTTGTGGGGCCGGCGGATGCGTAGACTCGCGATCCGTCTGGCGTGGCGAAGTGGATATCCTGGAAAGTCTCGCTGGAAACCTTGGTCCAATTGGCCCCGCCATCGGTTGTGCGCCAGACTCCGACATACATGCCGGCCAGAATGATGTTTGGGTCCGTGGGGTGAACGGCGATGCTATAGGCGCTGGGAATGTAGCTTCCGGACTGTCCCATGACTGAACGTGTCCAACTCGATCCGGCGTCCGTGGTCTTGAGCAGCCCCACTTCGTGCGGATAGCGGGTACCCGCATAGAGAATCTCCGGGCGGGACGGGGCCAGTGCAAGACCGCGTATCAACGATGAAGGCTGGGAATCTGTTAGAGAAGTCCAGCTCTGCCCGCCGTCGGTGGTTTTCCACACGCCGCCGAAGTCCAAACCGATATAGACAGTATTGGAGTCAGCCGGGTGGACGGCGATTCCAGTTACCCGGCCTGAGTAAGTTCTCGTGCCTGACAGAATCGGCCGCGGACCAATGGAAGTCCACTGGGTTGAGGAGATTGCTTCCCGCCCCGCGGATGCTTTCCCGGGGGATTGCGGAACCATCCGCTCCATGTCGCGAATCGCGTTGAGCCGCTGATAAGGAGAGATGCGCGAGTGCGGGAATGCCCGCTGGGTTTCAAACCACTCGCGGCGCTGCCGTTCAATCCCCGGTCCTTCCAGAAACTGCTCCTGGGCAAACAGGCACACCGCGAACAATAGGAGAATAGTCAGACTATTGCGGATCATTTGGCCGTGTTATAACACAAGGCGCACCCGCTAGGCTCGCAGCTTGTGCATCAGGTCCATCGTGCCGCCGACATCTGTGAGCCGGAAATCGCGGTCCTGATAACGATAGGTGAGCCTGGTGTGATCCAGGCCCATGAACCGGCTGATCCGCTGGCTGAAGGGAAAACGGTGCGCCACGTGATGGCGGAGTTTCCGCACATCAATAGGCTGTTTTCGAGGTGGCATTTGTAGGCGCGAGGGTACTTCTGATGCAGCTCTGGGAATCAAAGCCACCGCTTTCAAGGCTGTGGTTATTACTGAAGCCGCCGAGCCTGTTGCGCGCCGCAGCCCGCTGCCATTTGTTCCGCTTCTTTCCGGATCCGGACGGTGTTGCCCTGGGCCTTGCTGGTACTGCGCCGAAAGAAGGCAAGGGACTGGGCGGCGAACCGGCAGGCGACGCTCCGGTCCGGCGTTGTCGTGGCGAGACCCCAATGAATCATCGCCATTTCACTCAGGACTCGCTGGGGATCCGGTGCTTTGAGCAACTCCGGTCCGTGCGAAGCGGCCTCCTGGTACAGGGCATTGGAGGCACGCCGGTCTCCGGCCAGTTGGCGGTACTCGGCGAGCAGCCGCAGGGCATACACCAGCGCGTTGCGTGCCTGGTAGTTTTGCGGATCCGCCTGCCACAAAGACCGGCGCAATTCCAGGCTCCTGGCCGCATGCAGAATCGCCTTATGCATCTCCCCTTCGAGCCGGTAACTGGTGGCTGCCATGCTGAGATCGAACGCCAGATCGAGTTTGGCGACAGCATCCCTGGGATCGGCGCTGACGCGCGCCTCGTCCAACTCCACGGCTTGCAGAGCATGCTCGCGGGCGCGGGCGCGGTCTACCTGGTTATGATCGCCGCTCATGTAACGGTGGACGAGTGCGAGGTTGCGCATCCGCACCGGATGTCCAGGGGCGAGAGCGAGCAGCTTCTCATAGATCCGGCGGAGTTCCTCCCAGCGGTACAGGCGCTCCTCGAGCGGTTTGCCGAAGACCGCCTGGAACCGCGCGGCAGCCAGGCCGTGAAGCACGTCCGGATCCAAGGGGGCGAGGCGCGCCCAGGAATCCCAGAAGTCCGAAGCCTTTTGCACAAATTCCCCGGATCCCGAGCGATCGAATTTTCGCTGCCCCGCACGGGTATTGAGCAATCGGCCGTACTCCAACCGGCCTTGCCTGTAATCTGGCGCGATTGCCAGTGCGCGTTCGAGTATACGCTGGGCCTTGTCGTAGGATTTCCTGGCCGCGTCCGGGTCGCCGAGGTTGGCCTGCGTATGTTTGCCCTGCACGTCGCCCAGCCGCACATATGCTGAGGCCAACTCTACTAACAGACCGGCGTCCTCGCCCGCATCGTTGCTCAACTTGTCCAGGTACTCAAGAGATCGTGCCACCATCTGCTGCCGGATATGCGTGGCGCCGGCCAGCTTCTCGACGCCGTCGTGAAACTCAAAGATGATCGAATTGGCGAGTGCACGCACGTCGTGGAACCGGCGGAAGGCCAGGTCGCGTTCCGATCTGGCGATACGTGCCTGCCAGAGCGCGGCGGCGAGACTTGCCAGCAGCAGCACGAATCCGCAGACGCCGGCAAGAACCGCCCGCTTGTTTCGCCGCAGGAACCTGGCGGCGACGTAGGCAAACGCCGGCGGCCGCGCGGTTACGACTTCTCCCGAAAGATAGCGCCCCACATCGGTGGCCAATTCATACGCTGAGGAATAGCGTTGCTCGGGATCCTTGTGCATCGTCTTTGCGACGATGCAATCCAGGTCGCCCCGGAGTGCGGCAGTGCGTTGCGGCGGCGCCGCCTGGCTCGGAGGCTGTGGCTCCTGCACGCAGATGATGCGGATAGCTTCGGCCAGGCCACAGCGCGCGAAATCGTAGGGCCGCGCCGAACTGAGCAACTCGTAGAGCAGCACGCCGAGCGAGTAGATGTCGGAGGCCGTGGTGATGTTCTCTCCACGCGCCTGCTCCGGGCTTGCATATTGCAGCGTCAGTGGCGCCAGAGGGAAAGCCGTCTGAGCCCGGTCCAGCGAAGGGCTCAGCAGTTTGGCGATTCCAAAGTCGAGCAACTTGGGCTGGCCTTCGGCGGTGACGAGAATATTGGCGGGCTTGATATCGCGATGAACCGTGAGCTGCCGGTGCGCCGCGTGCACTGTGGAACAAACGCCGGCGAAGAGACGCAGCCGCTCCTCAATCGTGAGACGCTGCGACTCACACCAGTCCGTGATCGGCTCACCCTGAACATATTCAAGGACGAGGTAGGGGGCACCGTCCGCAGCGACACCGGCATCGAGAAGCCTGGCGATATTGGGGTGTTCCAATTGTGCCAGGATGTGCCGTTCCGCCTCGAACCTTCGCAACAACTCCGCCCTCGACCCGAACGGCCCGATCACCTTGATGGCAACCTCGCGCTGGAACTGTCCGTCATCGCGCGCCGCCAGGTAGACGATGCCCATCCCGCCTTCGCCAATCCGCCGCAGGACGCGATAAGGTCCGAATCGCTCCAGCGGTTCCAAGTCGTTGGCGTGCGGACCCGATTCGAGGAAATCCATCAGCAGCGGGGTCCTCTGCAGCAGCCTCTCGGCTTCCACTCGGAGGTCCGGCTGGCCGGCGAGGCGGCTGTCGAGAAATGCGGACCGGTCGGATTCCGGCAACTCCAGCGCCTCGGCAACCACCACCGAGATCTCCAGCAATTGCGCCGCCGGCATTTCCCGATTCATATAGAACCTTGGATGCGATGATGCAGCCACAGCTTTGCAGCGGTCCAGTCCCGTTTGACCGTGGAGAGCGAGACGCCGAGCATGCCGGCGATTTCCGGCAACTCCAACCCGCCGAAGTAGCGCAACTCGACAAGCTGCGCCAGACCGGCGTCGACCGCTGCGAGTTCCGCGAGCGCCAAATCCACGTCCAGTAACTCCTCCACTTTCCCGATTCGCAGCGCGGCCTCCAATGGTTCGTGATCCTGCCCGCCGCCGCGCCTTTCGGCCTGCCGCCGCCGGGCATGATCCACCAGGATGCGCCGCATCAATCGCGAGGCGACGCCGAAGAACTGATCCCGGTTCTGCCAATCGAGATCGCCGTCCTTGGCAAGCCGCAAGAAGGCTTCGTGTACCAGCGCCGTACGCTGCAGTGTGTGTGCGGAGCGCTCCCGCTGCATGTAGAACTGCGCGATACGGCGGAGTTCCTCATAGACAAGAGGGGCCAGTTCCTCGAGCGCGGCGGAATCGCCATCGTGCCACCGGCGCAGCAATTGCGTGATATCCCTCGGCATGGCCTTCTTGAATTGTAGTCCAGCGTTTCCCGCTGAACCTGGTCATGCCTATATCCCGCACTGTGTTGCCTGGCCCGAGCCTACATCGCCATCTTCAAAGCCCCACCCTTCCAACTCGTTCCGCTCCACAGCAGTTGTTCCACTTTGTCCTTGATCGGGCCGTGAACCTGTTTGTTGCCCACGAGGGCTACTGTTAGTTCCCGGGTTGGGCATGCCAGCAGTCCGACGTGGGGCGCGCAGTTGCCAATGTCAATCGCCGATCGGACCACGGGCGCGTGCGCACCGGCCACCCACGGCCAACTGACTTGCTTCTCAGCATAGTACTGAAAAAAGTCCTGTTCTTTTTGGCTCGTCATGGCGAAGCCGAACGTGAACGGGACGTTCACGATGAGGAAGGGCCGCTTGCCCATGACTGTCATGGAAAGCTGCAACTTTCGCAGTTGCTCGAACACGGGCCCGCAGGTTTCGCAGCCGGGATAGCTTGAAAAGAACAGGAAGTGATCCTGTTGCAGGATAAACTGCATCGGGTATGGTTGCGGTGCGCCCGAGTAACCGAAATGTTGCAGCTTGTCGGCCAGCAGGCTCCTCAGATTCAGATTCAGCTCTCTGGGGTAGATCGGCATTGGTTGGTTTCTCCTTCGTTCTCACAAGGCCATGTACAGCTTGAGAAAGAGCTTGCAGAACGCCTCTCGCTGGTTGTAGATCGTGATGATCGCGAGGGCGATCATCAGTATGGCCAGCAACGTCAACAGTGTGGCGCCCGCCGGCGAAGCCACGATCGCAGCGGTAACGAGCGGGTTGAGTGCAAACAAGCTGATTGACGTAGTGATCAGGATTTCAGTGACCATGGCGTACTTATCCATCTGCAGCAACACCTTGTTCACGAATCCCGATGAACATTTGCTCTTGGGAAATGGCGAGTTCTTGATGGAATTCCACGACGGTAGCGCAATAGGCATGCCGTTCCTCCTCGTAGAGGGAATGCGCAGACGGCGGACCAAACGGTTCAAAAGAGTTTGACGGGTTGAGCAGTAGCCAGCCGGTCAGCCGGAAATCGCGAGCGCGTCTCCCCGCACTCCATAACGCTACCTTCCGAAGTATCCGCTCACTTCCACCACAACATCGGTGCGGCGGTGGGCAAAGACGTCGATGGCGCCCCCGGTCCCGGCGCGGACGATGGCCCCGCTACTCACTACCTGCCCCTGGAAGGCGTTCAGAATGGATGCGTTGGGCCGCGGTTGTCCGGTGGGGTAGGCCGTCAGGAACGGCATCGGATTCCCATTCGGCAGCGCGGTGACGTTGATCGCGCAGCCTTGGGCC
Organism: Acidobacteriota bacterium; assembly: GCA_016213775.1. Lineage (GTDB taxonomy): Bacteria > Acidobacteriota > Terriglobia > Bryobacterales > Bryobacteraceae > CADEFT01. The sequence goes on from JACQZR010000123.1 coordinate 49,025, forward strand.
GTCGCAGGAATGCCGGAACAGCCGGCAGCGGTGGGGATATGGATGGTGCGCGCGGTCTCGTCGGCGTAAGGGCCGCCGCTTGTGGTGGAATTGCCGGCACGACACTGCTTTACCGGGAAGTAGAAGAGCCCGCGTTGCCCGTTGTCGGCGGCGTAGTAGCCGTTGATATCCACCAGCAGATCGGTGGCGTCAATACACCTGGATCGATCCATCGGTGGCCGCGGGGATGATCACGCTCTTGGCCAGCACGCGGCCCGCAAAGGAATTGATGCTGGACACGTTTGGCTGCACGACCGCGATGGCCGCCGGCCCGCCGGTGACCGGTACGCCCCCTCGTCTCGATGGCGCGGCACGGCGTTACCGGTAGCAGACTAGGCTGGCTACCGCCGCGGTGTCCGTGTTGTATCCGCCGATGTCGATCGGCACGTCCGTGCGGCCCGGTGTAGACACCGTTGCCGCCGTTTGTTCCCGCTGCGAGGATGGACGAATTGGCGACAATCGGTCCATCGGTGCCGCGATCACCCCCGCGTCCCCAATGGCAGGAGCGGACGGAACCGTTGATTCGTCCCCCAGCGATAGACCAGGAAATCGCTATCGAGTGTCAAAATCTCTCCCGTGCCAATCTCGGTTGCCAGGTGAATCAGGCAGGCGTCCGCGAAGTCCACTTTCCTGTCCGCATATTTCTTGAGAGTCCGCTGTATCGAGCGGGCCGATTCGCTGAGATGCAGTGGGATCCGGAACACACCGGTTGCGACGTTCTCCAGAATCGCCTCCCCAGCGCCCGGCAGTCCCCGGGTGAGGTAACAACTCTCCGCAATGACGGCCTCACAGGTGACCAGTTGCACGGAGGCGCCCTGCACCAGCCGGGCACACTCGGCGTGCGTTCTCTCACTCCTGTCCAAGAGGGCTACGATTACACCGGTGTCCAGCAGCAACGCCTTCATCCACCGAATGCCTTCAGGTGGCTTTTATTCGAACCGAGGTCGGGAACTCCGGATTCGAACTTCCCCAGGCCGGCCACGCGGCTCTTTCCGCGCATCGGATGACACGCAGCCATGCCGCGCAACGCCTCGCGAACGATTTCCGAACGGCTCTTTCCTGTCGCGCGAACCAGTTGTGCAAGAAGCCGGCTGCTTTCCTCATCCAGGCGAGCCTGAACCATTTCTGTCATGACCGCTATTGTACTACAAACTGATATTTGTACTACTTCGTACTATTGCAGCCTACGTTAGCGCCGTCGCCGGAGTAGCACGTAGCTCGCGACGCTCTACGCCCGCAACTTCTTCATTAACTCCAGGCTCCCGCCGACATCGGTAAGGCGGAAGTCACGGCCTTGATAGCGGTAAGTGAGCTTGGTGTGGTCCAGGCCCATCAGACCAAGGATGGACGCGTGCAGATCGTTGATGTGGACTTTGTCCGCCACGGCCCGCAGACCGAGCTCGTCCGTCGCGCCGATCACTTTACCGCCACGCACGCCTCCGCCAGCCATCCAGATAGTGAATCCGTAGGGATTGTGATCGCGGCCTTCCGCCCCTTCCCGGCCGCCGTCCGATGTGGGCGTGCGGCCGAACTCACCGCCCCAGATCACCAGCGTCGAATCGAGCAGCCCGCGCGACTTGAGGTCTGTGAGCAGGCCCGCCACCGCTTTGTCCGTCTGCGCCGCCTTGGCCTGATGATTCCTGTCGCAGGCGATATGGCCATCCCAATCGGTGGCGTTCATGCCGTTGCCGGACCACACTTGCACAAAGCGCACGCCGCGCTCCACCAGCCGCCGCGCCAGCAGGCACCTTCCACCGAAGTCGGCACTCAGCGCGTCGTCGAGACCGTACAGTTTGCGGGTCGCTTCCGATTCACCGCTGATGTCGGTTGCCTCGGGAGCGGCCATTTGCATGCGGAAGGCGAGTTCGTAGGATGCGATGCGCGCCGATAGTTCGGAATCGTTGGCACGCGCGCCGAGGTGCTCTTCGTTGAGCGTGCGAAGCGTCTGCAGCAGATCCTGTTGATCAGCTTCCTTGATACCGCGCGCCGGCGTGAGGTTGAGAATCGGATTGCGGCCCGGCCGGAATGTTGTCCCTTGATACGCTGTAGGCAGAAAGCCGTTGCCCCACACCGCGGGCCCGGAACGTACGCCGCCTTCCAGCAACACCACAAAGCCGGGAAGATTCTGATTCTCCGTACCGAGTCCATAGAGGATCCACGATCCCAGGCTGGGACGGCCGATGCGAGACCATCCGTTGTGGATCAGGAACTGCGCCTGCGAGTGGGTGAAGCCTTCGTGATAGCACGAGCGGATGACCGCGATGTCGTCCACCATGCGCGCGTTGTGCGGGAGCAGATCCGACACTTCGATGCCCGACTGGCCGTGTTTGCGGAAGCTGCGTTTGGAGCCGAGAACGATCGAGTCCTTGAACTGGCTGTTTTGGAAATCGGCGTTGCCGAAGGTGGGCGGAGGATGCTGGCCATCCAGCTTGTTGATCAGCGGTTTGGGGTCGAAGGTGTCCAGATGGCTCGGGCCGCCTTGCATGAACAGCGAGATCACTCGCTTGGTGGCGCCCGGCAATTGCGCCGATTTCGATTCCTGTGCAAGCAAGTCCACCGCGGCCAGCCAGCCAATGCCGAGGCCGGAATGTTGGAGGAATTTGCGGCGCGAGGGTTCAATCGACATAGACAAACTCGTTCAGGTTGAAGATGAGCAGCGCGAGGCGCGCGAGCGAATTTCGTTGCAGGTACTCGATGGCGGTTTGTTGCTCTTTTGACGATGGCGCGCGGCCGGCGGCGAAACGCCAGGCTGTTTCCACCAGCTTCGCCGGATCGTCCGATCCTGCGGCCTTCCTGATCCGCGCGGCGAACTGATCCGCCTGCGCGGCGGCGAATTCGCTGTTCATCAGCGCGAGCGCCTGCGGGGCTACGGTGGACCGTTCGCGGCGCGCGCAACTCGTCGCTGTATCCGGCGCATCGAACACTTGCAGCATCGGCAGCGTGAGCGATCGCTTCATCTGCAGGTAGATGCTGCGGCGATTGTGTTCCGCCGGATCGGGATGCGCGGGCCACAAATTGGGCATGCGCGCGGCCTGCATTTCTTCCTTCGTCAGCGGTGGGATGACGCCCACACCGCCCATTTTCAGATTCAGCGAACCCGCCACCGCGAGGATCGAATCGCGGATGGAATCGCCATCCAGACGGCGGCGTGGGAAGCGGCTCAAGTAGCGGTTCTCCGGGTCCTCTGCCAGTGTCTCCTTCGATGCAGTGCTCGCTGACCGGTAGGCGCGCGAGAGCATGATCTGCCGGTGCATCTGCTTCATGCTCCAGCCGCGCGAAACGAACTCGGTGGCGAGCCAGTCCAGCAGCTCCGGGTGCGAGGGCGGATCTCCCTGACGGCCGAAATCACTCGCCGTGCGCACGATGCCCTCGCCGAAATGCCCCAGCCAGATGCGATTGATCATGACGCGCGCGAGCAATGGCTGCTCAGTATCGGTGAGCCACAACGCAAGCGCTTTACGCCGCTGCGGGACAAAGAGGACATCCTTGGGCTCGTTGATGGGCGGGCCCGCGTTCAGCGCCGCGGGGAATGCGGGCTGGACGAGTTCCCCCTTCGCCTTCCACTCGCCTTTCGCCAGAACGTGTGTCGGCGGGACGGTCTCTTCGTGGGCAAGCACGATCGCCGTGGGATAGCGTTCCGGCGCACGCAAATAGGCCTCGCCGAGCTTTTGCAGCATCTCGCCGCGGTTCGCGCCGCCCTGCCGGCCCGCCCGCGACGCCATTTGCTTGTATGCCTGCGCCTGCGCCAGCAGCGGAAACGCGCGCGAGGCTGTCTGCACATCAAAGAGGCTCACCAGCGGAATCTCGCGCTCCACACTGCCCGCGAACATCGCTGTCAGACCGTAGTAATCGCGCTGGCTCAGCGGATCGAACTTGTGATCGTGGCAGCGGGCGCAACCCATAGTCAGCCCCAGGAACGCGCTGCCCACAAGGTCCACGGCTTCCGCCTGCCACTCGGCCCGATACTGATCTCCGTAGTAGGTGTATTCGATGGGGAACGCGCCTAACGTGAAAAGGCCTGTGCCGATGCGGCGATTGACGTTCTCCTGCTTCTCCGCAGGCAACTTCAAAGTGCCTTCGAGGTCGAGACTCATCGGCCATAGCTCGTCCGCGGCGATTTGCTCTTTCACAAAAACGTCGTAGGGCTTGTCCTTATTGAACGATTGAATCACGTAGTCGCGATAGCGCCAGGCAGTGATGTAGAAGTGGTCGGTCTCGAAGCCGGAGGTGTCGGCGTAGCGAACCAGATCGAGCCAGTAGCGGCCCCAGCGCTCGCCGTAGCGGGGCGATTCGAGCAGCTTGTCGATGAGCCGGGCGTACGCTTCGGGCGCAGCGTCGTTCACGAACGCATCCACCTGTTCCGGAGTTGGAGGAAGTCCGTGCAGATCGAAGTAGGCGCGCCGTACGAGAGTGCGTTTGTCCGCCTCGGGCGACGGCCGCAATCCCTTCGTGTTGAGCTTGTCGTATAGGAACCTATCGATGGGATTCGCGGCCCACGCGGGATCGCGCACCGCTGGTACACTCGGCCGGACAGGTTTGCGGAACGACCACCATTGATTCGCGGATGCGGGCTTCGAAGCGGCATCCCACTTCGCTCCGGATTCGATCCACTGCCGGATGATCTTGACCTCGGCCGCGCCGAGCGGGGCGCTGCCGGGCGGCATCTTCAACTCGCCCTGCTGCTCGACGGCCTGCAAGAGCACGCTGGCCCCGGCATTGCCAGGAACCACCGCTGGACCACGTGTTCCGCCCTTGAGCAGCGCGGCGCGATCTCGCAGATCAAGCCCGGACATACGCGCAGCCCCATGGCAGTGGAGGCACTTCGTATTCAGGATCGCCTGTGCGGTTTGCGCTCCCGCGCGCACTGCCGTGATGGCAACCGCGAGGAACAGGAGCAGGTGCGTCCTCACTTTGGCGTAACCCCGCATAGAGTGAACTCTATCACTGCTTAGAGCAGGCTGTCCAAGACGAGGACTTGGAGAGCAGTCACGCGATCGAAGGTACCGTCGTTGGTGATGAACCCCGTAGCGCCGGAATGAACCGCGGTCGCGGCTTGCAGGGCGTCCGGCGTCCGCAACCGGTATCTAGCACGCAAACGGGCCGCTTCGTCCGCGATGGGAAGGCCGGGTGGTACCCATTCGAGGTTCGGATAGGTTGAGAGTAGGCCATATATGTGATCCACCCGCTGATCGTCGGGATCTTTGTAGGGGCCCGCGAGCAGCTCGGTCATGGTGATGGTCGACGTGACAGCGCGGGAAGACGGGGCTTCCAGCCAGCGAAAGATGTGATCAGTCAAATGGAGGTAGCGGATATTCTCATCCAGTTGGTAGATAAAGACGTGGGTGTCCAACGCAATCCTCTGGTGGTTTAGGAGGAATCGGCGAAGCCGGTCTATTCCCAACTCCGGCGCTCCTTTTTGAGGTACTCCTTGGAATAGGAACCGCGGGCCAGGCCACGAATTGCGGAGTGCGGGGAGTCGGGTTTCTGAAGCACGATGACACGTGTTCCGCGAACCACAACGGTCAACTTGTCGCCGGGCTTTACACCCAACGCCTCCCGCGCCTCACGCGGGATCACGATCTGGTGCTTGGAGGAGAGGGTCGCTTCCATCGCTTTACATAATAGCAAAAAGTAAAGTTCGCACGGCCGTGGCGGATAGCGGACACTGATCGCCCGCAATAAACCATGTTGTGTCACAATGTCTGAAACCGCTTCCATTTCACCATGAAGAACATCACTCGCACTCTTCGTCTCACTGCGCTTGTGAGCACAATGGCGCTGACCGTTTCCGCGCAGCGCGGCCGTCCTCCGGCCCCTGCCCCCCGCGGTCTTCCCGATGAGCCCGGCAAGGAAACCGTCATCCGCCTTTGCGGCTCAACCTGCCATGGTCCGCAGATCGTCAGCGGCAAAGGCTACTCCAAGGACAACTGGGCCGCAGTGGTGAACGGCATGATTTCGCGCGGCGCGAAAGCGAATGCCGCCGAGTTCACAGAGATCGTCGACTACCTCGGCAAGCACCTGCCGCCGCGGACCGGAACGGCAGGCGCGGGCGGCGTCGGATTCATCGGGGCAGGCCCGGACGACGCGCACATTGTCGATGCGGCCGCGGCCGATCGCGGCAAGTCCACCTATGTCGCCGAGTGCGTTACGTGTCATGGTCCCAAGGCGCGCGGCGGCCCCGATTCGCTGCCTCCGGCGCAACGCGGCGCGGACCTCGTGCGGTCGCTTGTCGTGTTGAAGGATCGCTATGGTGCAACCATCGGAGCCTTCCTCAAGAAGGGCCATCCGATGCAAAGCGGCAAGGCCAGCGCCCGCCTGGACGGCGCTCAAGTGATCGACCTCGCGCACTTCCTCCATGCCAAGGTTGGCGAGACGCTGCGCAGCGGACCGTACTCGCAGCCCATCAACGTGCTCACTGGCAACAAGGCCGCCGGGGAAGCCTATTTCAAGGGTGCGGGCGGATGCACCCACTGCCATTCCATCAGCGGCGATCTGGCGGGCATCGGCAAAAAGTATGACCCCGTAATGCTGCAACAGAAATTTCTCTTTCCGCGAACATTTGGTTTTGCGCGCGGTGGCGGCGCGCGTGCTGCCGCGCCGAAGCAGGTGACGCTCAAGGTGACGCCACCCGATGGCAAGACCGTCAGCGGCACGCTTGCCTATCTCGACGACTTCAACGTCGCCCTGCGCGATTCGGAAGGGGAATACCATTCGTGGAAGCGCACGCCCGCGCTCAAGGTGGAAAAGAACGATCCCTATCAAGGCCACATCGACCTGCTGGACAAGTACACCGACAAAGACATCCACAACGTAGTTGCCTTCCTGAACAGCGTGCAATAGGAGACCACCATGAGAATCGCCATCCTTGCCTCGATGCTGATCGCTGCCGCTTCCGCGCAGACTCTCGATCCGGCCAAACTCGTGAAGGCCCCCACCGATTCGTGGCCCTCGTTCAACGGGGACTACTCCGGCCGCCGCTTTTCGCCGCTCACCAAAATCAATTCCAACAACGTCACGTCGCTCAGCCTGGCGTGGGTCTATCGCATGAATGCAGGTGGCGGCGGCGGGCCGTTTCCTGGCTCCATCAAATCGATGCCTGTCGTTGTGGACGGCATCATGTTCTTCACCATTCCCGATCACGTGTGGGCACTGGATGCGCGCACCGGCCGCGAGCTATGGCACTTCACCTGGCCTTCGCGCGGCGAGATCCACATCGGCAACCGTGGCGTTGCGGTGATGGGCAAATGGCTCTACTTCGTCACCCCCGACTGCAACCTTGTCTCGCTCAACATGAAGGACGGCAAGGAGCGCTGGCACCGTTCCATCTGCGATCCGGATCAATACTACTTCGCCAGCGCCGCGCCACTGGTGGTGGGCAATCATGTGATCACGGGCGTGAGCGGCGATGACCTTGACGTGCCCGGCTACATTGAGTCGCACGACCCCGAAACCGGCGAGCGTCAATGGCGCTGGATGGCTTATCCGGAGGTCGGCTCAGCCGAAGCCAAGACGTGGCCCAGTGTGGAAGCGATGATGCATGGTGGCGGTATGACGTGGGGCTCGACCACTTACGATCCCGAGCTGAACCTCATCTACTTCGGCACCGGTAATCCGCAACCGGTCATCGCGCACAAGGGCCGCATGGGCGACAACCTCTTCACCGAATGCATCATCGCGCTCGACCCGAACACTGGCAAGATGCGCTGGTATTTCCAGGCCTCGCCACATGACACCCACGACTGGGATGCCAATCAAACACCGGTGTTGATTGATGGCGTCATCGACGGCAAACCGCGCAAGCTGATCGCGCAGGCCGCGCGCAACGGGTACTTTTTCGTGCTCGATCGCATCACGGGCAAGAATGTAGTGACGTCGAAGTTCGCCAAGGCCAATTGGGCGAAAGGCATCGACGCCAAGGGCCAGCCCATTCCCGACCCGGCGAAGTATCCGCAAAACGACGGCGCGCTGGTGGCGCCGAATCAGGCCGGTGCGGCCAACTGGCCTCCGCCGAGCTTCTCGCCCGCGACGGGTCTGTTCTACGTCAACGCCTCCAACGCCTACAGCGTATATTACATCTACGACGACGAAGACAAGCCGGAAGGGTGGGGCGGCAATGATCGCGGGGGATGGTCCGAGACCATGCTGCAGGCCATCGACTACAAGACCGGGAAGATCAAGTGGAGTCACAAGTGGGAAGGTCCGGGCGGCCCTCGCAACGGAGTTCTCAGCACCGCCGGCAATCTGGTGTTCGCCTCCGATCCCCAATCGAATTTCGTAGCGCTCAATGCGACGACGGGCGAGGCGCTGTGGCGTGCCAACCTCGGTACCGGCATGTCGAACGCGCCCATCAGCTATGAGCTTGACGGCACTCAGTACGTGATTGTGGGGGCCGGCGATACGATGTACGCCTTCGCCATGTACGCGAAGTAACTAGAACAACCCGCGCGCCACAAAGACCGCCATCTGCCCGCGAGTGTTGGGATCCGTCCCGCAATACGCCGTCGCCGAGCACCCTGTGGTGATGCCCAGTTCCTTCAGCTTCTGGATGTAGCTGAAATAGCCGTTGGTGCCTGGCACGTCGCTGAAGAACTGCGCCGAAGGAAACGGAAACGTCTCCGTGGAAGTGATCCCCAACCGCGCACGCACAATGAAGACGGCCATCTGCTCGCGCGTCAATGGGCCGTCGGGGCAGTAGAGGCCCGTGCCGCAGCCTGTGGTGATTCCCAGGTCGCGCATCTTCTGTACATACGAAAAACGCGAATGCGTCGATGGCACATCGGTGAAATAGGGCGTCCTGGTGAAGCTGAAGTTCTCGCCGTACAGCGCGCGAATCACGAACGCCGCCATCTCCGCGCGTGTCATCGTATCCCCGGGACAATACAGGGTCGGCGACGCGCAGCCGTTGGTGATCTGATTCAAGCTGAGGAAATTGACATAGTCGAAAAAGGAATCCGACGCCGGTATATCGGTGAATTGCGTCGTTGCTTGCACAGGCTTCTGCAGAAGCGGCAGCCATTGTCCAGCGACCGTGATGTGCCCGATTCGAGGTGACGTAGAGAAGTTCGCCGTCGCGGCGAAGTTTACTGAACCCGAGCCTGTCCCCGCGGTGGCGCCGCTCAAACTGATCCACCCTCCGGTGGTGATGGCCGACCATTCGCAGCCAGCCTGCGTCGAGACGGCAATGCTGTAACTCGCCCCCGCTGACGGCAGCGTCGCCGCGGGTCCTGTCACTGTGAACGTGCATGTCCCGGCCGTTTGCATCACCGTGTAAGCAAGCCCCGCGATGGTGAGCGTCCCCGTGCGCGCCGTGGCGTTCGAATTCGGCGCAATGCTGATGCGAACAACGCCGCTTCCCGTTGCACCGAAGCCACTGAGAATAACAAGCCACGGGACATTCGACTTTGCCGTCCACGCGCAGTTCGCATCCGTGCTGACTTTTACCGTGCGAATATCACCCGGCGAGGCGACGGATGCGTCCGCCGTAGTCAGCAGATAAGTACAGGGCGCCAATGTGTTGAAGTTGGCAGTGACGGTTTTCGGCCCGTCCATCAGCACTACGAGCGGATTCTGTACCCCGCTCGCCGCGCCCGACCAGGAGCTGAACTGATGCAGCGCCGCGGCCTGCGCCGTCAACTGCACCTGGCTCCCCGCGTTGTAGTATCCGTCGGTCGCCTGCGGATTCCGCGTCACCGATCCCGCGGTTGGATCGGAGAGTCCGACAGTCAGCAGATATTGGGTTGCGAAGTTCGCGGTGATTGTAGTGGATGTGGCGGGAGTGTTGATGCCATGAGATGCAGCCTGCCCGTCGCTCCAGCTTTGAAACACGTAACGCGTCCCAGTGCCCTGCGTGGCGGTGGCGATGGTGTGCGAAGTCCCGATGTTCCAGGTGAAACTGCGCGGCGTCACGTAGTTGATCCCATCCACTGTCACACTCATCCCCACGGGATTCGATGTAATGGTCATCGCGGAAGTCCCCACGACAAAATTGGCCGTGATGTTTTTGGCCGCGTTCATCGTCACTGCGAGTGGCGATGCCGATCCACTCGCGGCGCCGCTCCAGGACGCAAACAGGTATCCGTTCGCAGCCGCCGGCGTGAGCGTTATCACAGTGCCGTTGTCGTAGTAGTTGTCTGCGGCCGCCGGATTAGCGGAAACGGAGCCGGTGCCCGCGGGCGACACTGAGGTGGTGAGCAAATGCTGCGCGACCAGGACGGCTGTAACCGTGGTGGCGCCCGCGGGCGTTGTGTAAGTGTGCGATGCCGCGCCCCCATCGCTCCAGGATCCGAAGCGGTACCGCGGTGCACTACCCTGCGTCGCCACCGCGATGACGTGCGTGCTGCCGGGAGTCCATTGGAAGGCCGCCGGCGTGATCGCGTTCGTGCCGTCCACCGTTACAATCAGTCCCGGCGGCGACGTCACGAATGTCACCGGCACAGTTGTTTGCACGAAGTTGGCTGTGAGCGATTTCGCCGCGTTCATCGTCACACCGATGGTCGCCGTGGTTGCGCCCGATGACCCCGACCATGCCGTGAAGGTATACCCTGACGCAGCGGATGCCTGCAGCGTCACCTGCGTGCCCGAGTTATAGTAGCCGTCCGCGGATCCAGGCGCAATGGCGATGGACCCGGAGTTTGCCGGTGCAACCGCGGTGGTGAGCGGGTACTGCGCTGTGAAAATCGCGGTCACTGTTTCACTGGCGGACGGCACTGTATAGGTGTGCGACGAAGAGCCGCCGTCACTCCATGAGGAGAACAGGTAGCGCGGATTGGTTCCCTGCGTCACCGCCGAAATCGCGTGCGTGGATCCTGGCGCCCAGTTGAATGTTTGCGCGCTGGAGTAGGTCGTGCCGTCGGCGCTGAACTGCAGCGTTGCTGGTGATGTCCCAACAGTGATGGGCACAGTGCCCGGACTCGCGTTCTGATTGACGGTGAACGTCTGCCCGCCAATCGTGATGACGCCCGAGCGGCTGCTCTGGGTGGTGTTGGGAGTGTACGAATACCCCACCGTGCCGTTGCCCGATCCATTGGACCCGCTCACAATGAATAGCCAGTCGGCGGCCGTGCTCGAATACCACGCGCAACCGGTTGTGGCCGTAACCGTAACTGACCCGCCGCCGGCATTCGAGCTCACGGACACGCTAGCCGGGGTCAACAAGTAGTCGCATCCCGCGGTGGATGTGCGGAACGCCGCCACTGTGTCCTTGGCAAGGTTGAGACTGGAAGCGTTGTCTGCCGCGGCGGGATTGGACTGCGCAATACCTGTGGGAATGTTCTGGTAGTTCACCAGCGGGTTCGACCAGTAAGGAATGCGCGGGCAGCCGCCGGCGCAGTTGTCGTAGGCCATGACCGTACTGAATGACGGTGGCGTGGTGGTTTGCTGCAAACCATACGAATATGCAGTGATTCCCTGTCCCGCTGCGTTGGCGCGGTCGTGCTCGGAACCCATGTTGTGCCCGATTTCATGAGCGAAGGTCATTCGCGGGGCGGGACCGAAGTTCTGCTCCACGACGCTATAGCCGTGGCTGGCAAAGCCAGTGGACAGAGTGGTCATCATGTAGGCGACTCCGACCGTACCGCCTCCGCTCGCGGGGCCGTCGATCCACAAACTCGCAAGGTCAGCGCCTAGCGTGTTGCGCATCAGCGGAACTTCGTCCAGGTAGCCGTCACTCTGACTGTGCAGCTTGCTGAGGGCGTCCTGCACGCCGAGCGAATCGTCAAAAGCGACAACCATTGTGCCGGCCAGATTGAAGAATAGCTGGACGTTGCTGTTGGCGTTTGCCGCGTTCGCGTCTGCAAGAGCCTGGTTGATCTTGGCGATGGCTCCGTTGGTTCCAAGCAGGCTTCGCACGCGTTCGGTGTAGGCGACCAGGATGTCGATCTGCGTCGTGGCCGCGGATCGGGCCACAGGGCCTCTGAAGCCGGTCTTGCGGACTCCGCTCACCGCGAACTCCTTTTCCTCCTCCTTGGCGAGATCCTCCGCGGTGACACGAATCGCGTCGTCGACGGCGGCGGCTGCCACCATCTCCACCTGTTCCAAATAGTGGGCTTCATCCGTGGGGCGGATGCGGAAGAACCGGCCGTCGTCAGTGTGGATGCTCGCCGACACCAAGTCCGCGCCTGTCCACACCAGCACGATCTGTCCGTACTTCATCCCCTCGATTTTTCCGTGCCACACCCAGGCTGATTCGTCGCGGGTCCAGTAGCTGCGAAACCGCTTCGCCTCGAACACCGCGTCGTTAAAGAGGTTGAGCGAGATGCTCTCCACGTTCTCTTCAATCGCCGAGGGGTTGACCTGCACCTGCCGGCTGCGCGGGATTCTGATGGCGGAGTTGTCTGCCACGGATTCTCTCACCGGGCCAGGCGCGGCGGGCAAAAACAGTTGTGGAGTTTGCGCCAATGCCGCAGTGGCAAACAGTACAACGCAACTGAGGCGCGTGAGGCGGTGGTGCATGGGCACAAACGTTTCCGGACCTGTCTGTTTTGAAGGTGTAGACCCTATTTTACATATTGTAGTGGAACCTGAGTGCCGCCTTCTGTTAAGAATTCTCAAGATTGCTACCGATCCCGTTGGACCCTTTGCCAGTCCCGTTCGTCCCAAATGCCCCCAGGTGAGCGGCACTGGCACGGCAACATGCCGTATGAACGAACTCCTGCGGCGCAAGCAAGCGGAGGCTTTAAACCATGATCGAAGGATGGATGGCAACATGCCGTATGAACGAACTCCTGCGGCGCAAGCCGCTGCCGATGATCCTCGCCGAGGCGCAGGCAGACGGGGAGGGTGGTCTACGCCGCGCGCTCGGCCCGTGGAACCTGATTGCCCTCGGCATTGGCGCCACGATCGGCGCGGGCATCTTTCTACTTACGGGCACAGCCGCGGCGCGCAATGCCGGACCCGGCATCGTGCTCTCGTTCCTTCTTGCCGGATTCGGTTGCGCCCTGGCGGGGCTCTGCTACGCGGAGTTTGCTGCCATGCTACCGATCGCCGGTTCCGCCTACACCTATGCCTTCGCGACGCTGGGCGAAGTCTTCGCCTGGATCATCGGCTGGGACCTGGTGCTCGAATACGCCTTCAGCACAGCGACTGTGGCAAGCGGGTTTTCCGTGAACCTTGTGGGTTTACTTGCTGAATCTGGGATCACTTTGCCTGAGGCGTGGGTGAACCCGCCAGTGAATGTGCCGGCGTTCGTGGCCGTGCTTCTGGTGACGGCGCTGTTGGTCCGCGGCATCCGCGAATCGGCCAACTTCAACTTCGTGATCGTGCTGTTGAAGGTCGCCACTGTGCTGATCTTCTGCGGCACCGCGGCGATCTTTCTCTTTCGCAATCCAGGGCTAGCCTGGGACAACTGGACCCCACTCGTACCCGACAATGAAGGCGAGTTCGGCAAGTACGGATGGTCCGGCGTGGCGCGCGGGGCCGCCGTGATTTTCTTCGCCTACATTGGCTTTGATTCCGTATCCACCGCCGCGCAGGAAGCGCGCAATCCCAGTCGCGATATGCCCATCGGGCTGCTTGGTTCGCTCGCCATTTGCACGGTGCTCTACATGCTGACGGCCCTGCTGCTCACCGGCGTTGCCTCGTACCGGGATCTGGATGTCGGCGCGCCTGTCGCAATGGGAATGGATCGCACCGGTGTCCGGTGGGGCGGAATGCTTGTTCGCCTGGGGACGATGTTCGGGCTCACCACCACCATGCTTGTTACGCTGCTGGGGCAGTCGCGCGTCTTCTTCTCCATGTCGCGCGATGGGCTGTTGCCGCCGTGGATCGGCGCGGTGCATCCGCGTTATCTTACGCCGCACCGGTCTTTGTGGATCGTCGGATTCGCGGTGGCGGTGATCGCGCTGTTGTTCCCTATCGCGGAATTGGGACAGTTGGTGAGCATCGGCACACTACTCGCCTTCGCTATCGTCTGCGGTGCGGTGATGCTACTGCGTTACCGTCATCCCGAGTTGCACCGCCCCTTCCGCACGCCGTTGTTTCCCTGGGTTCCCATCGGCGGAATACTGGTCTCGGTTGGGTTGATGGCGAGTCTGCCGGCGGTGACCTGGTATCGCCTGGCCGGCTGGCTTGTGCTCGGCGTCATCATCTACGCGGGCTATGGAAGAAAGCGGAGCCGGGTCAGGGAAGCGGTCCCAGGCGAAGCTCCAGTTGCGGGCGCCGTGCACGGCTGAGCATCAACTCCTGTCCAGTGTTGAGTAACACTTGATAGTCGCCGTGGAACCATGGGCGCAACTCGCGGATACGGTCAATGTTGACGATGGTGGACCGGTGGATACGAACGAACCGCTTCGGGTCAAGCCGTTCTTCTATCGAGGAGAGGGTTTCTCGCAGAAGGTGCGCCTCCTGATTGACGTGCAGTGTGACGTAGTTGCCACTGGCCTCCACCCAGTCGATCTCCTCGGGTCGTACAAACAGAATCCGGTCGTTGCGTTTTATAGCGAAACGTTGCGGGAGTTGCTGTTGCTTGCGCAGATCGGCCAACAGCCCGTTGAGCGCTGATTCGAGAGTATGGCGCGGGGCTCCTTGCAGCCAATGTCTCGCCTTGCCAATTGCCATGCCGAACCGGTCCGCATCAAACGGTTTCAGCAGATAGTCGATGGCGTGGGCCTCAAAGGCCCGCAGGGCGTGTTCATCGTACGCCGTGACAAAGATGACGACAGGGCGCTCCGGACCCAGTGCATCCAGCACCGCGAAACCGTCCAACTCAGGCATCTGCACATCGAGCAGCGCCAGTTGAATGCCGCCTTGCTCCAATCTGCGCAGTGCCTCCGCGCCATCGCCGCATTCGGCAGCCAGTTCGAATTCCGGGTGTTGCGCGAGTAGTGCCTTCAGCCGGCCCCGCACCAGCGGCTCGTCATCGGCGATGAGAACACGCCAGCTCATACACCGGCGACTGTTGCCGTGACAAAGGGCATTTGTATGGAAGATACCGCGCCGCCCTGCGGTGGACGGATCAGTTCCAACCGCGCGTTTGCTCCGAACAGAGTTTCCAGCCGCCGCCGCGTATTGGACAACCCGACTCCCTCCACCGCGGACGCGCCTCCACCACGGCCGTTGTCGGCGACTTCGATTTGCAGTTCCTCGCCGTTGCGCCGCGCCCGAATGGAAACGCAGCCCCGCCCGGCGCTGGGAGTAATGCCGTGGCGGATAGCGTTCTCCACCAGCGGTTGCAAAAGGAAGTTGGGAATCGAGGCTTGCATCGCCGCCGCTTCGATGTCCATATTCACCGAGAGCCTGTCCGCGAAGCGTGTTTGCTCGATCTCCAGGTAGCGGGTGAGCATGTCGATTTCCTCGCGTAGCGTGATTTGCTGCGATGCGGCGTTTCGAAAGCTGTGACGCAGCAAGTCGCCCAATCGTGCGATGGTGCGGTCCGCCGCGGCGACGTCCTGATACATCAACGCGGAAATGGTTTCCAGCGTGTTGAAAAGGAAATGCGGCTGCAACTGAGTGCGCAATGCTTCCAGTTGCGCGGCCCTCAACTGCGCCTCCAACTCCAACGCGCGCCGTTCGTTGGTCTGTATCGTCCCGCGATAGATCCACGCATGGCTGCCCGCGGCAATCGCGGCGTACACCACCATGTCCCAATGAAACCGCTCTCCGAACAAGGCTTCCAGCGTGCGGCCGCCGGTGAGCGCCAGGCCGAGAACGTGCGCCATGGAAAACATGCCCGACCCGAGCAGGTGTGTAGTGAATCCCACGGGCCAGCGCGCACGATCGAGCGGCAGCTCGCGGCAAAGCGCGTATAGCGGTATCGCCAGCATCATCCAAAGACCGGCGTCCCATGCGAAGGAGAAAATCCACGGCGGCATTCGATCATCGTACCAGCCACAAGATGGCTGTAACTCCAGCGGCTGAATCATTCAGCCCACACAATAGAGCCTTCTTTGCCGATGAGTTGGAACTTGCCGTCCAGGCGAACAGCGGCAAGACCATCGCGGAAGTCGTGGGCGCTCGTGAGCGGCGGGAGAGTGAGGTGGGTTCCGTCGAGTTTGATGTAGCCGTAATGGTCCTCATCGAGTTCCACCCAGGCGCGGTCCTCGACGAAGTTGCCGGCTGATTCGAATTGCGGAGGGATCACCCATTGGCCCTTCCGATCGAAAAAGCCGGTATTGGCGGAGAGGGCACTCGCGTAGTACTTACCATCGCTCATGCGGACCTTCTCGTTCACGGAACCAGCGGCCAGATCCTGATGGAAGTCGCTGATGTGCGTAACGCCTTCCGGAGCCGAGAAAACCTCTTTGCCGTTCTGGTCGATGTAGGACCATGAATAGGAGCGGCCTTTGAGCACTGCGGCAACACCCCGGTCGAAGGGATGCGCTTGACGGTACTTGGGCTTGATCTTGAATTCACCGGCCGGATCGACGAAGCCGTACTTGTCCTTGAGGGAAACGGCTGCGAGCCCTTCCGAAAACGGCACGCAATAGCGGTACTGAGCCGGAATGACCCATTCGGCGTCGCGGTTGATGAACCCGAAGTAATACGTCCCCTGGCGGGCGACGGCCAAGCCATCATGAAAGTCGTGAACGGCTTCGAGGGTTGGTGGGATGACGTATGCTCCGGAGCGGTCAACGAATCCCCAGAGACCGCCAAACATGTAATGTTCCTCGTCATGGAAGTTGTACTCCAGCTTTGCGCCGATGTTGACTGCGGCCAGGCCATCGCTGAAGTGATGGGCTTGGTGAAACTGCGGCGGGATGGCGTATTTGCCGTCGGGGTCGATGTATCCCCATTGGCCGCCGATGATGCCTCCGTCCCTGTCGGGCGTGCCGCGAAGGTTCACCAACGCGAGGCCGTCGACAAAGGGCTCGGCGGCCTTGAACTTCGGGTTGATGATCATCGCTCCGTTGCGATCCACGTAACCCCAAAGATCACCGCAGCAAACAGGGAACAAGTCCGGCATTGTCCGAGGGTAGCGCACTGATGCCCCGGCACTGGATACAATGGTAGTTTCGCTGATGTACTCCTCCATCCTTTTCCATACCCGAGTCGAGGACTGCGCCTGATGGTGATCTATCTTCCCAGCCAGTCGCTCGACGAGACCCCGGTGCTCGACGAACTCACGCCAAGCGAGATCGTCCGCGAGTTGGACAAGCACGTTATCGGGCAGGCAGAAGCCAAGCGTGCGGTAGCAAAAATCTGATCGCGAGGCCTGCCATGAGTGCTGCACCACCAATCTACTCGCTATTCGCCTGCGCCAGCGACGCTCAGGCTATGACCTCTATAGATGCACCGAAGGACGGACGGGTGAACCGGTACCGTATCGACAGTGTGCAAGCCATCACGGGGATGCTGGAACCCTTGCCGCTCGCGGGCTGGCCTTTGATCCGTGTGGAGGGAAGCGCGCCGCGGGAGGCTCCTGACGGGGTGGCGGCTTACTACGGGGTGACGCAGCATGTCCAGTACACGACAGCAGAACAGGCAGCGGCGCTTGCGAAGTCACGGGGTGAATACGGCGCATCCGGCGAGTCAATCCGGGCGGTGATGATCCCGATCCGCAAGACCGAAGCATGGTGGGGGCTGCCCCACGACGAGCGCCAGGCGCATTTTCGCGAGGGAGAACGGCCTGGTCACACGAGGATTGGTGAGCCATACGTGGATCGCGTTTTCCGGCGGCTGTATCACTCGCGGTATCTGGGACGCAAAGTGACCTACGACTTTCTCACTTACTTCGAGTTTGAGCGTAAGGACGAAGCAGCCTTCCGGGAATTATTGAGGAACCTTCGCGACGCCGGAGGCAATCCGGAATGGCGTCATGTGGACATGGAGTGCGAGATCTGGATGACGAAGCTCGGGTGAGTCCTTC
Organism: Acidobacteriota bacterium; assembly: GCA_016213775.1. Lineage (GTDB taxonomy): Bacteria > Acidobacteriota > Terriglobia > Bryobacterales > Bryobacteraceae > CADEFT01. Next base: position 66,864 of record JACQZR010000123.1, read on the forward strand.
AGGCCCGGCGTGACGACTGCAGCCTTGCGAAAGGCTGGCCTGGAAACGCCAGCCCGAGCCCGCCAGGGGGCCGGCTGCGGACGAGGGCGTCCGCCTACAAGAGGTGCGGAATGTCCAAACGCCATAGGGTAGCGCACTGATGCCCCGGCACTGGATACAATGGTAGTTTCGCTGATGTACTCCTCCATCCTTTTCCATACCCCAGTCGAGGACTGCGCCTGATGGTGATCTATCTTCCCAGCCAGTCGCTCGACGAGACCCCGGTGCTCGACGAACTGACGCCAAGCGAGATCGTCCGCGAGTTGGACAAGCACGTTATCGGGCAGGCAGAAGCCAAGCGTGCGGTAGCCATCGCGCTGCGCAATCGCATCCGCCGGCAGCGGCTTGAACCTGAGATGGCCGATGAAGTGATGCCCAAGAACATCCTCATGATCGGCGCCACCGGCGTCGGGAAAACGGAAATCGCGCGGCGTCTTGCGAAGCTGGCGAATTCGCCATTTCTCAAGGTGGAGGCGAGCAAGTTCACTGAAGTCGGCTATGTGGGGCGCGACGTGGAAAGCATGATACGCGACTTGGTGGAGATCGCGATCGAGATGGTGCGCGAGGAGCGGTTGGATGAAGTGGCGGACCGCGCCGAACGCAACGCCGAAGAAAAACTGCTGGATCTGCTCATGCCGCCGCAACCGGAGGCATCGGAGTCAATGGAGCGCACACGAGAGAAATTGCGCGAGAAACTCCGGGCGGGCAAGTTGGACGACCGCGTGGTTGAGGTGGATGTCAAGGAGCGCGGGCCGAGCTTCGAAATCACGACGCAGAGCGGGCTCGAAGAGATGGACATTAACCTCAAGGAGCTTATTCCGAATCTCTTCGGGAATCGCACAAAGCGGCGCAAGATGCGTGTGCATGAGGCGATCGACTACCTGATTCAGGAAGAAGAGCAGAAGCTGATCGACATGGATCAAGTGACGCGCGCCGCGCTGGAGCGAGTGGAACGGTCGGGCATTATTTTCCTGGACGAGGTGGATAAGATCGCGGGACGCGAGGGCGGCCACGGGCCGGATGTGAGCCGCGAGGGCGTGCAGCGCGACATTCTGCCGATTGTGGAAGGAACCACTGTCAATACGCGCTACGGGTTTGTTCGCACCGATCATATTCTGTTCATCGCAGCGGGTGCGTTTCACGTTGCGAAACCAAGCGATCTGATTCCGGAACTGCAGGGGCGCTTTCCGATTCGAGTGGAGTTGAAGTCGCTTTCGGAGAAGGACTTCGTACGTATTTTGAAAGAGCCGAAGAATGCGCTCACCAAGCAGTATGTGGCGCTGCTGGAGACCGAAGGCATAAAGCTCCAGTTCACCGATGAAGGCATCGAGGCGATGGCGGGATTCGCGGCGCAGATCAACCAGCAGCAGGAGAATATCGGCGCGCGGCGGCTGCACACCATCATGGAAAAGGTGCTGGAAGAGATCTCGTTCCAGGGTCCGGATCTGAAGAAGAAGTCCGTGAAGATCGATGGGGCGTACGTGCGCAACCAACTCGCCGATATTGTCAAAGACCAGGACCTGAGCCGCTACATACTTTGATGAAACGCCTGCTTCCGTTTCTGATCCTCAGTGGTTGTGGATATGTGGGTGACGTGCGTCCGCCGGCGTTGCACATTCCGCAAGCAATCCAGGATCTGCGAGGCTTGCAGCGTGGTGGCAACCTGCTGCTGGAGGCGACGCTGCCGCGGCTCACCACAGACGGTCTCACGATCGACGATTTGCCGAAGATGGAGGTTCGCTACGGCGTGCCGGCGGCGAGCGGGTCTGAAGTGAACGCATGGGCGGATGGAGCGCGCAAGGCAGAGACGGTGGTGAACGAGAAAGGGCTGCTGCGGTCGACTGTGCCGGTGGCCGATCTGGCGGGCAAGGAAATCTTTGTGGCGGCGCGAACGGCGACGGTGAAGGGACGCTGGTCAGACTGGGGGAACGTGCTGGCGTTGACGGTGCAGCCGCCGCTCGCCACGCCGGCGAACATCAAGCCGGAATCCTCGGCCGAAGGCGCGCGTGTGACATGGACGGGTGATGCGCCGGCCTATCGCGTCTATCGCAAGGGCCAAGGCGATGAGGATTTCCAGCTACTTGCCAATACAAACGAGGCTGCGTATTCGGACGCGACCGCGGCGTATGGCAAACGCTACGAATACCAATTGCAGGGCATTCGCAAAGTTGGCCACCGTGAGGATGAGAGCGAAGTTTCGGCGACAGCGGAGATCACTCCAGTAGACAAGTTTCCGCCAGCCGTGCCGCAAGGGCTGTCGACGCTGCTGGCGGTTGCGAGCGTGGAAGTCGCCTGGGAACACAACTTAGACAAGGACCTCCGCGGCTACATCGTTTATAGGGCGAACACCGAAGGGCCGTTTGAACGAATCTCCGATATCATCGAATTACCCGCATACAGCGACCGTAAAATTGAAGCCGGCAAGACCTACCGCTATGCGGTGAGTTCCGTCGATCGCAACGGTAATGAGAGCGCGCGCTGCGAGCCGGCGACGATCCAGATTGCGCAGTAGCGAAGGAAGGACAACCCATGACCCGCCACGTCCGATACAGCCACAACAAACGCACCGAGCCGACGGCGCCGGACAGCTCCCCGCTGGTGCACTACGGCCTGATTGATGGAGGCACGGTGTACGAAACCGAATCGATGTATGGAGGTGAAAAGGGCGAAGGCGTACCGCTGTCGGATGTGCGGCTGTTGCCGCCGGTGTGCCCGACGAAGATAGTCTGCGTGGGCCGTAATTATGTCGATCACGCGAAGGAACTGGGCAATCCCGTTCCTGTCGAACCGCTGCTGTTCTACAAGCCGCCCTCGTCGCTGGTGGCCAGCGGCGACGACATCGTCTATCCGCCGATTACGGAGCAAGTGAGCTTTGAGGGCGAGGTCGGCCTGGTGATTGGGCGTAGGGCGCGCGACGTCGCGGCGGAGGATTGGAAGCAGTACGTCTACGGCTACACGGTGATCAATGACATCACAGGCCGCGACCTACAGAAGAAGGACGGGCAGTGGGCGCGCGCGAAGGGATGCGATACGTTTTGCCCCGTGGGGCCGTGGGTGGTGCCGCAGCGCGAAGTGGAATTCGAGACGCTCCACATCCGCACCTGGCACAACGGAGAGTTGAAACAGGATGGCTCGGTTCGGGATATGATCTTTTCCCCCGGTGTTATAATTGCCTATATAACGCAGTTTCTCACCTTGGAACCGGGCGATCTCATCGCCACCGGCACTCCGCCAGGCGTTGGACTCCTTCAGGCAGGCGACACGATACGCGTCGAAATCGAAGGGATCGGGGCTCTGGAAAACAAAGTCATTCGAGGTTAACCACACATATGAAAATCTTCCTGGATACCGCTAATCTGGACGAGCTGCGAAAAGCAGCGGCATGGGGCATCGTCGACGGGGTGACCACCAACCCATCGCTGATCGCGAAGGAAGGCCGGCCCATCGAGGAACAGGTGCGCATGATCTGCGACATCATTGACGGCGACATCAGCGCCGAGGTTGTGGCCACGGAAAGCAAAGCGATGATCGAAGAGGGGCGAGGACTGGCGAAGATCCACAAGAACATTGTGGTGAAACTGCCGCTCACCCGCGACGGCATTCAGGCGTGCAGCGCGTTGTCCAAGGATGGCATTCGCACAAACGTTACGCTGTGCTTCTCGGGCAATCAGGCGTTGCTGGCGGCGAAGGCAGGAGCCTACATCATCAGCCCGTTTGTGGGGCGCTTGGACGACATCTCCGCGGTGGGCATGGATCTCATTCGCGACATCTGCCTGATCTACGGCAACTACGGGTACAAGACGCAGGTGCTTTCGGCATCATTGCGGCATCCGCTGCATGTGCTCGATTCGGCGAAGGCGGGGGCGCACATCGGAACGATGCCGTTCAAGGTCCTGGACATGTTGTTTAACCATCCGCTCACCGATAAGGGTCTCGATCAATTCCTGAAGGATTACGCCAAGGTCTTCCAGACCGCCGGCTCAGTTCGCTAAAATCACGTTTCAACGTGACTACAAGTCTGGCAATCGTGCTGCTTAGTGTCGCGGGAGCCGTTCTTCTCGCAATGGCGGGCTGGCTTCTTATTGGAAAGCGTCCGTCGGCGGCAGACCGTGAGCGCGCGCGGCGCACCTTCCTCGGTACGCGCGGGCGTGTAACGGAAGCGGAAGTGGTGGACATTCAGGGCACGCACATTGCGTATTCGTATGAGGTGGCCGGGGTGACGTATCAGGTGGTGCAGGATGTCGCGCCACTGCAGGAGCTGATCCCTCGCGATCCGATGTTGCTGCTTGGCCCGGCGATGGTGAAGTACTCGCCCGCGAATCCGGCGAATTCGATTCTGATGAGCGAGGAGTGGAGCGGGGTCCGGGTGGCGCGGCGGCAGTCCAGTTGAGATCACCTATGAACGCACAAGCAACACTAAGGTTGAGCATTGATGAGTACCTGCTTGCGGATGAGGCAGCGGAACTCCCTTTGGAGTATCTCGATGCGCAGGTGTTTCTCATTGAGGCCCCCAACCCCGTCGCATTCAGTGATCACCGCTAACGTCAGCGGTTGGCTCGCAACTGCGCGTAGAGGCTACAGCAGTCAACTACCTGTACTCAGACGTCGCGGTCTTTTGTAGCGGCCGCCCCAGCCGCGAGGCTGACGCAAGCTCGATTTCGCCGAAGCTGATCGTTGAGGTGCTGTCTCCCACAACGGCCGACTATGATGCCGGGAGGAAGTTCCGCCTCTACCGCAATCTGCCATCGCTTGAAGAATACGTTCTGGTGGCGCAGGACGAAGTACATGTCGAAGTGTTCCGGCGTTGCGACGACGGCAGATGGACGCTGTCGGTATATGAAGCGTTGGATCGGCCCGTTCCGATGGAGTCCCTGGGATAGAACTCCAGTTGCCGGGAATCTACCGTGGCGTTCTGACAGTGCCCGAAGGGCAGTAATTACGGCAGCCACTTTTCTTCGCGCCACGCCATGTCCCAGAACAGGTACTCGTAGCGGGCGGAGAGCACGAAGGCCTTTTGCGCCTGGGCACGGATGGCGGACGTGGCTTTGGCCGCGGACTGATTCATCACACCGAGCACGCGCGCCACGGCCTTGCCGTAAATGGGATCGGCGTACTGGTTGATCCAGCGCTGATATTCCGGCTGGCGGGATCCGGACTTCTTGAGATGCTTGCCCACCTCCCAGTAGATCCAGTAGCAGGGCAGCATGGCCGCGAGACCTTCGACGAAGGGGCGCTGTGTGCAGGCCAACAGCAGGTGATTGGTGTAGGCGAGATTGACCGGCGCCATTTCGGCCGCCGCGATCTGCCGCGGTGTGATGCCGTAGGAGGCGAGAACCTCCTTGTGCATCGAACGCTCGGTCTCGACGGCTTCATGCGCGTCGCGGCGGAAATCGGCGGCCCATGCGGGATCAGGAGAGTGGGCGGCAAGCGCTTCCAGCGCGCGAGCAAACACACCGAGGTAGAGTGCATCCTGAATCAGGTAGAACTGGAACTTGCTCTTGGGCAGCGTGCCGTCACCGAGGCCGCGCAAGAAAGGATGCTGCAGAGTCTTGGCGTAGATGCTCTCGATGGACTTCCACAGTTCGTCCGTGAAGGATGGCGGAGCGGAAAACGCCCCTGCGGGCAGCGAGAGAAAGGTCCGCCGGTTCACGTGGCGTGGCCTTTCTGAGGAGTTCGCAGTGAGAGCGTGATCACCGCGCCGGCGAGTGCGATGGCCGCCAGCGTCGTGTAGATCTGACGGTAGCCCGACGCAAGGTCGCCGGCGGCCCGCGCGCGATCCATGATGGGTGCGAAGTAACCGGGAACCACGTAGCCGCAAATTCCCCACGCAGTGAAGAGCAGGCCATAGTTGGCGCCGAGGTTGCGTGGGCCGAAGTAGTCGGCGGTGAGCGACGGCATCAGGGCGAGGTAGCCACCGTAAGAGAAGGCAGCCATGCAAAACCCGGCAAGCAGCATGGTGAAGTCGCTTGCCTGGCGAAGAAGGCCCAGACAGGCGGTAATGGAGAAGGCGCACATGCCGAGAATCGCGGCTTTGCGGCCGAAGCGATCGGAGACGCTGCCCCAACCCAGACGGCCGAGCCCGTTGAAGATGGACATGACGCCGAGCGCGGCGCCGGTGGTCATCACTGCACCGGTCTTTGCCATCTCCTGCAACTGCGGTGAGGCCTCGCCGATAGCCGTAAGACCCACACTGGTGCCGAGGAAATAGACCAGCCAAAGCGCGTAGAACTGCCAGGTGCGGAGCGCTTCGGAGGGCGGCATCTCGACGGCGGCGGCGCGGCCCGTGGGAGGAGTCCAGCCGGTGGGACGCCAGCCGGAGGGAGGAACGCGATAGAACTGCGCCGCTCCGATTACGCCAACGAAGAATATGACAGAAAGGATGAGAAATGTTCTAGGGATGGTTTGCGCGAACTGCGCCGGGTCGTTGCCGATCAGCGCTTCCAGAAGTGGTCCGAACAACAGTGGGCCTGCGCCGAAGCCCATCACCGCGAGGCCGACGATCATGCCGCGCTTGTCGGGAAACCACTTCACGCACATTGCAATGGGAGTGACGTAGGCGAAACCGATGCCCAGTCCCGAAACAGTGCCATAGGAAAAGATGAGGCCGTTGACGGTGTCGCCGAAGAAGGAAGCCAACAGGCAGCCGAGCCCGAGCAGCACACCGCCGATGCTGGCTACCAAACGTGGTCCTTTGCGGTCCTGCCAGAAGCCGGCGATGATCATGCCCGCAGCAAAAACAAGCAGCGAATAGCGGTAGGGGGCGAGCGTTTCCGCCTTCGACCATCCATGGAGTTGCGTCAGCGGTCCGCGAAAGATGGACCAGGAGTAGAGCACACCCAGCAACACCTGCATGAAAATCGCCGCCGCCGCGTAGCGGATGCGATTAGTCGAAACGGATTCGTAAGCCACCGGGTTATTCTACCCGCTGAACCTCATCCAAAGGAACATGCGCAGGAAACAGAATGCGGTAATAAGCAGACAAACACCCGCCACCGCCTGCCAGAACTTCTCTTTCCCTGTGCCGGGCTGCCCCTGCTCGCCGGACAGATAAGCGGTGGCGAATCCGCCGGCCAGCCCACCGAGATGCGCCGCGTTGTCGATCTGCAAGCCCGGCAGAAGACCGAACAGAAGTCCGTAGATTGCCCAGCGAATGTAGAGCCCCCGAATCGCCGACCCGAGGGGATTGTTGTGACGCACGCCGAGGGCGATCATCGCGCCGATCAATCCAAAGATGCCGGCCGAGGCGCCCACACTGAGGCTGGCGCTCCAGAACGTGCTGGCGAAGAAGCCGCAGACCGTGGCGATGAAGTAGAACACCAGCAGGCGGGCGGATCCGTAAATCTCTTCCACTTGCGCACCGAGGTCCATCAGCGCCCAGGAGTTCATCAGAATGTGGAGCAAGCCGCCGTGGAGGAAGCCGGCTGTGACCAATCGCCACCAATCGCCAAGAATGATGTCTCGCGTCCATTTGGCGCCGAACTGGTAGAGCGTACGGCCGCTGAGGCTGAGCACCGCGTCACCGCGTCCCTGCTGCATCTCACTGAGGACAGTGGCAACAAACAGCGCGCTGTTCACCATGAGGATCATCACGGTGGTGAAGCGGGCGTGAGGGATGAAGCCTCCAAGGACATCGCCCGGATTACGCACGTCGATCGCGCGCGCACCGAGTTTAAAGTCGCAGTACTGGCAGACCTTATCGGAAGAGTTGATGAATGCCCGGCAGTTCGGGCACATTCGGCGTGAATCCACTCATTTGATTTTAGCAGGCGCCCGCTTACCGTAACGGCAGCCAGACGGTCATGGCGCTTTCGCCGCGATTGGCCCAGGCGTAATAAGGGATCAGCGTGAGGTCGGCCGGCCTGAGGGGAGACGCTGTTGCTTCGTCACGATAGCGGTAAAGCGGCTGTTCGCCGAACGCGACGCCCCTGGTCTTGAGGGTCATCACACCGCCGAGCATTTCCGGTTTCCACTCGCTCGTGAAAGCAACCGGTGCGCGAAGAGCTACGTTCAGAACGTTGCCCGTTTTGTGGTCCGGTTGTTCCAGGCAGTAGATCATCGCGCCGCGCTGCACTGCGACTTTGCCGTAGTCTTCAGGGACGCGTGCGTTCGCCTCGACGAGCCGCGGCCGGATGTCGAACTCGATGCTGACGCGGTCGCCTTTGTTCCAGGTGCGCTTGATGGGGAAGTATGCGTTGGCCTTGGCGGACGCGGTAACCACTTGCCCGTTCACGGTGACCCGCGTGTTCCTGGACCATGCGGGAACACGAAGATTGAGTGTGAATGCCTCGGGCTTTGCAGGGTCGATGGTGAGCACGGACTTGCCTTTCCACGGCATTTCGCCCTTCATCGTCACGCGCAGCGCTGTGCCGGATTCCAGCTTCCAGTTCATCTCCGCGTTGTCGTAGAAATGCGCCCAAAGCCCGTCTTTGTTGGTGCTGAAGAAGTAGCCGGAGAGCGCGAGGATGGTCCGTTGAATATTGGGCGGACAGCAAGTTGTGTTGTACCAGGGGTTGCGGATCTTCTCACCCAACGAGGCGAGCGGATTGCGGTAGCAGTAGAGCGTTCCATCCAGCGACATGCCGGAGTTGATTCCGTTGTAGAGGGCGCGTTCCATCACATCGGCGTACCTGGCTTCGGCGGTCATGGCAAGCATGCGCTGGTTGAAGATGAAGTTCGCGATGGCGGCGCAGCTTTCCGTGTAGGCCTGGAAGTTGGGCAGTTCGTAGGGCTCTCCGAAAGCCTCGCCCGCCGCGCGCGAGCCGACGCCGCCAGTGAGGTAGAGCTTGCCGCCCGTCATGTCCTGCCAGAGCGTGTCGAGGGTGGCGCGATAGGCAGGGTCGCCGGTCTCCAGGTAGTAATCGGCGGCTCCGGTGCAGGCGTACATCGCACGCACGGCGTGGCCTTCCAACTGCTTTCGCGATGTGAAGGGACTGCCACTGAACATGTACTTCACTTCGGAATCTTTCAGCTTGAGCCGCTCCCGTTCCACGCCGCTCAAGAGGTACCGCGCGAGCTCGAGATGCTTCCTCTCCCCGGTGGTCCGGTAGAGCTCCACAAGCGCCAGTTCCAGTTCCGGATGGCCCGTGAGCAAGGGCTTCTTGTCAGGACCGAAGTCGCGCTCCAGGTAATCAACGAACTTCACTCCGATGTCGAGTAGACGGCGGCCTCCGGTGGCGCGGTAGTAGGCGATGCCGGCCTGCAGCAAATGGCCGAGGCAGTAGAGCTCATGGCCTGTCTGCATCCTCTGAAAACGGTCTTTCACGCGGTCTTCAATGAAATAGGTATTGAGGTAGCCGCTGGGTTCCTGCGCCGCGGCGATCTCATCGGTGATGCGGTCGATGTCCGCACGCAACTGCGGATACTCGCCGGTGTGCAGCGCCCACCCCGCTGCCTCCATCCACTTGTAGAGATCCGAGTCTGTGTACAGAGGCCCTTTGCGATCCACCTTCTTACGGCCGCTGATACGGCGGAAATTGTCGATGACGCCGTGTTCTTCCAGCAGCGCAAGCAGAGTGGGAAGGCTTTTTTCGATGGTGACGGTTTGACGGGCCTTCCAGAAACCGTCGGTAAGTTTGACGGCGCGTACCGGCACGGGATGAAGCTTTGCCTGTGGGGAATTGTCGAGGTAAAGAATCGCCTGTGAGCTCCAGTCGGCTGAATGGCAGTATGAAGCGAACAAGGCAATAAGGACCGTAAGAATCATTCTTCCTCCTGCGCATCGCCGGATTGCAGGGCGAGCGTGGCAAACCAGCCGCCGGCGGCGAACCACCACCACATGGTCGGCTTCCTTCACCATCGTATAGCGGTGGGCGATCACGAGCATAGCCGGCCGCGGATTCAAATGCGAGAGAGCGTGCTTGATTTCGTTTCTCGGTGGCTACGCCTTCCGGTTGCACGGGGGGCGCGCCGGGATGGAAGTTCATAGGGAAAAAAACTATCTCACGCCTATTGACACCATCGCCCGCTAGTGCTATTTTTCTAGCAGGCTGCTATTTCACCAGCATAGAGAGCGGACACCGATGGCACTCAACGGACTGAGCCGGCGCGAGCGGCAGATCATGGAAATTCTTTACCAGCGCGGAAAGGCTTCCGCGGGGGAAGTGCGCGAAAACATGGAGGACGCGCCCGGTTATTCGGCGGTTCGCGCGATGCTGCGCACGCTGGAAGAGAAGGGTCATGTCAAGCATCGTGCAGAAGATCTGAAGTATGTCTACATTCCCACATTGGCGCGCGACAAGGCCAAACGCTCCGCCGTGAAGCAGTTGATCGACACATTCTTCAACGACTCCCCTGAACAGGTTGTCGCCGCGCTACTCGATGTTTCCAGCCAGCACCTTACTGGCGAACAACTCGACCGTATGTCCGCAATGATTGAGCAGGCCAGGAAGGAGGGCAAGTAAGATGCCCGATCTACTGGTTGGCGTGGCACTCAAGGCATCGTTGGCTTTGTGCGTAGCGTGGATGCTGGCGTTGTTGATGCGGCGGTGGCCGGCGGCCGCGCGGCATCTTGTTTGGACGGCGACGTTCACACTGTTGCTAGTGCTGCCGGCGGCAGTGGTATTGACTCCGCGCCTCACGGTGCCTGTCGATCTCGCACAGTTGACCACAGCCGCGCAGTTTCAAGTGACATCGAGCGTCAGTGCGCAGCAGGCAGCACCTGTGCCCGTTGTGCGACATACCGTGGTGGCCGCGTCACCGGTGGCGTCGACCCGTGTTCCGTGGGCTGCCGTGATGCTGGGACTGTGGATTGCAGGCGCGTTATTGGGACTGGGGCGCACGGCGGCGGCGTGGCTGGAGATGATTCGATTGCGCGCCAGTGGCGTGGATCTGACGCCGGTGAACGGGGTCAACGTGCTGCAGGTGGCGGAGGGAATGCCGGTTGCGTTTGGAGCCTTGCGGCCGGTGGTGATGTTGCCTGTTGAGGCATCCGGCTGGAGCGAGGAGCGTCGCCGCGTCGTGTTGCTTCATGAACTGGCGCACATCCATCGCGGTGATCCCGCGACACATCTGATAGCACGGATTGCTCTGTGCCTGCACTGGTGGAATCCGCTCGTATGGCTTGCCTGGCGCGCATTTCTCATCGAACGGGAGCGTGCGGCGGACGATGTAGTGCTTGCAAGTGGGGAACGCGCATCCAACTATGCGCAGCACCTGTTTGAGATCGCGCGAGAGCTGCAATCGCGGCCTTCTCTTCAGCGGGCTGCGGTAGCGATGGTACGCACATCGCAGTTGGAGGAACGGTTGAAGTCGATTCTGGAGGCAAAAAGGATGAGACACGGTTTTGGACGCGCGGCGAGCTTCGCTGCGGTAGGTTTGGCGCTACTGCTATCCCTGCCGTATGCAGCCTTGCAGGCGCAGAATGTGAACGCACAACTGGCCCCGGACGTGGAGGCCACAATTCGCGAGGCTGCGGCGAAGAAGAGTCATGACCTATTGGACAAGGCCGCCACCCACGCTGAAGCGATGCGGCAGTTCGATTCGGCGCGCAAACTTTTGGAGTCGTCCCTTCAGCTTCGCGCGGCCAAGGACGGCGAGAAGAGCCTCGCCTACGGAGCCGGATTGCTGAAACTCGCCGACCTCGAACGGCGCCGCAACAACAACGCTATCGCTACGTCCCTTTACGAAAAGGCCGTCGCGGTCCTGGGGGATCGGGCGGAATCGGCTGCAGCCCTGACATACCTGGGCGTGCAGGCAGCCGCGGCGAAGAATCTCACACGTGCTGAAGAATTGCTTAATCGCGCACAACTGCTCGACCCGTCCAACGCATCGACAGCAATGATGTGGCTGGCACTCGTGAGACAGCACCAGGGCAAGGCCGATGAGGCTGAGGGTTTGTTTCAAGCCGCGCTTGTGGCGGAGAACAATCCGACATGGCTGCGTGCCACAATGTTGGACCTCTACGCGAATCTGTTGCGCTCCAAGGAGCGCGGCGATGAAGCGAAGGTCAATCGGGAACGAGCAATGGAAATCCGGAAATCACTCGTCAAACCCGCGGTGCGACCAACGGACGCGTTCCGTGTGGGCGGCGGGGTGACAGCGCCGCAACTGGTCTTCAAAGTGGAGCCGAAATACAGCGAGGAAGCACGCTTTGCCAAGCACCAAGGCACCGTGGTGGTTTCGGTAATGGTGGACACGCAGGGGCTGCCGCAGAATCTTCAGGTGATACGCGAACTTGGTCTTGGACTAGACGAGCGCGCTCTCGATGCGATCAGCGAGTGGAGATTCAAGCCCGGCTATAAAGAAGGGCAGCCCGTTAATGTCCAGGCCACCATCGAGGTGAACTTCCGGCTAATGTGATTAGCCTTGGTATTCGATGTCAGCAACTTCAGGCGGCGTCACTTTCACGAGTGACGCCGTTTTGCCGAGTTGCTGCCAGACACCCTTCGAAAGCGGGATGCCTTGCACGCGGCGTTTGCGCAGGCTGCGCCACTCGGGCTCGCCGGCCACCAGGACTTCCGTATAGCCGGGCGCGGGAGGGGTATCCTTGGCAAGCCCAACCAACTTGTCCATACGAGCATTGAACTCATCCAACGGCATGAACCGCTCGACGTCAATCCCGATGAACGCCTGTCCGCAAGACATCGGCCGCGTGCGGATACGGACTCCGCCAACCTCCGTGGACATGGACCCGCCGCTCAAGACGCCGACGAGAATCTCGACCATCAATGCCAGCCCGTAACCCTTGTATCCGCCCAGCGGCATAGGCATTCCCTTGACGGCCTTTTGAGTGTCCGTTGTGGGGACGCCGTCGGAATCGAAGGCCCAGCCCGCGGGAATGGTGGGATCGCCGCTGAAGTTGGCTTTGAAGATCTTTCCCATCGCGACCGTTGTGGTGGCCATATCGAGCAGCCAGCCGGTTTCCGGTGCGCCAGGCATGGCCATGCAGATAGGGTTGGTACCAAAGCGCGGTTCTTTGCCCTGCCATGGTGGAACCAGCGGCGTCGCGTTGCAGAACGACATGCCTATCAAACCCGCGCGGGCGATCTTCTGCGACCAAAACGCGGCCGCACCAAAGTGGTTTGAATGGCGAACGCTCACAAGGGCCATCCCGTTGGCCTTGGCCAGCCGGATTGTATGGTCGCAGCAGATATCGGAGATCACCTGGCCGATGCCGTTGTCTGCATCGTAGGTCATGGTGCCGCCGGATTCGGTGACGATCCGGCCGTTGGTGGTGAGGTTCATGCACCCCATCGCCATGTGCTCAATGTAGAAGTTGAGCAACTGGACACCGTGAGAATCGACGCCGCGGAGGTTGGCCTCCAGCAGAGATTGGGCCACAAGTTCGGCGCGGTCAACGGCGACACCAGCGCCCATAAGCATGCTTTTGGCGAACGCCTTCAGCGGCGCAGATTGAATCAGAATGTATTGTTCGGCCATTTATTGCTTGACGTATTTCCTGATGTCCGGGAAGAGGACTTTCCTGATGTCTGCAAGGTCCAGACTCTCTTTGGTCACTACCACCGCGCTGAGATCCATGCGTTTGGGCGAATCCTTTCCATTGAGCTTGTCGACGAGCGTGCGCACCGCCTCGTAGCCCATTTTGAAGGGGTCCTGCACCACCATCGCGTCAACTGAGCCTTCCTTCAATCCATCGATGAGAGTGTCACTGGAATCGAACGCCACGACGGTGACCTTGTTCTGCATCTCACGTGCCTTCACGGCCAGCAAGGCGCCGATAGAGCTTGGTTCAGCGGAGGCGAAGATCCCTTTGAGCGTTGGATTGCCCGCCAGGAAGTTCTCAGCCGCCGCGCGCGCTTTGGCACGATCAGATTGACCATACTGCCGGGCTACGATTCTGATCTTGGGGAATTCCCTGGCGATGGTTTCTTCGAAGCCTTTCTCACGATCCATCGTGGACATGCTGCCGGGCATGTGCATGAGCAGGGCGACATCGCCTTCGCCCTTTAGCTGCCGCGCCAATTCGCGCGCGCCCATCACGCCGCCTTCATAGTTGTTGGTGGAGAGGAACGTCATGTACTTGTCGGAATCGAGGCCGGAATCAAAAACGGTGACAGGGATGCCGGCCGCCACCGCGCGCTCTACTGACTGCGCGATGGCCTTGCGTTCGGCGGCTGCCACGGCAATGGCATCCACGTGCCGGGCCACCATCGAGTCGATGATCTGGATCTGCCGGCTGTAATCCGTCTCGGTTGCAGCGCCGTTCCACAGAACTTCCACGCCCAGATCCTGGCCCGCGGCCAGCGCGCCTGCCTGCGCCGTTACCCAGAACACATGCGACGTGGCTTTGGGAATGACCGCGATCTGCTTCCTCCTGGGTCCGCCGCCACAACCCGTCCATAGCGCCGCAGCCAATGCGCACGCAATGAGGCTATAGCGCACACCAACCCCCATCAATCAGGATGTCGGTGCCGGTGATAAATCCGGCTTCCGGGGAGCAGAGATACAACGCGAGTTTGCCAATCTCCTCCACCTTGCCCCAACGTCCCACGGGAATCTTAGCTACGAACTGCGCATTCAATTCCGGGTTGTTCATGATGGACGTATTCATCTCAGTGCCGATTGGGCCCGGGCTGATCCCGTTGACGGTGATGCCTTCCAGGGCGAGTTCCAGCGCAAGCGCGCGTGTGAGACCGAGCAGGGCAGTCTTGCTGGATGAGTACGCAGTGCGGCCGGGAATCGACACATGGCTCATGATCGACGTCATGTTGATAATGCGTCCGTAGCCTTTGCCCTTCATGTGCGGGACCATGGCGCGGCACATCAGAAACACACTGGTGAGGTTGGCGTCCATCACACGCGTCCACTCTTCGAGGGTGAATTCGATGAGGTTCTTGCGGATGTTGATGCCGGCGTTGTTGATCAGGATATCGACGCCGCCGAAGTGCGCCATAACCTGCTTTTCCAGGGCTGCGACCGGTTCTTCCTTTGATACATCGGCCAGAAAGACGGCCGATTCCGCACTGCTGGCAGCCAGCGCGGCTGCCGTCTCTTGAAGCTTCGCTTCGTCCCGCGCCACCAGCGCCAGTTTGGCTCCGGCCTCTCCCAGCGCGAGCGCCATGGCTCTTCCCAGTCCGCGGCTGGCGCCGGTGATGACGGCGACTTTCCCCTCGAGAATCTTCTCACTCATGAATGTCCTTTTGCGGCTTTGCCGGAATTCGTGAGTTCGGCTACACGATCGAGAATCTGTTCGGCCACCACGCGTGGAGAACTGATTTCGCGAATCGTGAGACCACCGGCTTCCCCCGCGGTTTCGATCATCAAATCGCCAAGACCCAGAATGCGCTGCCCGAGTGATTGCTTCACCGTCACGTCCTGTACTTTCGTCAGCGGCATGGATCGCGTGTTGCGCGAAGTCATTCCCGTTTCGAGTTTCAAGCGATCGCCGGCCATTTCCAGCAGCGTATACCTGGCCGTCACCATCCTTTTGACTGCTGATGCAATGAGCGCCATCGGAACGATCAGCGCGCCGAGGCGCACGCCCGTATCGAAGCTGCGCAGTCCAAAGAAAATCGCGATAGCAAGAATGACCGCGAAGGCGATGAGCGCCTTGGCGAGCATGGTACTCGGGTGCACTTTGAGTTCGGGCATGTTGGGTCCAAAGGGACTATTGTACCCGGAAGACCGTGTTGCGGATCGAATGGCTATTCGTAACGAAGTGCGCGCATGGGATCAACTTGCGTGGCACGGCGCGCGGGGAAGATGCAGGCAACGAGAACGGTTGCTCCCAGCGTGAATGCCATCGCCGCGAAGGTCAATGGATCCACGGCATCCACGCCGAACAGGAATTGCTTCAACAAGCGTGTGAGAGCAAGCGCCCCAGCAACGCCTGTGACAACGCCTACCAGCGCCATCACCAGTCCTTGCCGGAGCACCAGCCATAGCACGTCGCCTTGCTGTGCGCCGATCGCCATGCGGATGCCGAATTCGGCTGTACGCTGCGCAACGAGGTAAGACATCACGCCATAGATACCGAGCGCGGCGAGCAACAGGGCGGTTGCGGAGAAGAGCCCCAGGAGTACGGTGAGGAATCGAGGTCTGGCGTTCGCGGAACTGACGATGTCCTCCATGGTGCGGATCTGCTCGACCGGCAGGGACCCATCTACCGCCGCCACTTCGGCACGAACGGCGCGAGCCATCGACATCGGATCGCCCTTGGTGCGCACCATCAGCATTCCTCCTCGGATGCCATACGCTCGTCCTTGGCGGAACGGAAGAAAGAGCTCCGTGGCCACGGGCTTATCGACACCCGCGTTCTTCACGTCGCCGACGACGCCCACAATCGTGAACCATGGACTGTTCTGCAGGCTGGGGCGCATTCGTTTGCCAATGGGCGATTGGCCGGGCCAGTAGGTGCGAGCCAGCGTTTGATTCACCACCAGCACCGGAGGCGAATCGGGGCCATCAGTGGGCCCGAACATACGGCCCTCGATCAGACGCAGGCCGGCGGTCTCGAGCAACCTGTCTCCGCCGGTCTGATAGTAAGCGATGTTCTGCGGTGGCCCGTCAGGAGTGGCCACGAATCCTTCAATCTGCGTGTCGTTGGCGTTGATGCGCCGTATCGGTGGAGTGCCGCTCACCATCGTGGCCGACTCCACTCCCGGTAGCGCATTCACGCGCTGCAACACCTGCTCCCAGAATTGAACCACGCGCTGGCTCTCCGGATACACCTGTTGCGGCAAAGCGATTCGCATTGTCAGAAGATGGTCCGTGCGCATGCCGATATCGACACCCTGCAGTTTCCAGAATGCTTTGATCATCAGGCCTGCGCCGATGAGCAGCACAAGCGCCAGCGCCAGTTCGCCCGCGACCATGAATCTGCGGAAGCGATTTGCCGCAACGGAAGCGGTGGTCCGGCCATCGGCGGCTTTCAAAGCCTCCGCGACGGTACGGCCGAAGCGATGGAGCAACGGTGCTGTTCCGAAGAAGACGCCGGTGGCGATAGAAACGCCGAGCGTAAACAGCAGCACTCGCCAGTCGATGGTGATTTCGTTGGCCCGCGGGATGCTGCCGGGTCCCATGATGGTGATGAGTCGAAGACCGCCGAAGGCAAGGACGAGTCCGAGCACCGCGCCAAACAAGGAAAGTAGAAGCCCTTCTGTGAGGAATTGCCGGAGCAACATGGGGAAACTCGCACCCATTGCGGTGCGCACACTGATTTCCTTTTGACGGCCTTCCGCGCGGGCGAGCAGCAGGTTCGCCACGTTGCCACAGGCGATCAGCAAAACGAACACTACCGCCGCCAGCATGGTGAACATTGCGGGGCGCACATTGCCAACCACTTCTTCGTGAAATGGGAAGCTGACGAGCGGGTGGTTGACGGGATGCAATTGATGATTCCCCGGGCCGGCCGTTTCGCCCGTAGCCTTCACCAGCCGCTCCATTTCCTGTTTTGCCAGCTCGTGCGTAGTACCCGGTTTGAGTCTCCCTAGCAGGTAAAGGTAGTGGCTCCCGCGTGACCCAGGTCTTGCAGGGTCAAGCTGCAGCAGAGTCCAAATCTCGGGGGGCGTCGTTTCTCCGGGAGGGAACTGAAATCCATCGGGCATGATGCCGACAACCGTGCAGGACTGTCCATTCAGCTTTACTTCCCGCGAGAGCACTCCCATGTCGCCACCGAACACTCGCTGCCAGGTGCCGTAGGAGAGGACCGCGGTTTGAGGAGCGCCCGGCTTGTCGTCTTCCGCGTTGGGCAAGCGGCCATGCAGCGGTGGGACCCCGAGCATAGACAGCATGCCTCCAGAGAGGAAGCCTGCAGTGACGCGAACGGGCTCTTTGCCGCCACCCATGTTGGCGCCGCCGGTTACCCAAGCCTCTAGCCCTTCCCATGATTTCAAGTCGCGTCGCAGTTCCAGAAACTCCGGAGGCGAGGTCCAGAAACGAAACAGACCCTGCCCGTTACGACCGCGGAACTCGGTGTAGACTCGAACCAGTTTGTCAGGCTCCTTGTAAGGCAACGGCCGCAGGACGACTGCATTCACAACGCTGAAGATGGCGCTTGTTGCGCCGATGCCCAAAGCCAGGCAGAGTACGGCCGCGACGGTGAACGCGCGGCTGCGGAACAGCATTCGGGCGGCATAGCGGAGATCGCGCATAATCCCAATACGCGAAACGTGCAGATTGGTTCCGAAAAAATCGGGAGCGGCTGTTTTTGTTTGAGAATATCGGCGGATGGATCGCACTACCTTGTTTGGACTCGATTCATAAGCCCCTCGACCGGCTCGCCAAGGCGTTTCTCGACCAGGCGCCACGACTGTTTCTACATCTCATCGGCGAGTTGGACATGAGCGTCGAAGCGACCATTGAGGTCCTTGCCACGGAGACCGCTCCGCCCATCAAGATGCCGGATTTTGTCGCCCGGATCGCGGCGCCTGAACGGGACGTATTCATTCTCCACGTGGAAATTGAAGCGCTTTGGAACGTGCGAACTCCGCCGCTTATCGCCAGGCGGGCGGGCAGCCTTGCCTGGCAGTATGAGACTCCGGTGCGATCGTTGTTAGTGCTCCTGCAGCCGTTCGGCTGTCCGTTGGCACTGCCCAATGTCGCGGAGTACATCGTTGGGGAGACGCGGACTACCCACCCTTTTCGATCCGCGCGTTTTTGGGAGTTGGATCCGGGGATTGTGCTCCAGTCGGGTGATCCGCATGTGATGTTCTGGGCCGTCCTGATGAAGAGTAGCGATGATCAAGTGCGGGACCTGGCGCGACATGTGCTCTCGTTAGGCGACGAGGAAGCCTCGGGGGAACTGCTGACGCTGGCAAGCTTCCGGTATCATAGAGATGAATTCGAGACGTTGATAGGAGCGCGAAGTATGGCCTTTGCGGAATTGCTGGAAAAATCGTGGTTCTTGCAGGATGTCGCCGAGATTGCGGAGAAACGCGGACTGGCCAGAGGCGAAGAATTGGGCAAGACTGAAGGAAAGGCTGAAGGAAAGGCAGAGGGGAAGGCTGATGAAGCTCGCCACCTTCTCCGCGCGGCACTTGCCGCCAAGTACCCAGGCCTGGAAAAGATGGCCGAGTTGGACCAGATCTCCGATGTCGTCAAACTGGAAACCCTGCTAGTGGAATACGCCGTGAAGTCCAGCGATCGCGATGCCGCCGAACAAGCCATTCGCGCAGCCGTTGGGGAATGAGCGGCTCCCACAAGCCACTGGTGCTCCCGGAAACCATCGCACTCGCGGAGAGGATTTGGGAGTTCCACCAACTCCGACACCAACCGCATGAAGCCGACGTCATCATTGCACTTGGCACCAACGATCTTCGCGTCGCCGAGCACGCCGCATCACTCTACCACCAAGGCATGGCGCCATTAATTGTCTGCTCCGGAGGTGTCGCCCATCAGAACGATCTGCTCGCCACCGCCTGGACGAGGCCGGAAGCCGAGGTCTACGCCGGGATTCTCCAGGAACGCGGAGTCCCGCCCGATGCAATCCTCCTCGAACCGAGTGCGACGAACACCTCGGAGAACATACGTTTCTCGCGCGAGCTGCTGCTCGATCATGGCATCCGCCCCAAGAGTATACTGATTGCCGTGAAACCGTTCATGCAGCGCCGCGCGGCCGCCACCTATGCGGTGGAGTGGCCTGAAGTCCCTATGACCGTTTCCTCGTGGCAGACCACTTTTGCCGAATACTGCGCCGGCGACCTGACTGTTGAGAAGATCATTCACATCATGATGGGTGACCTGCAACGGATCTGGGTATATGGCCGCAAGGGGTACTCAGCGCCGCAACGCATCCCCGCAGCGGTACGCGAAGCTTACAATGAACTGAAGGTCCGTGGGTTCAATCGGCATCTACTCGAGGGCGAAGAATAACGTTCACGGACGCACGCACCGTCCCGAAATCGGACACTGGGCAATCCCAACGCATTGAAACAACGGCGGGGCAGGCGGTCGCCGACGTGCACCCTGGTGTTCGATGCGCATGATCCGCTACTCGCTTCGCCGTTTATGGGCTACCCCCGGCTTCACACTTGTTGCCATCGTGACACTGGCACTTGGCATTGGCGCGAACACCAGTGCATTCAGTGTTGCGGATGCACTCCTGTTCCGCCCAGTCGATCTGCCGGACCTGGATTCCCTCTACTCCTTGTTTGGAACTGCGCCCAACACCCCGGACGACACGGATCAGATCAGCGCCGCGGACTTACACGACTTCCGCACCGCAACGACTATTGAGCACGTTTCCATTACCACGTGGTGGGATGTCAATATAACGGGCACCGGAAATCCGGAACGTGTCCAAGGATTCAAGGTCAGCGGCGATTTTTTCGAAGCCGGAAGAGTTCGCGCTCAGCTTGGCCGTACTCTACTGCCGGCGGATGACAGGGAAGGTTCACGAGTCGTAGTGCTCGGCCACGATCTGTGGCTGCGCCGCTTTGGCGCGAATCCTCACATGGTCGGGAGCACTGTCGAACTCGATGGGCAGGCACACCAGGTAGTCGGGATCATGCCAAAGGGCTTCAAGATCCCGCGGTCCGCTGAACTCTGGGTCCCGATGGCGCTCACGCCGGATCAAAGTGCGTCCCGCAACCGGCAGATCTACGATGCGATTGCGCGCCTCAAGCCAGGTGTGTCGCGGGCGGATGCGGACCACGAAGTCAAATCCATCGCGGCTCGCATCGCGGCGGAATCTCCGAACACACACAAAGGACGCGGAGCGCGCCTTGCGCTCTTCCGTGAATATATCTCCGGCGACTACACGGCCCAGTACACGATGATGATCTTCCTGGCCACGGCATTCGTACTGCTGATCGCTTGTGTCAATCTCGCAACGCTGTTGTTTGCGCGTTGTTCGCTTCGCAATCGCGAAATGGCAGTGCGGTCCGCTCTGGGGGCAACGCGGACGAGACTGGCCGGAATGCTCCTCACAGAGAGCGCAACACTCGGCAGCCTCGGCGCGATCCTTGGCATATTCCTGGCAGTCTGGGGCATCGACATGTTCCGCGCCGGGATGCCTGCGGAGGTCGAGCGATACCTACCCGGCTGGTGGAAGCTCGGCGTCAGCCTTCCGATGCTTGTCTTCGCGGTAGTCACAGCGATACTTTCGGGCGTAGCAGCAGGGTTGATACCGGCACTGCAAACCTCCGGCGCCGCGATGGACGGCCTTCGCGAGGGAGGGCGCGCGGGCACCGGATCGAACCGGCACCGTCTGATAAATTCGCTGGTTGTTCTGGAAATGGTGCTCGCCCTTGTTCTCCTTGTCGGAGCAGGATTGATGGCGAAGGGCCTTCGTTCACTCTCGCAACCGTATTCCAACGACGTCGCCCAATCGACGCTGAGCGCGAGATTGGTGTTGCCCACCAGCCGCTACTCCACTAACGAGCGGAGGACCGCCTTCCAGCAGCGCCTCCTCGATTCCCTGGCGTCGCTACCCGGCGTTCAACGCGCCGCACTATCGTCGGACCTCCCTTACGGAGGCTCCGGATCTACTTCCACCATCACGGTGGATGGCGCGGTTTATGGGCCGGAGGAAACACCGTGGGCGCAGCGCAGCACAATCAGTCCCGGACTTCTCGAAACCATCCGTGTTCCGATGGTGGAAGGGCGCGAATTCAGCCGTTCCGATTCCCCTGACTCGTTGCGTGTCGCTATCGTCAATGAAGCCCTCGTGCGCCGGCATTTCGGCGGAAAGAGCCCGATTGGGCGGCGTATCCGAACGGGCACGCAGCCTTGGATGACGATTGTTGGAGTCTCCAAGGATGTTCGCCATTCGGAGATCCATCGCGTTGTCCGGCCCGCTATCTTCCTACCTTCTACGCAAGTACCAGACCGCTACCTGCACCTCGCTGTTCGTACGTCCGGAGACCCCATGAGACTCGCAGGCGCAGTTCGTAGTGCCGTGCTCGCCATCGACCGCGATCAACCCATCTACGATGTAATGACGCTAGGAAAGATGGTGCAGAACACCCTCGCGGGTTTCAACTACGTCGCGACATCGCTCACTGTCTACGGTCTCCTCGCGCTCGTGCTGGCCACGGTGGGTGTTTACAGCGTCATGTCCAACGCCGTCTACGAACGTACACACGAAATCGGGGTGCGGATCGCAATGGGAGCGGCGGAATCCGAGGTGTTGCGGCTTGTGATGCGGCGCGGCATGACGCTCACCGCGCTCGGCCTCGCTATCGGCACCGCATGCTCCTATGCACTGGCCCGCAGCATCGCAGGCCTCATCTTTGGAGTAAGCGAGACCGATCCGGCATCCTATCTTGCTGTGGTGGCGGTTCTACTGGCGACGGCACTGGCTGCCTGTTACATACCAGCGCGCCGTGCCATGCGGCTGGATCCCATCGTCGCGCTGCGGCACGATTAGAAGACGGCGGCTCCGGGCTTCGTCGATAGAGCCGATGGAGGCGTTGCGGCACGAGTAAGCTTGTACGTAGCTATGGCTCGACCACTATGTGTTCTGTTCCTCGCGGCTACGCATCTCTTAGCGGAAGAAGGTTGGTGGATGAAGGAACCCATCCGCTGGGTGCAGACGAACCTCCGCCAGGTAGACGCCGGTCTCGATGCCAAACTCCTCGCCGGGCAACTCGCCGACATGCGCGCGAACGTGTTGCTGCAAGGAATGGGTGGCATCGCTGCCTACTATCCGACGAAAGTGCAGTTCCACTACCCCAGCCCGCAGCTTCCGCCCGGCAAAGACATGTTCGGCGACGTGGTTCGCGAAGCACATGCGCGTAAGATTCGCGTCGTTGGCCGCTACGACCTCAGCAAGACGCAGAAGGCCGTATTCGATGCGCATCCGGAATGGTTCTTCCGCCAGCGCAACGGTGAGCCCGTCATCTACAACGGACTGTATTCGACGTGCATCAACGGCGGTTACTACCGGGATCAGGCAATGAAGATCCTCGCGGAAGGGCTTGAGAACTACGACGTCGACGGCCTGTTCTTCAACATGTTCGGCAACCAATCGCGCGACTACAGCGGGCGCAACGTCGGGCTCTGCCACTGCGACAACTGCCGCCGGCTGTATCGCGAGAGATTCCACAAGGAGATTCCCGAAACCCCGGATGCGGACTACCGCAAGTTCATGTTCCAGTCATCGCGCGAAGTGGCGGCGGCCATCGGCACCCTCATCCGCGCCAAGCGCCCCAAGGCCGGCTACTTCAACTACATTCAGGAATACACCGACGGCATCATGTCGGAATCAAACACCGCTGTGGCGCGGCCATTGCCGCTATGGCCGTATTCCGCCAGCGACCGTGTGAATCGCGCCCGCAACAGCCAGCCCTCCAAGATGTCCGTCAACCTCAACATGCAGTTTGTCGATTTCTGGTGGCGCTTCGCCACTGTGCCGCGGCAAGAGATCGCACTGCGCTGCTGGCAAAACATCGCGCACGGCGGCGCGTTGACGTTCGAAATGAATGGCACTTTCGATCAGCAGGATCGACAGGCACTGGAAACGGCGAAGCCGATCTTTCGCTGGGTGGCGCAGAATGAGCAATACTACGCCGGGCAGAAGAGCGCGGCCCGCGTGCTGCTCCTCGGCACTCCTTCGGACACGGGTCGCACATACAGCGAGGAGTCCTACCGCGGCGCCTTTCGACTGCTCACTGAAGAGCACGTTCCCTTCGCGGTTTCAGACAACATGGACTGGCTGAGCCGCGGTGATGCATTCGACCTCGTAGTCGCTACGGACTGGACACCGGCGGCGCTTCAGAAGTACGTGGAAGGCGGCGGCCAGGTCATTATTCTAAGCGCGAACAGGCCGGAGTTCGAGGTGGCTCCTATTGTGCGAACCAGCAACGACGTGAAGGGCTACATTCGCGTTCGCGACCGGGTGATGTTCCCGTCGCTCAAAGAGACAACTCTTATGATGCTGAACGGCCCGTTCACTGAAGTTGGCAGTAGCTCCCGTCCGCTGTTGACACTGGTTCCCCCGTCGATGATCGGCCCACCGGAGTTCGTGCACATTGACATGAACGACACCGACACGCCGGCCATGGTGACGAAGAACATGGGGAAGGGTTCAGTGAGGTGGCTGCCGTGGAATGTGGCGGCGTTGTACCATCGCCACAGCTTGCCGGCACATGCCGGATTGTTTCGCGATCTCCTGAACCGGGCGCTTCCACAGCGTCAGTTGACAACCAACGCCCACCCGCTGGTGGAAGTGTCGCTCATGCGGCAAGGTGGACGGACGCTGATCCACCTCATCAACCTCAGCGGGCACTCGCAAACCGGCTACTTCGCGCCGGTGCCAATGACGAACATCGAAGTCAGTCTCGCAGGCAGATACGCAAAGGCACGGACCCTTCGCACGCCCGCGGCAGTGAAGATCAACCCAGCCGCGCGGACCACCGTTGTGGTGCCACGTCTCAACGACTACGAAGTCGTGGTGCTGGAGTAGACGAGTCTACAGCGACATCGGCCACGGCCGCGCTCCGGAAGTGCGCCCTTTGGGGAAACACGGCGGCAGGTAGTCGCTGGTCTCGTGCATCCAGTCGCTCAACTTTCCGAGCAACTGCTCGCGGATCTTGAAGTACTTCGGATCAGTGGCCACGTTGTGAAACTCGTTGGGATCCTTCTCGAGATCGTACAACTCAATCACGGGCCGGCTGGGCTGCACCAACCGCATCAACTCCGGCGACAGCCTTCCCGCGCGCGCCTGTGCAACATAGGAATCCCACGTCGGCGAGTCGCGCAAATCCCCTATCGGCCGATACGGCATCTGCGGCAACGCGTTGAAGATCAGCTTATGCGTCTTCGTCCGCACACTGCGAATGGGATCGTAGTTGTCGTGCCAGTTGCGTTCGCCAAACACCGCCTCACGCGGCGTGTAGCTGCCCTGCCCAGTGAGCAGCGGAAGAAAGCTGCGCCCCTGCATCCGCTTCGGCACCGGAATTCCCGCAGCCTCCAACCAGGTGGGCGCCAGATCCACATGCGCGATCATCTCGGAACGCTTCTGCCCCTGCGGAGTTCGCCCCGGCCACCAGGCAAGCAACGGCACATTCAATCCGGGCTCGTAGCAAGTCCCCTTCGAGCCGGGAAACGGCATGCCGTTATCGCCTGTGAAGATCACCACGGTGTTGTCCAACAGATTGCGTTTCTGCAGCAGATCAAGCACCTGCCCTGCTTCCATGTCCATGCGCGAGATCGAGTTGTAGTAGTCCGCGATGTCGTCTCGAACCTCGGGAGTGTCCGGTAGGAAAGGAGGCACAACTACCTTCGCCGGATCGTGCTTCACCGGAAACTTGCCGCGCTTATAGGGACGGTGCGGATCGGTGAAGCCCACGTGCAAGTAGAACGGCCTTCCCGCGGGCAACGCATCAAAGAACTTCGAGAAGTCGGTTTGCGGCGTTCCGTAGAAGTTCCATCTCTTGTCGAAATTCGGTCCCTGGTGGACTTTGCGGAACGCGCCGCAGAAATAGCCCGCCTCTTTCAACAAATCAACGACAGTGATCTCATGGTCCGGCATCGGCGTGTGCAGCCGCGAAGTCGCCGTGGAATGGGGCGAACACCCTGTGAGAATGGAAGACCGGTTGGGACTGCACTGGGCCGAGGAAACAAAGCAGTGCTCAAAGTGCAACCCCTGCCTCGCGATGCGGTCTAGGTTGGGCGTCTGCACTGGCCGCCCATAAAATCCGAGATCCGGATTGCCGTGATCGTCGGAAATGATAAAAACAAAATTCGGCCGTTTTGTTTGTGCCTGCGCCAGCATGGGAGCCGCCGCGGGCGTCTGGAGAAGATTGCGTCTTGTGAGTTTCATCGTTTGATCCATATTGGAGAAGACCACGCCACCTGGTCATCCGCCTGAATGACGCGGACATAGTAATAGCTCTCGCCCTTCACGGGCTGCGCGTCGCGGAAGGTGAACTCCACTTCGCGCTGCATGGGATGTTTCGTCAGCACAAACTGCTGGCTGCGAATGATGTCGATCTGCCGCACCGGCTGCGTGCCCAGCACCTTCACCGTCAGTTCAAACGGCGCTTTGGCGTCCAGAATATCGCCCTGCAAATGCTCTTTGCCTGCGTGCTTCATGCGGTAGTCGAGAATGATGTTGTCGGTTGCGCCGTAAGAATGGCGCGCTTTCATCGCGTTGATCAGCCCCTCGCGAGTAAACTCCTCGGCGAGCGTGCAGGCGTAGCTGATGTGCGTGGACAGGTGATCGGACGCCACCTGCACGCCCAGTTTGTAGCCCTTGGCCCATGCATTCCACACATAGCCCGCGGGACGAAACCCGCCAGGCGCCGATGCGGGATTGCCTGCATTGGCGGCCTTCGGTGCGCCTTCATACTCGGCGGAAACGCGATCACCCTGATAGATCTCCACAAGCGGTTCCACCGCAGGATCGTTGTCGCGCCAGTCGGTTCCCATGTTCGAGGCGGACGTGTGCGATATCGCAATGCCGTTGTACTTCTTCAAGTAGTCGTAGAGCATCTTGGCGCCCATCGCGCCCTTCTGCTCTTCCGGACGGATCGGCAAAGTCGGCACCCCACGTTTGGTAAACAGCACGTTGCGATGGCCGTTGGGGTAGTTAAGGCTGCGCTCGTAGCCATAAAACGGTATGAACTTCCCCTGCACGGTAAACAGATCGGCATGCTGTTGCAGCAACCAGTTGACGTAATCCTTATCCGGACCGGCGGCGCCGTTGTGTTCGCTTACCAGCAGGAAGTCCAGTTCGGCGACATCGATGGCATAGCGATAGGTGTCCAACAGACTCCCGTCATTGTTGCCGTCCATCGAGAACTCCGTATGACGGTGCGTGTCGCCGCGGTAGATGCGATACTTCCGGCCGCTGCTATCCGCCGTGTATTCGTGAATCCGCGCCAGGTCCTTGGCTTCTTCGTAATGTGTCGGGAAGAGCCTGAGTTGAGGCTCCACACGAGGGCGCAATTCGATGGACCCGGCCGGGGCGGCAGGCAGCGGCAACCGCGCCGCATACACATCGGCGCGCGTGAAGAGGAACTCCTCAAAGTCGCGATTGTCCATTGGCCACACGGCGAACATCGCATCCGCCGCCGCCGTGAATCCGTATCGCATATCCTGGCGGCCATTAGTAAACGGCAGCGGAACCGGTGTACGCCACCGTCCGCCATCCACCGTCGTCATCTGGATTTCCCATGCGGCGCGGTGTGCCGGCGTGTCGGAAGGCGTATCCGCTATCCGCAGTTTGCGATGGCGGAAGAACAGCCACACGCGCCCCGATGGATCGGCACTCACCACCGGCATATCGTTGTAGTGGCGCAAACCCGCGGGCATCCCATCCTGCGCACTAACAGCCGGCTCCATCCATTTCGCGCCATCGTAGATCGCCAGTCCTACCCATCGGTCGCGATACAGTGGGGTGCCCTGTTTGCGCGGCAGGAACCCGGTATCCTTGCCCCAATCCATGCCAGCTTCATTCCATGTGGCCCAGAGACGATTCTCCTTGTCGCATGCGAGGGAAACGTTCGCTTCAAACTTGGGCGTGCCCGCCACCGGCATGACATCGCCCCATCGCGACCCGTCCCAACGGCGCATCTGCACGTCATAGTTGCCCTTGTCGTAGGAGTCCCACGCCACATAGACCGAACCCTTGCCATCCGCGGCAATCGCAGGGGCCCAATCATTCGCAGGCGACGTCGAAACGCGCTCTTCCGCCGACCAGTTTCCGCCCTCCATGCGCCGCACAACGACATCCGACTTGCCGTTGCGAAAACCCTGCCACGCCACCCAAACATTGCCCTTCGCGTCGCTGGCCGCAACCGGATATATGTCGGGCTGAGAGTCGGTGCTCAGCTTTGTTGGAACGGACCAACCGTCGCCGGACAAGCGCGACGCGTACACATCCCAATTGCCTGATACCTGAGCGGACCACACAGCCCACGCCTGTCCGCGCCCGTCGCGAGCCAGCTTCACCATCTGAATATCGGAATGCCCCGCGCCAACAGCCCGCACGGCGCCCCAAGACGCGCCTGAATACTCACGCGTGAGAATCTCGTTCTTGTTGTCGCGATAGCTCACCCAGGCAGTCAGCACGCGGTCATTGCCCAACGTTACGATGGCCGGGAAATCACTGTTAGCCTGCTCAGAGGACACGCGCTCCGCCGACGCGACCCGATGCACCAACACCGCGCCGTCCAACCGCTGCACCGGCGCACCCGGTTCTACATCAAATGGCCTGACCGTGAAGGCCCCGTTTGCGGTCTTGACCGTCAACTCCGTCGCCGCCGAGCCCGTCACATCCACCACAACGCCCGGAGCGTTCAGGTATGGTTGCGGATCGCGAAGGCGTTCCGTTTCCCATGCACGCAGCACGAAGTTCACGCCCTTCCGCGTCGCCAGTTTCCAGGCTGCGCCGGTGATCTCATCGTTGGGCCGCTGCCGCCAGTGGCGCACGCCCAGCACTTCGCCTGCACGGGCCTCCACTGAGCCGTCCCAGCTTCGACCCTGCCTGTCTGTCACGCCGAACTCGATTCGCAGCGAGGCTGCGGAGGAGTTCATCAATGCGCGGGGAGCGGCCGTCCCCGGGGTACGCTGTTGAGAAAACAGGAACGGCAAAGCGCACACCACGGCCACTGTGCCGGCAATCGCCATCGTTCGCTTCTGCGTCATTTGGATTCACCTCGCGAGGGAAGTAGAATCCTATCAACCCGCCGCCAGACGGCGCAATGTGTTCACGTCGCGCGCCTGCCCGTCATCCTCATCCGGAGTCTCCAGAATAAACGCCTTCCCTGCCAACTTGGGATTCCGGAGCATCCGGCCGAACGCCGCTTCCCCGATTGATCCGTGCCCGATGTTCGCGTGGCGGTCCCGCCGCGATCCAAACGGGGTCTTCGAATCATTCATGTGAATGACGGGCGCACGGTCCAACCCGATCACGCGGTCCGCTTCCTCCAACACGCGCTCCAGGCCTTCCTCGGTGGCGACGTCGTAACCCGCCGCATACAAATGGCACGTGTCCAGGCAGTAGCCGATCGTCAGCGGCGTCCGCCCGCGCGCAGCCAATTCCAATTCCGCCAGTTCCTCCAAACGGTGCCCGAGTGCGTGTCCTTGCCCCGCGGTGCATTCCAGAAGCAGCGTGACACCACTGGTATCGAGGTTGGCTGTGGCCTGCTCCAGTGAATCGGCGAACCGTGCAATTGCGGATTCCACCGTCTGTTCGCGCCAACTGCCGGGGTGCGCCACCAGGTAATCTGCCGACAACGCAACCGCGCGCTGCACCTCTCCATGAAACGCCATTATCGACCGTGCCCGTACCACATCATCAGAAGCCGGCAGGTTGATCAGGTAGTTGTCGTGGATCACCAGCGGATGCAAATCGTGGAGTTTCCGTGCGAGCGCGAAGGCCTGCACCTCGCCATTCGCGGGCATCACGCCGCGCCACATTCGCGGGCTCGACGAGAAGATCTGCAGAGTGTCCGCCCCGAGCTCATGCGCGGCATCGGCGGCCGACGCAAGCGACGAAGCGATGGAAACGTGCAGGCCGATGCGAACCGGCAACGTCACTAGTGCAGCAATCCGCGGACGAGGAACACAGCCAGTTCGCGCCGGGTGATGGTCCGAGTGGCGCAATACGTGGTTGCGCTGCACCCGGCCGTGATGCCCAGTTCGCGCATCTTCTGCACATGCGCGAAGCCCGCATCAGACGGCGCGACGTCTGTGAAATACGGTGCCGTCACTCCGGAAAACGCGGCGCCGAACAACGCGCTCATCTTCGCGTTGATCACGGCCACCGCAGCGTCTGTTCGCGTCACTGCGTTGGAGGGACAGAAAGTCGTCGGCGTGCAGCCGCCGATCAAACCGAGGTCACGCGCCTTCTGCACATACGGAAAAATCGGTGTCCCATCGGGCACGTCCGTGAAGTAGGGCGTTGTCGTGAACGCGAAGTTATCGCCGTACAGAAGACGGATCAGATGGACCGCGAGCTGATCCTTGGTCACGTTGCTCGCGGGGCAATAGCCGCCTGGCGTGGAGCACCCGAACGGCAGCGCCCACAGCGCCATCGTATTGATGTAATCGCGAGCGGAATCGTTCGCCGCCACATCGTTGAACTGATCCTGGGCCACCAGCGGGAAGTACGCATTGCGAACTCCGTACTGGCCAAACCCATTGATCTGCGCTTTTGCATACTGGCCCGAAACCCAGAGTCCACCAAGGATCGGATCGATGTCGCCACCGAAATAATCGCCCCAGCGGACCACACCGTTGGCGATTACATTGAACGGCGCTTCACCCGTCTTCACATCGGTGAGACTCGCGGAGGCCAGCGCACCAGTTGCATCAGTGGTCGATCCGGTGATGAGTTTGTTCGGGAAGCCGTTCACGCGTCCGTGCGAAGCGGGTACGTCGAAGGCCGGATAGAAGTAGGTGCCGTTCACCCACTGCGCCTGCTGCGTGACATCCAGCAACCGCGTGTCGATGCGGCTGTACAGAACCGTCGTATTCGCGTCCGGCGTTGCCACGTTCTGCGCCGTGTAGATCACACCATCCCGCCACACTGCCTTCAATATGCTCGATTGCCCCGTGTCGAGCGTGTAGAACGTGTTCGCCTGGAAGGCGGGAACCGGATAGGCATACGTCACCACGCCTCGCAGCGTTGTTGTAGACACGCGCGGATTGCCAACCGGATCGTCAATGCGGAACAATGTAAGAAAACGTCCCGGCGAATTGTCCGTCGCGCTGACCAAATAGTAGCTGTTTCCTGCCCCCACGCCGCCACGCATCACGACGGGCTGAAGCGTGGAAGCTTTCGATCCATCCTCATGCCGCAAATCCGTAATGTCGCGGTACGTAAGAAACGTGGTGAAGGCGTTGTAGAGATCGGCCTTGCGAATGATGCGCACCTTCGAGTACACAAAGTTGCTGAACGAAATGGTGAACTGAAGACTGCTGATGTAGATCGCCTTGTCGTCGTAGCCCACCTGCGGAAAGTCCGACCAATTGTTGGTGAGCGTCTGGCCATCCAATCGGGCGTTCAGCGCCCAATTCCGCCATCCACCGGCAAACGTCGCTCCGTTCGACACCGACAGCATCAAATAGCTGGTGCCGGCGAAATCGTCGAATACCTCAGCTACCAACAGAAATCTTCCGTGGATGTGATCGTAGCGTATCGAAGGATCCACGATCAGGCAACGCACCACGCTTGAGCATACCTGTGGGAGCTGTGCCTGAAACCAATCGCGCAGGGTCAACTGGTTGGTCAGATTACCCGCGCGATCATAGCGCGCGACGGTCGAGTTGACTATGAGGATCAGGTCCTGCGGACCGGCAGCCAGATTCGGCGAGGGCGGCTGATACGTCTGGTCAACCACGCCTTCAAAGTTGATGGTGGGCGCGGGCGCGAGCGAGTTGCTGAGCGTCTGAGTGGTTGGCCGCGAAAACAGCAACCCTGGAGGACCCGACACAGCATACGCCTTGCCAGTGGTGTCCTTGCGCTGCTGGTATTCTTCTGGGGAGATAACAGGGTTGTGTATAACGGGGAGCAGCGTTCCCGGCGGGAGTGGCAGCGGGGGCGCCGGCGTCGCTCGCGTCGGATCAAACGTGGAATACAACCCCGTCGACCCCGACTGAGCGTATGCACCTCCGTCGGTCAACGTGACAACGCACGCAAATCGAATGAGCCACACTTTCGACCAAGTCATAACGATGACCTCGACAATCAATGAGAGTATTGTTTTATCTTACAGGGAATCGAAATCGCTTGCAGTTGTGTTTATACCTGTTCACACCAGCCACTAATGTGAGAGGGAAAGGCATCTTGAAATGAACTTCCGAACTGTGTTGGTTCTGGGGGCGGCGTTGGCATTCGCCCAGCCTCCGGATATCTCCGGAACCTGGGTTGCCAAGCGCGCCAGTCCGATGGGGGAGATGGAGATTGTCTATGAACTGAAGGTCAAAGACGGCAAGATAACAGGCACACAGAAGATGGGCTTCGGCGATACTCCTATCGTCGACGGCAAGTTCCTGAGCGCGTCGGAATTCGAATTGGTGATGGAAACCGAGTCCTTCGGCGACATTCAACGGCGCACAACCAAAGGCAAGGTAGTGGGCGACACGCTGGAGATCACCCCAGCAATGCCCCCGCGACCTCCCGGCGGTCCTGGTGGTCCCGGCGGTGGCCCGGGCGGTCCGCCACGCGCCGCTGGTCCTGGTGGTGGACCTGGCGGTGCTGGCGTCGGTCCCGGAGGACCCGCGGGGCCGGGAGGTCCCGGTGGCTTCCGTGGCATGCAAGGCGCGGTCATTGCGCGCCGAGGCACACCCACGCCCACTTTCCGCGCCCCTTCCATTGACTACCGATCTCTGCCCAAGATCGAAATGCCCGCGCTCAAGGATCTCGCGCCGAACGGCCTCGCCAAAACTCCTCCGATGGGCTGGAACTCCTGGAACAAATTCCGCACCCGCTTCGACGACAAAACCGTCCGCGAGATTGCCGACGCCATCGTCGCCTCGGGCATGAAGGCCGCGGGCTACCAGTACATCAACATTGACGACGGCTGGCAGTGGAAGCGCGACGCGAGCGGTGTCCTCCAACCCAATCCGAATTTTCCGAATATGAAGGCCCTCGCGGACTACGTTCACTCCAAGGGCCTCAAACTCGGCATCTACTCTTCACCCGGTCCGCGCACCTGCGCCGGATACGAAGGGAGTTACGGCCATGAAGAGATCGACGCCAAGACCTGGGCTGCATGGGGCATCGACTACCTGAAGTACGACTGGTGCAGCGCCGGCCGTATCTGGAAGGACGAAGACATGCGCGCGCTCTACCAGCGAATGGGCGAGGCGCTACGCAAAGCCGGACGCCCCATCGTTTACAGCCTATGCCAGTACGGCCGCGCCAACGTCGGCGAGTGGGGCCCCAAAGTCGGCGGCAATCTCTGGCGCACCACCTTCGACATTCGCGACCAGCATCAATCCATGGATGCCATCGGCTTCTCGCAACATGATTGGGCGAAGTACGCCGCGCCGGGACAATGGAACGACCCGGACATGCTGGAAATCGGCAACGGTGGCATGAATGCCGAGGAGTATCGGACGCACATGAGCCTCTGGTCGCTGCTCGCCGCGCCGCTGATCGCAGGCAACGATATCCGCTCTATGGACACTGCCACCAAGGAGATCCTTCTCAACAAAGAGATCATCGCAGTCGATCAGGACCCGCTCGGCAAGGCAGCCACTCGTATCGCCAAAGCCGGCGACACCGAAGTCTGGGCGCGTCCGCTCAAAGGCGGCGCCTACGCGGTAGGCCTGTTCAATCGCGGCGGCGCTGAGACCTCCGTGTCCGTCAAGTGGGCGGACCTGCAACTGAACGGCAAAGTCAAAGTCCGCGACCTCTGGGCCCACGCCGATCGCGGGGCGCACGCAGACAGCTTCGAAGCGAAGGTGCCCTCGCATGGCGTTGTCATGCTGCGTCTCACAAAGTAGCTCTCACTCCCGCACAAGATGGATGCGGTCCACACCAGGCCGATCCATCCTGCTGCGCGCGCCGGAAGGCCACACGATCTCCACTTCTTTCACCTGCGCTTTGACGCCGAGGCCGAATCGAACTTCCTTCTCACTGGAAGACGCGTAACCCACCGACGTGCTGACATGATTCCACTGCTCGCCTTCTGTGGTGATCAAATGTACCTGCGCGCCGATGGCGTCCCGATTGCTTTGGGTGCCCTGTAGCCGGAAGGCGATCCAGTGATTCCCCGCACCCGCTGCGTTCCGCAGAACTAACGGAGGCTCGCCTAACCGGGTCACCACCACATCCACGCGCCCATCGCCGTCAAGATCGGCGAACGCAGCGCCACGATGTAGAGCCGGTGTCCCCACCTCGCGCGCTTGAAACGTGCCATCCGCCTTTGCCATCAGCAGCAGATTCCGCTGCCTCGACTTGCGGCTGGAATACGCCTCCGTGTTGGTCTGCACATCTCCACAGGCTGCGAAGATGTCTTTGCGTCCGTCGTTGTCGAAATCGTAGATCCCGGCGCCCCATCCACTCAGCGCCATCGTCGCCTTGCCGATCTGCGCGGCGTAAGTGGCATCGGAGAACGTCTTCCCGTCGCGATTGCGGTACAACGGGAACGTCTCATTCGATAGCGCCGTGATAAACAAATCCGGCAGTGCGCCGCGCATCGGACGGAAATCGACACCCATGGAAGACAGCGCGCGCCCATCATCATTCATCGCCACCCCGGCCGTAAACGCGGTCTCTTCAAACGTCCCATCTCCCCGATTGCGAAACAGAAAATTCGGCACCGTGTCGTTGGCCACAACGACATCCACCGGGCCGTTTCCATCGAAATCGGCGAAAGCCACTCCCATGCCTTTGCCGATGTGCTTGCCAATACCGGAATCAATCGAAACATCGGTGAAGGTTCCGTCGCCGTTGTTGCGATAGAGAATGTTCGGCAGCCCCACGTAGAACTTCGGATGGCAGTAGCTGCGGTAGCCGGCTTTAGCGTCGCCGCAAAACGGTTCTTTCGCCGGATCCCACTTCACGTAGTTCACAACGAACAGGTCCAGCCGCCCATCCTTGTTGTAGTCAAACCAACCCGCCGCAACGGCCCACTCCCCGCGATTCGCCACGCCGGCCTTCGCAGTCGCGTCATCAAAGGTGCCGTCGCCACGATTGCGATAGAGGATGTTCCGGTTGACACCGGCGATAAACACGTCGGTGAATCCGTCGTTATCGAAGTCCGCGGTGGCGACACCGACGCTGTAGCCCTCCCCACAAACACCCGCCTTCGCGGTAACGTCCTCAAACCTTCCGTCACCCCGATTGCGGTAGAGGCGGTTGCAGTCCTCGGGCTTCTTCTTCGTCAATGAAGGCTGTGCGGCACCATTGGCGAAGAACAGGTCCACACGGCCGTCGTTGTCGAAGTCAAATGCGGCCACACCCCCCGGCATCGTTTCGATCTGATGCTTCTCCTGGGTCTCATAGTTCCTCAGGGTCATGGTGATGCCTGTGCGTGCGGACACGTCTTCCAATAGATCGGCCGGAGCGCCGGGCGCCGCGGCCAGCACCACCATCAGGAAGGCGGTTCGTATCATTGCTACAGTGTCCCTCATGCTGATGGCGAGAACTCGCCCGCGCGGCCTACAACGAGAATCCTATATGCAACCTCGGAGGCCCTGGTCTCGGAATCCCGCGCCGCGCGATGCGCTGGCGGGTCTCCGCGCTGCGGTTACTGGGGTTTGTCGCCTTCGAGGGCGTCGAGGCGGTGTTCGTGAATGCCGGCGATGCGGCCAAGGGTGTCGATTGAGTCTCCTTGCCGCTGGATAGCTTTAGCCTGGCTCTCGACAATGCGCGCGAGTTCGCGGATGTTCTGTGAGTCCTTGTCGCGTTCTTCCTTGGAAGCTCGGGACTGTTCGATCAGTGCCTCGATATCGGCGTTGCGCGTCTTGGAGTCTTCGAGCAACATCCCAATGTGCTCGGTGAGAGCGGCTATCTTCTCGTCAATGGTCACGTGTGTTGCTCCTTGTTCCAACGGGCGGTCGATGGCTTTACGCGCGCCCAAATCACCCTCATTTCGGCGCCTTCTCCTCCGCGGCAAGGTACTGTCATTGAGAATCCTGCACACAGGATCGCACATTGTATCCATCACCCTACATGCTGTGGGACGCATGCTATGTTGACAAGGAAGTGCTTCCCTTGTTCCTAGTGGCATTCGCCTTGATCGCCTCTGATTTCGATGATGCCGTGGCGTTGATCGAACGAGGCAATCCCCAAGCGGCCATCCCGCTTCTGGAGCGGCACACCAGCCAGAACGCGAAAGACGCCCGCGCATGGAAAGCCCTGGGCGTCGCGCACGCATCGTTGAATCAGTACTCCGAAGCCGAACCCGCGTTCGCCAAAGCCTGCATCCTCGCACCGGCGCTACCCGACGCCTGCTACTACCACGGCCGTGCGCTTTACGCGCTCAACCGGTTCCCCGAATCGCTCGCCTCGCTAGCCAAGGCTACGCAGTCCAACTGGCCGGTCTCGCTCGCCATCGCCCAATCGCACGAAGCAAATGGGGACGCAGCGAAAGCCGAGAAAGCCTTTCGACAATCCGTCGCAGCCTGCGCTGGAAAAGCTGCGGATCCGAGCGCCGCCCTGGGGCTCTTCCTCATCCGTCAAGGCCGCCTCAGCGAAGCCGAATCCGTACTCAGCGCCGCGGTGCAACGCTTCCCCAACGCCGCCAACGCCCGCACCCAGCTCGGCCGCCTCCTCATCGAAAAGAACGCTGCCTCGGACGCCATCCCGCACCTGGAAGCCGCGGTCCAATACGCGCCAAACTCCGCCCAGGCCCACCTGCTGCTCGCCAAAGCCTACACGCACACCGGCCGAGCCAATGAAGCGAAGCCGCATTTTGAAGCCGCCGCACGTCTGGAAGCCAGCTCGCAAGGAGCGACGCAGTGACGCTTTTGTCTCTGCTCCTGCTTCCGCTCCTCGCGCAGGAACTGCCAGAGCGTACCGGCCCCATGGCTCGAGCCTCGATGCTCCTGCGTGAAGGCAAGACCGCCGCCGCCCGCAAAGAGCTGGACACCCTCCGTAAACAGAACCCCGGCAACGTCGAGGTGATTTTCCAGATCGCGCGGTCCCACCTGGCGGACTTCTACAAAGAAGCGGATCCCGCCAAGCGCCGCATTGCGCTCTCACTGGCAATGGAGAATCTCGGCGTCACTCTTAGCAGGAATCCCGATCACATCCCGGCACTGCGCGCGAAAGCCCTGATCCACGCGCGCGCCGAACTGCTCTACTACGACCCCAACCTCTCTTACCAGCTCGCTGCCCGCGCAGCCAAACTCGAACCCCACAATCACGGCTTCCTCATCAACCTCAGCGAATGGATGTCCGGCGAAGTGCGCTTCTCGCAGGAAAGCGGCCACCGCGTACCGCACGACCCACTTCTCGGCCTCGACCGCTCCTACGACATCCTCGATCGCGTCCTGGACGAAGTGGTTCCGCACAGCCCGGAAGAAACGGCGTCGATCTTTCTGATGGGCAACACGCTCGCACGCCGCGGCTTATTCGATAAAGCGATCCGATACTACGAAATCGAGCTCACTCGGCAACTGAGCACGGCACAACGCGCCGCCACACTACGAGAACTTGGAGCAAGTCTCTATCGCAGTGGCAAGTTCGAAGACGCTGCGCGGCGGTTCTACGAAGCGTTTCAGTGGGTTCCCAACACCACCGATCAATGGCTGCT
The DNA here is from genome assembly GCA_016213775.1 of Acidobacteriota bacterium. Lineage (GTDB taxonomy): Bacteria > Acidobacteriota > Terriglobia > Bryobacterales > Bryobacteraceae > CADEFT01. Next base: position 103,961 of record JACQZR010000123.1, read on the forward strand.
GAAGGTCGCCACCGATCAAGTGAAAGGACCCAACCCCGTGGCTGCCGCAATCGCACCGTTTAAGCACGAAAAACCACCTTCGAACGCGCTGCTGGCATTCGAAGACATCGCCGCGGCCAGCGGCCTTCGGAAGCTCAACGGGAACGGAACAGTGGCGTTCGGAGACATCGACAACGACGGGGATCTCGACATCATCGTGTGCGGCAGCGGCGGCTTCCTGACAGCCTACCGCAACGACAAGGGCAAGTTCACCGACGCGACTTCCGCCTTCGCGCTCGACAAGATCCCCTCCGGATACTCTCTCAATCTGATCGACTACGACAACGACGGCTGGCTCGATCTCTACGTCACGCTCAACGGCTGGTCCGGGCCCATGCCCAATCGCCTCTTTCACAACGACCGCGGCCGTTACACCGACGTCTCTGTCAAAAGCGGACTCAACGACGCCGGCTCCGGCTTCATCTCCCTCTGGGGCGATCTCGACAACGACGGCTGGATCGACGCGGTGATCGCCAACGGTGTGCTCAAAGATGGCAGCGTCCCGCAAATCTACCGCAACAACGGCAATGGCACGTTCGCCAACGTCACCACACAGGCGGGGCTGAACGAGCCGTCAAGCCACGGCGCAATCGGCATTGCACTCGGCGACTACGATAAAGACGGCCGCATCGACATCTTTATCAACGGCCTGAATGAGGGACCCAACCGCCTCTACCACAACGACGGCAATTGGCGGTTTACCGACGTGACTCGCAAGGCCGGCGTGCAACAGGCCCCACACAACGGCTTCGTGGCGTTCTTCTTCGATTACGACAACGACGGTTGGCCCGACCTCCTCACCACCAGCCTGGCCCCTTGGGAGACGGTAGTCGAGTCACTCAAGACCGGCTTCGCGCCGTCGTCTCCGGCGGCCATTCATCCCGATTCCAGCCACCTCTTCCGCAACAACGGTAACGGCACATTCACCGATGTCACCTTCACAGCGAAACTCTACTTCCCCATGGGCACCATGGGTGCTGGAGTCGCCGACCTCGACAATGACGGCTTCCTCGACATCTACTTCGGCACCGGCGACCCGCAGCTCACACGCCTCGAGCCGAACCGCTTCTTCCGCAACCAGGGCGACGGTACGTTCGCCGATCTGACGGAATCCCTCGGCTTCGCTCGCCCCGGAAACAAGGGTCACGGCACCGCCTTCGCCGATATCGACAACGATGGCGACCTTGACATCTTCGCCCAACTCGGAGGCCACTACCCGGGCGATCACGCTTATAACGCGTTCTACCGCAACCTTCGCGCCAACAAAAACAACTGGCTCCAAGTGGACCTGCAAGGCGTCAAGAGCAACCGCTACGCCATCGGAGCCAAGCTCACCCTACGCGCCGGCGATCTCCACATCTACCGCGAAGTCAAGGGCAGCGAAGGCTTCGGAGCAACCAATCCTTACCGGCAGCACTTTGGACTCGCCGGCCGGCCGCTGGTCGACTCACTCACCATCGAATGGCCGAGCGGAGCAAAGCAGGTACTCCGCGGCCTGAAGCCCAATCAAGTGCTTCGTGTCATCGAAGCTCCCGGACCGTGAAGCCGGACTCAGGCCTTCACCATCAGCTTTCGATCTTCCGGATTGGTCCCATTCGATCCGATCCGCTGGCAGCGATGCAACCAGAACTTCTGCATGAGATTGTCGTGCGGGACCCGGCTGCTCACTTGCCTCCCCCGAACGGTAGACACTTCCTGCGGGTCCATCACATAGATGTATGAGATCCTCTTCCTCGCCATCTCCAGCGTATTCGCCGCTGTGTCGTTGAAGTAGGCGTACACAGGCACTCCCGCCGACTCGACGAACTTCGCCGTGTTGCCGTACATGATGTCAAAAGCCCAGATCTCTTTGATGTGGCCCTTGTATTTGCGAATGTTCGAGAGAATCGACCGGATCGGACCGAAACCACCGGAGTGTCCGGCAATGATGAGATCGCCGAGCGTGGGTGAAGTTTGGGGATCGTACTCGGGTGGGCCGAGCTTGTACAAGTCGTCCAACACGTTGTCGAGGTAGCCGTCAATGCCCGCCCCCAGTGTGCCGAAACCCATGTCCGCATTTGCCGCCAGGGTCGGCGCAATCAACACATAGGGTTGGCCGCTGGACTTCAATCCTTCGCGCAGCGGCATCTCAGAAAGGCTCCAGTACTCTTTCATCGTGAAGTCGGTTTTCACAATGCGAACCTTGTCGCCGTGCAGGTACAAGATCACATTCACCTTCGTCGACGACTTGATGCTCGGCGGAACGTAGACACCGGTGAGCTGCCCCATCAAACGGCGTCCCGCCTGCAGTTGTTGGTCCAGCTTTTCCTGGATGCCGATGTCCTGTCGGACATAGAGACTGAACGACGGAACGCTCTGGTCCTTAAGATTCTGGAAATAAGCGGCGAGCTCGTCGCCGCGCTGGCGAAGCTCCTTCATTGGAATCTGCCCCATTCTACCCTCCTGCTAGGATCACTCTACACCACATTCGTGAAAGCGGGAATTGCAGGAGGAATTGGTAGAACTTTCGCAAATGGTTCGAATCCATGGCGGGTACGGAACCATTGCACACTCCTGACGCTTTTCCTTCGCCGCACAGCTCCCTGTGCGCTTCTGAAGGAGGCAAGCTCCGTTATCGCTAACGGAATCGCCGATTCCGCCGGCACACATGCCGAAATAAGCGATGTAAGCTCTTGCGTAACGCCTCCCAATGCTGTATAGTTACCCCAAAGTGGGAGTGTAAAGATATCTTAACTTTTCTGAAGTTGACAGCTCTGCTCTGCCCACTGGGGAAAGATTTCACCTAGTCGATTATGGGGGATCCATGTTGCATCGCATCTCTCGGATGCTTCTTTTTGTTCTCGTTTTCTGCGCGGCGTTGACCGCGCAGGAGTTCCGCTCCACTATTTCCGGCCACGTCCTTGATGGGTCCGGCGGTGCTGTCGCTGGAGCCAAAATTCAGGCCGTTCACGTCGGCACCGATGAAACCACCAACGCCAGCAGCGACTCTGCCGGCAACTATACCGTCCCGTTTCTCCGCCCGGGCGTCTACAAGCTCTCGGTACAAGCTCCAGGATTCAAACAGTTCACCCGCGAAAACATCACTCTCGAAGTCGGACGCCTGGTTGGCATCAATGTCATCCTCGAACTCGGTCAACTCACCGAGACGGTGAATGTGACGGGCGAAGTTGCGTTGCTCGAAACCCAGACCGCCAGCCGCATCGCGGTCATCAGCACCAAACAAGTGTCCGAGCTTCCGCTCAACTCGCGCAATCCGTTCATGCTCGGCGCAATGATGTCGGGCGTCACCTTCCGCGGCGCAGCCATCTGGCAGCGGCCTTTTGACAACGGCGCTATCGCCGAATGGTCAGTGAACGGCGGACGCCAGTCCAACAACGAGTTTCTCATGGACGGCGCGCCCAACAACGGCCAAATGGGCAACAACAACATCGCCTACGTGCCAATCGTCGACGCCGTGCAGGAGTTCAGCGTGCAGCAGAACAGCTACGACGCACAGTACGGCCACACGGGCGGTGGCGTTTTCAACGTTGTGTTGAAGAGCGGCACGAATGACTTCCACGCCACTGGCTGGGAATTCATGCGCCGCAAGTTCCTCGACGCGAACACCTTCCAGAATAATTCCGTCAACGCCGTCCGCCCCGCGCACCGCCTGGATCAGTACGGCGGCCAGGTGGAAGGCCCACTGCTCATCCCCAAGCTGCTCAAACGGAACGGCCCCGTACGCGGGTTCTTCCTCGGCAGCATTGAGAACTACTACGAGCTGTGGCCCCAGTTCCTGCGCAACTCCTATCCGGAAGCGGAAATGCGCAATGGCGACTTCAGCAAAGTCACGGCGGCCAATGGCGCGCCGGTCACCATCTTCAATCCCTACGGAGCACGCACGGTCAACGGCGACCCTGTCCGTGATCCCTTCCCAGGCAACCTCATTCCCGCAAGCTTGATCAGCCCCGTCGCTCGCGCGGTCACCGGCTTCATGCCGGCGCCGAACGCCAAAACCGCGGGCCAGCGCTACGCGGTTCAGAACCTGCTCAATCCCGAGTACCCAGCCACGGACCATTTCTACAATCTGATCCTGAAGTTCGATTTCAACATCGGCGACAAGCACCGCGCTTTCATGCGGCACGCTTCCAATGACCGCACCGAGGACCGTTGTATCAACGGCGTTTGCTCGGGCCCGGGCATGGACGGCCAGCAGCCCTTCCAACGTATCAACGATGCCTACGTTATCGACTGGTTGTGGACCGCTCGCCCGACCCTCGTTGTCAACGTGCGCGCATCCAGCAACCGCTTCATCGAGAAAGGCTTCGGCCGCGGCAACGAGGCATTCGATCTCTCCAAGCTCGGACTTCCTACGAGCCTGCTCAGCACTCTGCCCAGCCCCGTCTACTTCGGCCGCTGGAATTTCAACGGCTACAGCAGTCTCGGCCGTTCTCAGAGCAATAACTTCACCAACAACTACAACCTGGCTGGCAACATCACCAAGATCATGGGTGCGCACACCCTGAAGTTCGGTGGGGACCTCCGCCGGATTCACTTCATCCAACAGAACAGCGGTGACATCCTCTCCTTCACTGGCCAGACGCAGTGGACGCAGCGGCTGTGGAATCAGGGTGAAGCCACCAGCGGAGACGGATATGCCTCATTCCTCCTCGGCGGTGTCAGCGGCTCCTCCAACTACCCGCTCTATCCCTTCTTCCGCCAATGGTACTTCTCACCCTACTTCCAGGACGACTGGAAAGTAAGCCGCAAGGTCTCCGTGAACCTCGGCTTCCGCTGGGATTACAATCCCGCTCCGGACGAGAAGTACAACCGCATTAACCGCGGATTCAACGAGAACATCGCCAGTCCGATCGCAAGTCAGATCTCGGCGGCCAACCTCGCTCTCTACCCGAATCTGCGGAACCTGAAGGGCGGTCTGGAATTCGCCGGTGTGGGTGGGAACCCCGCTACCGTGGGCAACCTGGACAAGAACAACTTCCAGCCGCGCGTGGGCGTCGCCTATTCGCTCACCGAGAAGACCGTCTTGCGTGGAGGTTACGGGCTCTACTTCCTGAACCCCAACAACAACTTTCTTGAGACGGTTGGTTTCTCCACGAACACTCCGCTCGTCAACAGCCTGGATTCCGGGCGTACGCTTGCCTCCAACACCCTGTTGAGCAACCCCTACCCTGGCGGCATCGCCCAGCCAGTCGGTTCCAGCCTGGGTGCCTTGACTTTCGCTGGCCAGAACTACAACTGGTACAACCCGACGATGCGCACCCCGTATGTGCATCAGTTCTCCTTCGAGGTCCAGCGCCAGGTGTCCAAAACCAGCACTTTGTCGGTGGCCTATGTCGGCAGCCGCTCCCGCGGGCTCAACGACGAACGCAACCGCAACGTGCCTACGCCAGATTTCCGCAAAACGTGCAACTTGCTGGAAGGCGGAACGGTGGCAACGTGCAACGAGCTGCTTCCGAACCCGTTCCGAGGCTTGGAGCCTTTCCGCGGTACCGGCTATTACACCGCGGCCACCATCTCGCGCTACAACCTGAACCGTCCCTTCCCTCAGTTCAACGGCAACCTTCAGGAGCGCGGGCTCAATACTTCCCAGATCTGGTACAACTCGCTGCAGGTGAACTACAACGTCCGCATCGGCAGCAGCCTGACGCTGCTCGGCAACTACACACTCAGCAAGATGATGGAGCGCTGGGGACAGTTGGACGCGGTAAATCGCGTGAGCCAGCAGGGCCTCTACTTTAACGACCGCCCACACTACCTGAAGTTCAACACCGTTTATGAACTTCCCTTCGGTAAGGGCAAGAAGATGCTCGGCAATGCATCGGGTTTCGTCAACAAACTCGTCGCGGGCTGGCAGTTCAGCACCTACGCCCAGTTCGCCTCCGGCGAGCCAAACAACCTCCCCGGTAACGCGATCATGCTGAAGGATCCGCGCACCACCGGCGGCGATTGGAACGGAACCGCGGATTGGAAACGCCACCAGGTTGTCGGTTGGAATCCGTGCGTCCTCCGGCAGTTCAACGACGGCTCCATCCGGCCGCAGCCCTTCAGCATCGCCCGCGGTTGCGGTGAGAACACCGCGAATTATGCGTGGTTGATGACCGCTGACTACTCGCCCGACAGCTACAATCCCTTCCGCAGCGGTCAAATTCGCAAACAGCGTCTGTTCAACATGGACATGGCGCTCTCCAAGATGACTCAGATCACTGAGCGTCTCCGCTTCCAGTTCCGTCTCGAAGCGTTCAACGCCTCCAACTACTACTTCTTTGGCCGGAACGACGGGTTCAACACGAACCCGAACGATCCGAACTTCGGGACGATGTTCCCCAACCAGGCGAGCACCCAGAACGGATATCCGCGCCAGATCCAACTCGGTTTCAAAGCCTTCTTCTAAACTGAGTTCTGCCCGTCTCTCGTTTGCTGAAAGGGTCTGCACCTCGGTGCCGGCCCTTTTCTTTTTGGCGGACCAACCGCGCCGCCGGTTCGATGGCAGGCAGATACCTGCGCCACCTTTCTGGCTGTGCTTTCGTTCGCGAGAAACCGGTAGTAGTATTTCCCCTTCAGAAAGCCGAGCACAGATTGATCGTCGAGGCGGGCGATATAACTCTTCTCGCCGTATCTGTTCTCCTCCTTGTAGCCCAAATTCCTGTTGTTTTGAACTTCTTCTTCATACGCCTGCTTGACCATTGGCCTGTTGGGAGAGTCCACGAAGACGTAGAGGCCCCCTCCAACTTTGATGTCGGCGGGCGTCAGAATGCCGCAGGGCTCCTGGCCGTAAGCTGCCATCCAGACCAACACCGCCATGATTCTTGAGGTGGTGCCGGTGTTCATGTTCCATTCTCCCGTCACTACAGAACGTGCAAACGCGTCGAGAAGAATATCGTACGAACGCGCCGCCGGATGGCAATCGCCGCCATCCGGCGCATTCATTCGTAACGGAGCTACTTGGCCGCGGGCGGCGCCGCGTGCGATTCCGCGACAAAGATCCCCGAGGGATTGAGTGGGGTTTCCAGCCATCTCGAGTAGCCATACAGCCGGTTCCCGCTCGTCCGCACCACCATCGTGTAGCATCCTGACAAGCCATCGACGCAGAACGCGGCGACTGTCTGCCCCGTGCCCGTCCCCGAAGCAGAACCGATCCGGTGATAGGTTCCCCTGGCAACCGACATTCTGCCGTTGGCGGTCTTCGTCATTTCCATCCGTCCGTCCGAGAACCACACGGCAAGCCGCTCGGTGCCGGGTGCGGATCCGCTCCAGCCGCTGGCAATGGGGTCCACACAAGTGATGTCCAGATTGTGACTATCCTCCGGCACGTTGAACGTCCCTGTCGTCGAGGGATAGTAGCAGATTCTGCCGTCGGCGCAGATGAACATGAGAAAGTATTTCCCCTTGGTTCCTTTGGGCAGATAGAACTTGAAGCGTCCCTGGCTGTCCGTCATCGCGGTTCCTGCTTCCTGAACCACCTTCCCGTCATCGGAGTACAGATAGACCGTGGCGCCGTCGATTTCGCTGTCTGCGCTGTCATAGAGACGGCCGTCCACGGTGGGTTCGTCGGCCGCGTAACCAAGCGCGGCAACCACCATAGTTGCGAGCAATAAGTTTTTCATAGTTTTGTACCTCACCTTCCTTCACGGTTTTTCCGTCACTTCACCATTGCCAGAGTCTGTTTCTGCGGCGTGGCGCGGAACGCACCTCCGTTGTTGTGGGCGTTCCTTAGTCCGTCCGAGAAACCTTCCAGCGCAGCCGCCCCGTTCTGCTTCCCGATACGCCCAACCAGGGTCTCGCACTCCTGCGCTCCCTCCATGACGTAGCTCGCGATGAAACTGCCGCCACCCGCCCCTTGATCCGGTTGCAGGTATTGAAACGTCCCGTGCCCCTTGTACATCCTGCCGGCAATCTGCTTTGCGAGTTCAAAGCGCCCCTGTTGGAAACTCAGGGTGACCCGGTCGAATCCGGGCGCGGATGCCGCCCACACTCCGGACAGGGTGCCGTCGCAACTGAACTGCAAGTCGTGCGTCTTGTCTTCCGTGATGTCGAACGGGTTCAGTGGCCCGGAGCCATCACAACTTGTCCCGGCCGGGCAATGCACCACCAGAAAGTAGCGCCCCTTGCCGAGTTTTATCAGAAAGCCGCCATTCGGGTCGGTTTTCACCTTGCCTACCCAATGGGGTTTTCCGGCGCCATCCAATATCCAGATATCAACCGGCACCGAGGCCAGCGCCAGCCCATTCAGACTGTTCTTCACCGTTGCGTTCAGGACCCCTGCCGGGTACGGCAGACAGCGGAAGCTGAGCGCCACCGTGCCGGCAGTCGACCCCTTGAAGGTTACCGGATCGGCGGGTCCCCCATGCATCGGACTGGTAAGGAAGCTGTCGCAGTAGCGGCCCGGCGGGCAGTGGACTACAACAAAGTAGGTGCCGAGCGGAAGACCGGTAAAGCGTACGACCCCCACCGGCGTCGATGGTGTCGCGGTTGAGGCCGTGGACTTGGCCCCGAGCGAGACCGGTCGTCCCGTGGACGGCATCTGCCACAGGTCAACAGATACTCCTCCGAGACCTACGTCGTTCTCGTCCATTACCGAGACGTCGATATTAGCCGCTACTAAGCCGGCCGCCGCCATTGTCATTAGCAAATAAGCAGGGCCTACCCGCCGGATAAGTCCCTGTAACATCATCAAAGATCTGCTTTCCATTCTATTTCTCCTCCCACTTAGAAACGCGTAATCGCAAACCGATCTCCATCAGAAACCGGTATGCCGGCTCGGCCGGCAAGCGCCGCAATCCCCACCTCAAGCAAGCGTTCACATTAAGGCGCTTTCCCGGTTTCTGTTGGTGCTACTATCGTTCGGAAATGCTGCGACGGTCGTTCCTCTGTGCCTTGGCCGTAAACCCTGTGCGCGTCGCGACGTTCCAGGCGGAGGTCACACCCACCATAGGCACGCCTATCTACACTGGTACGGCGAGATCCATCGTCGATCCTCTGGAGGCGCGCGGACTCGTCGTGCACGGAGGTGGAAAACCCGTCGTCATCTGCTCGCTCGATTGGTGTGAGATCCGCAACCGCTCCTACGATCAATGGCGTGAGACGCTGGCCGCCGCCGCGGGCACCACGCGCGAACGGGTACTGCTTTCCTGCGTGCATCAGCACGATGCGCCCTACACCGATATGGATGCGCAGCGGTTGCTCGATGAAGTGCGATCGCCTGACAGGCTGTGTGATGTGGCATTCGAACGCGCGTCGATGGACACGGTGGCCTCTTCCATTCGCGCGGCGCCGCTCCAGGTTGTCACTCACATCGGCACCGGCGAGGCGCGCGCAGAGAAGGTCGCTTCCAACCGTCGATACGTCCGCCCCGACGGAAAGATCAGCTTCGGCCGCACCAGTGCCACGCGCGATCCGGCGATCCGCGACATGCCTGAAGGCCTCATCGATCCGATGCTGAAGACCGTCGGCTTCTGGAACGGGTCGAAGCCGGTAGCGGCATTGCATGCCTATTCGACGCACCCGATGAGCTACTACGGCCAGGGTAACGTGTCCGCCGACTTCATAGGAATCGCCCGCCGCCGGATCCAATCGGAGGATCGTGACACCTTCCACATCTATCTCTCAGGAGCCAGCGGCGACACCATGGCGGGCCGATACAACGATGGCAATCCGGCAAACCGCCCTGTGCTCGCCGGGCGCGTTTACGATGCGATGGCCGCTGCCTGGCGATCCACGCGGCGGGAACCGCTCCGCCGCATCGGCTTCCGCAATGGCAACCTGATCTTCCGCCCTCGCTCTACCCGGGGTTTCTCCGAAGCGGAGATGCGGGCACTGATGCAGGCTCCCGGCACGCCGCGGCGCGAACGCCTGGATGCGGCGCTCGGTATCAGTTGGCTGCAGCGGCTCGCACGCAGGCAGCCCATTGACGTGCCGGCCCTTCACCTTGGCCCAGCCGTGCTGGTTCTGGTCCCTGCCGAAGCATTCGTGCAGTACCAGCTTTGGGCGCAGCAAGCATCGCCCAGCCGCTTCGTCATGACGGCAGGCTACAGCGACTGCGCCCCAGGCTATATCCCCACCTCCGCCGCGGTGTCGAAGGGCTACGACGACCACTACAGTTGGGTCGACTTCAACACTTGCGAGGCCGCGATGCGCACGGCCATCAGGCAGGCATTGCGTTAGAGGAAATCCTCGCGCACCGGCTGAAAGCTGTCGATCAGCCGTGCGCTGGCGGACAGCAACTGAATCGAATCGGGCACGCCGGACGGCACCGCGAACACATCGCCCGTGCTCAACCGCCGTGGTTCATCGCCCGCCGATAGAAACAGAATTGCCCCCGAAGCCACGTAGGTGATCTGTTCATGGGGGTGCGAGTGCATCGGGTCCGCTTCCGCCCACGGCCCGTTGCCGAAGTCGATGATCACCGTCATCAGATTCTTTGTGTGCACAACGCGCCGTTCGCACCGCTCGCGAAAGACTACACCGGGTGTCTGATCGTAGTAGGCGACAGGAGCGTTCATGCCGAGAACCTCATTCCCGCAAAACTCACCACGCTCTGCGGGTCGATGTTCCACTGGTCATACCGCACCAGTTCCCCGCGCGCCTGCGGCATCGTCTTCAGGAACGTATAAAACGGCGACGATCCGCACCATTTCAAATCGTCGTGGCGCTCCTGCACCAGGTCCCAATACCCCTTCGCGTCTCCCGCGTTAATGCGGTCGATGCGGGCATGGTCCCGCCCGTGCACCACCGCCATTTCTCCCACATTCGCGTGCGCCGTGAACGGATCGCCATAGCGCCGTCCCACGTGCGCCATATCCACCCCCAGCACCCAGAACAGCTTCTTCCCTTCGCGCGCGCCGATCTCCCCCAGCGCCCCGAGGAAGCGATTCACGTTCTCGTCGTCCTCGGGCATTCCGCCTTCATAGAGCGACTTGGCATAACCACCACACAGCACCGGCAGTACCTTGATATCCGGCCCAAAGAGGTACTGCAAAAACACGACCTGAAATTCAATGGAATGTTCCACCGCCATGCAATAGTCCTCCATCAGGACGGCATCAGGCGAGGCGGCCGCGAGTTCCTCAATCAGCTCCGTTGCCGGACGCGCCTGACCCCACGGCGTATTCCATGCTTTGCGCGACAACCCGAACCGCTCGCTGGCTCCGTAGTGGGAAGTGCCCAGAATCACAAACGTGCGATCGGCGTACTTCTCCTTCGCCAGCCCTGAATAAGCGGCCCGGTACGATTCCCAACCACCTTCAGGGCTCACATGCGGTGCGGCAATCCCGATCAAATCCTGGGCCAGCGGACCCGCGCCATCCAGATAGCGCCGCATCGTTTGCGCCAGTTCCTCAGGACCATCGGGATACGCCGACCCCGCATGACTCGGGTCGCGCTCCGGAGCATCGGCAAATTCCTTCTCGCGCTCCGCCCGGATCCCCACGTACGTCTCGTCCTCCAGGAAGCCCGAATCGCGCAGACTCTCAATTAGGTGCTCTTCCAACTCGCCGACACGTAGGTCGCCGGTGATTTCAAACAGCGCCGTCCGCAGATCGTTCGCCGTCTTCTCCCCATCAAAGAACTCCAGACAAGCCACCAGCGGCGGCGGAATGATCATCGTGATGTCCGAGTACTGCAGCGGATCGCGGATCAACAAACCAGGCCGGTCAGCTACGGGCGACGGCATGAAATCAAGGTCCATGCGCAGGCGGGGCAGAACGTGATTCGACATGAGTTCTTTCATCATAGCCCGTGACACTGATAGAATCCTTTAACAAAGCTATGGATCGCAGACGCTTTCTCACCACCATGTGCGCGGCTCCGGCGCTGGCGCAAACGGTATATGCTCCCAAGGGCCCACCCGCCGTCTACAGCGGCCCGCACAAGCCTCACACCAAGCTGTCCGAACTCAAGGCGAAGCACAAAGGCAAGACCATGTGGAGCGAGGTCATCGTTGACGACAAGCACCTGCGCAGCGACTATTTGTTCCTGCCGCCCGGCAAAGGCCATCCGAAAGCCATGCATCCCGACACCCGCGCATGGTGGGTGGTCATGGAAGGCGAGGTACGCTTCAGCTTCGAGACCAAAGAGCCGTTTGTCGCGCGCAAGGGTTCCATTGTCCAAGTGCCGATGCAGACCTTCTTTGAGTACGAGGTGGTGGGCGCTCAGCCCGCGTTGATCTTTGAAACCAACATCGCAGGGGCCAAGACGCTCTACGCAGACAAGAAGGACGCGCCGCTGATGCCGGGCCACGAATGGATCGCGGTGACACCTCGCGGCAGGACCATCGGCAACTGGACCCGCAACAACAAGCCCCACAACACCTATGACGATCTCGCCGCCAAGCTCGAGAAAGGCGAACTGAAGGGCACGCAGCGCATCGTCGAGGACGACCGCGGCGCGGCCAACTTTATCTACGGCCACAACAGCAAACTGCCCCCACTCGATGAGAAGGCCCGCGGACATTATCATCCGGAAGGCGCCGAGTACTGGCTGATCATGTCCGGCAAGATTCGCTACCCCATCGAAAAAGTGGGTGTGATCATCGCCGAGGCGGGCGATGTCGTCTATGTCCCTGCCTACACGTGGCACTTTCCTCGCTGGTGGGGAGACGGCCCCTCCTGCCGCCTGGCATTGAATGGGTTTCCGTACATCGCCCACCTGTTTGATCCCCATTAGATTCTTACCTCTTCATTGTTGAACAGAAGCAGTAGAACATTCCATTTCGAGTGTTGTTGCTTCTCTCTTGTTTTGAAAAACACCTTACCGCGCGCTTTGTGCGCGGCATCAAGCGCGGCTCGATCTGAGCGAAGCG
>JACQZR010000009.1 GCA_016213775.1 Acidobacteriota bacterium
AACGGGCCGCTCGAAGGGACCACCCTTAAGGGGGACGGCTGGAGCGCCACTCTGAACTCCGGGTGGGTGGTGCGGCCGGCGGCACGACCGGGCTCCTTTACCATCGTTCGCGAGAACTAATATTGCTGCAGCCGCCGGAAGACCTCCATCAACACATCGCCCACCACCTGCAGACTGTTCGCGCTCAGCTTATCCATGGTGTCCTGCGCCGTATGCCACCAGACATGTCCCGGCCCGTAATCGAAGTCGATCAGATCCACCGCGGGCACGCCCATCCGCACAAAAGGCATATGATCATCCTCGATGGCCTGCTGCAGCGGCGGAAAGTATTTCCCATACCCTGTCTCCGTCGCCACCGTGCGGATCAACCGACGCAACGGAGCGGACGAACCGGACTCCTCAATCACGCGCAAGTCTTTGTCGCCGATCATGTCCACATTGAACATCGCCTTAATCCGCGTCAACGTCCCATCGGCGCGCCACTTCTGCGCCAGATGCCTGCTCCCGTAGACGCCATTGGTATCGGACCAATCGCCCCAAGCCTCTTCGCCATCGAAGAAGACGAGGCAAACATCATCCTTGCGCGGCACCGCCGCCAGGGCCCGCGCGGCCTCCAGCAACCATCCCGTGGAAGCCCCGCCATCATTGGCTCCGACGAAGTTCACTCCGGGTATCGCCTTGGTATCATAGTGCCCGCTGAACACCACCATCTTCCCGCTCTGCCCCTTCAGCGTCGCAATGATATTTCGCATCGGCTTCTGTCCCGCGGGGGTCTGCGCAGTCCAGACATCCTCAGCCACCTGCCATCCCCGTGCCTTCAATTCCGCTCGAATCGTCTCCTGCAATTTTGCGATCGCTGGAGACCCCGCCGGCCGCTGACCCAACGCCACAGCCTTCCGCGTCCACTCCAATGCGCGAGCGCCGCTAAAATCGGCGCACACTGCGGGCAAACCGCACATGGCAATCAGCAACGCGAGGCGCGCACAACGCCATTCCCGCTTCTGGCTTCTGGCTTCTGGCTTCTGGGTTCTGGCTTCTGGCTTCATTTCTTCGTTGCCGTGCATAAATATCCCAGCGTGAAATTCTTCTCCCGGTCCAACCCGTCGAGCAACGGAAACAGCAGCCCTGGAGGGGCCAGCAACAACGCGGCCGGCGCCTTCCAAACCCCGCGGAAAAACTGGATCCCGTTCAACATCCGCCGCCCCATCAGACGGAAATAGCCACCGCCCGGCTGCAACTCAATCGACCCGAACCCGGCATCCTGCAACAGCGTCCGCAATCCATACCGCGTATACCGGAAGTAGTCGTTGGGAGATTGATGAACCTCCCAATCCTGCGGCACCGCCATCAGCAACCGACCCCCCGGCTTCAGAACCCGGGCCATCTCTCGAACCACCGCGCCCGGTTCGCGCACATGCTCCAGCGTCACTATGTTCAAGCACGCCTCAAAGGTCCCGTCCGCCATAGGCAGCGCCGAAAGGTCGCCGACGACATCCAAGCCCGAGTAGTCCCACGACATGTCGCCCACCGCTAGGTCGACGCCTGTGTACCGCGTATGCGCGAAGTGATGCCGGTACTTCCCCTCGCCAGATCCCGCATCCAACACCCGCGCTCCCCGCGGAAGCGACAGTGCAAACCGCCCCACCGCCTCCTCAATCGCATTCTCGAAAAACCAGAGATATCGTTCCAGCCATCGCGGCAGTTTCCTGCGGATCTCCTCGTGAGTCACTGCCTCTTCCGGGCCTCCATCATAATCGTCGACCCGCGCCGGCACGCGGCTTCAAACAACGCCGCCGGCCACGAGAGCGCCACCAGCCCCAGGTACATCGCGTCTTTGAAGAGCGTCATGCGCGGCGAATCCTCCACTCCGCGAATCCGCCGTGACATCGGGTCGAGCCACGGCGCAATCGTCGTCGCCAAACCCGCCGGATTATCGCGCCAGGAAAAATGCTTTTCGCGCATTACTTCAAACCCGCAATCCTCCAAAAGGGTGCGCAGATCGCGCGTCCGGAAATGAATCAAGTGCCGCGGGATGTCCACACCGTTCCAACGTTCCCCGAATACCAGAAACTGAAAGCAGTCCGCGTTTGGCACCTGCACCACAAGGCGGCCATTCGCCTTCAACATCCGCCGTGCCGCTTCAATGTAGGCCGCCGGATCGTACAAGTGCTCCAGCACGTGAAACATCGTAACCGCCGCGCAGCTTCCATCGGCAATCGGCGAACTCCCCAAACTCCCGCAAACCGCGGGCACACCATTCACTTGCCAGGCAGCGCTCGCCGCCGAGAGCGCAAAGTCCAGCCCCGCCACCTTCAGCCCGCGCTCGGCCAGCATCGCCAGGAACAGGCCGCCTCCGCAACCCACATCCAGTACGACCCCGTCCTCGCCGGACGCTTGAATCGCCTTCCACACAAACCGTACATGGTCCGAAAGGACAAACCGCCGGTACAGCTCCGCCGGCTTCCCCGACGGGTCCTGCTCCGGAACAAACCAATAGTCTTTCGGATAGTAGCTGTGCAGTTCCGCCGCTGAAGGCCACGGGTACATGCGCATCAGCCCGCACTTGGGACACTGCACCATGTAGAATTGCCGGTCAGTGGTTTGATAGAGAAGATCGCTTCCCCGCAACAGCGTTTGCACTTCCACGCATCCGCACGCCGGACATGCGTCCTGCCCGCTGGCGATCGCCATCAGGTCGACTGCTGGCTCAGCTCCTTCAGCCGGATCCTGTACTTCATCAGCAGCGCGATCACTTCCCGCGTATTCAACTTGCGCAGCCCGCGCAGATCCCGCCGCTTGCGCAGCATTTTGGGAATCATCCGCAGCGCCTCCAGGTCCGCCCTCATCAATGCCATCGCCACTCGTGATTTGTTCTTCAAACCCGGGAAGCGTGAGATTTCCCCCTTCCCCAGCAGACTCGCCCATGCGCCCGCCGCCAACCTTGCTCCGTAAAGAACGCCGTTTAGCCATATCAGGATCCAGGGAAACAACTTCGCCACTAATAAAACGCGGTTTCGCTCAATGAGTTCCACGCGCCGCATCGACTGCAATCCCAGCGTCGCTCCCCGATGATGCCGCACCACCGCGCCCGGCGCATATACGCAACGCCATCCCGCGATTCGTGCTCGTAGTCCTAATTCCGCGTCATCGGCGTAGGCGAAGAAATCCTCGTCGAACCCTCCAATCTGCTCCAACATTTCACGACGGTACAGCGCGGCGCAGCCGTCCGGCCACAGGGCCTCCTCCATGGTATCGTATTGCCCCGCGTCCAGTTCACCGGTTCCGCGCCCGCGGTTCTGACCATCGAGAAAAATCAGGTGGCCCACCTTGTCAATCCGCCGCGGGTCCTCCCACACCAGCACCTTTGACGCCACCATCCCGTATTCCGGGTCAGCCAGCACGGCCTCCCCCATCTTGGCCAACCACTTGGGGTGAGCCTCGGCGTCGTTGTTCAGGAGCGCCACAAACTCCCCTGCCGCCACCGCGATCCCCTGGTTGTTCGCCTCGCAAAATCCTTTGTTTGTCGTATTCCGTATTAGACGTACTGGGAAGCGGCAGCGGGAGTACTGGGCCTCCACCATCTCCACGCTCCCGTCGCTCGATCCGTTGTCTACAACGATGATCTCCACGCGTGTGACATCTTCTTGCTGCTCAAGCGACCGCAGGCAGGAATCCAACAATTGCTTGCGGTTGTAGTTGACCACTACCACGGAATAGGACGTACTGAGGTAATTTTGCACCGGATGTTGTATTATAAACCTGAGGATAAGGCCTCCCCCCACATGGCAACAGTTGGCGAGATCCTACGCCGCGAAAGAGAACGACAGGGGTTGAGCTTGACGATTATCGCGAATGAGACGCGCATCAGGCTCCAGTACCTCGAGTTTTTGGAGCGTGACGATTTTGAAAGTCTGCCCGGCAAATTCTTTGCCCGCAGCTTCACCAACCAATATGCGGACAGACTAGGAGCAAACAGTCCTGAACTGCAAGCTGCCTTACAAAGGCAGGTGGAGCCCCAGGATCTGTCGCCCACCTTCGGTCAGCCCACAAAGCCTCCGGCCAACCTGGTTGCCTGGAGCGACGACAAGTTCTCCGTGGAGCCTCTACCGGAAGGAACCGCCTCCGCGCTCAGTGCCCGCAAACTGACCGCTTCGGTGGTTGGTCTGGTCGCCGTCGTGATTGCTTGTGGAGCTATTTTCTGGCTCTGGCAGCGTTCCCAGCTCAGCACTACTTCGGCCCAGTCCGTGGCCGCGCCGCCAGTGCCGGTGGCCGCCCCCGCAGCCAAGACGATCGAACCTCCTCCGGTCACGCAACAGCAGGTCAGTCCTCCGTCCGCTCAGCCTCAGCAATCATCAGAATCCGCGCTCACCCCGGCGGGTGCAAACATCTCTTCCACTCCCGCTCCGGCTGGCACACAACCTCCTCCTACACCCACTTCCGGCAAGATCAGCCTCGAGGTCATCGCTAAGGAAACTGTCTGGATTCGCATAACGGTAGACGGAAAAGTGCAAGTCCAACGTGCACTCCAGGCGGGCGAGTCGAGCGTCGCTTTCGCGGAAGAGAGTGCCCGTATCCTGCTCGGCAACGCTGGTGGCGCCGAGATCCGTCTGAACGGGTCCAGCATCGGACCGGTCGGCCCGCGCGGCCAGGTCCGCACTGTGGACTTCACGCCCGGACGATTTAACATCATCGAGCCGCAGCCCAAGAAGACCGAGCCTGCCTCACCGCCCCAAGCCGTCGCCGGGTTCAACTAGTCAAAGTTCAGCGAACGGCAATGCGGCCACCTTCGGCGCCAGCGGCAGCCGGATCTCTCCCGGGTGAATGACAAACCCTCGCCCAGCCCTATCGCCGAGGTCCTCCTGGAAGGCCCGAATCCCACTCGCCATCGCCGGCCGCGGCGTCGCGGAAAGCTTCACCTCCATCGGAATGAGTTTTCCGCCGGCTTCCACCACAAGATCGACTTCCACTCCTGCCGAAGTGCGCCAGAAGTATACCTGCGGCTCTTCGCCGCGGTTGACGAAGGCTTTCGCGATTTGGAGAAGAACGGCGGTTTCAAAGATCGGACCGCCGAGCGGACCCGCGGCCGCGTGATCCGGAGCTTTCAAACCAGCCAGATAGCAAAGCATGCCGGTATCCGTGAAGTACACCTTCGGCGTTTTCACCAGGCGCTTGCCGACGTTGGCATGGTACGGCCGCAGCACGATCACCTGGTAGGTGGCTTCAAGCACCGAGAGCCATGCTTTGGCAGTATTCACCGCGAACCCAAGGTCGCGCGCAACATCGGTGAGATTGAGCAGTTGGCCGGTCCGGGCGGCAAGTGCGCGCAGGAAACTCTGAAACGAGATCAAGTCGCCAACCTGTCGCAGCGAGCGGACGTCGCGCTCAAGATAGGTCTGAACATAACTGGAATGCCAGAGCGAGATGTCTCGATCCGGTTCAGCGACAAGTTCCGGATATCCACCGCGTAGAAAGCTCTGCCACAGATCCCTCAGTGCCATATGGGTCACGGCAGGATGTGTCTTCGGCCGTTCCCAGGGAAGCAGGCCTGGCGGCCTCCCGAATTCCTCGCGTTGTGAGACGGGCAATAGCCGTAACATTGCCGCCCTGCCGGCCAACGATTCAGTGATTTGTTCGGCGAGAAGCAGATTCTGCGATCCTGTCAGAAAATACTGACCGCGCCTGCTCCGGCGCTCATCGACACGCTCCTTTCTGTACGGCAACAGATCTGGGGCGTACTGAACCTCGTCAAAGATGGCCGGCGGCGGGTGCAGTTCCAGGAAGCCACGCGGGTCGGCCGCAGCAGCAGCGCGCACGTCGGGCTGCTCCAGCGAAACGTAGCCGGACGTTTCACCGAAGACATGCTTCAACAATGTGGTTTTGCCCGATTGGCGCGGCCCCGTCAGGACCACCACAGGGAACTGGGCGGCAGCCTTTCGCAGGACCGGCTCCAATGCACGCGGAATGTATCTGCGGCGCATGGCACCTCCACTTGCAATTATGCATTACAACTGCATATTTGCAAAGGCGGATCGGCGCCCCTAACCGGCGTCAGCGCCGGCCCCGTACTTCCCTCTCCTCATCCTCCAGATCCAGTGACAACGGTGCGAACACCGCGTTCTTCGGTGCAGGATACGGCGTTTCCCAACCGCGAATCGCCCCCCACAGAATCCGGTTCAACCGCTCCGTCGGCGCCGCATCGGGCTTACTGAAATCCATTCGCGTCGAATCCCGCGCGGCCTTCTTCGCGGCCCCGCGCAGCGCACTCTGCGGCGGATTGATCTCGAACAGATCCTGCCGCGGCGGGACCGCTTCATACGGTGTCAAATCGGGTTCGTTCTGAAAACTGAGCCGCATGTCATGCGCGATCAAATCGAACAGCGACATCGTCGGCAATCCCAGAATCAGTTCAATCGTCTTCAGTATGCTCTGGTGCGAATAGAAGGTCGAATCAATCGCCCCTCGGCGCGCATACGGACTTGCCAGGAATGCGGTCGTGCGGTGCCCGTCCACATGGTCCACTCCGTTTTGCGCGTCATCCTCCACCACAAAAATCGCCATCTTCGGCCAGAACTTCGACTTGCTCAGCGCCTCCACAATCTGCCCCACCGCCAGATCGTTGTCCGCCACCATCGCCTTAGCCGACGAGATCCCAGGAGTTGTTCCATTCGTGTGATTCGAAGGCAACTGCAACAGCACCAGGTTCGGGAACTTCCCTTCGGACTCCATCTTCTTCAGATCCGCAAGAAAGATCTGCGCACGCACGACATCGGGAACCATCGTCGTGTAGGCCGGAAAATTCGAAGCCAGAATCTTGTTCAGCGGCTCCAACGGCGCCCGCGTCTGAAACTCCTTCGTGAAGTCCGCTCCCTTCTTCCAGCGCTGCAGCATCTCGGTCCGTCCGCGCGCCGATCCCCCCATGCGGCCGGCATACTCGCCATACACCTTCACCGTCCGCCCGCGCGCCAGCGCGTAATCCCAAAGGAACCCGCCGGAGGAATACGCCATCGGATCGGTCCCATCGAATGGATAGCTGCGCCCCTGATACCCGGGCCACAGGCAATACTCCACTTCGTTCGCCTGCGTCACCCATTGATGGCCATCGGCGCTGTTGCCCCCGGTTGCGTACAGATTATCCAACACCACAAACTGATCGGCCAGCCGGTGCTGGTTGGGTGTCACTTCCTCACCGAACATCACCAGCGACGGATCGCCGTTGCCCTTCTTCAAATCACCCAGCACCTGATCGTAGGTCCGATTCTCCTTGATGATGTAGACGACGTGCTCGATCAGCGAAGGCTCGCCGGAACGCACCGGTATGGCCACTGGCTTCATTCCCGCGCGCGCCGTCAACCGGTCGGGGGCCGCGCCCGCAAGCCGCAAACGGTTGTTCTCCGCCACCGCCGTCGTGTAGCTCGCCAACTGCGCCGCATCCGGCATGGCAATCACGGCCACCGACCCGCGGTGGGCATGCACAAACCGTTTCGCCGGCGCATCGCGCCACCCCGATCCAGGCCCCAGCAGCGACGTCACTGCCAGGTTCTTTCCGCCGGCATCGAGTGCAAGATGGTTCGGGTACCACCCCGTCGGAATCAACCCATCCACCTTGCCCGTGGCCGTGTCGATCACCGCGACTGCATTGATACCGCCGCAGGCCACATACAACCGCTTGCCGTCTCCAGTCACGGCCAGTGCCGTCGGAGCAATCCCCTTCACCCGGTCGGCGAAAGGCTGCAGCGCAATACTCCGAAGCACCACGTTCTTTGCCGTGTCGATCACCGACACGCTCTCCGAATTCCCATTCGCCACATACAACCGCCCTCGCGCTTCATCCCAGGCGAGCGCCGTCGGATGCAGCCCTACGGGGATCGTGTGTGTCACCTTACCGCTGGCGGTATCGACGCGCATCACGGTGCCGGTGGACGCCACGCCTCGCGCATCCACAGTGATCTTCTCATCCGGCTTCTGCATCGGCGATCCGAACAGCTCATTCGCTTTCGGTGGACGCCCGCCGAGGTTGCTCACGTAGGCAGCGTCGCCCTTAGCGGAAATCACCGCTGCGAACGGCGCAATGCCTGTCTCTGCCTGCTGCAGCACCTTGCCGGCGGAGACGTCAATCACCGCGAGCTTGTTCTCATACACCAGGGGCACCGCGGCGAGCCGTCGCCCCGAAGCATCGCCCGATACTCCGATCGCGCCCGCCTGGAACTGTCCCAAGCCTGTCGCCACAGGTTTTGTGGAACGCCCGTCCGACAGCGCCAGCCCGGCCCGCGCCGTGTTTCCGCCATCGCGCGACGACCGTCCAACCAACACCGCATCGCCCACCGCGCGAATCGACTGGATGCCAGGCGTTCCTCCGTGAGCCACGCGCGACACCACCCGATTGGTCTTCCAGTCCAGGCGGTACACCTCGGTTGCGTGCAGCACCCACAGCTCATCCGCGCTGGCCCATGCGACGCCATACACGCGTCCCTGGAACACGGTGGGCACCCCCGCCGGCGTGATCGCCTGCCGCGTGGTCACTACTCCAGGGTCCACCACGGCCCGTTGCGGCCGTTCCACCGTTTGTCCAAATCCAGCCGCGCTCAGCGACAGGCCGAACGCCGATACAATCACGAATCTGCTGCAGGTTGTCATCGGGGCAATTGTATCGGAGATCACCGCCCGAAGTATCCGCTCACCTCCAGCGTTCCGTTCGTCGTCCCCGCCACCCGTACATCAATCGAACCGTTCGACGAAGCCGGCACAATCCCCGAGTTCGCCAGCGTCTGACCTTGGAACGCGTTCAACTGCGATACGTTCGGCCACGCCGTCCCCGAAGGCCACATGCTCAAATACGGCATCGCATTCCCACCAGGCACAACGGACGCGTTCACCGCCCACGCTTTCGCAGTCGCAGGCAATCCACCGCAACGGCCCGCCGTCACGTTCACCGTGCGGTCCGCCAACGCGTTCAACGCCGGCCCTCCGTACGGTCCCGTGAACACCGCATCCTGTGTGTTCACCACCCGGCACTGCGTCGTTGGGAAGTAGAACAGCCCGCGCCCCGTCCCGTCATCGGGCGCGAAGTATCCATTCACGTCGATGATCAGATTCGTCGCGTCGTAAGCGAACACATCAATGCTCCCCGAACCATTCGCCGGCACGATCGCCGAATTGGCCACCGCATATCCGAATAGCGCGTTCATGTTGGAGATGTTCGGTTGCGCCACACCCGTCGGATACGCCGTGATGAAGGCTACCGGAGCCCCATTCGTCAACTCGCCCGGCGCAAGCGTCAACTGCATCGAGTAAGCCGCTGCCGCCGGAATACTGCACGCCGGCGATCCCGGCAGCCGGAAGCTTCGATTCTCCCGCGCCTGCATCCGGCTGTTTCCATACGGCGCCGGTAAGGAGCTGTACACCGGACCGCGCGTATCCACCGCCCGGCACGGATTCACCGGATAGTAGAGCAGCCCGTTGCTAGCGGCGTCATCGGTGAAATAGCCGCTGATGTCGAGGATGAAGTTCACATCGCTCGAAGCATACGCATTGATCGCGCCATTGGTCCCAGCCTTCACAATCGCCGCGTTCGCAATGTAACCGCCAGTAGTGGTGCGTGCCGTGTAGAAATCCGGCCGTGTCTCGCCGGCGGGCCACAGGGTCACAAAGTCCACCGGTCCGGTCGAATTCTCGTAAGTGTCCAGCGTCAGGTTCAGCACGTATGCCTTGGCCGTTGGCGGCACGGTGCAGGTGGTGGAAGACAGGATGGGAATCGTCCGCGTCGTGCCACCTGTCAACAGCGGCGGTCCAAACGACCCGGTTCGTCCGCCGGCGTACGCCGTTCGCGTGTCCACCAGCCGGCACGGAGTCAAGGGAACAAACCGCAACCCCACCGCAGCCGTGCCGCTCGCCGCCGTCGCAAAGAAATACTGCCCTGACGAAGTTGCGCCGGAAGCATTCCGCGCCGCTATCTTCCAGTAGTATGTGTTCCCATACGCCAACCCTCCAGGCGAATACGTGAGTGCGGTTGTGTTTGTCACCAGCGGCGGCGGGTTCGCTGTCCCGAAGTAGACATCGTAGGAGGCCGCCCCGCTTACCGGTTGCCAGCTCAGCGCCGTAGTCAAGCCCATCCCGATCGACGTATTCATTGGCGACGTCAGTGTTGGCGCCGGCGGCCCGGCCGGTCCCGCCGTAAACGACCATGTCGGCGATGTCCTCGTTCCGCCCGTTCCATTCGCCAGCACGTACCAGTAATAGGTCGTGTTTGACACCAGCGTCCCCGGCATGGCAACACTCGTGCCGCCGGCATTCGAAGAAAACGGAGGCGGTTGCGTCGTTCCGAAGTACACAGCGTACGACGTCGCATCCGCCGCCGCGCTCCAATTCAACTGTCCTCCCGTCACGCCCGTTGCGGCATCAGCCGGCGACAACAACGTGAACGGCCCGGGAACCGTGCCGCCGCCAGTTGTGAAAGTCCATTGAGGCGACGCCGCCGTTCCGGTCGCGTTCTTCGCAATCACCTGCCAACTGTAACCAAGGTTCGATGCCAGCGGTCCGGCCATCGTATAGTTGGTTTGCGTCACGTTAGCGATTACCGCGGCTCCCAGATAGAAATCGTACGAGGTCGCGTTCGCCGATGCGGTCCATGTGAACGTCAGATTCGTGCGCGCCACGTTGGTCTGCCCGTTCGTGGGTGAGGACAAAGTGAACGGACCCGGTCCCGGCAGCGGTGCGGTTCCGAACGTCCACACCGCCGACGACGATGTCCCGTTCGCGTTCTTCGCCACAACCTGCCAGTAGTACAGCGTGCCTGCCGTGAGCGCCGCGCCAATGTTCCAATTCGTCGACGCCGTGTTGCCCACCAGTGGCGGAGGCGTCGTCGTACCGAGGAACACATCGTAGGACGTGGCCCCGCTCGCCCCGTTCCAGGTCAGAACCGAACCCGTCACCGGCACGCTTGACGCCTGGAACATAGGCGAGAGCAACGTTACTGCCCCAGGCCCGCCGCTAGCCGTCGTGAATGACCAGACCGCCGACGTGGAACTTCCCGAAATGTTCTTCGCGACGATCTTCCAGTAGTAAGTGGTTGCCGCTGCCAGAGACGGCGCATAAGTCAGGGCGGAAGTATTCGCCACCATCGCCGGCGGATTCACTGCCCCAAAGTACACATCGTAAGAGGTCGCCCCCGGCACCGTGCTCCAAGCTAACAGGGACGATGTCGAGACCCCCGTCGCGCCGTCTCCTGGCGTGTTCAAGACGGGTGTGGCCAGCCCCGATGCAGCCGTTGTGAACGACCACGTCGCCGACGGAGTGCTCCCTGAAGCATTCTTGGCGACGACTTTCCAATAGTAAGTCGTCGACGAAGTAAGCGCCGGAGAGTAAGCAGTGTCCGTGGTATTAGTAAGTAATCCCGGCGGATTCACTGTCCCCACATACACATCGTAAGAAGTGGCTCCCGAGGCCGCGTTCCATACCAGCGATGGATTCGCCGGCACCCCCGTCGCCGTGTTCGCGGGCGACACCAGCACTGGCGCCGCAGGAGCCGTCCCCCCAGTCGTAAACGACCACACACCCGACGACGCCGTGGTCGCCCCGTCCTTCGCCGTTACCGACCAGTAGTAGGTCGTGTTCGTCTGCACACCGGACACCAACACACTCGTCGACGATGTGTTCCCCAGGAATGGCGGTGGGCTCGTCGTCCCGAGATAGATGTCGTACGACGCCGCTCCGCTCGATTCATTCCAAGTCAGTTCCAATCCGCTCGTCGATACCCCAGTCGCTCCATTCGCCGGCGACAGCAGCACGGGAGCGGCTAACCCGGCATCCTGCGCAGGATTGAACACAATCACCGAGTACTGAATCGTGCTGCCACCGGGATATCCCGTCACGCCGGTCACCGTCACATTCACCGTCCTGTCAGGACCCGGCCCCAACGAGATTGACGGCTCCCACACCAGCGTATTCTCTCCGATATAGAACGGTGGAGAAGGTTCCACGCCAAGCTGGCTCAACGAGACATTCACGCCGTTGGAAGTCATCGTCACCGTTGCGTTGGTGAAATTGGCATTCGCATAGGACACTGACCAGCGCGCCGGCACCACCTGGTACGGCACATACCCTTTCGGCGGCCACGCGACAAACGTATCCCGCGTCGCCGGCCGCGGCGAGCCGAAGTGATCCTGCACCCACAGCGCATTCGCGCTCGGATAGCCAGGGCCGGAAGTTGTCACATCCCCCGTCCCGAACTGCTGCGCTTGCGGCACCAGAATCCACCGCCGGTGACCCACAGCAGCGTTGTTGCCGCCATTGTCATCTATGTAGCCTTTTACGCACCCGGGGTCGTTCGGAAGGAAACTGGCCGATGTTCCCATACACAGGTTCGACGCTCCCGCCGCATCGTAGCCATCCTGCGTCCAGTTCAACCAGTCCGCTGGCGGCGTGTGGCTGAGCGCGTTGTTCGAACTCATGATCAACGCCGCTTTCTGCGCTTTCGAACTGTATGTCCCATTCCAGGTGATCGCCGCCGGCACCCCTGCCATCGCGCGAAACCAGTTCACCCGCGTCAGCGCCGCCTCGGTGTAAGCGAAGGACGTGGTTCCGGGGATGTTGCCTGCCACGCTTCCGGTCCACCCCACCGCCACCCCTACTGTCGGAACCAGGATGGTGTTGTAGGCTTCCCTCACCGCGTTCCGATCGCTCGTGTCGATCCACGACGTCGAATACGCTTCTCTCGGCTGCGGCCCAATCAGCGCCGCCCCAGGAGGTTCGGCCACAATCAACGGTGGCCCCAACTCCATTTGCGTGGCCATTTGACCCGGCATCACGCAGATCATACCGATCAAGAAAACCAGTGCGAATGGCTTCACAATGCTCCGGCATCCGTGTGGGATGTGCTTCCACTATACGCTGTCCGTCCGCACCACGAAATTGGTACTATGCGCTTGGTACTGGAACCATTTCCTCCGCGTTAGGGAACTAGATTCCCCTGAACTCTATGGGCTTTCGAATCCTAGTCCCGCATATTTAAGGTGCATGAGAGAGTCGGTTGTGCATGGGATTCTCCAAAGGCTCGGTGTCTATCGCGATTCCGACCGCCATTGGGCGGTGGAAATCCTCATCTTCACCCGGCACTGGATTCACTACGGCTGGATGGCCTTCGTGCTGATTCTGTCCCTCACCGCGGCCGCCGAAGGTCTCCTCGGCCGCTGATCCCGGTGCTATGATCAAGTAACGAACCGCGCTTGCCCCTTCTCGCCTATCCTCTATTCGCTCTCGTCACCGGCTCCCTCGTTTTCTCGGTTCTGATGGTCATCGCCGCCCGCAAGTACGCCACAGTCCCCTCTCCGCCACCGCCTG
The DNA here is from genome assembly GCA_016213775.1 of Acidobacteriota bacterium. GTDB lineage: Bacteria > Acidobacteriota > Terriglobia > Bryobacterales > Bryobacteraceae > CADEFT01. Next base: position 13,336 of record JACQZR010000009.1, read on the forward strand.
CCGTCTGGCCTCCCATCAGCCTCCTGACTCCGCTTGCCGGCAAGGACCTCGGCCTCCAGGACAACCTGCGCTCGTCATTCCTCCAGGACTATCCGGACTTCGAGCTCGTCTTCGGTGTCGGTCAGGAATCCGATCCCGCCGTAGCAGTCGTGCGGCAACTGATGCAGCAATACCCGCGGGTGCCGGCGCGCCTCATCATCGCCGGCGAACCCGATTGCCCGAACGCCAAGGTCCACAGCCTGAAAGCCATGACCGCGGCCGCGGCGCACGACCTCCTTGTCATGAACGACAGCGACATCCGCAGCGCGCCAAACTCGCTCCGCACCATAGCCGCTGAATTCGCCGGCCCCACTTTGGGACTTGCCACCTGCCCCTCTATAGCCATTGCGGGACCCGGTCTCGCAGCCCGTCTCGAAGCCCTTCTCATGAACACGCAGTTCATGGGCGGCGTGCTGGTGGCCCGCATGCTCGAAGGGGTCAAGTTCGCCCTCGGCCCGTCCGCGGTTGTCCAGCGCAAGGCGCTCGAAAGCATCGGCGGATGGGACGCCCTCGATGAATACCTCGCCGAGGATTTCATGCTCGGAAAACTGATCGCCGGTCAGGGAACCGGTGTCATCCTCTCCCAGGTTCGGGTGCAGCACCACATCGGCAACGCGGGCTGGGCTGCCACCCTGAACCACCGCCTGCGCTGGTGCCGCAGCACGCGCCGCTCGCGACCCTACGGCTACTTCGGCGAAGTGTTCACCAACCCCATCCCGCTCGCGCTGGCGCTCGTCATCGCGCTCCCCGCCTCGTGGCCGCTTCTGGCCGCCACCGTCATCATCCGCATCTGCTCGTGCTGGGCAGTCGCCCGCTGGGCCCTCCGTGACCCCGCCGCCCTCCGCGACTTTTGGGCCATTCCCTTCCAGGATCTGATCGCCTTCGCCGTCTGGACCGCGGGCTTCTACGGCAACACAGTGTCGTGGCGCGGCCGGACCTACGAACTCTCGTCTGATGGCAAATTCCGCCTCGTGCGATCATAAAAACTCATGCGTGTCCCGGGCCTTCTCTCGCGCTATCTCAATGGTGATCTCACTGCCGCCGATTTCCAAAAACGCATCGAGGCAAACGAACCCAAAATCCACGCCTGGGTCGAAACCCGGCTCGAACCGGCCAACGGCGATGGTCCCCTGCTCGGGGCGCCCTACGGCGTTAAGGACATCATCGAAACCGCGGGCTACACCTGCGCCTACGGCTCTCCTCTCTACGCCGGTAACGTAGCCTCGGCTGACGCCACCCTCGTGCAGCAACTCCGCCGGATCGGCGGACGCGTCATGGGAAAAACCCAAACCACTTCCTTCGCCTACTTCGATTCCGCCCCGACGCGCAACCCGCGCAAACACTCCCACACCCCGGGTGGCAGTTCCAGCGGATCGGCCGCCGCTGTCGCCGCCGGCATGGTTCCGTTCGCCATTGGATCGCAGACGCAGGGCTCCATCATCCGCCCCGCTTCCTACTGTGGCGTTGTCGGACTCAAACCCACCTTCGGTGTCCTGCCACTCAACGGCTTCATGCCCTTCGCGCCCTCTCTCGATACCGCGGGCTTCTTCACTGAGACTGCGCTGGACATGCGCCTTCTGTGGCGCTTGCTCGGCCTCCCCGCCGACGCCGAGTTGCCCTTAACCTACGGCATGGTGGAATTCGACGCCGAGCCGGAAATGCTCGAGACTTTTCGTGGCGCCGTGCAGACTCTCGGCCACTACGGGTGCAAAGTGAAACGCTTTCCAGCCCCCGACAGCTTCGCCCAATCCCTCGATGCGGTCCGCGCGGTGCAATGCTACGAAGGCGCGCGATCGCTTCGGGAACAATACGAGCGCCACGGCAACGCCGTCGGCCGCAAACTGGCAGAATTGATTCGCAACGGGCTTGCGATGCCTGAAGAGCAATACCTGCAATCGCTCGCCACCCTCGATCACGCCCGCGCCGACATGGCCTCCGTGTTCGCGGAATTCTCCGTCATCCTCTCCGCCGCCGCCGTCGGCCCGGCGCCGCAAGGCTTCAGCACCACCGGCGACCCTCGCAACAACGCGCACTGGACCGGCCTCTATACGCCCGCCATCTCCATCCCCATGCCAGTGCCCGAGGGCCAACTACCAATGGGCCTTCAGATGTCCGCCGCCCCAGGCGCCGACGCTCTGCTCCTCCAGGCCGCCTGCCATTGCGAGGCGCTGTTCCATGCTGCTTCCGGTACGGGTGCCTCCCAATAGCAAACGGGCGACCCCGCTTCAGAGGGCCGCCCGTTGGTAGACTCGCTCGGAACAGTTTTACTTTGCCAGTCGCAGAACTTCCGAAGCCACGCGCCGGAAGGCTGCCGCCAGGTCCGTGGTGTTTGCCGCGTACACGTAAAGCCCCGCTGGTTTATTCGGGTTGTAGATCGGGCTTTGCGGATCGTTCGCCACCCGCCGCAGGAACGTCGGGCTAGCGGGCAAGGTCGAGTTGCCCAGACCGATCGAATAGATGGTGATCCCGGACAGCCCGCGATTCCAGGCGGGGTCGACCGCCGCATTGCGAATGCGCTCGGCTGCGTCGTCAGCGGCGTTCAAAGTGGCGTTCTTCATGTTTGTCGTTGAGGTGACGACGATGTGCCCACTCGAACGGGTGATCGGGTTGTACCCGTTGTCCAGGTTGTTGCCGAAGATATCCCGGTCCGGCAGGTAACTGTAGTCGTTCAGGTTCGACATGTTGGATGCGAATGCACAACCGGTTGACGGTGATACCATGTTTATGTCTCCGTTGGGAATCGGTTGCGGTCCGTATTGCCATTTCAGCATCCCGAAGTTCCCCGAATAATTTACATAGATACCATAGTGTCCGCGGATGATATGGTTCCCATTTGCATCCGTGGTGTATGTCGTCGCGGCGCAACCGCTGGTGGGTTTCAACACCATGTCCACTGCCAGACCGGTCGGCTGACCGTCGGTGAAGAGAAGGATCACGTTCATGGCGCCCGGCTGATTCAATCCCACAAGCTGCGAGTAACTCTGCCACATTGCCTGAGCGGTACTGGTGGAACCGGCGCACGACAATCCTCCGATCACGTTCTTGGCCGTAGGGTTGAAGTTGTTCTGGAGAGCGAAATCCACCCACGAGGTTGTTGCAAAGGTGATGATTCCGACGTTGTCGCGCAAGTTCGCGAACTGGTCAATGAAATTCTTCGCCGCGCTCTTCAGCGCTTCGCACGATCCGCTCTGCTGCAGCGAACCGGAACGGTCAAACGCGATCACGATATTGACGTCTTTGCGGGTTGCCGTGGCGCTCGCCTTCACCGTCGTGTTGGTGAAGCCAAGGATACGTTCGAACATCGCCGGCACCTGCACATCCGCGGTCACCACAACGCTGCGCTGGTACTGGACGCTCAGGTCGACCGTTGGCGTTGGGATAGTCAGCTCGGAACTGAAGAAGTATCCGTTGGGGAAATTGGTCTTCACATAGGCGATGGCGGCATTCTGGGCACTGGCGATCTGCGCCGCCCCGTTGGTCCCCCGAGCCAGCGATTTCGCTCCCGCCAGCGCCGCCCCGTCCACTGCCCCCTGTAACCGGGTCTTTGAAATGAACAGCATGCTCACGTCAATCGCCAGCCCAACCATCGGCACGAGAATCATCAGAATGACGGCGGCAGCGACGATTGCCATGCCTTTTTCCTGCTTCATTCGGCGGATGAGTGTTGATGACCTACGCATAAACGTCCTCCTATAATTCCTTTTCACCCGCTTAGTAAACAAACCTCATGTAGACCCCGGCGGGGGTGCTGCCGCCAAGGAACGAGATGTCCGGATAGAGGAAATACAACTCCGTGATGTTCGCGACGTCTCCCTGAAGCTGTGCCGTCCCTGCCGCCGTCAGCAGCGTTGTTAATAGCGGCGCCCGTACCGAACTGTTCGCATTCAGGTAATTCGCCGCCGATATGTCCCCTTCGGCGTCCATGATGCTGGATGGAGAGGGGGACGCAAACTGGCTGCTCAACAGCGCTGTGTTTCCCACCGTCTGACGGTTGAACACAACGGCCTGATTCTCATTGCCGCACGTCGACAATCCCGCCGCGTCACAATCGGACTCGAATACCGTGAGGACCTTGGAGAAGACCACTACTCCATTGCCGCCATTTGTTGTCATCCCGGTCCCTTCGGCCAGCTTCACGGCGATGTTCTTGTTCATGGTTTGCGTGAAATCCACCCCGTCGGCGTACATGTGCGCCAGATCGCGGCACACTTGCACCGCCTGCATGTAGCGGATCATCGTCACGCCCATACCCACCGATCCGAAGAAAGCCGCCACCATGAACGGAAAGACCACCGCGAACTCGGTAATGGTGCTTCCGCCTTGCCTGCGCCGCCGGCTTGGTTGGTTTGCTCGTTGCATTTTTTTGATTACCTCGATGGCAAAACGTTACCAGGTGGAGCTTCCATCACATCGGAGGAAGACACCGAAAAAGAAAACGCGTTCCCTGGCCGCCAGACCGGCGCGAACCATGTCCAGGGATACCCAGTCACCGTCACCACGCAGATGTTTCCCGCGGCGTTCGAGCCCACCCCGTTTGCCTCGGTCATCGTACGCGGATCGTAATATCTGATCGTGACCAAACCGTTGTTGCTGTTGTTAAGAAACCCGAAGGAGTTGTCTTTCACCACTTGTCGAATGGAGTTATCCTGCCCCCCGGCTGAAGTCTGCTGCGTAATGGCATACCGCACGCCTTCGCGAACGGAGTGCATCAGCACCGACTGCACAAAAATACCCATCGAATAGTCCATGATCGCGAACGCGATCGCCATGAACGGCAGAAAAACGAGCGCGCCTTCGAGAATGGCCGAACCCTTCTGCCCTTTGCGCCGCCAAGCCGCCCCCGCCGGACGAGGAATGGTAGCCAGCGCTTGTCCGGGCGTCTGCAATTCGTTCGGAATGTCTGTTGCTTCCATGTTCATTTTTTTCGCTCCGCCTGCCGCTTTCCAACATCGGCCTCTCACGCGGGTAGGATTAGAAATTCGTCTATTTCTGATCCAGAATACGCTGCGATGTGGGGGTACGTATATCAGGTGATCCAAAGCCATTGCTAGGGAAAAACACCGTAGTGTCTCCCGTTCCTTACCCTATGCCTCCCTTTTTCAGAGCACACTTGTTCCACTTCTCCTATCGGCCGATTCCACCACTTTCTTCACTGCCGGCCTGCCGATTCGTTAAGCTATGTCCATGCGCCGGCGTGCTTTCCTCTCTTCCTCCCTCCTTGCTCCTCTTGCGGCTTCGGCCAGCTTCGCCCCCGAATCGGAGCCCGGCTTCACTTCCCTCTTTGATGGCAACAGCTTGACGGGCTGGTCCATCCGCGAAGGTCCCGAAACCGCGTTCTACGTCGATGACAACGCCATCGTGGTTCACCCTGGCGCCAACTTCCCCACCTGGCTGCGCTCCCAGCGCCAGTATGAGAACTTCGATTTCCGCGGCGAGTTCTTCCTTAAAGGATGGATGGACTCCGGCATCTTCCTCCACGCCCCCGAGCACGGCCGCAACGCCTGGTGCGGGCTCGAAATCAAACTCTTCCACCAGGAGCAGGCCAAGCCCGACGCGTTTGGCTGCGGCGCCATTTTCCCCCTGATCGCCCCCAAACTCGTCAAGCTCAACAATAAGGCCCAGTGGAACAGCTTCCGCATCCTGATGGACTGGCCCCGGTTACAGGTATGGATGAACGACGCGCAGGTTCAGGATGCCGATCTGTCGTCGCACCCCGATCTGCGCTACCGGCTCCGCAAGGGCTTCCTCGGCTTCGAGTCCCTCTCCTATCCCATCCGTTTCCGCAACCTGCGCATCCGCGAACTACCCTCCAAAGAGCAGTGGACTTCCCTCTACACCACCCCCACCGATCTGGATAAATGGACCGTCTCGGAAGGCAAACCGGTGTTCACTGCACTCGGCCGCGTACTGCGGCTCGAAGGTCTCGGCCACATCGCCACCAGGACCAAATACCGCGACTTTGAATTGATGGCCTACATCCGGCATTCCCGCTGGCACAACGGCGGAATCGTCTTCCGCAGCTCCGGCGGCGGTACCCGTGCCCAGCGGCACTACGAGATCCAGCTCCACGATGTGGAAGGTGCTCACTTTCCAACCGGCTCCCTCTATCACTTCAAACGAGCCTCCTATCCTCGCATCGAGGCGGAGAAATGGTGGCTCTACCAAATGGTGGTGAGGGACAGGAACGTCGTTGTTCGAATCAACGGAGAGAATGTGCTAGAGTACGACCAGTTGGAGAATACGGAGGAAGGGGCCATCGAGCTTCAGGCGCACCAAACCGGCAGTTGGACCGAATTCAAGAATTTCCAGATAAAGGCGGCGCAGTAAGCTCCTTCGTCTGATCTCCCCCTGCGTCCTGAAACCACGGCCCTTCGTGGAGCATCTGTGATAGTAGCTGCGGGTCTTTGCCCAGAAAGCACCGGAGGGGGAGCCGGTCTGATTTAGTATGTTGACGAGATTGCGGGAGGCCGTACCGGGGGCTTGGCTTACCAAGAAAGTCCAGGGCGATGACGATTTCCGGGTCGTCCCTCCGGCTGACCGCCAGACGCCCGCCGAACCTTGGCCGGCCGCGGAAACACGCGATCCTTTTCGCTGGGTGACCCTGTTCATCATCTCTTTGACTGCTATTGCGGCTGCCACCGCTCTTGCGTTCGAAATGCGGACCTCGTGGCTGCAGGCGCGTCTGATCCCGAAACTGCTCCAAGGTGCATCTTATAAGGTAGAGCCGGGCGAGTCCGGTGAGGAATTCCGGACCGGGCAGGGCCCCTACGACCAGCGCCTCGGCTACACCCGTCTCTCTGAAATGTCCCGCCGGCTGAAACAGAACGGCTTCGTCGTCGAGGCCCAGGCGCGTTGGTCGGAGCGCTTGCGACAATTGGGCCATTACGGAATGTTCCCCATCTACCGGGAGAAGACCCGTGCCGGACTGCGGCTGCTCGACCGCACCGGCGACCCGCTGCAAATGAGCATCTTTCCGGAGCGCGCTTTTACCGACTTCTCCGCCATCCCCCCTCTGGTCGTGCGTACAGCCCTGTACATCGAAAACCGTGAGATTCTGGATGGCTGGTCGGTGCAGCGCAATCCCGCCATCGAATGGGACCGCCTCGGAAAAGCGGTTGTGGACTATGGCGCCAAGAAGGTGACAGGCACTCACCAGATGTCCGGGGGCAGTACGCTGGCGACGCAGCTCGAAAAAGTCCGCCATTCTCCCGGCGGGCGCACCGAGACAATCCGCGACAAACTGCGCCAGATGGCTTCAGCCTCCCTGCGTGCCTACTATGAAGGGCCCAACACGCTGCCCGCACGCCAGCGCATTGTCCTCGATTACCTCAATTCCGTGCCACTTGCCGCCACCGCTGCCCATGGCGAAGTGATCGGACTCGCCGACGCACTCTACGATTGGTACGGCGCCGATTTCCAGGAGGTATGCCGGCTGCTCAGCCTGCCAGAGGACGCGCTGACACGGCGCCAGGAGCGAGAGCGCGCGGCAGCCTACCGCCAGGTCCTGAGCCTGTTACTGGCGATTAACAGGCCCACTTACTATCTCCGGCACCATGCATCCGACCTTGCCGAGCGCACCGACGGCTATTTGCGGCGACTGGCGGCCGACGGTTTTATCTCCGACCGTCTTCGCGACGTGGCGCTCGCGACGCCCGTCCGGCTGAAACCCAGCGAGGGGCTCCCTCCCCGCAGCATCGAGCTGGCGCGGAAGGCCTCCGACGCCGCCCGCTACAGCATGGTGGGCGCCCTCGGCCTGGACAGCCTGTACGAACTCGACCGTCTCGACCTGACCGTGGAAACCACGCTCCATGGCAAAGCTTCCCGCATTGCCGCCGCGATTCTGTCGCAGCTTGACGATCCCGAGTTCGCGGAAAAGGCAGGTCTGGTCGGCGACAAGATGCTGTCGCCCGGTCAAGGCTCTCCCGTTGTCTATACGCTTTCCCTGTACGAACGCGACGGCAAAGGCAACCGCCTGGTTACACAGTTGGACAATACGCACAATGCTCTCAATCTGAATGAGGGCAGCAAACTCGAACTTGGATCCACGGCCAAGCTCCGTACACTCGCCACCTATCTCGAAATCATCACCGAACTGCGCGCGCAGCTTGTCGACGGCAAGGACCGCGACAAACTGCCCATGCAGGAGCCCGACCGGCTGACCAGATGGGCGGCCGAATACCTGCTCCACGGCGGCGACCCCGAGCTGCCGGCAATGCTCGAAGCCGCCATGAACCGCGTCTATTCGGCCAGCCCCGGCGAAGCGTTCTTCACAGGAGGCGGGTTGCACGCCTTTGCTAACTTCGACGGACGCGACAACGGCCGTGAGATGACCGTGCGCGAAGGCATCCGGCGCTCGGTGAACTTAGTGTTTATCCGCTTGATGCGCGACATTGTCGATTACTACCTGCGACGGACCCCCACTTACGATCCAGCTATCTTCCACGACGAAACTCACCCGGCGCGCGCCAAATTACTCGCCCGTTTCGCCGACCGGGAAGGAACGGCCTTTCTGCGCAACTATTTCGACCGCTACATGGAGATGACTCCGGACGAGCAACTGGAGACACTCTTTGCCCAGCGCGAGCTATCCCCAACGCGGTTTGCCGTCATGTACCGGTCCGTGCGTCCGGGCGCCTCGTTAGGTGAATTCCAGCTCGCCATGCAGGCCTACATCACTCAGGATGTGCCGGAGCGGCGCGTACTGGAGTTGTACGACCGCTACGGGCCGGGTAAATTCGATTGGAACGATCGCGGCTATGTCGCCGGCATCCATCCGCTGGAGCTCTGGCTCGTGTCCTTCCTCGGAGGCAACCCCGATGCCACCTGGGAGCAGGTGCGCGACGCGAGCGCATCCATGCGCCAGGAAGTCTACCGGTGGCTCATGAAGAGCCGCTACAAGCATGCCCAAGACACCCGCATCCGCACGGTGCTCGAAAGCGACGCCTTTCAGTTGGTGTACCTATCCTGGAAACGGCAGGGGTTTCCCTTCCGTTCGATGGTTCCGTCGCTTGCCTCCGCCATTGGCTCATCCGGCGATACACCCGCCGCACTGGCCGATCTGGCGGGGATCATCCTCAACGGCGGAGTGAAACTGCCCAACCGCCGCCTGGAACGCTACCGTTTCGCGGAGGGCACTCCGTTTGAAACTCGCCTCACCCGCAAGATGCAGGAGCCGTTAGTAGTGATGGACCCCGCGGTGGCAGAACAGCTTCATCGCGAGATGCTCGGTGTCGTGCAGTATGGCACCGCGGGCCGCGCGTTCCGCTCCGTTACAGGCGCCCGCAACCAGGTGCTGGACGTGGCGGGCAAGACCGGAACCGGCGACAACCGGATCAAAACGCTACACGAAGTGGGCAAAGCCCGTAACCGCACGGCGGCATTTGTGTTCACCGTCGGCGACCGCTACTTCGGGAGTATCGTCGCCTATGTGCCCGGAGAGCAGGCCGAAGCATACCGGTTTTCGAGCGCACTCCCGGTGGCAGTGTTCAAACTGATCGTGCCGAAGGTAGTAAAGGAACTCGAGCTCGAGCGCGCTGCCCGGAAATAGTCACACGACATGGGTCTCGGCGCCGTGCGGTTCGGTCAGCCAGTGAATCAGGAACATTGCCCCGATCAGGACCGGCGGCCAGGCGATCACCCACGCGGCGTGAGGAAAGACGCTCCAGTAGAGCAGCCCCAGTAGGGCGAACAGGACGGCTCCCGGCAATTCCCAGCGCCACGCCACATACAGCACGCCCGCCACGATCGCTGTAGGGATCATGTGCATCACAAAAGCCACGAGGTTTTCAGCGATGCTTCGCTCCTGCGAGAAGGCATCGAGGGCGAACACGCTGACGAACAGGGCAAACAGAATCGCAAACGCCCGTGGAGTCCAATAAAAAAGGCGTTCCGATTGATGACTCATAGGGAGACCCTCCAGTCTCAATGAACGCCGATTTTTTGCGGGAGTCAAGGGGTGCCGCCGCCTGCCGGAATCCAGCTCCTCACCATGCGCCGGCTAGCGGGGAAAGCCCGGAGCCCGGGCAGCGAGCTGTGGACTTTTCCCTGTTCAAGAATTTCCTTTTGCGGGAGCGCTACAACGTACAGTTTCGCGCCGAGGCATACAACCTGCTCTCCAGTTCGAATCGCGACGCAGACGAACTTCGCGGTCGCTTGTTCCGGCGGGCGGCGACAAGGGAAATCTCTTCAATCCGCGAATTTACCAGATGGCGCTGCGGTTCCGGTTTTAGTCCGGCGAGGATTGCCATTTATGTTAGCCGCCAGCGGGCCAGCCGGAGTTGCGCGCGTGGGCTGGAGGCGGGTTTTTCGTACCAGAGGGTCAGGAGTTCGCCGCCCAGTGCCTCGACTGTGGAGGGATAGCCGAGGTCGCCGGATGCGCCGTCGGCGGAGATGGTAATGGGCTCGGACCAAGTCTTCCCATGGTCGGCGCTGACGCGCGCCTGATTGCCATGCGGCTTGCGGCGGTATCCGTAGGACATCAACAGGCGGCCATCGCCGAGCCGCAGCAGGTGCGACGGCAGCCCCCAAACGCCGATGGGATGCGGCACAGTCCAACTGCGCCCGCCGTCAGCGGATTCGCATTGCAGCGTCTCGCCCGCGTTCGCCGGGTTGTGATTGCGGATGTGCACGATGATGCGTTTGTCAGCCGCCACCGCGTGCAGCTCGTGATACTGGGTTCCGTCATCGCCAGGGCGAGTCGGAATATCGGAGAGCCAGCGCCAGCTTACTCCATCATCTGACGACACTGCGACGCCGTTCTTCTGCCCCGGCGACCATAGCTGTTTGCCGGCGTAAATGATGCGCCCATCGGAAAGTGATGTAGGGCCATGCGGGCTGTTCACCGGCACGCGGTACAACTGCGACCACGTCATGCCCCCATCGGAGGAGCGCATCATCCACGTGCCAAGCATCTGCTTGCGCTGGCCGGGGCTGAGACGGTCATTCGCGCCGCGCCACATCGCCAGCCGCGCGGCGGGCCAATCGGTTGCCTTGGCGAGGACGGGTTCGTAGGCGAGCGACGTAAACGTGGTGACGAGCAGCGAGCCTTTCGCCGTTTCGCAGATCCCTGCATCACGATCGTCGATGGCGGTGTCGGCAAGAACCTCGGGCCACGTCCAGGTGCGTCCGTTGTCACGCGAACGCATCAGCTCGACTCGTCCAAAGGGACAGACGTGAGCCTCACGGCCTCCGGAACAGACCACCAGGAGTTCGCCGTTGGAGCGCCGCGCCATGGTGGGCCAGCCGGAGTACATCGCCGGATCCTGGCTGATGGTGACGATGGATTCCACACGCGCTTCAGCGCTAGCGGCGGAAGGCAGAGCGGAGTATGCGGCCGCGGTGGCCAGTGTCTGATGCAGCTTGCGTCGGGTCAGGTACATTGCGAGGTAGCTTAGCAGGTTGCCGCCCTGTGGGGCTCATCTTCAGCCCGCGCGGGCCTTCAGTTCCGCCCGTTTCAGACGGTGACAGCAGGCGCGACGCCGCAGAACGCTTCGATCTTCTTCAGCAGCTCAGGCAGTTGAACTGGCTTGCTGATATGGTCGTCCATGCCGGCGGCGATGCAGCGTTCGCGGTCGCCTTGCATGACATTGGCGGTGAGGGCAAGGATGGGGACGCGGAGGCCGCGCCTTGCCTGGATGGCGCGAATGGCGGACGTTGCTTCATAGCCATCCATTTCCGGCATCTGCAAGTCCATGAGCACGAGATCGAAAACGCCACTCTCGTATTGCTGGATGGCCTGACGTCCATCATTGGCGCAGAGGATCTGATGGCCTTGCCGTTCCAGCAGGCGTGTCACCAGTTTGCGGTTCACGGCGTTGTCCTCGGCCAGGAGGATTCTCAACGGATGGAGAAGACTGTGCGGCTCTCGCCCATCGGACATGCTACTTCTGCGCGCTGTGCAATTGGCCGCGGTGGACGGTGGTTGCAACGCCTCCGTCATCGCGCGTCCGAGCTCATGCGCGGAAACAGGAGTTCGCAGGCGAACGAAAATGCCCGCTGTGTTGGAGGCTCTTGCCGGAGAGGGATGCTCCATGGAACTCAACGCTACCACCGGAACCGATTGCAGCGCGGGTTGCTCCGAGCGCCATTGTTCGAAGCTCTCCAACCGGTCGTCGCACGAGTGCTGGCAATCCACCAGCATCAGGTCGACGGGGGCGAAGGAGCTTGCCATCCCTAAGCCAGCATCATCGAGCGAAGAGGCAATAAGAGCATCCACTGTCCAACGCCGCAGCATCCTGTCGAGGATGGACCGTTCCCTGGCGTTTGCCGCAACCACGAGCACTCGTTTGCCGGCAAGAGCTTCCGCGGCGCGAAGATCGTCCTGCCGCGGCCCCAGATCCACCGGATGAAAGGGAAGCTTCACGGTGAAGCAGCTACCGGCGCCGGGCTCGCTTTCCACCATAACCTCGCCTTCCATCAGGTGCACCAGTTGCGCGGTGATGGCGAGACCGAGGCCGGTGCCTCCGTAGCGGCGGCTGTGCGAACCATCGGCTTGCATAAAGGGCTCGAAGATGCTCCGTTGTTTCTCTGGAGGAATCCCAATTCCAGTATCTTCGACGGACAAAATGAGCCACGACCCATCGTCGTCCGTCTGGCGGCTCGCCTTGATGATCACCTCGCCGCTTTCGGTAAACTTCACGGCATTGCCGCACAGATTGAGCAGGATCTGGCGGAGACGGTGCGAGTCGCCGAACATGCCGGCAGGCAGGCCGGATTCGATGTCGACGCCGATATAGAGCCTCTTCTCGACAGCGGCAAACTTTACCGTACGTGCCGCCGAGTAGATGCATTCGTGGAGATCAAATGGCAAGTGTTCCAGCGAGAGCTTCCCGGCCTCGATTTTGGAGAAGTCAAGGATGTCATTGATGACGACGAGCAGAGCCTCGGCGGAACCCTTCGCCGTCTCCAGATAGTCACGTTGCTCATCCGAAAGGTCGGTTTCGAGAACAAGCTCCGTCATGCCGAGAACACCATTCATCGGGGTGCGAATCTCGTGACTCATGTTGGCGAGAAACTCCCCTTTCATGCGAACCGCATCCTCGGCCCGGTCCTTGGCCGAAAGCAGCTCCCGGTTGAGGCGTAGAAGATCACGCGTCCGTTCCTCCACCTGGTTCTCCAGGTGGTGGCGGTGCTGTTCCAGTTCTCGTCCACTCGACTGGATCTCGTCCAGCATCTCGTTAAAGGAGCGCGTGAGGTGCCCGATTTCATCCCCGCCGCCTTCGCCCGCACGAAGCGAATAGTCCTTGCGAGTGGTAACCTCGCGAGCGAGACTGGCGAGCTGAAGCACCGGAGCGGAGACGATACGTTGCAGCCGGATGGAGAGTAGAAGAATCACGCACATGGTGGCGAAGAGAACCCCTCCGAGGATGAGTAGAAACTGCCTCAGGCGTTCGTTCAAGGCATCGCTGCTGGCACGGGCATAAATAGCGCCAATGTCCTCGCCCTGCACCACGATGGGGCGGTAGACCTCCAAGCCTTGCTCGTTCCACTTATCTGCCGGCAGTTTCCCGGAGAGTTGCGCTGGCGCGATGGAGGCAGCTCCGGGACTCACGTAGCGCGCGAAAACCCTGCCGGAAGCGTCATACGCGGCGGATTCGCGAATGCAGTCATCGCTTCGCAAACTGAGCAGTGTTTCGGCGGCGGTCTTGGAATCTCCGAGCATGATGGCGGCACTGGAATTGTCGGCAACAACGGCTACCAGCGCGGCCAGTTCTCTGGAGGCCGATTTACGGAAGGCGTAGCGTTCGTACCAGACCGAGGCGGCGGAGATGAACAGCAGTGCCGCCCCCGAAACAGCGAGCATTAGAATGGTGAGCTTCGAGCGCAGAGAAATGGCGTCAAACCAGCCCCAATAGCGCCGTTCGATGAGAGAATGTGGGGCGAGCAGGTCGCCGTGTCTCATCGCAGTTTCCCTTTCACCACCTGGCCAAGGCGCAGCAACCTCGCGCTGACACTCACCCGCGAGCGGGCAAGAGCGTCGAGATGGACGGCGAACCTCATTTTGCCGTCTTCTTCAAAAAACTGAACGATGCCTCCAGCCGCGAAGATCGCCTCGGAGTCGCCAATCGTAAGGACGGGTATTTGCTGCACGGCGCCAAGCAGTTCCGTAAGCTGGCGCTGGTTGTCCGATGACACAAAAAGAACCTGGCACAGAGCGGCTTCGGCGGCCGTCTTTACTTCTCGCGCCACAAGCTGCCGTCCGGAAATGGACTTCCCGGCGAAGGTGCGCGTCAGCGCCCGGACCAGCGACGGACGCCCGTTTGCGCAGACGGCGATTGACGCCGAAGGATCTGTTGGGCTTGCCCCTGGCGGCCATTCCGCATAGCGCACAAAACCGAGAATCAGCGCCGACATGACTTCGTCTTCCGGACCGGAAACGTACGCCGATCCCACCACCGGTGCAATCCATGCCACCAGTAGCAGAACGAGAGTCAACGCCACAACAGTGCGAAGCATTAGAATCTATAGACCCATTTCAGTTGCCACATGCGCCTCATCTGCCCGGAGAGAGCGGGCCCCTCGGGAGGGCCTTCCAGGGCCGGACCCTCGGTAGCGTCGAACAAACCTGCGCTCCATTCCTGCTTTCGCGTGGGCCGCCAGCTCACCCGAACGTCGAGTCTGGGATGAGCAGCGATCTTATGCATGGGGAAGGCGCTGGTGTAATAGAAGGCCGTATCAAGCTGCCAGGTGGACGTCAGATCCAACAGTGAGCGGAAGCGGACCTGATGGGCCGGCTCCTCTCCGCTGACCAGAAAGCGCTTCAGCGTGTTGAGCCCCTCCAACTCGTAGGCATTCCTGCGAAGCCAGGAATAGGAGGGCATCAGCTTCCATTTCGGAAGAGGACTCCACGCTCCCCAGACCTCCCCGCCGTAGATGGTCTCGTTGCGCGCGTTCCATACCTTTGTCTGCCCGTAAACGTACGGAGTAGGCGTGTATTGCACCGAAAAGCCAGACGGAAGATAGGACCTGACGTCGGTGTAACGGTTGTAGAAAAGGGCCGCGGATGCGGTCCAGTTCTTGCTCTCGTGCCGGTACCCACCTTCGTGAGCGTAGAGTTTTTCCGAACGAAAGGCCTCGTTTGCGGTAGCGCCATAGACAACCGGCAGCCCCTGCGCGACACCGGCAAAGCCGTTGTAAGTGATATTATGCTCTGCCATTGTCGGTGTGCGCACCGCACGGGACCAGGCGGCCCAATACGAATCCTTCCGCGAAGGCGTGTGCAGCACCCGGATGCTGGGTTGAAACTCGAATCCGGTAAAGTTGTTGTGTTCCAATCGCGCCCCAAGCGAGAGATACCAGCGGTTGGGAGTAAGTTCCAGATCGTGCTGCAGCACGCCGCTGAATAGCGGATCCGATCGAACAGGACGAGCAGACTGCGCACCAAAAGCCGGCCTTAGGGCAGCGCGGCTCTGGCGGAAGTTGAAACTCCACATAAGCTCGTTGGACTCGTTGAGCGGTCGTGCCTGCTGTAGATCCAGATTGAAGACCGTGCTGTCATAGGAGTAGGGGAATTGCCCCTGGAACCGGTCAAAGTACACTTGGGCGCTGGTTTCTCCACCGCTGGCCGCGGTACGCGTCCAGCGGCCCAATACATTGCCGCCAGCCGGCCTGTCCTCGACGGTGCCCAGCACTCCGTACGGCGGAAAGGGCTGGACCGCGGCCATGCTGTTGCGCCACGCCCCGCCGTACACATCACCGGACAAGGAAAACTGATCTCTTTCGTGCCTGTCCCAGTCCACCCGGAACCCTCCATGCATGGTAAAGCCGGAACCATCGGGAGGGTTCACCCGCGTCCGGCTCATCTGGACGGATGCCATGGAGTAATCCTGGCGGTAAACAGCATCCGTCCCTCCAAACAGGGTCCGTTCGCTGGATTTCCCCCACACGCGGTAGGCGCCCGATTTGAACCTCGCCCCGTGACGGACCGCGACGACGCCATGTTCCTGGTTACCGCCCGTAACGCTTATGAGATTCCCCACGGTCTGGCGGGCCGAACGGGTAATCACATTGACGACGCCGTTCACGGCATTCGCGCCCCACATCACGCCGCCAGGTCCGCGAATCACCTCAATACGGTCAATGTCTTCCATCAACAGGTCGAGGTACTCCCAGAACACGCCGCCATAGAAAGTGCTGTAGACCGAGCGGCCATCCACCATCACCAGCATCTTGTTCGCATAACGAGCAGCGCCGCCGCGAGCCGAGATCGCCCACGCGCCGCCGTTGAGTCTGCCCACATGCATCCCCGGAACCAGCCGCAACGCTTCGGCAATGGAAGTCACTCCGCTCCGCCGCAGTTCTTCCTGCGTGATGACGTAGACCGCAGCGGGGGCACGGGCCAACCGCTGCGCCTTGCGGCTGACGCTGGTCACCTGAACATCGAGCAACTCCTCAACACTCATGTCCGCCACAGGCAACTGTGCAAACGCGGACTCGAATGACAGGACCAGGCTGACAAGGAGAACTGGGACGATACTGCGTAGGCTCATCACGGTGGTCTTATCGGCCAAATGCGAGTGGAATGAGCGTCAGACGCATCCGGACAGAAACAACCGCCAGGATTTTGCCGCGGCGACAGTGGCGCGGCGACAATAGAGAGATGTCTTTTCAACACATCGAAGTCACTCCGCCACTGCTGGACTACATCCGCTCAGTATCCGCTCCCGAACCGGAGTTCCTGCAACGGCTGCGTGAGGAAACGGCGAGCGATCCGCTGGCGAGGATGCAGATCACGGTGGAGCAGGGCGCTCTCATGGGCATGCTGGTACGGATCAGCGGTGCCCGCCGTGCGCTGGAAATCGGTGTGTTTACAGGTTACTCGTCGATTTCAGTGGCTTTGGCGCTACCTTCGGACGGCAGTCTGATCGCCTGCGACGTGAGCGAGCATTGGACGTCGGTGGCGCGGCGCTATTGGAAGGAAGCTGGAGTGGAGAACAAGATTACCCTGCACCTGCGTCCGGCCCTGGAAACGTTGGATGAGCTGATCGGAAAGGGCCAAGCCGGGAGTTTCGACTTCGCGTTCATCGACGCGGATAAGGTCAATTACGACCACTACTACGAGCGCGCGCTTATCCTGTTGCGTCAGGGTGGGCTGATGGCCATCGACAATGTGCTCTGGCATGGGCGCGTCATCGACCCATCGGTTCAGGACGAGGACACGGTGGCGCTGCGGGCCCTCAATGCCAAACTCCACAACGACCCCCGCGTTCACGTGTGCATGCTGCCGATGGGTGATGGGATCACGCTCGCCTGCAAGGTTTAACAGAGCGTTCTTGGCGTCTTCGCGAGCACCTCACCTCTGCCCCAACGCGCACCACCAGAAGATAAGGAAACACTGCTTGCGCCCTACTGGGGTTTGTCGCCTTGGATCGCGTCAAGGCGTTCTTCGGGAATGCCTGCGATGCGTCCAAGAATGTCGATGGAGTCACCTTGACGCTGAATGGCTTGCGCTTGGCTCTCCACGATGCGGGCGAGTTGGCGGATGTTCTCCGCGTCCTTGTCGCGTTCCTCCTTGGAAGCTCTGGACTGTTCGATCAGGGCTTCAATGTCGGCACTTCGGGTCTTGGAATCCTCCAAGAGCATGGCAAGGTGTTCTCCCTGCAACGCGAGGTTGCGCTCGATGCGTTCGAACCGTTCTTCCGGCGTCATACGGTTACTTCCTTTCTCGCCCATCTGGCTGCTGCTTTTGCCGCGATGACTCGACGTCGCGACGGGCTGAGCGAGGCGGTGCGCGCTTTCCCGCCGATGATGCTGGCGTGACGGCAACTCTCCTGCCGTTCCTCGGCTCTCCTCTCCTAAGATATCGTGCTCGGGCACGTCAAGCATTAAGGGTGTCGCGAAACTGTGCCTGCGCGTCATCGCTGTAAGCTGCAAACAAAAGCATCAAATATCCTTGGGCTCCGCCGGCCGTGGCGGTTCCACTTTCAGAGGAGCGAGAAGTTTAAGCGTCAGGAAGTTGATGAGCGTGAGCGCCGCCGCGATGTGGTACATGCCGAATCCGACCGCGGCGCCGACGATTCCGATGCTCCATACGCTGGCGGCAGTGGCCGTGCCGCTGACGGAACCATGCTCCTTCAGGATCGCCCCGCCGCCGATGAACCCGATGCCGGTGACAAGGCCCTGCAGGATGCGCGAGTAGGTTTCCGGAGTCGCGCCCTCGATGCTGGTGCCCACCATGGCGAGTCCGCAACTGGCAACGGCGACGATAGGGAATGTGCGAATCCCCGCGGTGTGCGCCTCATGCTCGCGATTCCATCCGATGGGGAGTGCCAGGAGGTAGGCGATGGCAATGCGCATCAAGTCGATCAGCATCGCGTCGTAGGGAATCGTGAACATCTGCAACCGGTTCATGGCTGAATTCTAGCGCCACGCTGTCCACGGCGAATATTCCCTCCAACGTGAGCCTTTCCAGCCGCGCATTGCGAGTTCTCAGCAGGAGGAGCTGAAACATGGTTGGTTTGATTTGCCTGGAAGGACTTGGGCCCTCGTACCCGGAAAGCTTCATGAGAAAGCTTGCGAGGGAATGGGCCTACGGGCCCGCGGAGTATGTGGACAACGAGGATGGCTTGAACATCGACCGCAAAGCCTCGTGGGCGATGTACCACACCTTGAAGTATTTTGAGTCGTATCCGGATCTGAACGGACTCATTGTGGCGGGCTACAGCCAGGGCGGCGCGGCCGCCATCAAGTATGCACACGAACTGAAGAAGTACGGCTGGCGCCTCGACCTGCTGGCATTGTTCGACGCCGTATCCCGCGACCCCTACGGCGGAAACGGCGTCTGGTTCGATCCCCTCATCCCGGACAATGTGAAGGCCACCGTCCATGCGATGCGGAACCCCGCCACCCTCTCGCGTCCGGCTTGGGGGAACTGCGGACGCAGCGCGCCGAACGACTACTGGAGCAAGTATTTCTGGGTGACTCACGGCGGAGCCAGCGGCTGCGACTACCTCGCCTACCCAAGCGGTCCTCCGAATCCCGACAAGATCGTCTGGGAGACTCTGATGGGCGGGCGCGGATGGGGCAAGGAACACTACACGCTCGTCACCGAAGGCCAGGACTGGAGGGGAGCCGGCGAGCTCTGGCAGTGGATGTACCCCACCATCAAGACCTTTGGCCAGCACCTGAATCTCAGCGGCGAATCGCCCTGGGTCGAGGATGCGCCCAAGGGCAACTCGACACCCAAACCCGCCAACGGCGGCAACGGCAAACCTCCAACCACCGGCGGCAATACATACCAGGTGGTCAAGGGGGACAGCCTGTCGCTCATCTCCGGAAGATTCTATGGCGACGTCCTGCTCTGGCCCGTGATCTGGGACCGCAATAAGGCCGTGGTGGGCAACAACCCCAACCTCATTTATCCGGGCCAACGGCTGACCATCCCTTCGATTAGCGCCTACAACCAAAGCCAGCTCTCCTCCATCCGCCAGCGCGGACGAAACTGCTGACCCACCCGCTACGAATTCGTGAGCCTTCCGCCGCCGGCTTTACGAGTTCCCTGGTGAGGAGCAATGAAACAATGAGTTCAATCATCTACGCGGGGGTCGGAGGGACGTTCAGCGATTTCCTGGGCGGAATCGGCTGGGGAAACAACAACGGTTACATCGCCGAAAACGGGCCGGACACCTTCGTCAAGAATCTCGCCATCGAGTGGCCGTACGGCCCCGGCAAACTCTATTACCGCGGCCCTGGCGTGGACGGCGTCGGCACCAACACCACCATCGTCCACAGGCTCGTCTCCGAAGTCATGGAACTGCGTGGCAAGATGAGCGACTGCAAGGGCGTTGTCCTCTGCGGGCACAGCCGTGGTGGGGCCGCGGTGGTGGTGGCCGCCCGGCGCCTCATGATGCGCGGTGTGGACGTGGACGCGCTCATCCTCCTCGATCCCGTCAACTGCACCCCCTGGCCGGAATCCCACGCTATCCCCAGCAACGTGAAACACGTCATCAAAGCCATGCGTAACCCCTTCACCAAGTCCCGCCCCCTGTGGGGCAACTGTGGCACCATCTGGAACCCCTTCACCACCTCCTGCGATTGGGATCACTTCTACGGCACGCACGCCGCCATGGGCGGCCAGGAATGGAAAGCGGACAGCCTCGTCGGCGGCTATATCTACGAACTGCCGGAAATCGGCCCCACCATGGTTACACTTTCCGACGACGTCGCCGCGCGCGCCGATGTCTGGAACTTTTTTTACCCTAGGATGAGGAAGATCTGCGATGCGCTGATCGCTTCGGGACAGGGCGCGGGTCCTCGACACAGTGGGAAGCCCGTCACCGGCCAACCCGTGGGTGGCGGCATACCGGTCCTCAACGGCCAGAAGCATACCGTGGTGAGCGGCGAGAGCCTGTCGCTCATCTCCGGGAAATACTGGAAAGATGTTCTTCTCTGGCCGATCCTCTACAATGCCAATAAGGCAGTCGTGGGCTCTGACCCGAACAAGATCTTTCCCGGTCAGAAACTGACTGTTCCCAGCATCGCCGCCTACAGCCAGCAGCAATTGAGCCAAGCCCGTACACAGGGACGTAACTGGCACTAATCACCACCTGGTCAAAGCCGGTGCTGGTGGCCCGCGCACTCTCAGGACTTCTTCACGCTGATGGTGAACTGATCTCGGCAGTGCGGACAGGTGACGCGAATCGCGTTGTCCACCTTGATCGGGACACGCATCTTCCCGGAACAACTCGGACATTCCATCACGGTCTTGCCGGATTCGAAGTACTCGCTCGGCGGCTCCGAAGCGCCGCGATGGTTCGCCGGGCACGATCCGCCACATCGATTACAGGTGATGACTTGGCTGGACCTCGATATCGGCACTACGGGCACAAAGTACAGCGTGAAGTACTGCCGGACGCTCTGGTGTCGAAAGTCCGAGATCATGCCGCAGTGAGGGCAGTGTAAACGCTCGGGTATCCTGTCCTTGATATCCCGCCGGACAGCCCGGGTTCCAAACAGCACGAACATGCGAACTCATGATAGCCGATGTGGCGGTTCCGGCTTACCATGGAACAATGCACTTCGCCGAGGAGATTCTGTTCGCAGCCGGCCGCCGTGGACCGTGGGCCATGTTCTTCGCCTCGCTGATTTACTTCGGGCTGATGTATGCGAGCTTCGCCGGGCTGGGATGGCTGCTGTTCCGCCGCCTGCTGCCCGCGTTGCGGATCGGGCGTCCGATCGATGGGCGTCCTTTGAAGGACGGGCAGATCGAGAATGAGATCCGCCGCTCGCTGGGGAGTATTTTTGTATTCTCCTGCTATGCGCCACTCACCGAATACGCCTATCGACATGGGTACATACACGTGAGCTGGGACTATCAGTGGCCTTTGGCGATCTTCCAGTTGATCCTGCTGTTCGCCTGGAACGAGGTGCATTTCTACGTGTGCCACCGGCTGCTGCACACGCGCTGGCTGTACCGCCATGTGCACCGCATCCATCACGAATCCGTCGTCGCCACCCCATTGGCCATTTACAGCTTCCACTGGTTTGAGGCGCTGCTGTTGGGGAGCGTCATTTTCCTGCCGCTGTTCGCCTGGCCGTTCGAATTCCCTGCCCTCGTCCTTCTACCTGTCATGAGTCTCATCTTCAACACCATTGGCCACTCGAACTACGATGTCTTCGCGGGCACCCGCTACTCAGCGAGCGTCGAGCACAGCGCGCATCACCACCGCGTGGCTGGAAACTACGGCTTCTATCTGCCGTTTCTCGACGACTGGTTCGGTACGAGGCTATCGCAATGAAGGCTTATTTGACGGGGTTGGGGAGCTTCCTTCCGGGACCGCCGGTGACCAACGATGAGATGGAAGACTACCTCGGGCGGATCCACGGAAAACCGTCGCGGGCGCGGCTTCGCATCCTCAAACAGAACGGTATTCAATCGCGCCACTACGCCATCGACAAGCAGCAGCGGACACTCTATTCGAATGCGCAGATGGCGGCATTGGCGATTCGCAATGCGCTCGAAAACAGCAGCGTGAACGCTGAGTCTGTCGATTTCCTCGCGGCAGCCACGGCGCAAGGGGATCTGCCGCTACCCGGGTTCGCCAGCATGGTGCATGGCGAGTTGCAGACGCCACCGTGCGAAATCGCGTCACTGCATGGCGTGTGCGCCAGTGGCATGATGGCCCTGCGGGCGGCAGCCCTGCAAGTGGAGGCGGGACACAAACGCGTGGCGGTGTCCTGCGCCAGCGAGTTTCCCAGCCGCCTGTTCAAATCGACACGCTTTGAAGCGCAGGGGGAGCACAGCCCCGAATTCGACACGGAGTTCCTTCGCTGGATGCTCTCCGATGGGGCCGGCGCCGCCATTGTCGAGCCGGAACCACGCGGCTTGTCACTGGAAATCGAGTGGATGGAACTTCGCTCCTTCGCCAACCGCTATTCACCCTGCATGTACGTGGGCCCATCAAAGAACGGCCACCCGATGCCATCGTGGCTCGACTACGAAAGCTTCCACGAGGCGGCCAATCAAGGCGCAATCAACCTGCGCCAGGATATCCGCATGCTGGACGACGTGGTGCGCTGTGCTGTCGATGGTGCGCTGCGGCTGATGGAACAGGGCCGTCTCGATCCGAATCAGATTGACTGGCTGCTGGCCCACTACTCCTCGCACGTCTTCCGCCAGCAATCGTATGAGCTCGCATGGCGCGGCGGTCTTCAGATTCCCTACGAACGCTGGTTCACCAACCTTTACACGAAAGGCAACGTGGGGTCGGCCTCATTGTACGTGTTGCTCGACGAGCTGTACCACAGCGGAAAGCTACAGCCCGGACAGCGTATCTTCTGCCTCATCCCCGAGAGCGGCCGGTTCCTGTTCGCTTACATGTTGCTGAAGGTAGTGGAAGGCCCGAAGGCCGCGGCGGGACCTCGCAAAACCACCAGCATTCCAATGCCCCGCAGCGAGTCACCCTCCATCCAGGTCTCCTCTGACCCGCAGCAACAGCGGCTGGTACGTGAGCTGGCCCGCGTGTGGATCGACTTTGAAGACCGCCTCGCGCGCGTGCCCGCAATCGCCCGCCTCTACAACGGCGACTTCACCGTGGATGACTACCGGCGGCTGTTGTTCAATCTGCGCCAGCAGGTGATCGACGGGTCACGCTGGATTGCGCGCGCGGCATCCAACATCACGGCCGAGTACTTCCCCGTCCGCAGCGCGTTCATCTCGCACACCAGCGACGAGCATCGCGACTACGAAATGATCGAACGCGATTTCGTATCCGTGGGTGGAACGCTGGAGGAGATTCGCGGCGGCCGCAAGAACATCGGCAGCGAGGCGCTGTCGTCTTACGTGCTGCAACGCGCCAGCCGCGAGAATCCCTTCGATCTGATCGGCGCCATGTTCATCGTCGAAGGCCTCGGACAGCGCGTCGCGCGCGGTTGGGGGGAGCGCATCCGCGAGGTGCTCGATCTGCGTCCGCAACAGGTCTCGTTCCTGCTCTATCATTCCGTCAGCGATGTGAAGCATTTTGAGCGCCTCGATCTCGCCGTGGCCCAAGGAATGCTCACTGCCGCGATGGTGGATGAAATTGTGAAGTGCGCCAAAGTCACCGCGCGCCTTTACGCGCTGCAACTGGAAGAACTGGACCAATTCTGATGAACGTCACTGAACCATTCGATAAGGCGCCATACGACCCAAACGATCCGAATCCGTGGCTGGCGCTGTACCTCGACATGAGCCTGCCGCTGCCGGATGAAGTGAAGGCGGCATTGCTGGCCAACTGTAGTTCGCGCTCGCGCCAGTTCCTGCTGCCGCTGATCCGGCCGATGGCGAAGATGAGCATCATGGCGTTCCAGGTGCTCAAGATCTTCATTCCCAACTGGCTCACCTCATCGCGCATTCTGCACTACACCATCTACCTCGGCTTGAAGTGGTTCGTGCGGCCGGATGCGAATTACCTCATCCTGCGACATTTCCACCTGGGCTCGGAGATTCTGCAATTCGTGGCGTCCAACGTCTGCCCGGAGATTCCGCTGCGGCCGCTGCGCCCACGCGATCTGCGCGGTCTGATCGACAACACGTTCCTCCAGCACGATCTCAACATCTACAATTTCATCATCCGGCTCAACCTCGAGTTGAAGGCCCGGGGCAAGCAGATTGAACCGAAGACGCACATGCGGTTCGACATGGTGACCTCGGGGCCGTTCGATATCGACGTGGCCAGCCTGCCGGACGGTCCCCTGAATATTCTCGATCTGGAGACGGCGATCGAAATCTACACGCCGCTCTACCAACTGCTGCTCACCGACAGTGACTTCTGGCGTGCCTGCAATTCGCTGCAATTGGACGAGACCGTAGCCATCTACTGCGCCCGGCTGTTGAACGATCCGAGTTACGTGAGCCTGGTGAACAACAAGCACCCTCTCGTTCCGCTGTCGACACTGCAGGCGGGCTACCGTCTGCTGCTGCACGGTCTTGCGGCTGAATGCCTGCATGCCACGCTCGTGCGCCACAAACTCGCGGCGAACATGCATTCGACCTGAGAGAAACCGCCCCGGTTTTGCGCCTGGAATAGATAGAGGAGCAAGAATCGATGGCGAAACCAGCAGTCACCAACAAGCCGATGTTCTGGGTGGAAAAGCAAGCCTGGGACTTTCCCACCATCTGGGAGGCGATTGGGCGCAACAACAAGTCCAAAGTGCCCAACGAGATGATCGCGGTGATCTTCTTCGAGGAGACCTCGTTCGTAAACACCCAGCAGGCGGGCAAGAACGGCCCCGCAGTAGGGTTCGGTCAGATCGAGGTCGGCAATCGCGACAAGGTGCCGTTCTACCGCTGGCTATGTGAAAAGAAAGGCGAAACCGCCTGGACGGTCTCCGACCTGCTGATGAGCGAACTGACCAAAGTGAACCTCAGCGGACCGGCGCTGGTGGAAAAGCGCAACCTTCAGGAGAAGGTGCGAACAAAGATACTCGGATCGAATGAATACTCCGTCCAGATCATGTGCTACTACTACGAATGGCTCGGAACAGCGGCCAGTAAGGACTTGAGCGGCATCATCAGCGCCCAGATCGGCTCGCATCTGGAATACCGCACGCGGTTCCAGCTCGGTTACGACGCTTTGAAGGCCGCACGAACCGCCACCGGCGCCGAACGGGCCAAACTTCGAACACAGTACATTGACGCCTTGAACCTCGCCAAACGCCGCCAGTCGAGCGAGCCCAAGACCAACAAACAGAACCCTATACCGGAAAAGGACTATACGGTATTTTGGGACTGGGTCCTGCCGGAAGAGTTTCTGCGCAAGCAGTCCGTCAATTAAGGTTTACAATAAAGGGAACGCGCGTCCGCACTGGATTCGTCCAGAACTAGTAGGGGTGTTTTTGTGCAAATCATCTTGCGGATTTCGTTGTTGTTCCTGATTACCGTTTCGCTCTACGGAGGTGAGGCCGAGGCGCTGGCCATCGACCGCAATATCCAGGCGCGCCATCTTCCCTTCTCCACCATCCTCGATCCGTTTCTTGACGAGAATGACTTTATAACCGGCTATACCCGTTGCGGCGATTCGGCCATCTGGACCGGGCATTACCTCGCCGCGCTGGCGTTCCGATATAAAGTAACTCAATCGCCGGAGGCCCTCGACAATGCTCGCCGCCTGGTCATCGCCCTGCAATACCTGATGAATGTCACTGGACGCAAGCTGCTTTCGCGATGTGCGGTTCGCGCGGATTCGCCAATCGCACCTGGAATCATTCAGGAAGAGGCGCATCATGGCGCATACATCGGCAGCTACGCCGGCGACGACTTCTACTGGGTCGGCAACACATCGCGGGACCAGTATGTCGGCGTGTTCTGGGGACTCGGCGTCGCTAACGAACTGATTGACGACCCGGAGATTCGCGCCTATTGCGCTGATGTCGTCACGCGGCTGCTGGACGGATTATTAGAAAACGGCTGGAACATTGTCATGCCGGACGGAAGAGCGGTGACGACGTTCACCATCCGGCCCGATCAGCAACTCTCCCTACTCCTTGTGGGCCAGCGGGTCAACCCGAATCGCTTTCGCGGTGAGTACAGCAGGATGAAGGGGCTTGCGCCGACGGTTCCGGTACCGGTCGGCGTCGAAGCCCTGGATACCCGCAATTCTTACTTCAAATTCAATCTGGATGCATTGACCTTCTATAACCTCTTGAGCTACGAAGGCGGGGCGTTCTACCGTTTCTGGTACAACCGCGGATACGACATCCTGCACGACACGGTGAAGGACCACCAGAATGCACATTTCAACATGATTGACCGGGCGCTGCACGGCCCGGATGAGTCACGCGATGAGGAAACGCGGCGCTTGCTGGACCAATGGCTGCTGCGCCAGCGCCGCGACCACATCGTCGACCTGCGAGGGATATATCCATCCTGCGGCAGTCCGGATGATGCCTGCGATCCTGTACCGGTTGCCGAGCGTCCTCCGACGGATTTCCTGTGGCAGCGCAATCCGTTCCAGTTGTGGGGCGGGTTGTACGGGACGATTGAAGGCGCAGGTATCGACTACATTCTGCCGTATTGGATGGCCAGATATTACGGCGTGTTGAGCGAGTAGGTTCAGCGGCCGTAGTAAGTGAGGACCCGATCTCGCGGCGTTGGGAAGGTCTTGGACATATGGTCGTGCCAGGTGAGCTTTTCCTCGTCGGCCAAGGCCCAGACCAGACCAAGCCCTCCAGCCATCCAACTGATATAGGTAGCGAGCATGCGGCCGAGGCGCTGCCGGCGGTCGGGCTCCACGCCATCGAAGGTAATGACCCGCAACCCGGCCCAGCGCGTTCCTACACTGTCGGTGCCGGCAAGGCACCACATCAACCGGTAGAGCACGACACTGAGGAACAACATGACGCCATACACCGGCATCGTGGTCTTGTTGAGGACGATCTGCGCGTCGGCGAGTTGGAAGATCGCAAGGAAGATGCCGAGCCCGATGAGCAACATGCTCGTGTCAAGGGCACCCGCCATCATGCGATGCACGGGCAAGGCCACAGGAGCGTTGGTGTAAATTGTGTCGGACTGCTTGTACTCAACAGGTGAGGGGAACTGGATGCGCTGCTGCTGGCGCTCCTGGGCGGAACGTGCGGATACGGTGTTGGTTCTGGAGGCAATCTCCCGATGCTTGGAAACCTGCGGCATTTGCACGACGCGCATCGGCTCGCGGGGGAATAGGGTCCCCTGAAACAGATCACCTTGCCCGGCCGGAACGGCAGGCTGCTTTTTGGGAGCGGGAACCCGTGCCAGGGAACCACGCACCGGCGGCATGTTCCTCGGATCCGGACGGACGGATTCCAACGGACGGCCGCATCGTTCGCAGCGATGGTCGTAGAGCGAGTTTTCCTCTCCGCATTGACAGGTCATAGGTAGCTGCTTGCAATGGCCGGGATTCCCATGCTAGGGTTGCGGTTTGAGCCTTCCCTCGCACGATTCCCAGCTCTCCCTTCTACTTAGTAACACAAAAACCTTCACGTGTCACTTCTTTTTTGTTTGTAACTTGTTGTTTCCAATCTCTCTACCCGTTTCTGCTCAAATTCTTCGCCCAGGACAGCCAGGAATGGGGCGGCCGATTGGCCCGTCACCCGCCGTACTCGACCCCAACATCAAGGCGAACAAGTCGCATCCGGATTGCCCGCAACTAAGCTCCGATTTGGAGCGGCCGACGGCGGAATACGTCTCCATCTTCGCTATCAGCAAAGAGAGCATGAAGGGCGTCACGACGCTTCGCGGCAGCGCCTGCATCCAAACCACGGACATGCTGTTGGAAGCGGACGAGGTCGTTTACGACGAGAATAGCGGGCAGGCGCGGGCCAACGGCAATGTGCACTTCCACCACTTTGAAGGCGGCGAGGAAATCTGGGCTTCGCGGGTGGAATACGACGTCGAGGAGCAATCGGGCAAGTTCTACGATGTCCGGGGAAGGGCGCCCACCAAGATCGACCCAAGGCCCGGCATCCTCAGCACCACCAATCCGTTCACGTTCCAGGGCGAGTGGGCCGAGCGAATGGATGGGCACTACTCGCTGCATAACGGCTTTGTCACCAACTGCCGCGTACCGGGCCCTATCTGGATGCTGCGCTCCCCAAAGATCGACATCTATCCCAAAGACCATGCGATGGCCCGCAATGCCTGGTTCAAAGTACTGAATGTTCCGATCTTCTACTCGCCGGCGTTCTACAAGTCGCTCAAGAGGCAGCCTCGTAAAAGCGGGTTCCTCACTCCGAACGCGGGCAACAGTTCGCGGCGAGGCAAGATGGTGGGCGCGGGATACTATTGGGCGATCAACCGCAGCTACGACGCCATGTACCGCGGGCAACTCTTCACGCAACGCGGCTTCGCGCACACGATGGACTTCCGCGGCAAACCCACTCAGAACTCCGATTTCAACCTCTATGTGTATGGCGTGAACGATCGCGGCCTTCTGCTTGACGATGGAGAACGGCGCAAAGAAGGTGGATTCCTGGTGGCCTTTGACGGGCGTATTGACCTTGGCAGGGGCTTCTATGCGCGCGGGCTCGTGAACTATCTCTCGAGCTTCCGCTTCCGGCAGGCCTTCACCGAAAGCTTCAATGAAGCAGTATTCGCCGAGGTGCAGTCGGTGGGGTTCGTGACCAAGGACTGGTCGGATTTCGGCTTCACGGTTTCGGCCTCGCGCAAGGAGAACTACCAGAGCACCGCGGACGACGACGTGATCAGTGTCCGCCGGCTGCCACAGGCGGAGTTCACTGTGCGTGACCGCATCGTCAGCGAGAAGGTACTGCCGGTGTGGGTCTCGCTCGAATCCACGGCGGGTTTCTTGAGCCGCACGCAGCCGGAGTATCAGACCCGCGCTTACGTCCAGCGGGCCGATTTTCAGCCGCGCATCATGACGGCGCTTCGCTGGAAGGACTTCCACATCATCCCGGCGTTCTCGATTCGAGAGACGTTCGTGGCGTCGCGCTTCGATCCGCAGATCAACACCGTTTCGGGGGAGAACATCGTGCGCAGCGCTCGCGAGTTCACCATCGACGTCATTCCCCCGTCGCTGGCTAAAGTCTTTGATGCGCCGGAATGGATGGGCACGCGGATGAAGCACGTCATCGAGCCGCATTTGAGTTTTCGATACACGGGCGGCATCGAGGATTTCCGCCAGTTGATCCGTTTTGACGAGACCGAGCTGATGTCGAACACTCGCGAGGCCGAGGTCTCGCTGGCCAACCGGTTCTTTGTGAAGCGGCGCAGCGGTGAAGTGTTGGAGGCGTTCTCGTGGGTGGTGAGACAAAAGAGATATTTCGACCCGACCTTTGGCGGTGCGCTCTCGGCGGATTCGCGTAATGTGCTCTCCACATCGCTGGATATCACCGGGTACAGTTTTCTCGCCGGCCCGCGGAACTACTCGCCGGTCATCTCGCAGATGCGGGTGAATCCTGTATCGAGCGCGGGCATTGAATGGCGCACCGATTATGACCCGCTGTTGAAACGGTTTTCCAATTCGAGCATCACGGCGGACGCGCGCCTCTCGCGCTACTTCGTATCGCTTGGCCATGCGTATGTGCGGAACGATCCGCGGATTTCGCCGCCGTTCAACCAGTTCCGCGGGCTGTTTGCGATCGGTCAGGAAAACCGGCGCGGCTGGAACGCCGCGTTCTCGGCGTTCTACGATTTCCGCGAGGGGATCATGCAGTTCGCCACAACGCAGGTAACGTACAACTACGATTGCTGCGGGCTCAGTTTTCAATACCGCCGCTTCAGCTTCGGCACGCGTAACGAGAACCAGTTCCGGGTGGCGTTTGCGATCGCGAATATCGGAAGCTTCGGGACCCTGAAGCGGCAGGAGCGGATCTTCTGATCTTTGGTCAATCGAAGAAGGCGCGATCTTCCGGCGAGAGTCGCGCTTTGGCTGCGGGAACGTTGAACGTGACTCCGAGACCGGGCTTGTTCCAAACGTCGATGAAGCCGTTCTTGACGATGGGGTTGGGGAGGCCTTCGACGATCTCGTACCACCAATCGGGCTGACCGAAGGGATACTCGAAGGCGATGTAGTTCTGGCCGATGGACGCGGCGAGATGGACGTGAGCCGCAAGTCCGATGAGGCCGTCGAAGATGCCATGCGGGGCCACCATGATGTTGTGCAGGTCCGCGTAGTCGGCCACCCACTTGAACTCGGCGATGCCTCCGATGTCTTCCGGGTCGGGGCCGATGACGTCGACGGCATCCTTCTCGATGAGGTCCTTGAAATTCTCGCGCAGGTAGATCTGCTCGCCGGTATGGATGTGGGCCGAGGTGGAACGGGTGAGCTCGCGGTAAAGCTCGGCGTTGGGGTGGGGCGAGTAGTCGCCGGTGAGGAGGTCTTCGAGCCAGGTGAGGTGAAGCGGCTCCATGGCGCGGCAGAAAGTGATGGCGTCTTTGAGGGTGAAGCCGGGGCCGCAGTCGAGAGCGAGGCCGATCCCATCGCCGAGCACGTTCTTCATGGCTTCGACACAGGCGATGACGTGCTTGAGTCCGCGCTCGGTCATCAGGCCGCGGTCGGGATGGGGAGCGCCGCGCCGGGCATCGTCGTACCAGGCGTTGGGGATGGCACGCATCATCGCGCCGTTGTGAAAGCCGACGGCCATTTTGATCAGAGTGAAACCCTCTTTGGCGGCTTTCATCTGGGCGACGTTATCGGCGTAGTCCTTGGGAGTCTGGCCGCGCAGAGGGGGTCGAAAGCCGCCGTTGTAGACGCGGACGCGGTCGCGCATCTTGCCGCCAAGCAGCTTGTAGACGGGCACTCCGGCAACCTGTCCCGCGATGTCCCAGAGAGCGATCTCGATGGCGCTCACGGCGGCGCCCCAAGGCTTGCTGGCGCCTAGCCGGCGGATCTTGAGCATGACGCGCTGGACGTCGGTGGGGTCGTCGCCCATGATGTAGTTCTTGTAGAAGAGGACCATGGGTTTGAGATAGGCCTTGGTGGATTCTGCCTGTCCGTAGCCGGAGATGCCCTGGTCGGTGACGATACGCACAACCGGGTTTCGGCCGATGATGGCGCAACGAAGATCGGTGATTTTGATAGGGCCGGGCGCCGTACGGCGGTCAGTGCTTCTCTGCGCCAGGAGCGGCGCGGCGGCAAGAGCGGCGAAGCTTCTACGCGTCCAGGTGGTCATGAGTGAGTCCTTCCCTGACAGCATACAGCTATTAGGAGGCGGCAATTTCGACGTGGCGATCCCAATTCCGGGCGTCGGCAGATGGCCACGCTTTAGAATGAGCCCCGGCCTGTTGACGATTCAGATGAAAACGTCCGCCGAGACCTTGAAAAAATCGGCAAGTTCCTTGGCATGCGCCTTACTGATGGCGCGTTTCCCGTTGATCACGTCGGACACGTAACCTCTAGACTGGAAGATGGGAACGAGATCAGCTTGCTTCAAACCGCGTTTTTCCATGAGATACGCCAACATCTCATGGGGACTCGGATCGGGCAGCGGATGATGCTCCTCCTCATAATCCTTGATAAGCCGGACCATCAGGTCAAGGGCCGCATCTTCTTCCTTACTGCGGTGGTCGCCCTTATCCATCAGCTTCTCGGCCTCGGTCAGCAACCGCTCGTGCTCCCCGGCGGTTGCAATCACCCTTGGCAGAACTTTCGCCAACACGCGAGCGTACTTCTTATCATCGATGGCTAGCGCGCCCATTTCTTCCAACCTCCTCGCATGTACTCGTTGTGGGTGAGGAATTCCTTAACCATCAGGAGCCTTGCCCGGTAGTCAACCTTCACAATCAAGCGGTAGTAGTCGGCGTGAAGAGCCGCGTACCTTTTGATGGCCGTCGTGCTGATCACGTTCACCTTTTGATGTTCGCGTAACGCCAGCATATAGTTCAACGAGCTCGCGTTCGAGGTCGGAGGAGTACCCAGTCTCGAGGTGGCTGAACAGCATGGCCCCAGTCAGTTACCCGGTGCGAAGTAGCCGTTGATGTCCAGGATGAGATGCGTGACGTTGGAGACGTAGGCGGTCACGACGCCGCCTGCGCCGCGGGCCGGAACGAGCGCGGCATTGGCGGCCACTTGCCCTTCCCAGGCGTTGAGTGTTGAGGCAAAGGGGCGGGCAGGACCGGGGAACAGCGTCACAAAACCGAGATAGGCCGGAGGCACAACGGTGGCGTTGAGCGAGTAGGCCTGCGCTGTGTTGGGCACGCCGCATCGTCCGCTGATGAGGTAGTCGCGCGTTTCGCGCTCCTGGAGGATGGGCGGGCCGTTGGGGGCATAGGCGGCATCGCGAGTATCCGCCAGACGGCAGGGGGTGAGCGGGAAGAAGCGCAGTCCGCCGGAACCGCTGGACGCGGGCGCGAAGTAGCCTGTGATGTCCACCACGGCGTCGGTGCTCTGCGGTGCGTAGAGACTGATGGCTCCGTTGGTACCGGCGGGGACGAGCGCCATGTTGGCCAGCACGTAGCCGCTGGGGGAGTTCTGCGTGGAGACGAAGGGCACCGTAATCTGTGTGGGGAAGACGGTGATGTAGTCGAGCGGGCGCGACGGCACCACCGTCACGTTGAGCGCATAGGCGCGTGCCGCCGTGGGCACGTTGCAGTTGCCGGACTGGATGGGGAAGCTACGTGGGACGCCACCCACAAGAGATGGCGGCCCGAATTGACCGCCCGGACCACCGGCGTCCGTCCTGGTGTCGATGACGCGGCAGGGCGTGAGCGGGAAGAATGACAGCGGCTCGGGAGAGGCCACGTCGGTGAAGTAACCGTTGATGTCCATGACGAGATCGGTGTCGTCGGTGACAAAGGCCGTAATGGAGCCACCCGTGCCGGCGGGTACGATAGCGGCGTTGGCGATGATCTGCCCCTGGTACGCGTTGAGCGTCGAGACGAGCAGGCGTAGCTGTCCGGTTGGGTACAGCGTGAGAAAAGAAAGCGGGCGGTGCGGCACAACAGTGGCATTCAAGGAGTACGCGCGCGCCGTCGTGGGAATGCCGCACGTACCTTGTGTGACTGCGATTTCGCGCGTGGTGTTGCCTGCAATGAATTGTCCGTTACGGGTGTCGAGGAGGCGGCAGGGCGTGACAGGTACGAAACCCAATCCCGAGGTGGAAGCGGCAGTGGAGAAGTTCGCGAGCACGGTGATTGCCGCTTGATTGGGCGGCGCGATGATTGTGAGAGTTTGGGTTGCTGGGAGGCCGCTGAGGGCTCCTGTGTATCCAATGAAGGACGCGGAGGGTGTTGCGGTGATACTGACCTGCGTTCCGACCGCATAGAAGCCATCGGTGGAAGGAGGCGCCACGGTGACGGCGCCACTGCCTGTGGGGAAGACATCGGTCTCTAAGCGGACTTCAGTGGCAAAAGCGGCCGTGTAGGTGATCTGCGATTGCGGAGTGATGATTGTCTGGTTGAGCGTCGAACCAGTTGACCACGTTTGAAACCGGTAGCGGCGATTGCCGGACCCTTGCGTCGCCGAGGTGGAGAAGGTATGAACGCTGCCGGTGATCCAATGCGCGTTGAATGGAGCGGTGGTGGCCACGCCATCCACCGTGAGGGACAAACCGGGAGGGTTGGTGGTAATCGAGACTGGAACGATTGTGGTGTCTGGGGTGTCGACGATCTTTGCAACAAAGCCATCCAGTCCTGTGAGGCCGCGCCCGTTTTGGGCGGCGGGATTGACGAGCGGCAGATCGAGTGTGTTGCAGTAACCGCCGATGTAGGCCGCGCCAACAGGGTCCACGGCGAGGGCATAAGCCTCCGTATCGCCCGATCCACCAAGGTACGTTCCGTATTGAATCGTCCCGGAAGGAGTAATTCTCGCCAAATAGGCCTTTAGACCAGCGGAGGTTTGCAGAGAGCGAACCGCGGGTAGCGAACCTGTGGAGCCGGCGGCCACATAGATGTTTCCAGCGGCGTCGGTGGCCATGTCGTAGAGGTTGGTTCCGGCGGCTGCGCCAAGATTGAGAACGATCTCATAGTTTGCCGTCCCGGCGGCAAACCTTGCGACGCCAACGTTGTTTGCGGCCCCGGGCACCAGCAGCATAGGGCCCGCAACATAGACATTGCCTGCGCTATCCACGGCCGCGGGGCCGCCTCCCATGGGAAGCCACGTGGACTGTTCGATTACGCCGAGAGTGCTGAGGCGGATCATGTAGAGACCACTCGATGCGGTGAGGATCGGGTTCAGGAGGGGCAGAGTTCCATTGCCGGTGGCCGAAACGACGACACCGCCAGTGGGTAGTATGCCGAGTCCGAGTTTGCCCAAGGCGCCGTGGGTGCCCGTGCGTGTGGCAGGCAAGCCGAGCGGGGTGGAGAAGATGACGTTGCTGCCGGTGTCGGTGAACTTCACCAGGCCGAGACCGCCGGATGAGTAGGCGGCGCTGCGTTGCGGGAAGTCAGAGGAAGCGGTGGAACCGAGTACATAGATTGCGCCGGTGGCATCGAGCTTCACTTTGAGGCCGTCGTCGGCAGCAGAACCGCCGTAGTAGGTGGCGAACTCCACGTCGGTTCCCGCCGGGGTGAACTTAAGCAGGAACATATCGCTCTCGCCCTTCAGTTGACTCTGATAGGCGTTCTTCACCGGAAGATCGGAGCCCGCATTTCCCGTAACGATTGCGGCACCCGCGGAGGTGACTGCTACGGACTTGGGGTTCGCCGTGTTCAACACATTGATGTATTCGTAGGCATTGCCGCTGGGGTTCAGCTTCATGACAAATCCGGCTCCGGTGAGGGCCAGCCCTTGTATCGCGGCGAACCGTCCGCAGAGATAGGCTGCGCCGTTGGAGCCAACGGCAATGCCATACACCCAACCGAACTGGCTGCCGACGTAGGTGGAATAGACGACGGTGGGGTCGATGACCAGAGGCAGGCGGTGGTCATAGCTGCCGAGGTCGAAGCTGACTTCACGATGTTTGACGCGGAAATTCGCGGCTACTGGGATGCGCTTCCCTTCCCGCGTTTGCCAGGCGACAGGCTTGCGGTGGCGGATGACACCGTCGGGTGTGGTGAGGACGAGGTCGCCGGAGGAATCCACGCTTGCGTCGCCAAAGCGGAAGCGAATCCGGGCGGGGTCGGCACCAGGGGAAACGACGAAATCGTATTCGACGCGCCCCTTGTCGCCGTAGCAGATCAGATCCACACCAGGGTAGACGCCACCGAGCCGTACGCGGGCAAAATGCGGGACGCCGCGCAACCATCGCGAAGGTTGGCCCTGGAAGTAGTTGGTGACGCCGGTTTGCCGGTCCAACCCGGTGACGGCCGCCGGCTTTGCGCCGAGCAGTTCCATGAGCACGCCGCTGTTGGCGAAGCGGAAGTCGAGGCCGTTGTCCTGGACCAGGAGGCCATACTCGCCCGTGCGCGCGAAGTAGCGCACGTGGGCGGGGGCCTGACCGCGATTCTGTTCAAAGGAGAAAGGCAGTTCGCCGTAGGGAGCGGCTTGAAGAAATGACGCCGCGAAGAAACACAACAATCTCATCAGTCTCTCCTGAATGGGGACAGTCTGGCGCGGGTGGCTTCAGTTTAGCAGTTGGGCGATTTACCGGCTGAAGTATCCGGCCACCTCAACGGCCGTGTGGGTAGGTGCGGCAACACGCACGTCTATCGAGCCGCTGCCCGAGGCAGGGACGATACAGGAATTGGCCACCGTCTGTCCCTGAAACGCGTTCAACTGCGAGATGTTGGGCCAAGCGGTTCCCGTAGGCCACAGACTGAGATACGGCATCGCCACGCCACCGGGCACGACCCAGGTGTTCAGCGCCCACGCGCGCGCGGTGGTGGGCAAACCTGTGCAATGCCCCGAAGGTATAGGCACAGTGCGATCGGCCAGGTTGCTGAGTGCCGGTGGACCGAAGGAACCGTTGTACGTAGCGTCCTGCGTGTTCACGACGCGGCATTGAGTCACCGGGAAGTAGAACAGGCCGCGCCCGGTTCCGTCATCGGGCGCGAAGTAGCCATTGACGTCGATGATGAGGTTGGTGGCATCGTAGGCATACACATCGACGCTGCCATTGGCGCTGGCAGGCACGATCGCACTATTGGCCACCGCGTAGCCGAAGAAGGCGTTCATGTTTGAGATGTTCGGCTGGGCAACGCCTGTGGGGTACGCGGTGATGAACGCCACGGGGTTGCCGTTAGTCAACTCCCCTGGGGCCAACGTCAATTGAAGCGAGTACGCAGAAGCCACCGGTATCTGGCATGCGGGCGAGCCCGGAAGCCGAAATGTACGGTTCTCCCTTGCCTGAAACCGCTGGTTTCCATAGGGCGAAGGCAGCGAGCTATACACCGGGCCGCGTGTATCCACGGCGCGGCACGGGCTGATCGGATAGTAGAGCAAGCCCGCGCTACCCTCATCGGTGAAGTAACCGTTGATATCGAGTATGAGATTGACGTCGTTCGAGGTGTGGACGTTGACAGCCCCGCCCGTCCCGGCTTTCACGATCGCGGCATTGGCGATATAGCCGCCGGTTGTGGTCCGAGCAGTGAAGAACTCGGGCCGCGTTTCCCCGGTAGGCCAGATGGTGAGGAAATCCACCGGGTCGGTTTGATTCTCCATTGTGTCCAGGGTGACGTTGAACACGTAGGCCTTTGCCGATGGTGGAACCGAACAGGTAGTCGACGCCGTAATAGGGATGGTCCGGGTAACACCGGCACTCAATAGTGGCGGGCCGAACGAACCGGTTCGGGGACCTGCGTAAGCGGCTCGCGTATCCACGAGGCGGCACGGCGTCAAGGGGACGAATCGTAACCCTCCGCCAGTTGGTGGGGCTGTCACGCCAGACTGTGTTACCGTCACCGGCTGCCCGGCAATTGTCAGAGTTGCGGAGCGCTGCGAGGTGGAAGTATTCGCCAGAGCGGAGAAACTCACTGTCCCCGAACCTGTCCCTCCCGCGCCTCCCGCCGTGATCTGAATCCAGCTCGCGGGGTTCGCTGTCGACCAGGAGCAGCCACTCCCCGCCGTGTTGTTCACCGACACGTTCCTGGACCCACCATCCGCCGGGATGGTGAAAGCGGTCTGCGAAAGTTGAAACGTGCACGCCGGCGCGGACCCGTTGGTTGCGGTCCAGGTGGTTGTGGCTGTTGCGGGGCAGCCGGGCACGCCGAAGATCGTCGTGTATTTGCCTTGCAGCGTGCCGTTGGCGGTGCTGCCGGAGGTGAAGGTTCCGGCGACCGCAAAACCCCAGTTGCCAGTCACGTTGAGATTGCTATAGGAAAAGGTGTTGCCCGAAAACGACCATCCGCTCTGGAACGAGAGAGTGGATTGTACGCTTGAGGTGCAGCCCGCCGCCGACCCTTCCAGATCGATCGTGAAGCTCATGATCTTGCTGTTCTGCACGACGAAAGAGAAAGGCCTTCCCTGGCCAGTTGTACCCGTCCAGGTGCCGTCGTAGGATTGAGCGCTCAAGTTGACGGCGAAGATCACAATGGCGATCAGGGCCATAAACAGCGCCGAGCGAAGGAGAGGAGTGAGAGCCGTCATAACGCTCTCATAGTAGGCCTCTCGTCCGTGGTGCGCAATAGTCCAGGATCGCGGCCAGCTCTACTTCGACTCGGTCTTAGTGGTCTTGGATTCGGTCTTCGTTTCGGACTTGGTTGCGGTGGTGGTGTCAGCCTTCGTATCGGACTTGCTCTCGCCGGAGGAAGCTGGCGCGGGAGGTTTCGACCCGCCCGAGCGGGCATAGTCGGTGATGTACCAACCGCTTCCTTTGAAGTGGAGACCGGGGGCGGAGATCAGGCGTTCCAATGCCCCGCCGCAGTCTTCATGAACGGTGAGTTCGGCGTCGGAGAACTTCTGCATTTTCTCAAAGACCGTGCCGCAGGACTGGCACTTGTATTCATACAAAGGCATAGGGTCGATTCTGTTGTTGATGAGACTACGCTGCGACGCGAGCCGGGCGTTTCGGCTTGGGCATCACTTCCGCGGCGGCATTCTTGCCGCTCAAAACTTCCAGGGCTTTCTTGAGCAGGTTATCCTCGCCAGGCTTGGCTGGGGAGGGAGCAGGCTGCGGGTCGACAACGGGGTTGCCATCGTCGTCCACTTCCGGCGGCGCTTCCACTTCCACTACTGGTACGGAGGGAGTGACGCCGGTATCCTGCAGCGCTTTTCCGCCGGGCGAATAAAACTTGGCGACAGAGAGGATGACGGCGCTACCGTCATCCATGAGGATAGCCTTGCGCACAGCGGCGTCTCCGTAGGAACGTTCGCCGACGACTTCGGCACGCTTGTTGTCGAGCAGTGCGGCGGCGCAGATTTCGGCGCCGTTGGCGGTGCCGCGATTGGTGATGACGGCGAGAGGTCCCTTCCAGATTTGCTTCGAGGCTTGGGCTTCAAAATCCTGTTTGGCGATCTTCTGGCCCTTGAGCGATGCGATGACGCCCTTTTCAAGGAAGAGGTTGGCGACTGCGATGCCCTCCTCGGGAGTACCTGTGGAAGCGCTGCGCAAATCGAGGATGATCTTTTTGGCGCCCTGCTTTTCGAGATCCTTCACCGCGTTGGCAATATCCTTTGCCTTGCCCGCGTCCATGCCGGGTGAAATGATGTGGCCCACCTGATCGGCGGCCATTTTGGTGGTGACGGAGGGGATTTTCACGGCAGCACGGACGAGACCCACTTTCTGGGGGTCAGTACCGCGGCGAACGCGGAGGACGGTGAGCTCGACGCTGGTTCCGGCGTCGCCATGCAGGAGAAGTTCGGCATAGGCAAGCGGCATGTCGCGGGTGGAAACGCCGCCGATGGCTTCGAGCACATCGCCGGTTGCCAGGCCCGCTTTGTCAGCGGGCGAACCGGGGACAGAATCGACGATATTGAGATAGCCGAATTTCTTGGAGAGGACGAGGCCGACGTCGGCCTTGCGGTTGTCCTTGAACTTCAGGTACTGCTTGTATTGATCGGCGTTGAGGAAGCTGGCGTAGGGGTCGAGGGACTCGAGCAGACCGTTGAGGGCGCCGAGGGTGACGGCCTTCATATCGGGCTCTTCGACGTAGTCGCTCTTGATGCGTGAGAGCACTTCGGTATAGACCGCGAGGTGCTTGTAGGCGTCTTCCGGTGAAGCACTGTGCCCCATGTAGGCGCCCGCTGTGAGCAGAACAACCAGGCACATCGAGCTTGTGACAATAAACAACTTGAAACGGCTATTCATGGGTCGTGAGCCTTTCGGGATCGGCAGACACGCCACCCAGCGCGGACGGGCGCATCTGATCCTAATTATAACAACGTGGTGAGCAGAGTTGTGGTTACAGTTGGGGGATGCGACCAGGCGTGTGCGGAACGCCGGCGGCATCGAGATCCTTCTCGAGCTTTTTGATGTCGGCCTCAAGGAGCGGTTTCAGCGCATCCAATTGCTCGCGTAGTTCTCCCTGGGCAATCTGCAATTGATCCTGATCTGCCTTGCGAGGGGCGGCGGTAGACATGCGGTAGTTGCCGGCCATCTTCTGGATGCGCCCGCCGATGCTGACGGGAAGGTTTTCCCATCGCCGCGCGAGTGCAGTTTCGCCTTGCAGGGCCACCTGGATGTCTTTCAACTTGCGGTCAATACGTAGCGCTTCTTCGCGCAGTTTGAGATCGGCTGTCGATTCCTGGATGGCGCGGAGAACCGTGGCCATCCTGGCTCGCGCGGAGGTTACATTCTCGTTCGCTCCGCTGACCGCGCGCTGGAGTTTGCTCACCTCACTAAGGAAGTCAGTGAGGGTGGTGACGGATGCCGGGCCTTCCACCTGGAAGGTCTGCGCTGTGGCGAGAGGCGTGACGACGCCGTTCACTCGCTTGGCGATGGAGACTTTGTAGGAGCCCGGTTTCACGAACGGGCCGGTGGGAACGAAGCGGTCTTCATCTTCGTCGCCCTCCTCATTGCGGCGTGGAGCAGTGACGATGGGAGCGGGGCCGCGGAGATTCCAGACAACACGCTGCATGCCTTTGGCGACCGGGCCGTTGAAACGCCGGACAGTTTTTCCCCCCGCATCTGTAATCGTGATGATGATGGCTGGCGCTTCCTCGTCTTCTTCTTTGACGAGTTGCTCTTTGGAAGGATAGGGCGCGGCTGCATTTTCGCGAGAGGCTTTGCGCTCGGCCTCGTGGCGTTGCTGCCTGGCGGTGCGGTAGCCGTCCTTGAGGTAGTAGGTGAAGACTGCGCCGAAGGGCGGGTTGGGGGCCGTGTAGAAGGCTTCGCCCTGATTGCTTTTGCCGCGCCCGCCGATGGGCTGCGATTCGACGTAGATCTGCGCTTTTTTGACGCTGAAGAGTACGGCTTCGGGATCGAGCGAATCGGGCTTGAGGGCACGCAGCGGAGAGTAGTCGTCGAGAACATAGAAGCCGCGGCCAAAGGTGGCGAGGACGAGGTCGACTTCGCGCTTTTGAATGGCGAGATCGCGGACAGCGATGGTAGGCAGGCCGCCACGAAGGCGAATCCATTTCTTGCCGCCGTCGATGGTGAAGAAGAGGCCGTACTCAGTGCCCGTGAAGAGGAGGTTTGAGTTGACGGGATCTTCCGCGATGGCCCAGAGCGGTCCGTTCTCGGGGAGGCCGGCGGAGATGGAAGTCCAGGTTGCGCCTTTATCAGCGGACTTCATCAAGTAGGGTTTGAAGTCGGCGTTCTTGTGGTTGTTGAATACGGCGTAGACGGTGCCATCCGCGTGCTGGGACGCGAAGAGGCGGGTGACGTAGGTACGCTCCGGCACACCCGGGAATGTTTCGATTTTGCGCCAGACGCCGCCGGCGTTTTCGCTGACCTGGATGAGGCCATCATCGGTACCTGCATAGAGGAGGCCCTCCTTGCGCGGGGATTCGCTTAGCGCAGTGATGTTGCCGTAGAAGGACGTGGATTGGTGCTTGGCAACGGAGTCGGCATTCTGGATCTTGCCCATGACGGGGAGTTTGTCGCGGTCGAGCTGACGGGTGAGGTCGCCGGAGACCGCGCGCCAGGAGTTGCCGCGATCGTCGCTGCGAAAGAGCTTGTTGGCGGCGAAGTACAAACGTGGCGCGCTATGCGGACTGATCATGAGCGGGGAATCCCAGTTCCAGCGAAGGGGCGGCTCCCCCTTGCCTGCCATCGGCTGGAGGCCGACACGCTCGCCGGTGCGGCGGTCGAGACGGCTGAGTACGCCGTACTGGAGCGTGGAATAAACAATGTTTGGGTCGGTGGGGTCGACGCGCGAGTGGAAGCCGTCGCCACCGAGAGTGACGAACCAATCCTGATTGGTGATGCCGCTGGCACTGCGGGTCCGTGAGGGTCCGCCGATGGACCAGTTGTCCTGGGTGCCGCCGTAAATGTTGTAGTGCGGGAGCGCGTTGTCCACGGTGACGTCGTAGAACTGGAGGGTAGGAATGTTGGCTTTGAACTGCCAAGTCTGGGCGCGGTCCCAGGTCTCATAGACGCCGCCATCACAGCCGGTGAGCAAGTGCATGGTGTTCTTCGGGTCGATCCAGAAAGTGTGGGTGTCGACGTGTTTGGAACGGTCGCCTACGGGGCGGGTGGTGCGTCCGCCATCTTCGCTGACCTGCGCGAAGACGTTGCCGAGGTAAATGCGGTTGGGATCGAGGGGATCGGCGATGATCTGTCCGTAGTACATGCCCTGGCTGTCATACGGACCGCGGCGCTCCCAGGATTCGCCGCAATCGGTGGAGCGGTAGATGCCGGTGGTTTGGCGGTTGGCTGTTTCGACGCGGGCGTAGGCAAGGCACTTCCCGGCGGGGGAGAAGGTGACGCCAATGCGACCGATGTCTTCGGCGGGAAGGCCACGAACCTTCGACCACGTGTTGCCGCCGTCGCGCGATATGTAGAGCGCGGTTTCGGGACCGCCGTTGATCAAGGTGTAGACATGGCGGCGGCGCTGCCAGGTGGCGGCAAGCATCATGTCGGGATTGTGCGGGGACTGCGCGACGTCTGTGGCGCCGGTGTGCTCGCTGACGGTGAGGACGGTTTTCCATGTCTTACCGCCGTCGGCGGATTTGTAGAGGCCGCGGTCGCCACCGGGCCCCCAGAGTGGACCTTGCGCGGCGACGAAGATGACGTTGGAATCGCGCGAGTCGACGAGTACGCGGCCAATGTGCTCGCTCTGTTTGAGTCCCATGTTGCGCCAGGATTTGCCGCCGTCATCGGAACGGTAGATGCCGTCGCCATAGGCAACGCTGCGCTGCGAGTTGTTCTCCCCGGTGCCGACCCAGACGGTGGAGGGATTGCGTGAGTCGATGACGATGTGGCCGATGGAGTAGGAGCCTTCATTGTCGAAGACAGGTGTGTAGGTGACCCCTGCGTTGGTGGTCTTCCAAACGCCTCCGCTGGCGACGCCGACGAAGTAGGTGGAAGGCGTGTTGGGATCGACGGCAAAGGATGTCACGCGGCCGGAGGAGATGGCTGGTCCGACGGAGCGGAGCTTAAGGCCGGCGAAGGTGGCAGTGGAGAGCGGACCTTCGTCGGGACGTTGGGAGGACTGCTGGCAGAGGGCGGCAGCGGCGAGAGCGAACGCGAGGAGGTAACGCATAGGGTTTCCGGAAACCTCGCAGTATAGCGCGGCGCGGAGTGACGGATTGCCGGTGGGAAGGCTAGGCGGCGCGGCAAAAGTCGTGATATTGCGAAAACGCAGACGAAACCGGGTGCGCCACCAGGACGATGTTGGAACCGGCGGCGAATTCGGTGTGGTGCTTTCCTCGGACAGCGGCGGAGAAATCATACTCCGGTCGTAGTTCGTCAGTAGAAGTTGGTTTACCGCGATCCATCTGTTCTCCCGTTCAGTATGCGCCACACCGCCTTTCAGGCCGCGACGGCGCGGTGTGGTTTGTTGAGGCAGCAACGCTTGAACTTGAGGCCGGAACCGCAGGGGCAGGTTTCGTTGCGGCCGATTTTGCTGGTGTTGACGAAGGGTTGGGTGTTGGTCTGGGGCTCCGCGCGGATCGGTTCTGGTTCGGTTGGAGGATCCGGGGATTCCTGTTCGAAAGTGTCCGATTTTGTCTGATAGCAGGCGGATTTCTCTTCGAAGGAGAGGGTTTTGTCTTCCTGGCTCTGGGGGGATTCGAGAGGGACGGGGAGCTGCCAGCCGGCGTCGGGGGCGTGGGGGCGTTTGAGGACGGCGAGGGCGGCTTTGAGGCGGACGCCGGAAGGAGCCACGGGGTCATCGAGAATGGCGATTATCGTGTTGAGAGCCTTCTGGCTGGCTTCGCGGAGTTGGTCGCGAAGGTTTTCAATGAACTCCTGTTTGGCTTCTTCGACGATGTTGGCGAAATCGATGTTCTTGAGCCAGAGATTGAGAGTGGAACGAACGACACCGGCCGAATGCGCGGCGTGAGAGATAGAAGCTCCCGAGGCGAGGGAGAGGGCGGCCTGGGCCTGAGCAGGGGTAAGGCTACCGAGATCGCAATGAGACATAAGGGACCTCGATGTGGGAATTATAGCAGGGATTGTGACAAATGGGAAGGATTTTCTTGGCGAGAACTGCGATTCAGACAGTAGAGATGTGCCGGGGACTGGCATATCCTTTTCTGACGTGAAAGAAACGGAGATCCGATGGTGGGATGAACCCGATGGGGTGGAAGGGGATGGGATGCGGCGAACGAGATCAGAACTGCAGCGGCATAGAAGGACCAGCGAGATCAAGAGTGCCGCCTAT
This sequence comes from Acidobacteriota bacterium, assembly GCA_016213775.1. Lineage (GTDB taxonomy): Bacteria > Acidobacteriota > Terriglobia > Bryobacterales > Bryobacteraceae > CADEFT01. Next base: position 56,867 of record JACQZR010000009.1, read on the forward strand.
CCGCTGGTAGAAATAGCGGCCGCGAATGCTCTGGTTAAAGTAAACGCCTTTTGAGGGTGCCTCCAACAGGCGCTGATAAACGGCGACAGGCACGTCGTAGTAGCGGTAAACGGCCCCACTGCGGAATTGCAGCTCTAATATCGCCGACTTGGCATCATGGCCGGCAGACGCCAGCGTCGTGGAGCCGACAAGGACACGTTGCATAGACACCTCCAGTTGACTGCAGTTGACTGAGGAGGAAGAGACATAGGCGGCTACGGAGCGCGGGCGGTATCCAACAGAGAGTATTGTTCGTTTTCGATCCGCCGGAGTTGCTCCCGCAGCTTGCTCCGCGCGGGCTCTTCGATATCCAGCAGGATTCTGCCGTACTCGGCAAGCGTGAGCAAGCAGAAGCGCTGGCGATAGTACACCGCCACGACTTCCAGAGTGGGCGAGAGAAGTAGCCGCGTGCGATCCCAAACATTGTGCGTCAAAGCTTTCCGCTGCCGCAGGACCAAGTGTGCTTGTACCAGAGTGTAGGCAAGGAGCACGAACAGCGCTTGGTTGACGACCAATGCGAAGGCACAGGAGTGCATCCGGGTTAAATCCCAGAAACACTTGTACTGGCGGTGTCGCTCTTCGATGGCCGGACGTAGTTCGTAGGTGGAACGGATGAAGGAGGCGCTGAAGCGATCGGAAGTGCTGACCAGTACCCAATCATGAGTGCGTCCCTGCGCATCGCATTCCCGGTTCACTACGGCCGTTAACGGCACCGGACACTGGCTCCAACTGAGCAGTCCGCGGCCGACCCCCAGCAGGGTCTGCCCCACAAGTGGAGGGGCAGTGGGAGCGGGAGCGGGAGCGGGAGCCGGCGCGGACTTTCGCTGCGCCAACGTCCGCCGGCGTTGCTCTTCCCGCTTCTGTACTGCCGCAGGCCGCGGAGAAGCGGTCGCCTCCGGCGGTGCGGCAGTCGGCGGCACATAGGGCTCCCAAACGAAGTCGCGCAGCCGAGTCAACCCGATGGCATCGGCATAGAGATCCATGTTGGTGCGCAGTGGAACGATGGTGTCGATCCCCCACTTCTGTTTGAGGTGTCCCATCCGTTCACCATCGAGCAGCCCGCGGTCCACAATCAGAACCTTGATAAAACCTTTGTGCACGGCCGCCGCCGCCTCTTCCACCAGCTCATACAAGATGGGGCATTCATGCCGCCGGCCGGGAACCACGCGGGCCGCCACCACAAAGAAAAAGTCCTGCTGGCGGTTGACATGAATCAGGCTCACCAGTTTGTAGCAGCGGTGCTGCTGATAACGCTTGTCGCGAAGATCGACTTGGTCGGGGTTGACCGGGTGGTTGTGCTCATCGAACCAAAGCAGGTCGGACTGCTCGTAGTGTTCATTGTCGGGGACGAACAAATAGGAAGCATCTCCGATGAAAAGACCTTCGGGATCGAACAGGCCGAGGGAGCGCAAGCAGAGCGGCACTTGGCGATTAAACCAGGCGTGCAGGGGATCGGTCTTGGTGTCATGAGCGAACTTGCGCAGGAAGTCCTGATCGCAGGGAGTCTGCCGATCATATTCGTTCTTGTCGTTGAACCCCGGGCATGCCAGGGTGACATCGCCGGTTTCCGGGTGGCGGGTCTTACGGCCGCCCATCTCCGGTCCGAGGGCTTCGATGAGGCCGCCGCAACGGAGGATGCGGGGAAAGGCGTGATAGCTCTGCGAGCCGTGAAGCTTGAGAGTGATCTCGCTGGACAAATAGATCCAGACGGGCACTTCCTCTTTTTTGCGGGGTGAGGGATAGGACTCGGCCAAACGTTGGATGAGTTGCCGCCGGAACAGGTGACGGAACAGGTCGGCCTCGGCGGCTTCCGAGACGTGCTCCAGGTAATCGATGTCCCCGTGGCGCAGTGCGTCCAGCACAAAGGATCGATCGAACTGGAAGGTGACCAGATCCATCTCATTTCTTCCGTCGGCGCGCGGCCGGTTGGGGAGGCGGCAGGAGGAGGGCAGCCTCCAGGCGATCGATGTGGGCAACGATGCGCAGGTGGAGTTTAACGAGAGCGGCGCGGGCGCGGCGGAAGCGTCGATAGTTTTCGGCCAACTGGCGAAAATGCACGCGTTCGCCTGGGGGCAAGGTGCGGAGGCGAGTTTTGCCGTGGTCGGACCAGGAGATCACCGGTGAGGTGTGGAGCGGGCCGTCGGCAGAGGCGCAGTGACAGGATGGTTTGCCACAGCGGGTGTGGAGGTCATAGACGGAACCTTTGAGGAGTTGGCGCAGGGGGAGCAGGATGTCGAGCTGGCGCTGGTACTGGTCGAGCAAGGACTTGAGGGTGAGGCGAAGGCGGCTGGCGCGATCCGCCGAAGTGGTCATGGGGTCTCCTCTTTATGTTATATATCATAAAAACATAAAGATCGCAAGATGTTTTATTGAAAAAATGAGGGTGGTGGAACATTTTTTGGCCTGGGAGGAGAAACACTCGATGGAGCACTCGCCAGGAAGAGCGCCATGGAGGCGGCGAAGCCCCGCCAGCAGCGTATTCCGACCAGTATGCCCAGCCGGAGGGATCCTACCGGCGGGAACGCGCTAATCTACTGTCTGAATCACAGTTGGCGAGAATTCTTATATGGCACGGTCGGGAGTTTTCTGAGGCTTGCAGACACCGGCGAGAACAACGAGTTTGCCGTCCGCCATTGCTCGTAGTTGTTCTACGGGGATCCAGTGGCCTTTGGCTCACGTCCTCACGGAAGAAGGTCACGGACTGGACGCTGGTAAGCTCATCGCCGCCATTCAGGAGCGGGACCGACTCGGCTTCGGCGAAAATCCGGCACTGCTGGTAGTCATCAGCAGAAGGGCGTGAGTAGACTTCGAGCTGGCGGCTCTTCAGGTCGAGTAGCCAATAGGTCTCTATGGCCGCCCGGGCGTAAAGGCGGCGCTTGAGCACTCGATCCCGATCGAGAGTGGCTTCGGCAATCTCCACAACGAGCATCAAATCCGGCGGGGTAGGATGACCCTTGACATAATCCTTCGTATCCCCGCGGATGACAGCCACGTCAGGCTCGGGCTCACTGTCGGCCAGCGTGATGGGCTCCTGAGCATCGACATACCACCCTGCGGGAATCACCTTTTCCAGGGCCTGCCGCGTGCAACGTGTGGCGATGCGGTGCGATGGGTTCTTCGACGTTTTGCGGACAAGCAACCCTTCCAAGAGCTCAATCGGATCGTCCGGGGCGAGAATTCCTCCGTCGATCATCCCGTGGTACTGCCTCACAGTAAGGCGCCACAGAGAGCCATTGACCGGCTCCGGCGTGTCGCTCGCTGGGAGAATCGGAATTGCGGACATAGCTCTGGGGCTTCTACCTTCATTGTGGGCATTCGGCCAGGGGACGTCGGCCTGGATGCCATCTGCCCACGCTTGCCGGGGATGCTTTGCATTTGAAGGAGGGCGGGGCCCCTTGACCGGCTTGTACGCATCGCGTAATATGGCTTTCGTATGATCAGGTCCTGCCGCCAGAAGGATGTGCAGACATTGCTGGACAGGATGTTCAGCCGGAAGTTCCGGAACATCGAAAGAGCAGCGCGAGTGCGGCTGGAACTGTTGGATGCGGCGACGTCGTTACGGGATCTCGAACTGCCAGGATTCATGTTGGAAGCGTTGAAGGGAGACCGGAAGGGACAGCACCGCATCCGGATCAACGATCCATACCGGATCTGTTTCGAATGGCGGGGCGGAGACGCGCATCAAGTTGAGATCGTGGACTATCACTGAAGGAGTACCGTGCAATGGCAGCGAGGCAGAATAAGCGACTGGCGCCAATTCATCCGGGGGAAGTGCTCGCGGAGGTCTTGCGGGAGGCGGGGTTGACAGCGAATGCGCTGGCAATGGCGCTGCGGGTGCCTGCGAACCGGATTGGAGGGATCATCAAGGGACAGCGAGGGATCACAGCGGATACGGCATTGCGGCTGGCGCGGTATTTTGGCACGTCGGCACAAATGTGGGTGAATCTGCAGGCGAAGTACGACTTAGCGTTTGCGGAGGATACCTTGAGCGGGCGGATTGAGCGGGAGGTGGCGCCGCGTTCGGCGGCCTGAGGTGCGTATTGGTGGAGGGCGGCGCAGGAACATGACAAACCGGCTGAAGAAGGTGGGTGGATTGGATCATCCACCGACATTCCAGGCGCGCGGCATAGCCTGTGGCAGAAGTCCCCAAAGACCGCTTGCTGGCGCGCGCGGCTCTGTAGAGTCAGTGCGTTACCGAGGGTCTATCGCGAGCGACCGACTATTGCCACGGGCTGATAGGCTATCAAGGTAACGTGGGCTTCATCAACGGCGGCGTTGCAATCTGGAATCTTTTGCCAGGGGTGTCCAGCAACGTCTGGCTGGTATTGTCACCTGCGGCCTATTCCGACGGTTCCCCGTGCTCGCCCAGATCACGGAGGATGGCCGCGAGATTGGAGCGGTAAGTAGCGACGTTGGGATGATCGGGGCCGAACCGCCGCAGAGCCGCATCGAGGGCGAGCTCGATCTGCCGGCGCGCTTCCGCGTGCTCGCCGAGATCACCGAAGATGTTCGCGAGACTGGAGCGATGAATCGCGACGTTGGGATGATCGGGGCCGAACAGCCGCAGATCCGCATCGAGGGCGAGTTCGATCTGCCGGCGAGCTTCCGCGTGCTCGCCCAGATTGCGGAGGATGGCCGCGAGATTGGAGCGATCAATAGCGACGTTGGGATGATCGGGGCCGAACAGCCGCAGATCCGCATCGAGGGCGAGTTGGATCTGCTTGCGCGCTTCCGCGTGCTCGCCGAGATCACGGAGTATGTTCGCGAGATTGGAGCGATCAATAGCGACGGTGGGATGATCGGGGCCGAACAGCCGCAGATCCGCATCGAGGGCGAGCTCGATCTGGTTGCGCGCTTCCGCGTGCTCGCCGAGAGCACGGAGTATGTTCGCGAGATTGGAGCGGGAAACAGCGACGTCGGCATGATCGGGGCCGAACAGCCGCAGATCCGCATCGAGGGCGAGCTTCAGGAAGGAAGACGCATCCGCCGGAAGGCCACGGCTTTTCAGATAATTCCCGGCGTGATTCAAAAGGCGCCCTGCCGATGAGGGAGCCGTTTCCGGCACGACCCGCGACTTGATTTCCGCCGCATGGGGCAGAAGCTGTTGCGCGAGCTGCCAGGACTGTGGTTCGTGTGCGTCCCGCGGAAATGATTCGTCCACCAGATCGCAGGCGGCGGTGAACCACTTTACGGCCTCTCCCTGCTCATTCAGCCGGCTGCGGATTACCTCCCGGACCACGCGATGCAACTCGTAGACGGTTTCTCCGCTTCGTGGCTCATCGCGGCGTAGCAGGGCGTATTCGGAAAGCACGTCCTCTACCTCCATCCAGGCATCGCGATCGGACATGGCCGTGGCGAGCGAAGGTGGCAGCTTGGCGCGGCCGGCGAGCAACAGCTCCTTGTACGGAATCGGATCGGGCGAAAGCCATGCCAGGAGGCAGAGGAGGTGGTAAGCGGCTTCGGACTGCTTGAGAACCCGGTCGAGGGAGAGGCTGATTGCTGCCGACACAGAATCCGGGTAATCATGGCGTTTCGGGACGCGGCTCAGTTTTTCCTTCCAGATGGCATGGTAATCGGCGAGCGGCACGTGGCCGGCGGCCATGTAATCGGCTGCGTGTTCGAGAGAGAGGACCAAACCATCGAGATCACGGGCCAGCGCCCTGGCCGCTGCCGGATCGCTCTGACCAGTACGCTCGAGCAGATACGACACTGCCTCGTCTTGATTCCACTTGGACACTTCCACCTGGCGGGCGAGTCCGTCCCAATGCGAACTGCGCGACGTGATGAGCACGTGGCCGCCATGGATCCATTGGAGATGGTCTCGCACAAGCTGCGGGGATTCGGCATTGTCGAAAACAAGCAGCCATGGCTGGAGGTTGTGCAACGCGTTGCGGACGCCGGCCACCGTATCGGCCGGATCCTTCTCGATGGGGACGCCCAGGAGACGGCCGAGCCTTTCGAAGCTGCCAAGAATGGCCAGGGGTGTTTCGGCGTTGATCCAGGCGCCGCAGCGATAGCGGGCCTGATACGATTCGGCATAATAGCGCGCGAGCTGGCTCTTGCCGATTCCCGGAAGGCCGTGCATGGCGGTGAGGGCGGTTGTCTCTCCTTGCGCCAACGCGGCTTCGATCTTTTTCAGCAAGTGAGGACGCGTGCGAAAGTGCTGCGTCGGGCGAGGAAACTCCCATACCTTTTCGATTGCGCGCTTGCCTTTGAGGATGGCCAGAGTCTCATCGGTGGTTTGCCGGATATGGTGGAGCTGATTGGCGACATCCCGCAGCACATGCTGCTGAAACGCGATCCAGCTTCCGGTCATTTGCTGCTCGCGCAGTACCGTGTCATGGGAATCGCGCAGCGCTTGCGGAAGGCGAAGGCGAAGGAAGTCGCTGAGCTCGAGCGGCAGGCGGCGAGGGGTGTCGAGATTGAGGCGTTGCAGGGGATCCGCCGCATCGTAGCGCCAGCGGACGAGCTTCGGCTCCATCTGACTCCACCAGTGTTCGCGGAAGGGAGCCTCGTCGAGTTGGAGGAGGGTTGGGTCGGCGTCCCCCGTTCCACGAAACACTTCCTCGGGGCGACGGGCGGCAAGAAGGGCGTTCCAGGCTTCGAACCATTGCCCGAATTCCTCATTGAGCTGCACCGCCTCCGGCTGGAGATGTTGCAAGGCCTGTGAGACCAGTTCCGTCAACACATCGGCGCCAGCCTTGCCCCAATCGGTGCCGGTGACTTCCGCGAGAACCTTCGCGCCGGCAGCGCCCGCGGCGAGAAGGAAGCCACCGCCGACGCATCCGAAGTTCGCCAACGCCGCGAAGCGCAGCACGCGAGCAGCACTCGATGTGATGGAATCGCTCACCGGTTCTTACACTGTTACAGGCCAACCGAGCGGTGGTCAACCTGCAAACATTGAGGTGAGATGGCGCTTCAAAGTTGAAGCGGATGAGTTGCTGCACATCCATCGGAAATTGTCCGGCTACCGACGGCCATGTGTCTGTACGCGCCCCACCGTTCTTGCCGCCGACATAGAGGGGGGCACTGTCGTCAGGACGGTAGTCCTCGCGAAGCGGGTTACCAGGAGGTTTTTCTTTTGCTGTAGGCATCGTATCGTTCTCCATTCAGGGGAGCGAAATCCGGGTGGATTTGCTGGCGGTTGGATAGCTGTGTATCTCTGCCGGCAGTCAAAGGGCGAGGGCTTGGGGGAGGCTTTACCCCCCTGTGGTCGCCCGAGACGGCTCCCGATGGGGAGGAACCGAACGGGTGCTTAACAGTTCCGGGGATCCTCACGGAAACCGCTCCCTTGCGGCGAGCGGCTCGGAATCGGTCGTGTTGATGCGTAAGAGTCTCTTCGGCTGCGGGCGATTGCAGGAAGGCGGATGGGTGTATACTGGCGGCATGCCGGGAGCGGAAACGGAAATCCCGGATCTACAGCCATGACTCGCCGGACGTTCGCATCCTCCACCGCACTCGCTTCCTCGGCCGCCTTGGCGCTCGCTGTTCCCGGGAACCGCAAGATGACCATCCACCTCTCCGCGGGTGCAATCGGCGTGAAGGCCGATACGCGCATGGCTCTGGAGTACGCTGCGCGGTTCGGGTTCGAGTCCATCGACGCCGATCCGGTGTTCCTCGGCGGGCTTTCGCAGGGCGCTCTCAACGACATTCTCGGCCAGATGAAGTCCAAGGGTGTCGGCTGGGGCTTGTCGGGACTTCGGGTGGAGTTCCGCAAGGGCGACGGAGAATTCGCCGCCGGGATGAAAGATCTGCCGGCGCATGCCGCCGCGCTCCAGCGCGCGGGAGTGAAACGCGTCACCACGTGGCTCTCGCCGGCGAGCGACACGCTGACGTATTTGGAGAACTTCCGCATCCACGCCCGGCGCCTGCGCGAGGTGGCGCGCGTGCTCAACGACAACGGCTGCCGCTTCGGGATGGAGTACGTCGGCCCAAAGACGCTATGGGCGGCCCGCCGCTACCCGTTCATCCACAGCATGCGCGAGATGAAGGAACTGATCGGGGAAATCGGCTTCTCGAGTGTAGGCTTCGTTTTGGATAGCTGGCACTGGTACACGGCCCGGGAGTCCGCCGCCGACCTGCGGACGTTGAGCAATCGCGACGTCGTCAGCGTCGATCTCAACGACGCGCCGGCGGGACTCGACGTCGATCAGCAGATCGACAGCAGGCGGGAACTGCCAGTAGCCACCGGCGTCATCGACGTAAAGGCCTTCCTTACGGCGCTGCGCGACATGGGCTGTGATGCGCCCGTCCGTGCCGAACCCTTTAACGCGGCGCTCCGCCAGATGCCCCCGGAACAGGCTCTGGCCGCCACCGTCCAGGCGATGAAGAAGGCGTTCGCGTTCCTCGGCGGCTGAGCCACGCCCGGATACGCCGGGAGGTTTAGTGAACATGTCCGCAAATGCGTTTCCTGCTCGCGGCCCTTCTGCGCGGCCACCGCTTGAACCTGAGGCCGGAACCGCGGGGGAGGCTTCGTTGCGACCGGTTTTATTGGTGTTGACGAAGGGTCGAAAGTGTCCGATTTTTTTGATTGCGGGCGGATTTCTCTTCGAAGGCAGAGGACTTTGGCTTCGGCCTGGAGAATCGGCGAGGCGTTCGAGCGTGGCTGGCGCTGGGGGGATTCGAGCGAGACGCGGAGTTGCCAGCCGGGGTCGGGTAATAGGGGCGTTTGAGGACTGGTCGCGAAGGTTGAGGTTGGAACGAACGACACCGGCGGATTGCGCGGCGTGAGAGATAGAAGCGCCCGAGGCGAGGGAGAGGGCGGCCAGTGCCTGAGCAGGGGAGTTATGGCAGCGGGCTGGTGGAGGACTCCAAGGCTGCCTGCTGCACCGCCGGCAGCGCGGGGAAGAAATCCAGGCTGGTGAGGTTTTCGACTTCGCGGACGGATACGGCGAAGGCGGCGAGTGGTTCAGCGGGATTGCGGTCGTTCGGGAGGACGGATGCGAACATCGCGAGTTTGTCGGCATGAACGGAGAGCACGACCTTGAAGAGGCCACAGGGAACGGCAACCTGCCCCGATCCGATGTGCCTGGTGTTGGCGCAGAATACGGGGCCGGTGAGGACGACCACGGCGTCCGAGCGTTTGGCGAGGTGGCGGACTCGGGTCTCGATCACTCTCCATTTGCCTGAGTTGAGGGATGGGTTCTGCGGAGCGGCGTTGCTGAGATAGAAGGACTCGCGGAAGGCATCTTCATTCCAGGCGACGTCGGCGGCGGGGACCATGTGGCCTCGGGCAAAAGGTGAGTTGCGGTAGTCGGCGTCGTGGGCGGAAGGGCCGGAGATGCGAGGGTCGGGCCGGAAATGCTTTCTGCGGCCGGTGGAAGGGACGACGCGGTCTGCGTTCAGTTCGTAGGCGCTCCAGATTGGGACTTTGCGGGCGGAGTCGTAGCAGATCACGGCTACGGTTCCTTGCACGAAGTGGAGGTCCGGGCCGGCGCAGGCGGGGAGACCGAAGCGGTCCGACTGGGCGTTGAGGTGGGCGGCGGCGAGGAGGATGATGATGATCGTAGGCGACATACAATCATCTATCGACTTGTTTGAAACATTTCTGTAGGGAAATGTTTTATATTTTTGTGGATTATGCCGTTATTCGCGGCGCAACGAGAATTTTGTTCTCGTTATGGTGATCATGCGGCGATCTTCAAGCCAACCGCATTGAGGAGCGCAGTCAGATCATCAGCGATGCGTTGATAGAGACGATCGAGTTCGCATCGTTTGTCGCGTGCGAGTTTGTGATCGCCAGGAAAGGGTTTGAGCAGACCGGCTGTGAGAGGCGCGTAGATTCGCTCGAATAACTTCAAGAAGACGAGGCAGACTGAGTAAACCTTGCCGACCAGTCGATAACGACGAGAGCGGGGGATCCTTGCGACGAGCCCCTTGGCACGCAGCTTGGAAAGATCGTATCGGAACGAAGACAGCGTGTATTGCGACGGATCTGCGCCGAGAGCATCCAGCGCTGGAGGGTAGACATCGATCGTGCGAAAGCTGGAACCAGCGGCGATGTTGGCGAATCGCACCAGCGCGTGCATGACCGCCAGCAGGCGGGCATGATCGAGTTTTAGACCTGGGACGCGCTTACCATTGGGCAAGATTGTCGGCTCGGCAAGCTTGCGCAGTTGGCCGCGGTCGACGAACGTTTCCAGGATGTCTTGTTGGGCATCGTGATAGTTGTCGATGATTGCCGACATCCTCTGACGGAGTTCCGGGAGGTTCTCGACATTCTTGTTCACTCCGTAATCTCTCACGTCGTTGGTGGCGGGCTCGGTTCTCACCCTAGTCACCTTGCGGCCGAAGATCATGGTGATCTTCTTCGGCTGGCCGATTGTCCGATTCATGACCAGCAGGCGCTGTTCGAGTTCATCGACAGCGACACGGCGAAAGAAAGAAGATGAGGTTGTCACAGTATTCCACCTGGGAAAAGAACAGCCGGTGCTGGCAGCCGGCCTCCTACCGCTCGTGAGAAGTGAAAAACGGAGTGAAGGTAGCCAGCCACTTCTGCCCGCATTGCAGCAGATCTCGTGTCTGCAGGGAGTCTGCCAACTGTTGCAGTCGTTCCGGATTGGAGCAGCGCAGGAAGGCGTTCTTGCACTGCTGGAAATCGATCCTCTCCTGGCTCATCCGAATCGCCAGCCAATGATGCTGGTTGAGGCAGACGCGTGCCGAGAAGGGAAAGTACGGGCACATGCGGACGAACATTGGTCCCCAGTGTTTGTCTTGGAGGTAGAAGTTGTATTGGTTGACCCAACGCTGCTTGAACTCGAGGTGGGGACTATCGTTATCCTTGCCCCCAATCGCCACCGGGATGCGCGCCGGCTCGCGCGCCTTCAATATGACAGCTACTTGGTCGGCCGCTGCATCCTTCAGGTACTTCAGGACGAAGTCATCCCGGCGCTCTTCCTCTGGCGCCTCAACGATCGGCGCGTTCCACTTCTCGGACCGATTCTTGACCCAATACAGGAACTGGTCGGCAATCTCGGTCAGAGCGCGATGCGTCACTCGCTTCCCTTCGCGGTACATGTTGAAGAATCCCAGCACCCGTTCGGGTTGCTGGAAGGGTTGAATCAGCCCATTCAATAGAAGCCGGTCGAAGCACCGGTATCCGAACTCGATGCTACCTTGTGATGCTGCAAAAAGGCGTTCATGGGAACCTCCAGTGTGGTGAGACACCTGGAGCATGGCTCGGTGAACGCCTCGTTGTTTATGCCACTGCCGAGACCTGCCGCTCAAAGCTTTCGCGATCTGCTGGTGTGGCGCAAAGCGCACGAGTTTGTGCTGGCGGTCTATGCGCTCACCGCCAGCCTTCCGAGGCAGGAGACATACGGTCTATCGCAACAAATGCGCCGCGCGGCAGTCTCCATCCCGGCCAATATTGCCGAAGGATTCCGGCGCCGCGGAAAAGCCGACAAGGCCCGGTTTATGAACGTGGCGGAAGGATCTCTCGAAGAATGCCGCTACTATCTGATCCTGACGCAAGACCTCGGCTATGGCGACACCGCTCAACTCACCACACTGCTTGAGGAAGTCAGCAAGATGCTGAACGCCTACACGGCTGCCATTCTGTCTTCTGACTCCTGGCTTCTGGCTTCTATATCCCGCAGGGATATCAAGGGCGGAGCCCTTGGCTAGTCAGACACCCCCCGCGAAGCGGGTGGCTTGATGAGTTGGGCCGCCTCAAAGGCGGTCGGCCTGGTGTTCTAGGCGTCGCGCGTTGCGCGCCTTATTCTCGACCTCAAAACAATCCGCTGTTGCCATCCGCGGCATCTT
>JACQZR010000125.1 GCA_016213775.1 Acidobacteriota bacterium
AGGACGGAATCACGCGCATCGCCAACGGGATGCCGGATTGATATCTCGCAAAGCCCGCCAAGAACGCAAAGCCTCCCGGGCATGGAATACCTTGCGAGAACTCAATACATCTCGTCGGTCTGAGGCGGAGCCTCGCTAGCCCTTACGCGCTGTTGAAAAAGAAAACCGCCGGCCACCCTTACGAGTGCCGGCGGATTCTGGCTTCTTTCTACTGGCTTCTTCTTAAAAGCTAAACTTCAACGCAAACTGCATCCGCCGCATCGGGTTCCGCAATCCACGGATTTCCCCGTCGCGGCTTCCGCCCGGCGTGATCTGATTCGCGCCGCCCGGGAAGCTGATTCCCGCCGGATTCCCGAACCAAGGCGTGTTGGTGGCGTTGAACGCCTCCCACCGGAACTGCACCTTGGCCTTTTCGCCGATCATGAAGTTCTTATACATGGAGAAGTCCATGCGGCGCTCGCCAGGTCCGCGCAGCATGCCTACACCAGCGCTGCCCAGGTGGCAAAGTTCCGGGCGAGCGTTGATCTGGCAGGTCACGCGCTGGAACGCCTGCGTGTTGTACCAGAGCTTCCGCGTCGGACTATCCAGTTCAGGATTACCCACTACGTCCGGCCGCACCGCGCCATTCGGCAACGCCAGATCGCCCGCGCCCTGCGTGATCGTGAACGGGAAGCCCGAAGCGATGCTGATGATCCCGTTCGCCTGCCAGCCGCCTACCACCCACTTCAGCGGGCTCGTCATCTTCTGGCCCGGCAGCTCGTACACCCAGTTGCCCACCAGCCGGTGCGTCTGATCGAAGCTGAACACTCCGCGTGACCCGCGGCGGTCTCGCGGATTCTGCAGCGATGCGCCTTCCTGCCCGCCGTTCTCTCCGTCGCCATGCGATTTGCTGTAGGTGTAGCCGAGACCGAACGTCAATCCGCGGCTCGCCCGCTTCTCCAGCTTCAACTGCATGCCGTGATAGAACGATTCGCCGTAAGAGTCGATGTATCGAATGCGGCCCGTCGCCTGCACTCCCAGATTCGGCGTCGCCGGATCATAAAACTCCGGATACGGACGCGCCGACTGCACAAACGTCTGCGCCGGCCGCAACGGATCGTTCCAATTGATGACACTGTTGCCGACGTTTGCGCCCTTGCTGCCCGCGTAGCCAACCGAGAGTGCCATCTTGTAAGGCAGTTCGCGCTGCACGTCGAAGCTCCACTTCCAAACCTGCCCGTCCTTATAGTCTGGCGGCAAATACACAACGTCAATCGGACGTACCGTCACCCTGCCGCTGCCCCGCGTCAGGAACGGATCGTCCAACGTCAGGACGTTCGATCCCGGCACGTACGTCTGCGTGGAAATAGAGGTCGTTCCACCTGCCGCATTCGGCACGTTGAACGGTGTCCCGACGCGCATCGAGGTCGTATACACCTGGCTTCCCGCTTTCGGCGGCATCAGGTTGAATATCGTGAAGGTGTTCTGGTGTTGGATGTTGTCAAACCACCCTACTCCCGTGCGAACCACCCATTTCTCAGTTGGCCGCCAGGCGATTCCGATGCGTGGCATGAAGAACCGGAAGCGCTGCTGCGCGGCAAGCTTCAACGCCCCCGCCTCGCCGAGAGCACCCGGGAATACCAGTGGAATCGTGGTCCCGTCCGGCTTCTTGTATCCAGCCCCGCGTCCGATGTCTGTCCCCAGTCCCGGAATGTCGAACGTCCGCTGCAACCCCTGCGAATCGATCGGCCAGCCATTATAGTCGTAGCGCAAGCCAAGGTTCACCGTCAGCCGGTTGCTCACTTTCCAGTCGTCACTGACGTACGCCCCGCCGCGATTCGCCCGCGGGAAGGTGAGTGGAATTCCCTCCGGCGTCTGCGTCGTGTTCGGCCGCCCCAGCAGGAACGACGCGAAGCTGTAGCCGGTTTGCGCGGCCGCGAATCCGAGCAGTCCTTCTTCCAGGTTCGCCGCCCCGCGCTCAATCCACAACCCGTAATACTCTCCGCCGATCTTCACATTGTGCTTGCCTTTGAAAAACGACAGGTGATCGCCGAACTGGAACGTCTTCATGTTGTCGTAGCCATTCCCGTTCGTTAGTTCCTGCAACTGAAACGGTAGCCCGGTGAATTGCGGAATCCCATGCTCTCGCGGCGTCAGCGCGCGATTGCCATCCGAAGGGATGCGGAACAGCCCGACACCCAGCTTATCCATGCTGAAGCTGGCGTCATCTGTCCGCGGATTCGATGTCAAGTCGTTGTTGATGTTGAATCCAAAGCGCGCTTCGTTGATCATGCTCGGGCCGAACGTGTGAATCCACTGTGTTGCCAGGTTCGTGATCCACGATTTGCGGAACACCGGCAGATTCGGGTTGATGTTGTTGCTCGTCAAGTTCGACCGGTCCCACGCCAACCTCGCAAAAACGCGGTCGTTCAATGAGAAGTTGTGGTCCACGCGCGCAAAGTACGTGTTCACGTTGATTGGCTGCGGTACCGCCGCGCGTGCTGTGAAGTCCAGCGGATCGGCCTGCACAAACTGCGCCCTCGGCACGTAAGTGCTCAACATGTTCAACGAGCCCGCATGCAGCCGGGACCGCGGGATTGTGTTGTTCGGGAACACCTGCCCGGTGTCCGGATCGTAAATGATCGTCGGATTGACAAACCGTCCATTAGCCGTGTAGCCGGCCTGCAACTTGCTGAAGTCGCCGTTCCGGAATTCGTCGATCGGCCAGTTGACGGTTGCCAGGACGCCCTCACGCGTGCGCCGCGCTTCATAGTTGAAGGCCCAGAACGTCCTGTTCTTTCCGTTGTAGATTTTTGGGATGAGCACCGGACCACTCATCACGAATCCGAATTGGTTCTGCCGCAGTGTATTCTTCTTCAACCGCGCGGTTCCAGACGCCAGTTCGAAGTTGAGGAAGTAGTTCTCGGCGTCAAATGAATCGTTGCGCAGAAAGTCGAAGAACGTGCCATGGAACGAGTTCGTCCCGCTCTTCATGGTCACCGTCACCTGCGCCCCGCCGCCAAAACCATACTCCGCTGTGTATGCGTTCGTCTGAATCTTGAACTCTTCAATGGCTTCGATGGACGGAACAAAGTCCATCGTGTGCACGCGCGGATCCTTGGCGTCCACGCCATCGAGCGAAGCCACCTGGTTCGTCTCGCGCTGCCCGTTAGCGATAACGGCGAAGCCCTGCCCCGGGATCGGGAATCCACCCGAGCCGTCCCCCGTGCCAGTACGGATACCATACTGAACACCTGGCACCAGCACCGCCAGGCCCTGCATGTTGCGCCCGTTCAGCGGCAATTCCACGATGCGCCGGTTCTCAATCACCGCACCCACCGTGGCGTTCTCCGTTTGCAGCGTCACAGCCGCTGCCTGCACTTCCACTGACTCGCTCAAGCTTCCCACATCGAGCTTGAAGTCCTGCCGCAATTGCGCCGCGGTCTCCAGTCGAACTCCGCGCACGACATCCGTCTTGAACCCTTGCATCTCGCACCGGATGCTGTAGTCGCCTACAGGCATCAGCGGGAACGTGTAGTTCCCTGTTTCATTCGACATGGCAATGGAGGCGACATTCGTGCCTACATTGGTTGCTGTGATTTTGGCGCCCACGACTGCTGCGCCCGAAGCGTCGGTTACAATCCCTTGAATGGACTGCGTGGTGGACTGGCCAAACAGGCCGGCCGCCAGCACTGCCAGAAAAAGGATCAGTTTATGTGGTTTCATGGCAACCCCTCTGATGGGAAGCAATTCTACCACATTCTTTGAGTGTACGCCCGAACTTCCGCGGACCGACCTTCCGGAAGCCGTTGAAATTCCAGCAGCCGACATCTAACGAGGCTCCGCCTCAGACCGACGAGATGTATTGGGTGCTCGCAAGGTATTCCATGACTGGAAGGCTTGGCGTTCTTGGCGGGCTTTGCGAGATATCAATCTGGCATCCCGTTGGCGATGCGCGTGATACCGTCTTTGATGAGCACAACGTTGAAATTAATGAGCAGGCCCAGCCGCTTGTCCGCCAGCCGTAGATGTGTCAGTAGTTGTTTCTTATGCACGGGGGCGACAGCCTCGACGGATTTGATCTCCACGATCACTTGGTCCTCCACCGCCAGATCCGCCTTGAATCCTACTTCGATCCGCGTGCCTTGATAGACAATCGGAATGGGCTGTTGGCGGACTACGCGCAGACCGCGAGCCTCCAATTCATAGGCCAGAACTGCTTCGTAAACTGACTCCAGCAGTCCGGGCCCAAGAGTCGTGTGGATTCGGTATGCCACTCCACGATCTGCTTCGCCGCCTCGTTTTCCGTCATTCCAGGCAACCTCCAAAACAATCTCTCGCAAAGCTTGCCAAGCACGCAAAGAAAACCGTGGCCCTCATGCCGGCGAGATGCACAGCTCTCCGCGCGGGCATAGTTCATAATCTGGAAAAGGCTGCGGTCGACGTGGAAGAACTGCAAGCAGTTCTCGCCAAAGATATAGCCACCGCAGTGGCGTTCGATCCC
>JACQZR010000124.1 GCA_016213775.1 Acidobacteriota bacterium
GCTGTCGCAGCAGCACCCGCATAGCCTTTCCGTCCTCGCGCGTCTCCGCGACGTAGTAAAAGCAATGAAGGACACCGAGGCTTTCAAAGCAACCCTCGCCGCAAAGAACGAACCCAATTCCGGCGCAACCCCCGAGCAACAGCAGCAAATCGCCGCCCTCCTCGCCGCTCTAAAAGCAAGAGTCGCGCAATCCGAAACGAAGCCAAACTCCTAACCGCCTGGAACCTGCGCGACGGTTGCCAACCGCCGCAGAGTGCGGGCTGAAGCCTGGCTGAAGGCCCACTTGGCGGTAGAATGTCCAATCGACGGTTATTTTTCGGAGCACGCAGATGGGCAAACCCTGCCCCGTGGACTAGTAGCGCCAGGATTTGAGGTCGGCGCCGCGTGGAGCGGTTTTGGCGATGCGGTCGAGGATCCTGGGCAGGTACATGGTGTTGTAGCGCAGACGGGTAATGTGGTTGGGGAGGTTGGGGTCGCCGTTCCAGCAATGCTCGAAACGGTCGCCGTATTTCACTTCGCCGCCGTAGTGCGGGTTCTTCGTCTGCTTGAGAAAGTCTTCGAGGCGGTAGACAGCATTGTTGAGATAGAAGTTGTCCATGTCGCCGCAGTAGATGTGGAGCTTGCCTTCGAGTTTGGGGCCGAGTTTGGCCCAGTCGCGTTGGAGGATGTGGCGGAGGTCGTAGTTCTCGCGCCAGTAGGCCGCCACCGATGGATCAATTGCGCCGGTCATTTTGTCGAAGATGCGCTTGGGGTAACCATCCGCGCCGACGGGTGAGTAGACCGCTTCCCAAATATCGAATTGCTGGCCGGATCGGGATTTGGTTCCGAGAGCGAGTTCAAAGTAGTTGCTGGACTGCACCGTGGCGCTGACATGGCCGAGCCAGTCGCGCTTGCCGGGCCTGAGGATGCGGGTGTGCGGGCCTTCGCGATAGTAGGCGTTCTTGTCCTTGTAGATGTCCACGGTGGTGTAGGCGCTGAAGTCCACCGGGTCGGGGCAGGCACCAAAGGCTCCGTTGAATTCCTCAGGGTAGAAGACCTGCACGGCGAGGGCTTCCCAGCCACCGGTGGAACCGCCGTAGGTGAAGCGGGCCCAACCTTGCCCGATGCCGCGGAAGCGCTTTTCAATTGCGGGCAGTAGCTCGTACATGATGGCGTCGCCGTAGGGGCCGACGTTGGCGGAGTTGACTGCGTAGCTGTCGTCGTAGAACGGATTGGCGTGCTGGATTTCGACGATGAGGAAGCGGGGGAAGTTGGCCGAGATCCACTTACGGTAGAAGTCGTAGGATTCCTGCTGCACGATCCTGTTGTATCCGGAGATTCTGAAGCGCTCGCTGTAATCGGGCTTGAGATTGGGGTCAGGCGGTTCGGTACGGAAGTTGCCGAAATCGGCGGGGAAGTGCCCGTGGAAAATCATGATGGGATAGCGAGCTTCCGGATGGGAATCGAAACCCTCGGGGACGAGCACGTGCGCGCCGAGCTCCATCGGGCGGCCCCAGAATTCTGTCAGGCGCTCGCTGCGGATTTTGATGTGCTTGACGTATTTGGTGTCGCCGGGCGGGGTGATGGGCGGGATCTCTTCGTCGAGCCTGAGGCGCACTTCGCCGGAAGGGGCAACAGTGATCTGTTTTGGCTTGGAATAAAGATTGCCGGGGGCGGCGTTCCAACGCTGGCCTTCGCCGCGATCCATGGGGAGTCTGACGGTGTGGCCATCGGCGCGATGGAAGGTTTCGTAGCGGTGGAGCAGGGCCTGGACGAAGTACGTGCCTGGGCGTAGCTGGCTGAGGCGTTCGACGGGGTGGCCGAAGGCGTCCTGCGGGAAGGTCTTCCCTTCTCCGGGCTTCCAGTTTTCGACGTCGACGCCGAAGACGAGTTGCGACGTGTAGCTGTCGTTGATCTGATTGCGCGGCTCATCCTTGGGGTCAGTGGAGAGGAGAAGCAGCAGGCGGCCGTCGAGGGGCGTGGCGCTGCGGCTGGTTGGGAAGGTGACGGTGAAACGCGGAGCAGCGGGGAGGGTGGCGGCAAGCAGAGAAATGAGAAGGATGAAACGAAACACCATGCATTGTAGTGTAATCACACAGGCTTTGCAGAGGTACCCCTCAACGGAACCATGCTTGCCGACATTGTGGGCGTGGACTTCGTCGAGCCATTCGCGGTGCGCCATCAGAATCAGCTTCACGCGATCGGGCGAGACCTGGAACAGGGTCAGGATGCGTATCACACGGATAAGTTTTTCAAGCCGGGCGTGGTAGCGCTGCGCAATGGAAACGGCAGGCAGGCTATCCTGCCCGGTGAGTAAAGTCATTACCTCGCGGATGCGCGCCGTCTGCTCAAAGGCGAGGTGATGGTAGTAGTTCCTGATGAAGTCGCGGAAGCGGTCATCGGCTTTCTTGCCGAACAGGAAGCTGAGGAGCTTGGCGGGACCGACGGCGAGCGCAGATCGCAGATCATCCACCGGCATCACGAAAGTTCGACAAGCCACCAATCCTCACGAAAGCATAATAAGCTATTCAGATGCTGCTTCTACCTGTACTGCTCTCGCTGTCCAGTCTCTGGGCTCAGGACTTCCGGTCCACGTTGGCGGGCACCGTGACCGACCCGGCCGGCGCGTCCATCAACGGGGCGAAAGTTCACGCGCTCAATACGCAGACCAATGCCGCCGCCGATGCCACCACAAACGAAAGCGGCCGCTACTCCATTCCGTTTCTCATTCCCGGCAAATACGTGATCACGGTGGAGGCGCCGGGCTTCAAGCAGTTTGTGCGTCAGAACGTCGAACTGCAGATCAGCACGAGCGTCGGGCTGGATGTACGGCTGGAGATCGGCGCGATTACGGAGAAGGTAACGGTAACCTCGCAGATGTCGCAACTGGAAACCGAGACTGCCTCGCGCGGGGGGATCGTCGACAACGATTTACTCGCGGGTGTGCCGAATGCGGGCCGCAATGTGTATCAGTTGGCCTTTGCGATGCCGGGCGTTCACAAGCCTTCGACGGCCCAGGGAACGGAGTTCAGTCTCGACGGGCTGGCAAACTCGCGCACGGCGATTAACGGGGCGGCGAGCGGAGTTGGGGGCACCGATTCCAACACGGACATTCTGATCGACGGCACGAGCGCAACCAAGGGGGACCGTCAGGTGATCATGATCCCCGCGCTCGAATCGGTGCAGGAGTTTCGCGTGCTCACCAACATCTTCGACGCGCAGTATGGACGGACAGGCGGCGGCATCATCACCACCACCACCAAGTCGGGAACGAACCAGTTTCACGGGGCTGTCTTTGACCGATACTTCGATCAGCGGCTGGCCGCGAACAGTTGGGCGAACAACCGCAATCGAGTGGCGCGGCCACAGAACGTGGTACACAACTACGGATTTCAGGCAAACGGGCCGGTGCGCATTCCGAAGGTTTTTGACGGCCGCAACCGGCTGTTCTTCATGGTGAACTACGACAGCAACCCGACGAGCAGCCTGTACACAACGCAGTGGACGACGCCGTTGCCGGAGATGAAGACGGGAGATTTCAGCAATCTGCTGGCGGCGAACGGGCAGCGGGTGGTGATCTACGATCCGCTGACCACTCGCCCATCGGGCACGACGTATGTGCGTACGCCATTTGCGGGGAACCGGATTCCCTCGAACCAGATCAACCCGGTGGGGTCGAAGATCGTCAGTTATTATCCGGACCCGACGCAAACGGGCGATACTCCGGCACGCATCAACAACTTCTTTCAGGCGACACCGAACAGTGGCGAGTTGTGGCAGTGGACTGGGCGGTTCGATGTACGAGTGGGGAACAAGAACGCGTTCTTCGGGAGGTATGGGGAGACGAACATGATCCGCTGCTGCGATCAGCGGTACCCGGCAAACAGCCCCGCGGAGACGAGCACGATTCTGCCGCGTGGCCGGCGCGGGCGAACGTTGACACTCGACTGGACACGCACCATCAGCGCGTCCACAACGTTCAACCTGCGCGCTGGATTCTCGCGCCTGGAGAACCTGTCCGGCAACGATCAGACCACCAGCTTCAATCCGACGACTTTGGGATTCCCGGCGTCGCTGGTGTCGCAGTTCGCGCGTCCGCAGTATCCGCAGGTGACGATGGGGACGTATATGTCCCAGGGCGCGGGCCCATCGGTGCAGGGCGACGATACGTATACGCTGGCGGCGTCGGGGGGCAAGGTGATCGCAACGCATGTGATGAAGTTCGGCGTGGAGCTGCGCGATTTCCGGGTGACGAACTTGAGCTTCGGACCGGCGGGTGGATCGTTCGCGTTCACCAAATTGTGGACGCAGGCGGATCCGAACCGCGCCGATGCGTTATCGGGCAATGAGGTGGCGAGCGCGCTGCTCGGTAACCCGACATCGGGTTCGCTCACGCTGCCGATCACACCTGCCTATCGCGCGAAATACTATTCGGGGTTTTTCCAGGATGATTGGAAGATCACTCGCAAACTCACGTTGAATCTGGGCGTGCGTTGGGATTATGAAAGCCCGGTGGTGGAGCGGTACAACCAGATGACGCGGGGGTTTGCGTTTGGGCAGGCGAGTCCGATTGCGTCGCAGGTGACGGGCAAGCCGGGCATTGAAAACTGCGCGGCGTGCCGTGCGCTGACGGGCGGACTTGTTTTTGCGGGTGGGAGCGGCGACGAGCGGTTTGCGTTCGCGCCGGACCGCAACAATTTCCAGCCGCGCATTGGGGTAGCGTACGCGTTGGGAACGAAGACGGTGGTGCGCGGAGGGTTCGGTATCTACACGCTTGGCCAGTGGGCGCTGGGTGGGACGACAGGTTTCAGCCGCAGTACTCCGGTGATCACGAGCACGGATGGCAACCTGACGCCCTCGGCGACGATGAGCAATCCGTTTCCCAATGGGATTTTGCGGCCCATCGGCTCGTCTCAAGGGCTGGCCACGGACCTCGGGTTGGGGCTCAGTTTCGGTTATCACGAACGCCCCTTGCCACTGTCGAAGCAGGTGTCGTTCGGGTTGCAGCGGGAGTTGCCGCTTGGGTTGTTCGCGGATATCTCATACGTCGGCAATTTCACGACTGGCCTGCCGATCAGCGGGAACCTGAATTCGATTCCGGTGGCTGAATTGGGGAAGGCTGCAAGCTACTACTCCGAGCGCGTTGCCAATCCACTGGCCGGGCTGCTTCCGAATAATGCCGCGCTGAATGGGTCGACGATTCCGCGGCAGTCGCTGCTGGTGGACTTTCCGCAGTATTCCGGAGTGACGTCCACTAATATTCCGGCCGGACGCAACGATTACAACTCGCTACAAGTGAGTGTGAAGAAGCGGTTCGCCAATGGGCTGAATCTTCAGGTGAACTATTTCGCCGGCAAGACGCTGGAAGAATTGCTGCCGCTGAATGCGCAGAACCTGCGGGCGGGCAACATTCTGAGCCCGCTGCTGGAGCGGCGGCTGACGATCTTTGACGTGAGCCAGAAGCTGGCGGTTCTGGGGACGTACTACCTGCCGTTCGGAAAAGGCCAGCCGCTGCTGAGCGGCATGCATCCGGTAGCGAACGCGCTGTTGGGGAACTGGCGATTCGGATGGAACGTGACGTTGCAGGCCGGGTTCCCGATTGATTTTCCGAATGCAGCGCCACTGGAAGCGCGCAGCGCGAAACTGCCTTCGGGCGAGCGTTCGCTCGCACGGTGGTTCGACACGTCTTTGTTCCCGCGGGTAGCGGGTCCGGCGCCGTTTACCCTGCGCAATTTCCCGACGCGTTTCCCGGACGTGCGATTCATGGGAGTGAGCAATTTCGACTTTTCACTATCGAAGGATTTCGTGATTCTGGAGCGGGTGAAGCTGCAGGTTCGCGCGGATGCGGTGAATGCGTTCAATCGTCCGTACTTCACGCAGTTGAACGGCGGAGCACCGAACGTGACGAGCGCGACGTTCGGGCAGTTGGCGCCGGCGCAGAACAACTCGCCACGGGTAATTTACCTGGAGTTCCGGATGACCTTTTAGAGCTTGATCAGCGGTCGGTAACACAGAAGAAGTACCCATACTACCCATATTGCGAATATGGTAGTGTGGGTGCATGAAGACGACCGTTGAGATTGCGGACCCTTTATTCAGCGAGGCGAAAGCGCTGGCCAGCAAGGAAGGGCTGACGTTCCGGGAGCTTGTCGAGGAAGGACTGCTCCTTGTGGTGCAGGCAAGAAGCAAAGCCGCGTCCAAGCCGTTTCGTCTTCGGGATGGAAGCTTCCGGAAGGGGGAGGGGCTTCAACGCGGTGTGAAGTGGACCGATCTGGCGGCACTGGCCTATGAGGACGAAGGCGGGACTCTCCGTCCATGATCGCGGTGGACACTAACATTCTGGTCTATGCACACCGCCAGGATTCGCCGCATCATCGGGCGGCCAAGTCGGCCGTCAGGCGATTGGCGGAGGGGGCGGCGCCGTGGGGAATCCCATGGCCGTGTGTGCATGAGTTCCTTTCCGTGACGACCAATCCGGGAATTTTCAAGCCGCCGACGCCTCCCGAACTGGCGATTGTGCAAGTAGAGATCTGGATGGAATCGCCGACGCTGCGCGTGCTGGGAGAATCGGATGGGTACTGGACGCAACTACGCGAGTGCTTTTTGAATGGGAAGCTCAAGGGTGCGCAGGTGCACGAGGCGCGCATTCATTCGATATGCCGGGCAAGCGGAGTGCGAGAGCTGTGGTCAGCGGACAGAGATTTCTCGAGGATGCGCAATCTGACGATTGTGAACCCATGCCTAACGTAGGGGTCTCGCTTCAGGGAACGCTTCTGGTACAGTAGGAAGTTACTCCCTCCAGAGGCAAACCGCGAACAGGGCCGGCCGTCAAAGAAACTGGAGGGGTAGTGGAGTTGGGCTGGCCTTGTTCGCTTCTCAAGGTATCCCAATCAGACATGGCAAACACAGCTATTACGGTCGCGCGGGGCGATGGAATCGGCCCGGAAATCATGGACGCCACGCTGCACATCATCCAGGCGGCGGGAGCGCGCATTGATATAGAAGAAATTCAGATTGGCGAGAAGGTGTACCTGGCTGGTCACACCACGGGTGTCGACCCGAAGGCATGGGACTCGATCAAACGCACTCGCGTTTTTCTTAAGGCTCCGATTACGACGCCGCAGGGCGGCGGGTTTAAGAGCCTGAACGTGACGACGCGCAAGATGTTCGGGCTGTACGCGAATGTGCGGCCTTGCGTTGCCTACCATCCTTATGTGGATACGAAGCATCCGGGCATGGATGTGGTGATCGTACGCGAGAACGAGGAAGATCTTTACGCCGGAATTGAGCACCGCCAGACCGACCAGGTGATGCAGTGTCTGAAGCTCATCAGCCGTCCGGGCTGCGAACGCATTGTGCGTTACGCGTTTGAATATGCGCGCCGCAACAACCGCAAGAAGGTGACGTGCTTCAGCAAAGACAACATCATGAAGATGACCGACGGTCTCTTCCACAAGGTCTTTGACGAAATCGCGGCGGAATATCCGGAGATCACCAACGAGCATTGGATCGTGGACATCGGCGCGGCGAAGCTGGCCGATACACCGAATGCGTTCGATGTGATCGTCATGCCGAACCTGTACGGCGATATTCTCTCGGACGTGGCGGCGCAGATTGCGGGTTCGGTGGGATTGGCCGGGTCGGCGAACATCGGTGGGAAGTACGCGATGTTTGAGGCGATCCACGGTTCGGCTCCGCGCCGCGCCGGTCAGAACCTGGCAAATCCTTCGGGCCTGTTGCATGGCGCGATTCTGATGCTGGTGCACATCGACCAGCCGGATATCGCCGAGAAGGTGCACAACGCGTGGCTGCGGACGATTGAAGACGGCATCCACACCTACGATATTTACTCCGAAGGCGTGAGTAAAGAGAAGGTGGGGACGAAGGAATTCGCTGAGGCTGTTGCGGCACGGATGGGCCAGAAGCCGGAGAAGCTGAAGGCGGTGAGCTACAGCTCGCGGCCCAATCAATCGGCGGCGAGCGCGACATCGGTACGTATCCCGGCGAAGAAGGACCTGATTGGCGTCGACGTGTTCCTCGATTACACGGGCGGCACGGCGGATGAACTCGGCGCGAAGCTTGCGACATGCAGCACCGATGCGCTAAAGCTCAACAACATTGCCGCACGCGGGGTGAAGGTGTGGCCGGATGGCTTCCCCGACACGCTCACCGGCGACAATTGGCGCGGCCGGTTCCTTGGTTCCGGCATCGTCACGCATCAGCAGATCATCGAGCTGTTGGGCAAGGTGGCCGGCGCCGGTTTTGATTTCATCAAGACCGAGAACCTGTGCAACTTCGACGGCCAGGCCGGCTTCACAGCTTAGGTTATGGAGACACCCGCGCCCCTGGTCGGGGTGATCATGGGCAGCAAGTCCGATTGGGAGACGATGCGGCATGCATCGGAAATGCTGGAGCGCTTCGGCGTGCCGCATGAATGCCGCGTCGTGTCCGCGCACCGCACGCCCGTGTGGATGACCCAATACGCCATTACAGCGGAAGCGCGCGGGCTGCAAGTAATCATTGCGGGAGCAGGGGGCGCGGCGCATCTGCCAGGGATGGTGGCGGCGCACACGGTGTTGCCGGTGCTGGGTGTGCCGGTGGAAAGCCACGCGCTGAAGGGGATGGATTCGTTGTTGTCGATTGTGCAAATGCCTGGAGGGGTTCCGGTGGGCACGCTGGCGATCGGCAAGGCGGGCGCGACGAATGCAGCGCTGCTGGCGGTGTCGATACTGGCCAACCAACAGCCGGAGTTGCGGGCCCGGTTGCACGCCTTTCGCAAGGAACAGGCGGACAAGGTTCTCTCCGATACTCTGCCATGAAAGAGATACTGCCCGGTGCGGCGATAGGAGTGCTAGGCAGCGGCCAATTGGGCCGCATGTTTGCGATTGCCGCGCGGCGGATGGGGTATCGGGTCCACACGTTTTCTCCAGAGGCCGATACGCCGACAGGGCAAGTGAGCGATGTCGAGGTAACGGCGAGTTACGACGATCTGGATGAAGTGCGGCGTTTTGCGAGCAACGTTCGAGTGGTGACATTCGAGTTCGAAAATGTTCCGGCGGCAACCGCGGCGGCGGCGGCGGAACGGGCTCCGGTGCGGCCGGCGGGCGCGGTCTTGCATACGACGCAGCACCGGTTACGGGAGAAGACGTTCTTGTCACGGGCCGGCTTGCCGGTGACTCCGTTTCGCGTGGTGCGGCGGTTGGAGGATCTAACGGCGGCGCTCGTCGAGTTAGGGTGCCCGGCGATTTTGAAGACGGCGGGATTTGGTTACGACGGCAAGGGGCAGTACCGCATCAATCATCCGGCGCAGGCGGAAGCTGCGTGGCACGGCGTGGGGCGGCAGGAGGCAGTGCTGGAGAAGTTCGTGCACTTCGCGAAGGAAGTTTCGGTGGTGGCGGCGCGATCGGAAGACGGACGCTTTGTCCATTACGGCGTGGTGGAGAACGAGCACCGTAACCATATTCTGGACGTGACGATTGCTCCGGCGCGGGTGACGGAGAAAGTGGCCGCGGCTGCGGAGGAACTGACGCGGACCGTGTTCGAGAAACTCGACGTAGTGGGTGTGTTGTGCGTCGAGTTTTTTCTCACGCATCATGGGGATCTGTTGATCAATGAGATGGCGCCGCGTCCGCACAACAGCGGGCATTTCACTTTCGATGCGTGCGTGACGAGCCAGTTTGAACAGCAGTTGCGGGCGGTGTGCGGATTGCCGTTGGGGTCGACGCGGCGGATGACGCCGGCGGTGATGGTGAATCTGCTTGGGGATTTGTGGACCGGCGGCGAGCCGGATTGGGCGGCCGCGGCGGCAGTGGAGAATATCAAGATCCACTTGTATGGGAAGCTACGGGCGCGGCCAGGGCGAAAGATGGGGCATCTGACGGCGCTGGCGCCGACGACGGGGGAGGCGCTGGAGACGGCGTTGCGTGCGCGGGATTTGGTGGCGGCGGGGCCGAAGCGTCAGTAGGCCAGGGATTGGTGGTCGACGGCGATGTACTGGTGGCTACCAGCAGGAACCAGTTTCTCGCAGAGGCCGCCGCCGAGCTAGCTCGCGTTCCTGTCGCGGTCCTCCTGGACGTGCAGATGCCGGAACTGACTGGACTGCGCTCTCTCCTGAAGCCGTTCGGCGACGAGCGCTCTGAGGCGACCCTGGCTCGCGTCAGCATTCGAAGCTGCCGGGGTATTCTGTACCGGGCCGCGCTGAACGGGCTTGCCGAGAGACTCGACCCTGCTCGAAATCTCGCATGACGGTAGCGTTTCGCGAGATACCGTTATGCTACATTGCGGATAAAATCTCGCGGAGGTCCCCCCATGCGTTCTCTTCTTCTCGTCCTCTCCGCCGCAATCGGCGTAGCCTTTGGCGCTGGTCCCACCAAGGCACCCGACCTTGCCAACATCCCAATCCCATTCGAACCCAATCATGGCCAGTTCGATGGCGCTCACTATGTGGCCCGCGCCCCAGGCGTTTCCCTCTACATTCGCGGCAACGGCGCAACTCTCATCCTCCCGGACGCCAACGGCACTCATGACCTCTCCATGACTCTGCTCCGATCGCGCGAGCCCGAAGCCATCCGCGGCCGGCAACCTCTCCCCGGCATCTCCAGCTACTTTAATGGCCCCGACCAAACCAAGTGGATCCGCGGCGTCCCGCACTTCTCACAGGTCCACCTCGCCACTGTCTATGCTGGCATCGATCTCGTCTACTACGGTTCCGGCTCCCGCCTGGAATACGACTTCCAACTCGCCCCCGGCGCCGACCCCAAAGACATCGCCTTCTCGATTGAAGGCGCATCACAGCTCCGTCTACACAACGGCAACCTGGTGATGAAAACCCCCGCCGGAGACATCGTCCAGCACAAGCCCGTCGCCTACCAACTCCATCGCGGCAAGCGTCTCCGCGTCGATGCCGGTTTCGTCGTTAAAGGGCGCGAAGTCCGTTTCCAGATCGGCCGATACCGCAAGGACCTGCCACTCACCATCGACCCCACGATTCAATGGACCACCGTCAACCCCCAAGTGACCGGCTTCATCAACAGTGCCTCTCGCGGAATCGCCATCGGCCCGGACGGCTCCACTTACGTCACTGGTTATCAGTTCCTGAATACCGGGGTTGGAGCCTTTCTGTTTAAGGTAAATCCCTCTGGAACCGCTATCACGTACAGCACTACCATCGCCGGCGCATACCCTGGCGGCATCGCTGTGGACGCCACCGGTGCAGCTTACGTCGCCGGCTCCGCCCTATCCAATCTCCCGGTGAAGAACGCAATCCGGCCTGTTTCCAGTGCAGCGGGGAGCCCTTCGGGCGAAGCCTTTCTTGCAAAGGTGAACACGTCCGGATCCGACCTCGTCTACTGCACCTTCATCGGCGGATCTTTAGGTGAAAGCGTGTCGGCCATTACTGTCGATGCCGCAGGCTCGCCGATCATCGCCGGCGCCACCACTTCTGCAGACTTCCACAGCGTCAACAGTCTGCAGCCCTTCTTCACCCTGCCCGGTTCACAACAATCATTGAACGGCTTCGTCGCCAAACTACGGCCGGACGCGCAATCGTTCGTTTATTCCACTTTCTTTGGCGGTGGGGCCAACGTCACGATCAGCGGTCTCTCACTGGATCGCAATGGCAAGACTCTAGTAACCGGCACTGTCACCGCATTTCCCGGCAGCGGCAACACTTTACCTCTACTGAATGCCCTCAACCAGCTCACCCAGGGCTCATTTTTCTCACGGCTCTCCGATACCGGCCAACTCGAATTCTCCTCCTATCTCCCACACACGGTAGCCTCCGGTATCGCCACCGACTCTCTAAATAACTCCTACTACGGGGCATTCGATGGCAGCGATTTCGTAGTTGCCCAGATTCGACCCGATGCCCGTTCGCTGGCGGTGATTGCGCGCATGCAAGGCCCGCTGGCCACCATGCCGAACACCGTCTCTAACCCGCCGGTGATCGCCATCGGACAGAACGACCTTCTTCACATCATCGGCACCAGCGGCCCCAACCTGCCCCAGGTCCGGCCCATGACGGTCCTGGGAGCTGGGAAGATCGGCGCTTTCGTTGCCAAACTGACCACCACGGGCAGCGTTCTCTACTCGACTTTCGTCACCACGAACCTGACATATGGGCTAGGCATCGCGGTGGATCTGACTGGGGCAGCCGTCATTTGTGGAACCAGCACTGCGGGCGTCGGCGCCTCGGCCGGCATTCCGCCCATTAATCCGGTAGTGACGTCAGTTCCGAACCCCACGCTGTCGTACATTGCACTCGCCTTCGCCGCCAAAATAGTCGATACGTCCGACACTACGCTGCCGTTGGTTTCCGTCACCTTCAAGGCCACTGCCCCGCTTGCCAACCCCGGCCTTGAAGTGGCCGTTGATGGAACCAAGGTCGCCGTCCCCGCAACCCTGCAATGGCTGAGAGGCACGGCCCACGAAATCTCCGTGTCGTTCAACCAGGGCTCCAATGGCCTCTCCTTCCAGTTCAAGTCCTGGAGCGACGGCGGCGCCGCGACCCATGCCATCGCGCCCACCAGCGACGCCACGTACACCGCCGATTTCGACGCCTTGATCGCAGTTCGCACCGGCGTGCAGCCAGTGGGAGCAGGCACAGTCTCCATCTCTCCGGCCCCGCAAAACGGCTTCCTGCCGCTCAACACCAACATCACGGTAAGCGCCACTCCATCGCCCGGCGCAGCATTCCAACGCTGGGTGGGCATCCTCGCCGGACAGCCCAACCCCGCAAACTACGTGCTGGTATACAACCCGCAAAACGGCAACGCGACGGCAGTCTTCACAGCCGACTTCGGTGGCGGCTCGCTTGGCTTCGTCACCACCACTCCCTGCCGCGTCCTGGATACGCGCCTCGCCGGAAACGCGTTCCTTCCGGGCGGCGCCACGCGCGACGTCTTCATCCCGCAAAGCTCCTGTGGCATCCCCACAACAGCGAAAGCCTACGCACTCAACATCACCGTCGTTCCGCTCAGGCCACTCGCGTACCTAACCGTCTATCCCACCGGACAAGCGCGCCCGCTTGTGTCCACGCTCAACGCGTTTGAAGGGCAGACCGTTGCCAACGCCGCCATCGTCCCCGCCGGCGCCAGCGGCGGCATCACTCTATTTGCCACTGACGATACGCACGTCATCATTGACATCAACGGCTACTTCGCCGACAACGCGGAAGCGATGAGCTTCTACCCGCTCAATCCCTGCCGCGTCGTCGACACGCGCACGACGCCGCCATTCATGACAGGCGGGTCCGTGCGCACGTTCACCATCGCGGGCAACTGCGGCGTCCCAGCGAGCGCCCGGGCGTTCGTGCTCAACTTCACGGTTGTTCCCAAGGGCCCACTCGCCTACATCAGCACATGGCCTGCGGGATCGCCGCAGCCGCTCGTGTCCACGCTCAACTCCTTCCAGGGACGCGTCCTCGCGAACGCCGCCATCGTCCCCGCCGGCGCTGGTGGCGCAATCAACGTTTATGCCTCGGATAACACCGACGTGGTGGCGGACGTCAGTGGTTATTTCGCTCCCGTGGGCGGCGGCGGTGCTCTGCGCTTCTACCCAATGACTCCGTGCCGGCTCGCGGATACCCGCAGTTTCGGCGCGCCACGGCTGGCTGGAACTTACTTCTTCAGCATGAGCGTTCCCGGTTGCTCCACGCCCGACACGGCTGTCGCGTTCTCGCTCAACGCGACCGCGATCCCGTCCGGATACCTTGGCTACATCACGCTTTACCGGCCCGGAGGCAGTGTCCCGCTGGCGTCAACACTCAATGCCTGGCAAGGACAGATCGTCGCCAATGCGGCCATTGTTCCGGGCCTTACCTCCAGCGGCTTCGGTTACGTCTCGGCCTATCTTTCCGACCCAACGCACTTGATCCTCGACATCAACGGCTATTTCGCTCCATAGGGTTATTGGCAGTTGGCGTGATCGCATTGTAGCTTCCGTCAACTTCAAGCGATACACTGGAGCCTCGGCCACAAGCTGCCGTCGAGTGCGCCCGCAGTCAATCCGGAGTGTGATGCCTCATGGCTGAAGATACCCGACCGCAGGTCACCCGTCTGCTTATGGACTGGCGCGCTGGTGATGAGAGCGCACTGGACCGGCTGATGCCTCTGGTCTACAGCGAACTTCACACGCTCGCCGCCCGCTGCCTCTCGTCGGAGCAACCCGGACAGACTCTGAGGGCAACGGCGCTGGTCCACGAGGCCTATCTGCGCCTTGTGGGATCCGAGATCGAATGGCGCGACCGGGCTCACTTTTACGCCCTCTCCGCGCGTCTCATGCGCCGGATTCTGGTCGATCATGCCCGCATGAGGAATCGTGAAAAACGAGGCGGCGGAGCCTATGTCGCGCCACTCGACGAGGCCGCGGAAGTAGCAGGCCCGGGAGGATTCGCCGACTTGCTGGCGATCGACCATGCCTTGGCCAAGCTGGCGGAATTCGACGCTCGCAAGAGCAGCATCATTGAGATGCACTTTTTCGGCGGCATGACGCATGACGAAATCGCCGAGGCCATGCAGATCTCGGCACCCACTGTGTATCGCGACTTGAAGCTCGCCGAAGCGTGGCTGCGCCGTGAGTTGACGACGGCCCGCGAACATCCAGCAGAAAATTCTTCTGAAGCTTGATGAGATTTCCAGATTCGCGACGCTCCCCTAATTGAAGGCGGCACAACGATGCCGCCTCACAGGAGGAGAACCGATGAAAAACAAGACAACTGCAAAGATGGCACTGGTAGCCCTGTGCCTCATCACGCCCATGCTTTCCATGGGCGAACAGGAAACCAACGAAGCACGCAATCCGGTGAAGGCGATCCCGGCCGGCCACATATCGCATCGCGAACGAAAGCCGCCTGCTCAGTTCGACGGCCACATCCAGATCCTCGATCCGAGGGCCACCGCACCGAACACTCGCCGCGGTCCGCAGGCGCTGCCCGGACAGTCCGAAGGGCAGGCTGAAGCCACCAGCGACGCCGTCGACCTCGGACCCGCCGATCTCATCGACCTTGCAGTGGTCGCCGAACACAGCAAGGACAGCCGTGCCGCCTATACCGTGTCCGGAATCCGGCACGCCGAACTTTCCCGGCCAAGCCCTGGCGCAACGCTCACCAGTGTCCAGCGCTTTGAATGGACCGAAGGCGGCAACGCGCAGCAATACTGGCTCTGGGTGGGCAGTTGCCGCAACTGCACGGATCTTTTCGATCAGAGCACCGGCCTTGAACGCTCGCGGCTGGTGAGTGTGCCCTCCGACGGCCGGATCGTCCACGCCTCGCTGTTCACTGAAATCGGCGGCGAGTGGTATTGGGAGGACTACACCTTCCGCGCCGCCAGTGGCGCGCAGCCGGCAACCATCACTTCGCCCACACCCGGAGCAACTCTCACGGCCAACCAGAGCTTTAGCTGGAGCGCCGGAGCGGGCGTCTCCGAATACTGGCTGTCGGTTGGAAGGTGCAAGCTGTGCGGAGATCTCTATGACCGCAGTGCCGGACAGTCGCGTTCCGCCACAGTTCCTCTTCCCATTGACGGGCGCGTCCTCTACGTCACTGTCTGGTCTTCCATCGGCGGCGAGTGGTTCGACCGGGAATATCAATACCGCGCCGGCATCCCTGCACCGCCACCACCCACTCCTACGGCCACTATCCGCGTGACCAACTGGCTTGGTTACCCGATCGAGATCTTCGTCAACAACACAAGAATCGGAACTGCCGCAGCCGCTTCCCTGGACGTGAGTCCAACCCCCGGCGTCTTCACCAGGACCTACTCCCCGCCGCCCAATTCGATTCAACTCAGCTATGTCATGACGCAGCCCGTTATCGATGGCGAGAAGAAGGGCATCCCGGTCAACGGATCGTACAGCAAGATCGACGGTCCCAGGGGCACGTACAGCTTCACCGCCGACAACGTGTTTACCTCATCTACGATCTTCATGCCCCTAATCACAAACCGCCTCGGCAACGATCGCTTCATGGAAGTAAATGCCGGCCGCTCCACTCGCAATGACTGCGATTGCAAGATCGCCAACAACGCAACGAACTTCCGCGGCGGCTACTACTACCTGTCAAATAATAGTAACGTCAGGCTGTGGGAGCGTGGCTTCATCGGCATCGGCGCTGGATACTTCTTCGCCGGAGAGGATGCGAATGGTACGGTATCATCCGGTGGGCGCCTTCCCGCACGAGTGGACGCGAAGACGGGCTACTTCCGCTGGGTGGCGAGATAGGAGAAGGAGAGAAATCCGATGAACGAGGAGCGCTGGGGCCGGATTGAAGAGATCTTCCACGAAGTCTCGGAAGCACCGCCCGAGGAACGTCTCCACCTCCTCGATCAGCGCTGCGGCGGCGACTTCGAGTTGCGCCGCAATGTCGATTCCCTTCTCGAAGCAGTTGGCGACGGCCCTAACCCCATCCGTTCGGCCGTCGCTCTGGTCGCGCGCGATCTCAGTGATACGGGCCGGTGGCTGGTTAGCCAGCGCATCGGCCCGTATGCTCTGCGCGGCAAGTTGGGCAGTGGTGGAATGGGAACGGTCTATCGCGCCGCCCGCTCCGACGACGAGTTCCAAAAGGAAGTCGCCATCAAGATTGCGCGCTTTGGTCTCCATAGCCCCGAGTTCGTCGCTCGCTTTAAGAGCGAACGCCAGATTCTTGCTACCCTCGAGCACGCCTATATCGCCCGGCTCCTCGATGGAGGGACCACCGAAAACGGTATTCCCTACGTGGTGATCGAACTGGTCGACGGCCAGCCGATCACCTCGTACTGCCGCGAAATCTCCTTGAACGAACGGCTCCGCTTATTCATCAAGGTGTGTGAGGCCGTCGAGTACGCGCATCAGCACCTGATCGTTCATCGCGATCTGAAACCAGCCAACATCCTCGTCACGCCCGAAGGAGAACCGAAGCTGCTGGACTTCGGCATCGCGAAACTGCTCGATCGCGAAGAGCTGCCAGTACATCAGACCACAACCAACATCCGGCTGCTCACGCCGGAGTACGCCAGCCCCGAACAGATTTGTGGCGATCCGGCTCGCACGACCTCCGACGTCTATTCGCTCGGTGTGCTCTTGTTTGAGATTCTGGCCGGACGGCACCCTTACCGGGAACCTGAGGATACTGCCAGCGAACTTTCCCGCAAGGCCTGTGAGTTCGATCCCCCACCTCCGAGTCAATTCATAGGGCTCAATAGAGGGGATCGCAAGGCCATCGCGGGCGACCTCGACGAGATTGTCCTCAAGGCGTTACGCAAGGAAGCGGACCGGCGCTACCCGTCCGTCGAACAGTTCGCCGCGGACATTCGCCGTTTCTTGAACGGCTTCCCGGTGCTTGCCCGGCGCGACACGCTGCGTTATCGTGCCGGGAAGTTTGTCCACCGCAACCGCCTCGCAGTCGCCCTGGCGGCCACACTGGCAACCAGCCTGATAGTTTTCGGTATCGCCATGGGCGTACTGGCCGGACGGCTCGCCCGCGAACGAGACCGCGCCGGAAGAGTTTCGGATTTTCTGGTCAACGTCTTTCGCGTTTCCGATCCGAGCGAATCGCGAGGGAATTCGGTGAGAGCGCGAGAAATTCTGGATCGAGGCGCAGATGGCATTGATGCCGATCCGAGCCTCGATGCTGCTGTGCGCGCAGCTCTCAAGCAGACAATTGGGAGGGTCTACCAAAGCCTCGGGCTGCATAAGGAAGCATTGCCGATCCTGCGGCAGGCGCTGTCGATTCGAAGGAGCCTGT
Source organism: Acidobacteriota bacterium (assembly GCA_016213775.1). GTDB lineage: Bacteria > Acidobacteriota > Terriglobia > Bryobacterales > Bryobacteraceae > CADEFT01. Next base: position 17,696 of record JACQZR010000124.1, read on the forward strand.
TCGGAGATCGAAGCCTGGAAGTGGCGGAGAGCATGAAAGACCTCGCCTGGTCCGTGGAAATGCTCGGCGATAACTCCGAGGCAGAGCGCTTATACCGCCAATCGCTGGCATTGCAGCAGGCATTGCTCGGGGCAAACGAGCCCGTCACGCTTGAAACGTCAGCAAGCCTGGCTGGACTGCTGCGGGTACAGGGCCGGCCCCAGGAGGCCGAGCGCCTCTACCGCGAGGTGCTATCGTTCCGCGAGCGCGAGCAAGCGCGGGAGAGTGTCCTCGCGGCCGAAACCACTCACGACCTTGCGCAGGCGATCTACGACCAGGGTCGCTACGCGGAAGCCGAACCGCTCTTTCGACGTGCCCTCGCGATCCGGCGTCGATTGCTGGGTGACGATCATCCGGAAGTGTCGGACAATTTGAACAATCTCGCTTTGCTGCTCTACGGCCAGGGCCGTTACCAGGAGGCCGAACCGGTATACCGCGAATCGCTCCGGCTGCGGCGCAAAGTGTTAGGGCCTGAGCATCCGGATGTGGGAAACAGTCTGAACAACCTGGCGTTGCTGCTGGCCAGGCAGGGGCGAGACCGCGAGGCCGTGGAGATGTACAGGGATGCGATCGCTTTGCGGCGAAAGGTCCTGGGGCCGGAGCATCAACTGACCGCGAACAGCATCAAGAATCTGGCCGATGCGCTTCGCGATGACGGAGATGGAACGCAAGCTGAGGCGTTGTACCAGGATTCGCTGCGTGTTTTCGTTCTTCGTCTGGGAGAGGAAAGTTTCTATGTGGCCGGCGCACGCAGCGGACTGGCGCTACTGTACCTGGCTCAGGGCAGGTTAGCAGAGGCCCAACGCGAGGCGCTGGAAGCTCTGCGGGTGCGGAGGAAAGTCTACGGGGCCGACGATCACCGTGTCGCCGACAGCCTCACGACCCTAGGCTTCGTACGCATGGCCCACGGCGCCATGGCCGAGGGCGAAGAACTCTTCCGGGAGGCGATGCGGATGAGAAGCGATGGGCTCGCTCGTGGCCAGCCGCAAGCGCTACGCCCCCTCCAGGGGCTGGGAGAGATTCTGGTGAGAAAGGGCGCGTTGACCGAGGCCGAGCCGTTGCTCAGGAGAGCGTTGACGCTTCGACGCAGCACCTACGCGTCGCCGCACTGGTCCATCGTCGAGGCAGAGACGTTGCTGGCCCGCTGTTTACTGGAGATGGGGCGGAAGGACGAGGCCCGCCGGTTACTGACCCCGATCCCACCGGGCTTTGCCGGCCGGGGACCGGCTAGCGCAAGGGCGGCGAAAGCGCGGCTCCAGTTGCTGACCAGGCACGGTCTGCCGTCGTCATAGCAGCGCCCCCTGGCTTTCGCGACTACCTCCAACGATATCCAGCGCTCGTGAACAGTGGTGGAAGCATGGGATCCAGCGGCGCCCGGCCCGTCCCCCTGCTCGCGCGCAACGCAACGGAAGCGTCGCTCGCGGAACAGCGTCTTCGTGCGCAGCAATCGAGCTATTCTCGATGCATGCGAATTCTGGTGTGTCTGGGACAATCGCGTCCGCTCGTGTCCACGCTCAACTCTTTCAGTGACGCGTCCTCGCCAACGCCGCCATCGTCCCGCCGGCGCCGGAGGCGCTCTGCGCTTCTACCCCATGACTGCGTGCCGCCTCGCCGACACCCGCAATTTCGGTCCGGTTGTTCCACGCCCGACACCGCCATCGCGTTCCCGCTCAACGCGACCGCGATCCCGTCCGGATACCTTGGCTACATCACCCTTTACCGGCCCGGTGGCAGTGTCCCGCTGGCGTCAACACTCAATGCCTGGCAAGGACAGATCGTCGCCAACGCGGCCATCGTCCCCGGTCTCAGCTCGAGCGGCTTCGGCTATGTCTCGGCCTATCTTTCCGACCCAACGCATCTGGTGCTCGACATCAACGGGTATTTCGCACCATAAATGGGGTTGAACCGTTTTTGGACTCTCGCAGAAACTTACCATCGATTTGTGCTACATTTCGGCTTACTGCTTGCGGAGGCCCGGAAATGCCCGTCGTTGGTCTTTTTATCCTTATTCTTTCCCTCTTTCCGGATGTTCTCTTAGCCGCGGGCCCTTCAAAATCCCTCGACTTTGCTAACGTCCAAGTCCCATTCGAACCCAATCGCGGCCAGTCGTCTGATCCCGCCACCTTTCTTGCGCGTGGCCCTGGCTTCACCCTCTTCATCCGACGGAGCGGCGCAGGACTCCAATTGCCCGCGCCCAATGGCAAGCCGCACGAACTGTCCATGACCCTGAAGGACCCCAGTGAACCCGATTCCATCATTGCCGGAGATCCGCTTCCCGGCATCTCCAGTTACTTCCATGGTCCTGACGAGAAGGATTGGTTTCGCGCCGTCCCACACTTTGCAAACGTGCGCCTCACCAGTATTTTCCCTGGAATTGATCTGGTCTATTACGCGAAGGGCTCCCAGTTGGAGTACGATTTCCACGTTGCCCCTGGCGCAGCCGCCGATAGGATTGCTTTCACGCTACAAGGCGCCACCACCATCCGCCTCGTTCACGGCGACCTTGTGATGACCACGCCGGCGGGGGAAATCCGCCAGCTCCGGCCGGTGGCCTGGCAGACCGAAGCCGGCAAACGGATCCCCGTCAACGCCAGCTTCATCCTTTCTGGAAACGAAGTGCGCTTCCGTCTTGGCAGCTATCGCAAGGATCTGCCCCTCACCATCGATCCTGCCATTCAATGGACCAGCGGCATGCCTCGTGTTCCCGGCGCGTGGGGCGCTTCAGCCGAGGCCATCGCCGTGGGCTCAGACGGCGCCACTTACCTCACCGGGACAGCTTATCTCGGCTCCGGTGTGGGCTCCGCCTTCGTCTTCAAAATCAACCCCACGGGAACTGCACTCTCCTATCTGGGACATTCAGTGATGCCAATCCCGTCACCATCGCCGTCGACAGCGAAGGCGTGGCATACATCGGTGGCCACGCCGGAGCCACCTTCGCCACAAAGAACGCCCTGCGGGCCATTCCCGCATTCCCCCCCTTCCCCTATTTCGGAACTGAAGCATTCGTGGCCAAGGTCAACCCCTCCGGCAGCGATCTCGTGTACGCGACATTCCTCGGCGGGTCGCTGGATGAACGCGTCGTAGCGGTTGCGGTGGACTCTGGCGGGTCTCTGCATGCGGCCGGCTGGACCAATTCCTCCGACTTTCCAACCAAGAATTCCCAGCATCCCTTCTATTTCCGTACTGGCCCCAGCCCCGGGGGCAACGTCTTCCTGACAAAGTTCGCCCCTGACGGACGCAGTCTGGTGTACTCGACATTTCTCGGTGGGTCATACAACGCTTCGGCTAATGGCCTCGCTCTCGATCGGGAAGGCCGGGCCATTCTCTCCGGCTTCATCGGCGGATCCACCACCGATGGATCGTCCTTCCCTTTTAAGAACCCCATCACTTCCACCGCGCCGGGGGCATTCATTGCCCGCTTGTCCGTCACTGGTGAGTTGCAGTTTTCTACTGGAATCGCTGCCACGCCCGGCCTCGGTATCGTAGCCGATTCGCAAAACAACATCTATTTCGGCGCATTCGCCGGTGCGAGCTACTCCATCTTCCGCATCTCCTCCGATCTCCGGTCACTCACCACAATCACGCAATTGTCCAGCCTCCTGGGTCTCAGCCTTGTCCAGATTCTCGAAGGAGGTATCCCAGTCCAAACGCCCGTCATTGCCATCAGCGCCACCGATCAACTGTACCTGCTCGGCTCTGCCTCATCCACCATGCCGCAGCTCCGCCCGATGATGACACTCGACCCCGGCCGTTACGGAGTCTTCCTCACCAGGATGACCACCTCCGGAACGCCCCTCTATTCCACTTTTCTTACCTCTGCTCTGGCCACCCGATCGGGAATCGCCATCGGCCCCGATGGAGCGGCTCACATCTTCGCCTCCACCGCCATACCGCCCATCAACCCGGTCCCTTTGGGCAGTTCCCCACTCTACGATCCCTTCATCGCCAAAATCGTCGATACCTCCGACGTGCAACTTCCGATGATCAGCGTGACCTTTGACGCCACCGCCGCTCTTGGAAGTCCCGGCCTCGAAATCGCGGTCGACGGCATCAAGTTCGCCGCGCCGAAGACCCTCCGCTGGGCGGCGGGTACGGTTCACAACGTCCGGGTGACCCAGACGCAAGGCTCCAACGGTCTGCGATTCCTCTTCGCCCGCTGGAGCGACGGAGGCGCCCTCAGCCATTCGATTGCGCCAACCGCCGACGCCACCTATTCCGCGTTCTTCGATACCAAGATCGCCGTCCGCACTACCGTGCAACCCACAGGCGCCGGCACCGTCACTGTCACTCCGCCCATCGACTCTAACGGCTACATGTGGCTCAACACCGAGATCACCGTTCGTGCCAACGCCAACAGCGGCTACTCCTTTCAGCGATGGTCCGGCCCGCTCGCAGGCCAACCCAA
>JACQZR010000013.1 GCA_016213775.1 Acidobacteriota bacterium
AAGCGGCTTGCGGGCGCTGTCGCGCTCCGGGTTTGACAAAGAGGAGCATTCCTGGTTCCGTGCCGTCGATTCTGGGACTCCCGTTCAGCGCCGTTGATTGCGACATTGCCACCGCTCGAATATGCTCGTCTTGGAGATCCATCGGGTTCTCCATCTCGTGCGCTTGGCGGCTCACGTCGAGGTCCCGATGGATTGCCGGAAATGTCAAACGGCTACTGCCACCCCGGCAGAGCCGGGGGAACTCCCTTTGGATTAGGGCGACGCGTCCAAGGACGCACACGGCCCAGGGAGGCTTATGGATCCTATCAGCAGGAGGGATCTTCGGCAGTTGATCGACGTCGAGCGAGAGGCGTGCGTCTCCATCTATTTCCCAACTCACCGCGCCGGTGTGGACACACTCCAGGATCCGATCCGGCTCAAGAACCTGATCCGTGAGGCGGAACGCCGGCTGGAGGAACGGGGTGACCAAGCACCAATCATCCGAGAAGTGCTCGAACCTCTGCGAGAGCTTGTCAATCAGTATGAGTTCTGGCAGCGCCAGGCCGACGGCCTTGCGCTCAGAACTGGCAGTTGTTGCCACGCGCTTTCACCTGAAACCGCTGCTTCCAGCCATGGAGGCGAATCAGCGCTTCTACCTTCTCGCCCTAAGCCAGGACGCAGCGAAGGTGTACGAAGAGAACCACCAGACCATCATCGAGATGGCGATCCACGATATGCCGGAAAGCCCCATCATCTCGCTAGGGGCACGGGGAGCGGAGCGCCAGCTACAGGGCCATACTGCGGACCGCCGCTCCTCCGGACGGCGCGTCGCGATCCTTCACGGCCACGGTGCGGGCGAAGAGGACCGAAAGGAGCGTCTCCTTTCCTATTTCCGCCGGGTGGATGAGATCGTGCGAAGGAAGCTAGGCGACGAACACGTTCCCGTAGTGCTGGCGGCAGTGGATTACCTGTGTCCGATCTATCGGCAAGCAGGCGCGAATCCCAACCTGCTGACGGAGGAGATTCATGGAAATCCGGCCAGCTTCGATTCCGACGAACTTCAGCGGCTGGCGTGGGGCATTGCCTCTTCCCATTTCCAAGAGGACCGCAGCAAAGCAGTTGATGAATACCATCAACTCTGGCACACTCAGCGCACGTCGAAGGAGCTTCCGGCTATCGTGACTGCGGCGCGACAGGGAAGGGTGAAGGTTTTGTTCGTGGCAGTAGGAGTCCAGGAGTGGGGACATGTGGATCCGTCGAGCGTTGAGGTCGTCCAGGTTGAACTGCGCTCGGCGCACGGTCAGGATCTGCTGAACGTGGCAGCCATGGAGACATTCATCGCCGGAGGCACGGTTTACGCCGTGCCTCCCGATGAAGTGCCGGGGAGGCTGGGGGAGAACGGCTACCAGCACGTGAAGCAAAATTTCCTGCTGACGCGTCATGTCAAGGACTACATGCTGGTGATGCTCGCCTTGGATCACCCTGACGAAGATGTCGTTTATCTCGAATGAGCAGCTTCGGCGTTCCATCAGCATGGTTTCCGGCAGGTGCTTTCGCTACGGCTACGCTCTCCTCCACAAGGAATTCGCCGACTGGCTCTGGCGCCGAGTTTGGCTGGACGACATACCCGGTCGCGCGGCACAACTCTCCTACTACTTCCTGCTGTCGCTCTTCCCGCTGCTGATTTGTCTGTCGGCCCTGCTTGGGTACTTCTTCGCGGCTGAGTCCAGGCTCGAGCAGCGTCTTCTGCAGCATCTCGGTACAATGATGCCGAAACCCGCCTTCGACCTCGTCATGACAACGGCTGACGACCTGCTCCGAACGAGGGGCGGTGGGATGCTCTCGTTCGGCCTGCTCACGGCACTCTGGCTGGCATCTTCCGGCATGGAGGCCGTTATTGAAACCTTGGTAGTAGGTCCCGGCCAAAATCGTGCGTCGATGTGGCATCTTCGGCGTCTTCAAGAAGCGCTTCCAATAACACATCGGTTGTGAACATATACACTCCCATGGAGGCACTGCGGGACTCAGGGTTGAAGCGCGAGCGCTGCGGCTGTTCGTGCTGAGGTTTTTCCTCGAAAGCGTGTATGCCAAATGCCTCGTCCATATCCGCGATCCCGAATCTGGAAGCCTCGTCGGGACAGACCTGGGTGGTTCCCGTTGTGGCGTCGGCGTCCGCTCGATGTGCCAATCCAGCATGTGCAGGTAGTTCATCTTGTAGACGGGATCGGCGGTGCCAAGGTGCCACGTGTCCCGAATGCGTTGGGTTGGGGAGACGGCCTCGACGAACTGTCCGAGCTCGGGCGACAGAATGTTCCAATGCCTCGCGAATATGGCGGTTCGGGCTGAGCGCCTTATGCTGCGGGAGAACGAAGATCTTCGTGAGACCGGAATTGACACAGTTAGACAGCGTGACGTCAATGAGGAAATAGATGCCGCCAACCCACGCGATTTCATCCGCGTCGAGCGGCTTCGGCAGCAGATCATAACCGCCCAGATTGAGCACCTCGGCCCAAAGCCATCCGCCGAGTGAGAAAAGCTAATGACCTTCGGCGGCTCAGTCCCCAACAGTCGTTCCAGCAGTTCGCACCAGGAAGGGGATTGCGCTTCGCCGTCCATGATTACGACTGGAACGGACTCAGCAGCGAGCACGGCACGCGCTTCGAACCCATCTCTAACGAGGTGAAGGTTCCACCCGGAGGCTTCAAGTGCCGCCGCCATGGAGAGCTGGTCGCTCTCGTTGGCCTCAATCACCAACGCGGCTACTCCCTTGCGCTCAGCGGCCTGGCGCCGAGCTTCTTTAGGGCGCCTCTCGTTCCCCACGTCCGTCTGCTTGCGATGCTCAACTGGCAAGGGCATACGGAGGCTCCTCCGCATGGTCCTCGTCACGTACGGACTGCTCAGCCCGTTCCTGACAGGAGACGCAGTACGGAGACCAGGGCACGGCTTCCACGATGCACACCTGGCCGCCGCGATGATGGTGCATGGTCAGACTGCGGTCCTCACCTTTGACAAGGCCGGCTTTGCTCGATTCCGTGGTCTGCAAGTGGTTCACCCCGGCGAGACCTTCCCCCCTACCGCCCCAACGCCTTCCTGATCGCCGCCACCGTCACATCCGCCCGGTAAGCCACAATCTTCCGCCCCATCGCTACCGTCTTCTCCGGCGGCGACAGCGCCACGCCATTAATGGAGAACTTCCGCGCAGCAATCCGTTCCTTCATCCGCACCGTCGTCGGATCCACCACCATCATCTGCGCGGTGATCGCGAAATCATCATGGATCCCCTCGTTCCCCTCGCGAATCCCCTGCGCCTCCAGCCACTTCTTCACCCCCGCGTAGTCGTAATACTCGGGTATGTGATGGATCGTCGCCTTGCCGCCCCACAGCTTGTTCAGCCTCCCAGCGACACTCGCCATTCCCTTCACATTGCCGCCCGAGTCCCCAATCAGAATCACGTGCATAAACCCGTGCGCCTTCAGGCTCTCGGCGATATCCGTCAACAGCCGCTCGTAGGTCTCCTCACGCAAACTGATCGTCGATGGATACAGCATGTGCCCCGAAGGAGGATTGATGTTTCCCTCCGGCACAAACGCCACCACTGGCGCCACCAGCGCATTCCCCAGCTTCCGCGCGATCGCCTCGCCGGTGGCCCGCAGGATGTAGTTGTGCTTGCCCGCCGCCAGATACGGCCCGTTCTGTTCCACACCGCCAGTCGGTATCAGAACGGTCGTCTTACCCGCCTTCATCGCGTCGCGGACTTCCATCCACGTCAACTCCTCCAACCACACCGTATCGCGCGCCGCAATCGGTCGTTGGCCATTCGGATCAGGCCGCATCGGCTCTGGCTGTTGCGCCAGTGAAGCCGCCATCCAGCAACCAAGCAGAGTGTGAAGAACCATTCCCTCATCTTATGCTGGAAGATCAATCTATGGAATCATCCACCCAACGCAAACTGCGAGGCGCCATCGTCGGCTGCGGCTTCTTTGGACGCATTCAATGGGACGCCTGGCTGCGCATGCCCGGCGTGGAAATGGTGGCCGCCTGCGACGGCATGCTCGATCGCGCAGCCTCCTTCGGTGTCCCCGCCTACAAAGACGCCGAAGCCATGCTGCGGGCCCACTCGCTCGACTTCCTCGATATCGCCACACGCCCCGCCTCGCACCTCCATCTCGTCAAGCTCGCGGTAGCCGCGAAGCTTCCCTGCATCTGCCAAAAGCCGATCGCCGAAACCATCGAACAGGCCGCTGAGATGGAGCGCATCGCCGCGCGCGCAGGCGTTCGCATCAT
>JACQZR010000126.1 GCA_016213775.1 Acidobacteriota bacterium
AATAGATCAACTGCTGATCTTCTGAAGGGAGCCCCGCAATCTTGCAAAGCTCCTGACCGAAAAGAGGATGAAACGGATGGGTGATCCGGAAAGCTCCGTTGCGCTCATCGATCTTCGGTGTAGTGCGTCGTTTTGTCTCTCTCCGCCCTCCCCGAGGCCGAACAAGACACCCTCGAATCCACCACCACGCCCCTCCGCTGAGCCTCTGTTGTTTCCCAGACGACCCAGTCACCTCTCAAGTAATGACGCCGCCTTCGAAGTGTCCAACACCCTTGGCACCGGCTTTCTGGAAAAGGTGTACGAACGTGCACTCCTCCACGAACTCAGCCTCCGTGGTATCACCGCCGTGTCGCAGGTCAAGGTTGAAGTCCTCTACCAAGGAGCCTCCGTCGGAGACTACTTCCCCGACATCCTGGTTCTCGATGAACTCATCCTCGAACTCAAATGTGCTGAAACCATAGCCAGCGAGCACGTCGCCAAGTGCCTCAACTTCAAGCGCCCCAAACTCGTGTGTGGACCCTCCGAACAACGGTCACAACCAAATAAAATAAATCGAAAAACCCCATCCCAAACAAAATCAACAGGTTATCCCCGCCCCTCCAGTCAACTTCCGCGAGTCCCGTGATCGGCCCCTGGTAGAAATGAATCGAGGACGAACATGAGACACAACACAAGAACCGCAGCAGGGCAGCAGAATAACTTTTCTACAGAACCAACACCAGCATTATCCCCAGTAGAATCACTCACATCCAAGCCAATATCGCCACTCGATAACGCCCAGCCACCCACTAAGGAGCATCGATAATTATGCCGTTCGCTTTCTGGTCCGAAATAATCAACCCGGCCGATATCTTCCCCGCCCGTTATCACCGCAAAGAAGACGCGCCGCCTTACCCACCGCCCCCGCCGCCGCTGCCGCCCCCGAGCCCCGCGCTCAAGCGCCACATCGACGCCGCCGCCCGCGAGATTCACGCCCTTCACTTCAAAGTATGGGAGACCTTCGCCTTGAAGCTCCGCCAACTCCTGGAGCCGCTCCCCGACCTCTTCAACGCGGTCCGCCCGCTCATCTACGACGCCAACTGCACGTTCCTAAAGCCGCTCCAGGAAATCGGCTGGAAGTTGCCATCCACATGACCACCACCGCGCCACTGATGACCCCGATAGAAACTTTCTTTGGCAAAGGATCTTCTCAAACCCGCTGGGAAATGCTATGTTTATCTTGTCCTGCGAAACAAACGGGTTCTCCGGGGCTTTTTGAACCGGGAACCCCGTCTGCATCCCACCCCTTACTCCCTGCGCGAGTTGCCTTTTCGTTTTGTTCCTTGCTTGGCTGTTCCCCGTCCCTGGTGTCCCTGATTCGTACACCGGACCGACACTCCAACATAAGGACCGGCGCATTACAGGATACGTGTATCACGTGTATTCAAACGGACTAAACTATGACCACCCTGCCGCTATTTGAAAGCACGCTCCTTTCCAGCGTGCCGCTCGGTCGCACGCAGACGGGTCTCGTGCAGATTGAACTGGAACCGCGTCCCCTCATCCCCACCCGGTCGCTCCGGCCGGGCGAACAGTACCGCTTCCACTTCGACATGAAGAAGTGCATTGGCTGCAAATGCTGCGTCGTCGCCTGCAATGAACAAAACGGCAATCCTGCCGAGCTCAACTGGCGGCGCGTCGGCGAAATCGAAGGCGGCTACTACCCAAACACGCAGCGCTACCACCTGTCCATGGGCTGCAATCATTGCCTCGAGCCCTCCTGCCTCATCGGCTGCCCGGTGGAAGCCTATACCAAGAATCCCATCAATGGCGTCGTCCTCCACAGCGCCGATACCTGCATCGGCTGCCAGTATTGCACCTGGAACTGTTCCTATGGCGTGCCGCAGTACAACCCGGAACGCGGAGTCGTCGGCAAGTGCGACATGTGTCACAACCGCCTCAGCGACGGCATGTCGCCCGCCTGTGTTTCCGCCTGCCCCGAAGGCGCAATCGAAATCGAAATCGTGAACGTAGCCGAATGGCGGTCTGACTTCCTCACCGCCAACGCGCCCGGCCTGCCCTCCGCCGATGACAGCATCTCCACCACGCGCATCACTCTGCCCGATAACCTGCCGCCCGACACCGGTCGCGTGGACACCCAGCGCATCGATCCAGAACATCCCCACTGGCCGCTGGTCTTCATGCTTGTCTTGACGCAGCTTTCCGTTGGCGCCTTCGGCGTCATCTGGATTCTCGACGCTCTCCGCGCCGGCGGCAGCCTCACTCTCGCCGCTCTCGGATCATTGTGTCTCGCGGCAATCAGCCTCGCTGCCTCCACCCTGCACCTCGGACGCCCGGTCTATGCCTGGCGCGCTTTGAAGGGATTGCGCCGCTCCTGGCTCAGCCGCGAAGTGTTGACGCTCTCCCTCTTCGCCGGTTCCGCCGGTGCCTTTGCCGCAACTTTGCTGTTCGATCTTCCAGCGCGCTCGCTCGTCGGAGCCTTCACCCTCCTCGCGGGCCTGGCCGGCTTAACCTGCTCGGCGCGCATCTATATGGTGAAAGCGCGGCCGGCCTGGTTCGCCACCTACACAATGGCGGAGTTCTTCTCCACCGCCGTGTTGCTCGGGCCGTTGTTCATATGCGCATGGAATATTACTACTGCTCCCTGGCTGCCCTTCGCCGCGGCCATCGGAGGATCGGCCCAGCTTCTCACTCAGTTGTGCAAATATCTGTGGCTGTCGCGCTCCGACATCTTTGAGTTGCGCGGGTCGTCCCTCCTGCTCAGCGGCCGCTTCCAGAATCTGTTCGTTGCCCGCCTGATTATCCTCCTCGGTGCCGGAATCGTCATGCCACTCGTGGCTGCTTCCGGTTACCAACTGACCCTCGCCTTCCTTGCCGCACTCGCCGGCGAATGGCTCGGCCGCTACCTCTTCTTCGTCAGTGTCGTACCCAAGAACCTCGGAGCGGCTTTCATCTCCAGTGGGAGGGCTCACTAGATGAAGAGCGTTCTCGACTGGAAGCGTATCGTCGGCCTCGACAACAAGAGCGAAGAATACAAATACGCCCGCGATGAATCCACCGGTTATACAGCCGCCAAACGCATTCCCGAAAAATGGGTCGCCACAACCTGCGGCTACTGCTCCGTGGGCTGCGGCATTGAGATCGGCGTTAAGGACGGCCGCGCCGTCGCTGCCCGCCCACTCGAATCCCATCCCGTGAATCGCGGCAAGCTCTGTCCCAAAGGCCTCTCTGAGCATCACATCATCGACACCGAAAACCGGCTCAAGTACCCGTTGCTGCGCAAGAACGGCAAACTGGTACGCGTCGCCTGGGACGAAGCTCTCTCCACAATGGCCCAGAAGTTCCGTGCCGTGCAGGCCGCCCACGGAGCCAACGCTCTTGGAGTGCTCAGCACCGGCCAACTCGTGACGGAAGAGTTCTACGCCCTCGGCAAACTGGTCCAGTTGGGCCTCGGCACTGTCAACTATGACGGCAATACGACGCTCTGCATGTCGAGCGCTGTCGCCGGCTACAAGGTCTCCTTCGGAAGCGACGGCCCTCCGGGCGCCTATGAAGACCTCGAGCGCGCCGACGTCATCCTCTTGATCGGCGCTAACCTCGCCGACAATCATCCGATCCTCTGTCAGTATCTGGACGCGAATCCCAACAAGACCGTAATCGTCGCCGACCCGCGCGTCTCCAAGACCGCGATGATGGCCGACATTCATCTCCCGTTGAAACCGCGTTCCGACCTCGCTCTGCTCAACGGCATCGCCCATCTGCTCATCCGCTTCGGCCTCATTGACCGCGACTACATCGCCGCCCACACCACCGGCTTCGAAGAGCTGGAGAAATTCCTGGAAGCGTACAATCCCGAGCGCGTGGCCGAGCTCACCGGCATTTCGCAGGAAACCCTCTTCCGTGTCGCCGCGCTCTATGGCCGCGCCAAAGCAGGCTTCATCGGCTGGACCATGGGCGTCAATCACAGCACCCTCGGCACCGCAACCGTCAATGCCATCTGCAACCTCGCCCTGCTCACCGGCAACCTCGGCCGCGCGGGCGCCTCGCCGTTTTCCATCACCGGCCAGTGCAATGCGATGGGTACCCGCGAGACCGGCTTCACCTCAGGTATGCCCGGCTATCGCAAGTTCGATGATCCGGCCGACCGCGCCGCCCTCGCCTCCCTCTGGAACATCGACGAATCGCGGCTGCCCGTCAAACGAGGTCTCGCCTATCCCGACATCGTTGAAGCAGCCGTGGCAAAAAAGATCCGCGCTCTCTGGATCATCGCCACCAACCCTCTGGTCTCGTTTCCCAATCAGGATGTCCTCCGCCAGGGCTTCTCCAACCTCGATTTCCTCGTCGTTCAAGATGGCTACCACCCGACGCCGACCACGGAACTCGCTGACCTCGTTCTCCCCGCCTCCATCTGGGGCGAAAAGGAAGGCACCTACACCAACTCCGAACGCCGTGTGAGCAAAGTGAATCAGGCCGTCACGCCTATCGGAGAAGCCCGTTCCGACTTCGATATCTTCCTTGCGCTCGCTGAGAAGCTTGGCTGCCGCGAAGAGCTCTTCCCCGGCTGGACCTGCCCGGAAGACGCCTTCAACGAATGGCGCCGCGTGTCCAGCGGACGCCTCTGCGACTATTCCGGCATCAGCTACGAAATGCTCTCCGAACACGGTCCCGTCCAGTGGCCGCTCGGCGTAGGCGAACAGCCGCAAGCCAACACGCGCCTCTACGCCGATGGCATGTTCGATACCCCCACCGGCCGCGCCAAACTCATCTGCGCCGAGTGGGCGCCTTTCCCCGAACAGCCCGGCCGCGAATACCCGCTCGTCCTCAATACTGGCCGCACCGTCGAACACTGGCATACGCGCACCAAGACGCGCGAAGTGCCGATTCTCGAACGCCTGTCTCCCCGCGCCTGGCTCGAAATGAATCCCCGCGATGCCAAAACGCTCGGCCTCCGCAGCCACGATGCGGTGGACATCGTCTCGCGCCGCGGACGCGTCCGTGGTGTCGAACTGCGGCTTACTGAAATCACCGCTCCCGGCCAGGTGTTCATGCCCTTCCATTTCTTTGAGACCAACGTCAACGAAGTGACGCAGAGTGCCTTTGATCCCATCTCGCGCGAGCCCAACTACAAGCAATGCGCGGTGCGCGTCGAGCGCGCCCAGGAGAATCCACGATGACGAAGCATGTAGGGCGGACGTCCTCGTCCGCGCCGGACCCCCTGGTCCGGCCTGTGCTGCAGCTACGCCGAAAGATGCGCGTGAAACGCGCCCAGGAGAATCCACGATGAAACAACAACTGGTCGTCGTCGGCAACGGCATGGCGGGCGTCGCCTGTGTCGAGCAGATCCTCAAACAGCCGCATGATTTCGACATCACCATCTTCGGCGCCGAGACCCATGTCAACTACAACCGCATCATGCTCTCGCTCGTCCTCGCCGGGCAGAAATCGCCCGATGACATCGTCCTCAATGGCGTCGATTGGTACCGCGACAACAACATCCGCGCCAAGCTCGGTGTCCGCATCGCCAACATCGACCGCGAACGCCGCGTGGTGATTGACCAGGAAGGCGGCGAAACACCGTACGGCAAATTGATCCTCGCCACTGGCAGCAACGCCTTCATCCCTCCGATTCCCGGCGTCGACAAGAAGAACGTCCACGTCTTCCGCACCATGGATGACACCCAGGAGTTGCTCGCCAAATCGCGGCCCGGTCTCAAGGCCGTGGTCATCGGCGGTGGCCTCCTCGGGCTCGAAGCGGCTCGCGGTCTGCAACTGCGCGGCTGCGACGTAACCGTGGTCCACCTTATGGATTCGTTGATGGAGCGCCAGCTCGATCCCACTGGCGGCGCTTACCTCCGCCGCAAGATCGAAAGCCTCGGCATTCGCGTCATGCTTCCCAAGCAGACCGACGCGCTCTTTGGCAACGGACTCGTCGATGGACTCCGCTTCGCTTCCGGAGAAGAGCTGGAAGCCGAGCTCGTTGTCATCGCCGCCGGCATCCGGCCCAACACTGAGCTGGCGCGCCGCGCCGGACTCGCCGTCGGCCGCGGCATCGTCGTCAACGATCATCTGGAAACCTCCGACCCCGACATCTTCGCCGTCGGTGAATGCACCGAGCATAACGGCCAGATCTTTGGACTCGTTGCCCCCCTCTATGAGCAGGGCCGCGTCCTCGCTCACGCCATCACCGGCCAGCGCGGCAAAACCTTCTCCGGCGCCACACCCGCCACCAAGCTCAAAATCATGGGCGTCGATATCTTCTCCGCCGGCTCCATTGACGATTCCGAGCCGGGCGTCGAAAGCGTCAAGTTCGAAGACCCCTCGCAAGGCGTCTACAAGAAGGTTCTACTCAAGAACAACCGCCTGCACGGCGTCATCCTCGTGGGCGACGCCGAGGACGAATACACCTACACCGAATGGCTCCGCAGCGGGACCGATCTTACCGAGCTGCGCCGCCAGGTCCTCTTCCCGCCGCGTGATCCCGACCCCGGCCGCGAGCTCGCCGACATGCCCGATTCGGAAACCGTCTGCGGCTGCAACGGCGTCAAAAAGGGCGATATCATCCACGCCATCCACACCCACGGCATCACAACCTTGAAGCAGGTGAAGGAACGCACCCGCGCTTCCACAAGCTGCGGAAGCTGCACCGGCCTCTGCGAAAAACTGCTCCGCGCCGTCGCGCCCGATTTCCAGGCCGACACCAAAACCACGCTCTGTTCCTGCTTCCCGTTTTCCTACGAACAACTGCGCGACATCATGCGCGGCCAGAAACTCAAGTCCGTCGAAGAGGTTCTCGCCGTCTACGGCAATCGCAAAGGCTGCGAAGTCTGCAAGCCCGCCCTCAGCTATCTGCTGGACATGGTCTGGTGTGGCGATCACGAAGAAGACCGCTCCGCCCGCTTCATCAACGATCGCGTCCACGCCAACATCCAAAAGGACGGGACTTTCTCCGTCATACCGCGCATGCGTGGCGGCGTGACAACGCCCGATGAGCTGCGCCGCATTGCCGACGTCGCCGACAAGTACAACGTCCCGATGGTGAAGGTCACCGGCAGCCAGCGCATCGACCTCCTCGGCATCAAAAAAGCCGACCTGCCCAAGGTCTGGGCCGATCTCGGCATGTCCTCCGGCCAAGCCTATACCAAAGGCGTTCGCATGGTGAAGACCTGCGTCGGCACGGAGTTCTGCCGCTTCGGCGTCCAGGATTCCACTAACACCGGCATCGAGCTCGAGCGCCGCCTGGAAAACCTCTTCACGCCGCACAAGTTCAAGATGGGCGTCGTTGGCTGCCCGCGCAATTGCGCCGAAGCCACAGTCAAGGATCTCGGCCTCGTCGGGCAGGAAGGAAGCTGGCAGGTGGTAGTCGGCGGCGCCGCCGGAAAATCGGTCCGCAAAGCCGACCTCCTCATTACGGTGGAGACCACCGAACAGGCCTTGGAAGCCTCTGACCTCTTCTTTCAGTACTACCGCGAAAACGCCAACTACCTCGAACGTAGCTACGACTTCGTCGAGCGCATCGGCATCGAAAAAGTCCGCAAAGAAACCGTCTACGCCACCGACGCCGACAAAGCAAAACTCCTCGACCGCCTCGCCCGCTCCAAAGCCCTCGCCAAGGACGCCTGGCTCGAAGGCGCGCAGCCCGTCAACGCCACTCAGTTCGTCCAGATACAACCATCCGCCAAAACCACATCACCGGAGGTCGCATCCGTATGCTGACAGAGACATTGAGAGAATGCGATTGGATCCCCGTCACCGAGGCCGGCAACATCCCCCCGCGCGAGGGCCGTTCCCTGTGCTTAAACGGCAAAGAGCTCGCGGTCTTCAATCTGAACGGACGCTTCCTCACCATCGACAATCACTGCCCTCATAAAGGCGGTCCGCTCTGCGATGGGATCGTCTCCGGAACCGCGGTGGTTTGCCCGCTGCACGGCCGCCGCTTCGATCTCGAAACCGGACTCCCCGTGCGCGCCGACGACGAAACATCCCTTGCCACCTACCCCACACGTATGGAAGGTGGCGTGATCTACATTGGCTTCCCAACCGCTCAGGAAGCCGCCGGGGAAGCTGCCTAGAGGAGAACCAAGCTCATCATGAACCTTCGCAACAAAGCTACTACTATCCGACTGTCCGATTTCTCCAGTGCGCCGATGCGCGCGTTCCACATGACGTGGCTCGCGTTCTTCCTCTGCTTCTTTGGCTGGTTCGGCATCGCGCCGCTGATGCCCGTCATTCGCCAGGAACTGCACCTCACTAAGGAGCAAATCGGGAACCTTACCATCGCCTCAGTGGCTATCACCGTTCTCGTCCGCCTGGTCATCGGTTGGCTGTGCGACCGCATGGGACCGCGCCGCGCCTACACCTGGCTGCTGATCCTCGGCTCCATCCCCGTGATGGCGGTGGGCCTCTCGCATGACTACCAGACGTTCCTCGTCTTCCGCCTGGCCATCGGCGCCATCGGAGCTTCGTTCGTCATCACCCAGTACCATACATCGGTGATGTTCGCGCCCAACATCGTCGGCACCGCCAATGCCACCGCCGCCGGCTGGGGCAACCTCGGTGGCGGTGTGACGCAGATGGTGATGCCGCTACTCTTCGGAGCCTTCCTCAGCCTCGGCGTATCAAGCTGGTGGGGTTGGCGTCTGGCCCTCTTCATTCCCGGCTTTGCCATGCTGCTGATGGGCATCGCTTACTACTTCGTCACCAGGGACACTGCCGATGGCGACTTCCACGAGCTTCGCGCCCGCGGCGAGCTTCCCAGCAGCGCGGCTGCCTCGGGAGCGTTCGCAATGGCCTGCCGCGACAAGCGTGTCTGGGCCCTGGCGGTTATCTACGGCGCATGCTTCGGCATGGAGCTGACCATCGACAACATCGCCGCTTTATACTTCACTGATTACTTCCACCTCGGATTGGCCGAAGCCGGTTTCGTGGCCGGTTCGTTCGGCATGATGAACATCTTCGCCCGTGCGCTCGGCGGCATCGTCAGCGACAAGTTCCACCAGAAGTCCGGCCTCCGCGGCCGTGCGTTGCTGCTCGGAGGCACCATCCTCGCTGAAGGCCTCGCCCTGATGCTGTTCTCTCAGGTGCGCGTGCTGCCGATCGCCATCGGCGCGATGATGCTCACCGGGCTGTTCATCAAGATGTCCAACGGAGCTTCCTATGCTCTCGTTCCGTTCGTCAACAAGCGTGCCCTCGGCGCGGTGGCGGGTATTGTCGGCGCCGGCGGCAACGTCGGCGCCGTCATGGCCAGCTTCCTCTTCAAGGGCGCCATGCCCTGGACACAAGCCCTGCTGGTGTTGGGCTGTGTGATCTCCATCATTTCGCTGTTCGCTTTCGTGGTCCGCTTCTCACCTGAGGAAGAGCGGGCCGCGCAACTTGAGATTGAAGCGCGCCGCGCTGCGCAGCTTCCCACAAATTTGACCCCCGCAGAGGTCATGGGAGACTAAGCGCCAATGCGCACTATCGGGATTCTCTTTCTTTGCACCGCGGCAATGGCGCAACAGGCGCCGGCTCCGCTCAAACTCGGCAACATCATCGTCACCGGAAGCATCCGCGCCCGTGCCTACGGCTGGGATTGGTTTGAAGCATCCACTGGAACGAGCAATTACGCCTACTCCGGCAATCTCCTTCGCCTGAATCTCTTCGAGAAACGCAAGGGCATGGATTGGGGCCTCGACCTCGCCGCCCCTGTCCTGCTCGGCCTGCCAGACAACGCCACCGCCCCCGCCCCCCAAGGTGCGCTCGGGCTCGGCTCCAACTATTACAGCGCGAACGCCAACAGCCGCAACAGCGCGATGGTCTTCGCCAAACAGGCTTTCATCCGCATCAAAGGCTTGGGTGCAAGCGACGCGAACACGCTGCAACTCGGGCGCTTCGAATTCAACGACGGCACTGAGCTCATTCCACGCAACGCTACTCTCGCCGTCCTCAAGCGCGACCGCATCAGCCAGCGCCTCATCGGAACCTTCGGCTTCACCGATGTGGGACGCAGCTTCGACGGCGCGCACTATGCCTTCACCCGCGGCGCCACCGGCTTCAACGTCGTCGCCGCCACGCCCACCCGCGGCGTCTTCCAGACCGATGGCTGGGGTTGGAACCGCGCCGCCTTCGGCTACGCAGCCTTCACTCGCGATTGGGGGCACGGCCGCCACTCCGCCGACACACGCGTCTTCGCGCTCGAATACGGCGATTGGCGCAATGTGCTCAAGACCGACAGCCGGGCTCTCGCCGTTCGCCGCGGCGATCTCAGCAACATCCGCATCGAGACCTTCGGCGGCCACAGCATTCATGCCTTCACCACCAAGGCCGGCACTCTGGACGCTGTCGTATGGGGTGCGGCCCAAACAGGGAAGTGGGGCACCCAGGCGCACCGTGCGTACTCCTTTGATGCCGAGGGCGGGCTGCAGCCGGCGTGGTCGAAGCTCAAGCCCCTCAAGCCCTGGATCCGCGGCGGATTCACCATCGGTTCCGGCGACTCCAATCCCAACGACGCTACTCACGGGACTTTCTTTCAAGTGCTCCCGACGCCCCGCCCCTACGCGCGTTTCCCGTTCTTCAACATGATGAACACTGAAGACCGCTTCGCCGCGCTCATCCTCCGGCCGCACGCAAAAGTCACCGTCTCCTCCGAGTTCCATGCCCTCCGGCTAAGCAACGCGAGCGACCTCTGGTACGCGGGCGGAGGCGTCTTCCAGCCGTGGACCTTCGGCTACATCGGCCGGCCCACTTCCGGCAAGCGCTCCCTCGGCAATCTCTACGACACCAGCGTCGAGTTCCGGGCTACTCGCCAGGCCAGCTTCACTGCCTACTACGGCCGGGCGCAGGGCCTCGCCACGATGCGGCAAATCTACCCGAAAGGCAAGGATGCGGGCTTCGGATATATCGAGCTTTTGTACCGTTTCTAGATCGGAGCATTAACCCGTGTGGCGCCACGTTTGCGCCATACTGGTATTAGATTCACACCGAATGCCATTCGCTGGACTTCAAGTTCTCAGCCTGGAAAGCCGCCGCGCCAGGGAAATGGACGCCCTCATCCTCAGAGAAGGTGGGGTGTCCTTCGTCGCGCCCTCGGTTCAGGAGAGACCCCTCGAAGACCACGGCGAATCGCTGCACTTCGTCGAGCGCCTGGAGAGCGGCGCCTTCGACCTGCTCATCTGCATGACCGGCAGCGGCCTTGCTTTCCTGCGGGATCAGCTCGCGGCCTCCGATTCTCTCGACCGCCTGAGCGCGGCTCTCAAGCGGGTCGCCATCGTCTCCCGTGGCCCCAAGCCGCTGCCGATCCTGCGCGATCTCGGCACGCGCGCCGACGTCACCGTCCCCGAACCCAACACCTGGCGCGAGATCGTCGAAGCCGTTGCCGCACGCCCCGAACGCCGCATCCTGGTGCAGGAATACGGCCGCCCGAATCCGGAAATGACCGACGCGCTCACCTCGCTTGGCGCCGAGGTCACGCCGCTGGTGATGTACCGATGGGATCTGCCGGAAGACATTGCCCCGCTGCACGAAGCAGTCCGCCGCCTGGCCGGCCGCCAGATCGATGTCGTCCTCTTTACCTCGTCCATTCAACTCGACCATCTGCTTCTCATAGCCCGTAAGATGGGTCTGGAGCAGCCGGTCTGTGACGCGCTCCGTACCTATACTGTCAATGCGTCGGTTGGTCCTATCATGACCTCCCGGCTGGCGGAATCGCGGATCCCCGTGGACGTGACCCCCGTGCACCCCAAGATGGCCGGTCTCGTGAAGGCCGCCGCGGATGCCGCCGCCGGCGTTATTCAATCGAAACGGATTGCCCGATTGGGGTAGAATCGGCGAATGCTCTCGAAGCTTCCCGTATTGCTCGCGCTCTGCTCATTCGCTGCCAACGCCGGGCAGTTTGTTCTCTTTGATGTCACTTTCAATTACACGAAAGAGGATGCGGATAATTCCAAGCCGAGTAAGTCGCATTATTACGTAAAAGGCGACCGCCTCAACCCCAACCGCCCCACCGACTGGACATCGCCCATCGACTACCGCAACGGCACGGTGCACATCCGCGCCGAAGTCCTGGAGAAGCCGCCCGGCGGTGAGAAGACAACCTGGACTCTCTGCTACATCCCCAACAAGGGGCAAGGCAACGGTTACGGCTGCACCGGAACCCGACTCTACACCGAGCCTGGGGTCTACGAACTCGACGTGCCGATGACCTCTTTCTGGCAGAACGAAGGCATCGTCTGGACCGAGGGCATCAAACAAATGGACCTCGTTATCAAAGACTCCAGCGGCGGGTCCGGCCACGCGCACAAGCGGGCGGATCATGAGAAGTTCTTCCCCACAAAGATGCGCATCATTATGGTACAGGTGTCCAAGGGCGCAACATACGACCCTGCGCTCGTGCCGGGATCAACGCGTTAATCGCTCAACATTTCGACCCTGCCCCTGCGCCATTTGGGCCGCGGCAGAATTCCGTCATGTCACATCGCCTAACAAGAAAGGAAGGACCCAAGCCGATGGGTAAAGTAGAGCAACTGATGGGAAAGAAAGCAATCGTCACCGGAGGCAGCAAAGGGATCGGCAAAGCGATCGCCAGGATGCTGGTCGAAAGCGGTGCGGACGTGGCCATCTGCGGGCGCACGGAACAGGCCGTTCAAGCCGCCGTCGCCGAGTTACAGGCCACCGCCAAGGGTAAGGTGTTCGGCGCAGTGTGTGATATTACCGATGCCGCCTCTGTTCTTAAGTTTTTCGCCTTAACTGACGATCTTCTCGGAAGCCTCGATGTGCTGGTGAACAACGCCGGGATCGGACTGTTCCGCCCGGTTGCGGAGATGACGGAAGTGGATTGGCAGCGTGTGGTCGATACGAATCTTACAGGAGTTTTCCGCTGTTGCCACGCGGCGATGCAGCGGTTCCGAGCAAACGGCAAAGGGTTCATTGTGAACATCTCCTCCCTGGCGGGGAAGAACGCTTTTGCCGGAGGGGCTGCCTACAATGCGAGCAAGTTTGGGCTGAACGGATTCAGCGAGGCGTTGATGTTGGATCATCGCAACGAAAACATCCGGGTGTGCACGGTGATGCCTGGAAGCGTGTCCACGGAGTTTGGCGGTGGCTGTGCCGATTGGAAAATCCAGCCGCAGGACATTGCCGAAGTGGTACGGATGGTGCTCTCAATGCCAGAACGAACGATGGTGAGCGCGGTGGAAATGAGGCCATCGCGCCCCTCAAAGTGACTGGTTGCCTGGAAGTGGTTGAAACTGTGGTGTTTGCTGATTGCAAAGGGTTGGGTTTGCGATTGGAGGTTGGGTTGCTTAAGAACTATCTCGGAGGCGGTTGGAGAAGCCTGAGCAAGTGTGGCGCAAAGGACGGCGCTAGCCCCACAGCCAAGCCCACTCCCACGAGAGAGATCAATTCCGAGGCTGGCCGGGGTGTCACGGCGAACGCAGTGTTCGTGGACTCTCCAGGGCAGTCCGTAGCCGAACGGGAATTTCGCGAGAGGAAACCTCGCGACCGAAAGGCCAATGAATCGAAATGCGGGGACCGATCAGGTGTGCTCAGAGTTGGGGAGGCAGTAAAAATGGTAAAGCTAGGTATTCCGTTAGATGCAACACGGACAGGACGCGACGCCGATTCGCTCAATCGGCGCTTACGACAGTTGATCGTAGGCCAGGACGAAGCAATTGAGCAGATTGTCAACATCTACCAGCTCCATCTCACCGGGATGACTCCCCCGGGACGGCCCATCGGGAATTTTCTGTTTCTCGGTCCCACCGGCTCCGGCAAGACACGTACCGTGGAAGCAACCGCCGAAATCCTCCAGGGCTCTGGCCGGGGCGTCGTCAAGATCGACTGCGCCGAATTCCAGCACAGCCACGAGATTGCCAAGCTGATCGGCTCTCCTCCGGGCTACCTGGGCCATCGCGAGACCCATCCTCTGCTTAGCCAGGAAGTGCTCAGCCTCCATCACACGGACACGTGCAAGATCAGCTTCATCCTGTTTGACGAAATTGAAAAAGCGAGCGATTCCTTGTGGAACCTGCTGCTCGGCATCCTCGATAAGGCTTCTCTCACGTTGGGCGACAACCGTCGGGTGGATTTCTCCAAGTCGATGATCTTCATGACCAGCAATCTGGGCGCGGCGGAGATGTCGGCGCTACTCTCTCCCAGGCTCGGCTTCAACGCGGTCAATCGGGAGGATTCCGCCAAGCCCGCCCTTCTGGATGACAAACTGCAGGGGAAGATTTCGCGGTCCGGCATGGATGCCGCGCGCCGCAAGTTCACTCCGGAGTTTATGAACCGCCTGGACAAAACGGTTGTCTTCAAGCCGTTGGCCGAACTACAACTGCGGCAGATCCTGGACATCGAACTGGCCATGGTGCAGCAACGTGTTCTCTTCAATCCGATTGCCGAGAATCCATTCGTCTTCACCGTGACGCAGCGGGCAAAGAATGCGCTGCTCAAGGATGGAACGGACGCCAAGTACGGTGCCAGGCATCTCAAGCGCGCCATCGAGCGGATGCTCGTGCAGCCCGTGTCCAACCTCATCGCCACCGATCAAGTGCGCCGCGGCGATTGGCTGCGAGTGGACTTTGATGAAACAGACAGCCGGATGGTCTTCTTTAAAGATGCGGAGGGGTTGCCTCTAAACGCCATGCACGATCTGATGGACCCCTCGTTGATGAATCTGACGATGGCAGTCTCGCAGGCTGCGGCGGTGGAACCTCCACGCACTGTCGCAATGCGAACCAGCCGGCGCGCCTAAGGAATCGGCTCGCGAGTGGAACACTATTCAGCGAGCTGAGAATTTACTGGTTCTTGACTTCGCCCTTACGGCGCAGAGTGGGAGCCTTCTTCTTCGGCGCAGGGTCTTTCTTCTCCGCCGATTGTCCGGAGGCTTTCTTCGCCGTCTCCTCTTCGGTGGCCATCAGCTCGTCGCGGGCCTTCTTCGCGCGGTCGTCCTTGGACGCCAGACCCTTCGAACGGTCCTTCTGGTCCATCTCAGCCAGTTCCATGCTGATGGATGTATTCTCAATTGCAGTGGAAAGCGCGTCCTCGTAGCGCGAAAAATCCTTCGGCTTCACACCGCGGATCTTTTCCAATCGTCCAAGGAATTCCTTCTCGGCATTTGCCACCGCTTCGGCCCCAAGGTCGATATTGACCTTGCGTCTCATCGCATCATCGGAGACGGTGTCGATTGCCTCGATGATCTTCGAGTACTCTCCAAGCGCCTCGTGAATCAGCGCCGAGCGGCCTGCCTTCTCCTTGGCGAGCATCTGATCCACCATTCCGATTCGCTGGCGGGCGAACTTCAGGTAGAGCTTCAGCCGCTCGTTGGGCTCCTGCATTTCCCGCACCTGGTCCGCTTCATCGGCGGTCAAAAAGTCCTTTTGCGCGAAGGCAGTCGCAGAGAGCAGGATAAGCCAGATCAGCAGCCGCATACCTCAACAGTATCCCAGTTGTGTCAGAAGGGAAAGGGGGGGCCGTGTCAGCCGGCGCATGTTATTGGCGGGTCTGCTGACTGGAAACCGTCTGGTCGAGTCTCTGCAGCAGCGTCATCCGGTCCGCAGGACTAAGTTGTTGAAAAATACGCTGAAATTCATCAGCAGTGAGCAGATTACTCGTGAGCAGACTTAGAATGGCGGTCAACGGAGACTTCTCGTAGCTAGTACTCACGATACCTGTTAGACTACTCCAAAAAGACTTGCGAGGCGATGCGGTGTAGGCCTTAAAATGGAGGACCGAAGCCCTTATACTCACCATGCACCGCAGATCGTTCCTCCCATTGCCGTACGCCAGCAGTCTCACCGCAGCTCCACGAGTTCGGTACCAAGGGTGAGGCGCGCCCTGGGCATTCCCCGGGAGATTCAATCTACAACCTGCGGAAGCCGGACGGTTCGGGGCGGGGAAGACCGCTGGATTCCCATGCGCATCCTCTGCAAGGGGACAACCGTCGGGGCTATACTGGAACCCCATGCGCTGGCTATGTCTCTTCTTGCTTGCTGCTGCGCTCGCGGGACAGCCGGCTCCACCTACAAAGCAGGGGAAAGCGCGTGAATTACTCGACGAAGCGGAGCGGATGGCGGCGGCGGTTCATCTGGAAACACACGTTCTCGCACTGATGCACATCGGCGATGCGCAAACCAAGCTCGACAAGCAGGCCGCCGTGCGCGCCTTGACGCAAGCCTTTTCCGCGTGCGCGGGCCTCTCGGCGGAGCTTGGCCCGTCACTGCAGACAGAGATCATTCGCAAGCTTGCTCCAATTAACGTCGCCTCCGCTGCGGAACTTGTGCGAACGATGGCGGAACCCGGCAAAGTCCACGAGGGCGGCCAATCCGCTGCCTCCGCCGTGGTGAACGAATTCCTGCAGCAGAAAGATGTGGACCGCGCGATTGAGGTGTTGAACCTGGTTCCCGCCTCAGCCGAGTTCCCCTTCGCTGCTGCTCAGGAGGTTTTCGAAAAGATCCCCGCGGACGATTCGAGCCGGGCGATTGTTTTCGGCCGGGCCACCGAGGCCTACGCGCAGCGCTCTACCGGCCCTTTCTCCGAATTCCTGGAAAAGCACTGGAAGGCCGTTCCGCGTCCGCTGGCGCAGCAAGGTTTGTCGGCCATCACGAGCGCATTGCTCAAAGACGATCCATCCGCCGCGCAGAGTGAGACGCTGGAGCCCAAGGCCGGTTCGAACAAAGGCGCGGTGACGTTGAACAGCCGCCACGCCATTGAGTTTTTCCGCCTGATACAAATGATTCGCGAACTTGATCCGGCGCGGCTCGACAATGCCTTGAAAACGTATTCGGACCTGGCGGAGGCGGTGAAGCGGTTTCCCGAAGGCCGGGCGAGCGTCCAGGCGAACTCGATCACAACAACGAGGCAGGCGACAGACAACAGCAGCTTCAGCGCTTCCACCACGATGGGTGGGGGCAGCGACGATCCCTTCGGGCCGAGTATCGGTTTCGCGATGGGAACGGCAGCGATCGGTGACCATTCCCAAATGCAGGAACTCATTCGGAAAGTGGCTGCGGCGACGGACAAAGCTCAGCAGGCAATTGACGAGAAGGACATCCGCAAAGCGCTCGCGAAGGCGGCCGAAGTGCCTATGGACGGGCTCAAGGCGGAGGTGCTCGCGATGCTCGCCAAACGCTCCAAGGATGGCGCGATCCTGGAGAAGAGCATGCTGCTGGTAGGGGATGTGAAGGAAGCGGGGGCGCGCTTCCCGGCCTGGATCGCCATCGCCGAAGCTGCGCATGAAATGAAGGATTCCAGGAACGCGCACCTCGCGCTGGAGCGTGCCTTTTCCGATGCGCGCCGCATGTTCGCGGTCGATACGGACGCCGAGAAACCGAACCTCGCCCCACGCAACGTTTGGCCGTCCATTCAGGCGAGCCGCCTCGCCGCATTCACCGCAGCTAAGGTATTGGGCGTTTCCTCCGGCGATCTGCTGGCCGACGTTGATGAGACCGATCTCGCTGTGCTTGCCCGCATCGAGATGGCCCGTCAGCTTCTCGATCTCCCGCCTTCCATCCACTCCATTCAGTTCCGTCGCTAGCGGCAGTGGCCGAATTCTTCTATTGACAGCACTTTCAAATTGCGCTACATTTTGTAGCGCGACATCTTGTAGCGAATCATGAAACGAACTACCAAGCCTTTGAGCAGTCTCGAGCATGCCGTTCTCACCGTCCTTTGGGACCGGGCGCCAGCCACCGCCGAGCAGGTCCGCTTGGGGTTGGACCGCCCGTTGAAGGAATCCACCATTCGCACCATCCTCAAACGGCTGGAGGACAAGGGCTACGCTCGTCACAGCGTGGACGGCCGCACCAATCTCTACGCCGCCACATCGGCGCCGTCCAACGTTGCCGTCTCGGCGGTCCGTCAGATCATCGACCGCTTCTGTGGCGGCTCCGTTGAGCAGTTGCTGCTGGGCATGGTGGACGAGCGCGTGATCGACAAAGCCGAGTTGAAAAAGCTTGCGGAGCGTGTCGCCCGTCATGCAAAGAAGAAGGAGACCCACTGAAATGGAATGGATAGAATTCTTCGCCAGCGTTTCCTTGCGCGTCTGCGGACTCACCCTGCTTGGGGCATTGTGCATCGCCGCGTTTCGAATCACGAGCGCTTCGGCCCGTCACGCCGTGTGGAGCGCCGTGCTGTTCTCCCTGCCGTTGTTGTATCCACTGCTGCCGCCTCTTCCGCTTCGCATACTGCCGGCGACGGCTCCGCCTTCCGCCGCGCCACTGCGCGTGGCACCGCCACCGGTCGCGAATCCGACGCCCGCGCGGCGTTCCTCATGGCCGCCGTCGTGGGAGCAGAGCCTGCTTGGACTCTACGGCTTGGGCGCCGGCTTCTTTTTGATCCAACTCGCGGCGGGCTACCGTTTCACGCGCCGCATTGTGAACGGGGCCAAGCCGGTTCCATCGGCGCTCGGAGGCACTCTGCTGGTTGAATCAGAGGACATTCAAGTGCCGATGACAGCCGGTGCGTTCCAGCCGCGCATCCTGCTGCCGGCCGGTTGGCGCGAATGGCCCGAAGGGCGTCTACGCTCCGTGCTCGCGCACGAAGAATCGCATGTGCGCCGTCAGGACTGGGCCGTCGCGCTGGGGGCGCGTTTGCTGCGGAGCCTGCTGTGGTTCCATCCGCTCGTATGGTGGTTGGAACGCAAACTCGCCTCGCTCGCCGAGCAGGCCTGTGATGACGAAGCCTTGCTCTCGGTGGAGGACCGCGGTCTCTACGCGCAAGCCCTGCTCGACATCGCCGCCGACCTGCGCGACACACAGAGCAGGTTCCTCTCCACGGCGATGGCGCAGTCCAGCCGGATCGGCCACCGGTTGGATGCGATCCTCGACGAATCCCGCACGATTCCCAAACCGTTGCGTCGAGGCGCCCTGCCTGTATTGGCGGCAGCGGCCATGGTGTGTGCAATGGTACTTGGCTCCGTGCAACTGGCGCCCGCGAACCAGCAAGCCTCACCGCTTGGCCCGTACAGCAAGTGGCTGAATGAAGACGTGGTCTACATCATCTCGGACCAGGAGCGGGAAGCCTTCCTCCAGCTACGAACTGACGAGGAGCGCGAGCAGTTCATTGTGCAGTTCTGGCAGCGTCGCGATCCCACGCCGGCCACGATGGAGAACGAGTACAAAGAGGAACACTACCGCCGTATCCGCTATGCTAACGAGCGGTTCCGTGGTGCTTCCATAGCGGGGTGGCGAACCGATCGCGGCCGCACTTACATACTCTATGGACCGCCCGATGAGATTGAATCCCATCCTAGCGGCGGATCGCACGAATCCCTGATCAAGACCCTAGGTCCGCAAGCAGGCCCAACCAGCGACACCAGCCCGTTCGAGATGTGGCGGTACACCAAACCAGGCTGGATTTTTGGCTTCGTCGATCGCGAGAGGAACGGCAATTACACGATGATTCTCGTGGATTCGAATCCAGTCTCAATGGTCCAGTGCGCACCCGAGTACACCGAGTACACAGGTGTTCAGGGTTCTATGTCCCTTTCACTCACCATCGGCACCGATGGAACGGCACAGAATATCCGTGTCACTCGCTCGTTGCGTCCAGACCATGACCAGAGGGCCATTGAATGCGCGCGCATGTGGCGATGGTACCCGGCAATCCGGAACGGGAAACCAGTTGCCTTTGACATAGAACTCCACGTGTCTTTCCACCCGAAAAACTAAACGCGCTCGAGTTTGATCGGGTAAGTCTCGCCCGAGGCGAACTGCGCCACGTAGATGCTGTCCTCGTCATCCACGATTAGGTCGTGTGGATGAAGGAACACATCTTCGGTATGCCGCATGGTCCGCAACTTGCCGTCGTTTCCGTACTCCGGCGCCGATCCGGCGATGTTCGACAGCACGCGCAACTCGCTGTCCAGCACGCTGACGAACCCGCGGCTGTTGCGGTCCCTGGGCCAGTTGTCGGCCAGATGTGCCACGTAGAACTTGCCATTGTGCAGCCGGATCTGGCGCGGATTGCCGCCCGGCAAATCCACCTGCTGCAGTTTCGCGCCGTCCAGCGACAGCCGCAGCAGATACTGCTGATCACTCATGGCGATGAGCAGGGTGGGAGTGGCCGCGCGTAAATCGGCCATGCCGCCATGTGGGCCCCAGTGCACGATGCCGCCCTCGGCGCCGCCGAATATCCGCGTCATCTTGCCCTCGGCGTCAAACCGCAGAATATAGTCGCGCCCGTAGCCATCGAGCACAAAGAAACTGCCGTCGTTGAGGTGCAGCGTCCACGATGGTTTGTAATCCGCCTCTCTCGCGTACTTGCCTGTAGTGGCGGGCCAGCCCCACTCGTCCAAGACATTTCCATCGAGCGTTGTTTTGGCTACTTTGTGCGTCTGCAGGTCGGTGATGTAGAGCACTTCGCGAGCGCCTTCCTTCACGATGGACAGCCCGTGCGCTCCCGGAAACGACGTCCCCCACTTCGCCACCAGCTTGCCCCGCTTGTCGTAGACGATGACGTTGTTGGCCACGTGATCGGTGAGCAGGATGATATGTCCCGCGGCATCCCGCACCAGTCCGTGGCAGTTCTTTACCGGAGTTCTCTCGCCGAGCACACCCCAGCCCGGCACCACGCGGTAGCGATGGTCCCCCTGTCCCAGCACCGGATGAGCGGCCCTCACCCAAGGAGCGGCTGCGAGTGCCGCCACACAAGTACGTCTCGTCATAATGAGACCTATTCTAACCGTGCGCTACGGTTTGCCGAAGCAATACAGAGCCTTCTGCGTGCGGATGTAGACATGGTTGTCGTCCAACGCGGGAGTCGCCCAAATCTCCTCGCCGAGGTCGCTTACCGTGATCACATCCCAATCCGGGCCGGCCTTCAACGCCGCAACCTTGCCATCCTTGCTCGCCGTGAAGATCTTTCCATCGGCGGCCACTGGCGAGGCGAAGTACGCTTCCAGGGCTCCAGTAATGCGCCCCTGCTTCAGCATCTTTCCGGAAGTGGAATCGAGCGCCGTCAACACGCCGCCTTCTTTCAATACGTACAAAACGTCGTTGTAGAGAACCGGCGATGGAATATTCGGAAGCGACTTGTCGTGTTTCCACAAGACGTTGGTGGCGGTGACGTCGCCCTTGCCGCCGAGCCGAATCGCGTAAAGACCGTTCCTGGCCTGGCCGCGCTTGCGATGCACCTCCCACTCTTGCGCGTCCACCAGCTTGTCCTTGTTGAGATCGAAGAGAAACCAGACAGGCTTCATCGCCGGATCAGGTGCCTCCTCCGCCGACAACTTCCCGTCGCCATCGGCATCCTTCTCCTTGAGGACGTCGGCGAACGGCGCCACGTCGTCCTTCTGCTGACCCAGTTCGCTCATCGAGGCCATCCACGAATGCACATACAGCACATCGCCGCGCAGCACCGGCGTGGACTTCGCCTGCCATGCCATGCCCCAAACCCACCACAGCTTCTCGCCCGATTCCACTGAATAGGCCGCAAGCTGGTACGATCCGGACACAATCACCTGCGCGCCGCCGCTCTTCGGCTGGTAGAACACTGGGGTCGAGAATCCGTGAATCGCCTCGGGCCGCTCGGTCTTCCACATCACTTTGCCAGTGGCCGCGTCGAGACTGAGCAGATACGAATTCGTGTCCTGATCGCAAAGCAGAATCACTTTGCCGCCGGTGAGAATCGGTGAGGCGCTCATGCCATACGGGTTATTGAACGCCGTTCCCGCATACCGCCAACGTTCCTCGCCTTTCGCGTTGTAGGAGAAGGCCCCGGCATCCTCAAAGAACACGTACACGTTCTCGCCATCGGTGGCAGGGGTAGCGGAAACCGGAGTGTTGACGCTGCGCCTGGTGACCTTCGCGCGAGGGGCCTCCTTGCGCCACAGTTCCTTGCCGCTGGCGCGATCGAGCGCGATGGTGAAGAGCTTCTCTCCCTCGAAAGCAGTAAGAAAAACCTGCCGCCCGGAGAGAACCGGCGAGGAGTAGCCCGGAGGGAGAGCCGTCTTCCACGCGAGGTTCTTATCCACCGCGAATGCGGTTGGCAGATTCTTCGCCTGCGCTACTCCGGCGCCGTTTGGGCCGCGAAACGACGTCCATGTGCTCTCCGCGGCTGCGACAGAGACAAAAAACAAAATCAGCGAGAATTGTTTCATCGAGACAATCACCCCTGTAGCTGAGGATAGCAGTCCGCCCTATCCACACCCATCCAGCGTCTCGTAACATTTTCTTAGCGAGCGTGAACTGGAGTGGGGCGAAGCGGCTCGTAGCCGGGGCGATTCGGAGTTCTCCGTCTGCGTGCCATCACCGGCAACGCTATAAAGGAAGCATGGAGTTATCGAGCGCGGCAAGGAAGAGACTCGTCAGTGCCGCCGTGATCTTTGGTGTGTGGGCCCTCTACGGCCTCAACTCCGCCATTCATACTCACTACCAGACCATGCTCGCGGGACGGCCCATCTACTGGGGACGCGCGTTCTTTGGCGAGTTTTCCTTCTGCATGATCTGGGCATTGGTGACGCCGCTGATTCTCTGGCTGCGCAAACGCTGGCCCATAGCGCGCCCCCACCTGCTGCGCAGCATTGTTTACCATTTCTTTGCCGCCGCTCTATGCATTATCTTCACCAAAATCGCTTGGGACATACTCTATCGCTGGCCATCCGGATGGGTGAAGACCGGCTTCACGTGGAAGAAGGTGACCCTTTCGGTCGGCCAGATCTGGGACTCTGGCATCCTCTTGTACGCGATGGTTCTGCTCGCCGGTTACGCGGTGGAATACTACAACAACTTCCGTCAGGAGCAGCTTACCTCTGCGCGGCTGCGCGCCCAGATCGCGGAAGCCCAACTGCGCGCCCTCCGCATGCAGATTCACCCACATTTTCTCTTCAACACCCTGCACACAATTTCCGCGCTGGTGCAGGAAGACCCGCATGCAGCCGAGCGCACCATCGCGCGTCTCAGCGACCTTCTGCGCATCACTCTCGACAAACGCGATGACGCGGAGGTCCCGCTCTCGCGGGAACTGCAATTCCTCGACCTCTACCTGGAAATCGAACAGACACGGTACGAGGACCGCCTTGCTGTGCGCCGCGAAATTGCGCCCGATGCCGGCGATGCGCTCGTGCCGAACTTCGTGCTGCAGCCGCTGGTGGAGAATGCAATCCGGCATGGCATCGCGAAAATCTCGCGCAGCGGCATGCTCACTATCGGCGCGCAACGCAGCGACAATGAACTTGTGCTCAGTGTCCGCAACACCGGTCCCGGGCTGGACGAACCGGTCCACGACGGCATAGGTCTCGCCTCCACTCGCTCGCGTCTGCAAGTGCTCTACGGCGACAACCAACGGCTGGAACTGCGGGAGGTGGAGGGCGGCGGAGTGGAAGCGCGCATCGTCCTCCCGTTCCGATTGGCGGCGGACTCTGCATGAACCAACTGAATGTGCTCATCGTTGACGACGAACGCCTCGCGCGCAAGCGTCTGCGCAACCTGCTGAAGCTATGTCCCGGCGTGAACGTCTCGGCTGAATGCGCGAACGGCCGCGAGGCCTTGGATGCGCTCGCCGCGTCCAAGCCGGACGTGATGTTCCTCGATATTCAGATGCCCGAACTTGATGGCTTCGCGATGCTCGGCCAACTCAACGGACACAAGCTTCCGTTGATCGTGTTCGTCACCGCCTACGATCAATATGCCGTGCGCGCGTTTGAAGTGAACGCCGTGGACTACCTGCTGAAGCCCTTTGACCGCGAGCGTTTTGACAAGACCATGGAGCGTGTACGCGAACGTCTGCAAGCCGGCGCAGTTCAACCCCCGGACCGGTTGGAGTCGTTGCTCGAAAGCCTCCGCCCGCGCAAGGAAGCTCGTATCGCCGTCCGTTCCGGCGGGAGCGTGCTGATGGTGAAGACCACGGAAATCGACTGGGTGGAGGCCGCCGATAACTATATCTGCCTGCACTGCGGAGGCACCACGCACATCCTTCGGGAGACAATGTCGAGCTTCGGCAGCCTGCTCGACCCTGCAACATTCGTGCGCATTCACCGTTCCGCTATCGTCAACCTCGACCGCATCCAGCAATTGCAGCCCATGTTCCGCGGAGACTACCGCGTGGTGCTGCGCGACGGTACGCAGCTCACGCTCAGCCGCAACTACCGCGAGCGGCTGCAGGAACTGCTCCTGCGCTGGGATTGATCCACTTGCAGTATCCTGCTCGTGTGACCTTCGTCCTCCTCGTGCTGGTACACACACTCTCCGCCGAAGTTATTGCCGTCGGCGAAAAACATTCCGATACCGTCAGTTTCTATGAAGGCGAAACCGGCCGCGTCATCCAACGTGTCAAGGTGGGCCACAAGCCGCACGAACTCGTTCTTGCTGGCGACAACCGGCATCTCTTCGTCGCCGATTACGGACTCACCCGCTGGACCGAGCCCGATCCCGGCGGACGCACCGTCACCGTCATCGACACCGCCAACTATCAGGTCACCGCCAAGATCGACCTCGGCGCGCACCGCCGCCCACACGGCATTGAGCTTGGTCCCTCCGGCAACATCTACGTGGTTTGTGGACGTCCCGGTGCGGTGCTGGTCATTGACCCCGCGCAAAGAAAAATCGTGCGCGAGATTCCGGTGGAAGGCAAAGACCCGCATATGATCGCGATCCTCCCCGATGAATCCAAGCTCTACGTCGCCAACGCGTCGAGCGGGAATGTCACGGTAGTGGCCGGCGCCCGGCAGAAGCAGATCGAGATCGGTGGAGTGCCGATGGGCATGGCACTCACGCGCGACGGCAAGACACTCTACGCGACCAACCGTACCGGCAACGCGGTAGCCGAGATCGACACGGGCACCGACACCGTGCGCGCATTCCACGAAATCTCGGGCGAGCCAGTCCGCGCGCGTCTCGTGCAAAACGACCGGTTTCTCCTCATCACCACCATCGTCGCCGGCGACCTTGCCGTGATGAACACGCGTTCGAAGCAGGTGTTGCACCGCGTGCATGTCGGCAATCAGCTCGAAGGGATCGCCATCAGCCCCGACGAAAAGTACGTCTACGTATCCGCGCAGGCTGACAACTTCGTGCAGCGGCTCACCGCCGGCGATTGGCGTTTGCAGAATCAGATTCGTACGGCGGAACGGCCTGATCCCATAGCAGTGCTCCCACGATAGAATAGACATCCGATGCGAAAACCAACCTGGATCCTTCTTGTACTCACTGCCATCGTTGCGAGCATCGCTGGACTGCGCGCCTACCAATCGCAGTCCAACGCCGCGCTTGCCGCCAATGTCAACACCACGGTCCTTGTGTGGATGGGCGTCAATGCCACGGCACCCACCAAGTGGGACGGCAGCGCCGCCGTGACGGTCGGCAAACTTGTCTCGGTCACGGGTCGCCACTTCTCGGAGGAGGACAGTGTCACCGGCACTACCTGGAAAGCGCAAACGCGCCGCGATGCCGTGGCGCCCTTCGCCGATGTGAACTACACCGAGATGCGCCCCGGTTCGCAGCCCGAAGTGCGCCACCAACCCATCGGTGTGCAACTGGAGGTCGAAGGCCCGGCCACAGCGCGCGTCAACATCACCACGGACCAGGGGCCTTTCGATTTCTCGCTTGCCGGCCTTGGACTGGAACCGCTCGCCGTGCTGCAAGGCAAAGCGCTGGTGAGCCGCATCCCCACCGCGGAGAAACTCTCCTCTGGCGAATACGAAGATGACGAACCATCGATCGCATCCGTGCCCGGCGGCGTCGCGGTTGCCTGGGTCGCCTACAAGGGGCAGGCAGAACGGGTTTTCCTTCGCAGCCGGTCCGCGAATGGCTGGACCGCAGCAGAGGAAGTCACCACCAAACCCGGCGACATTTTTCGCACTTCGTTGGCCGCGCTCGCCGATGGCACACTCTGGGTTTTCTGGAGCGAGCGCGATGGCGAACGCTGGTCCATCTGGGGACGCCGTAAAGCAAAGGACGGCGCGTGGTCTGCACCGGAGCGCATCAGCGGTGAAGGTTCCGCGACATTCCACCGCGCAGCGGCCGCTGACGGCACAGTCCACATCACCTGGCAGAATCTGATCAAAGGACAAAGCGATATTTATCTCCGATCCTGGAGCAACAACGCCTGGCAGCCTGAAGTCCGTGTGAGCGAGTCGTCAGCGAATGATTGGGAGCCTGCCATCGCAGCCGGCGGTGGAGCGGCGCACATTGTCTGGGACTCCTACGATCAAGGCCAGTACGACATCCACTACCGTTCGTATCGTGACGGCAAACCCGGTCCGCTGACGCGCGTCACCGAAGGCCCGCGCTTCCAGGCGCACGCCGCCATCGCGGTCGATTCGCAAGGCCGTCCCTGGCTTGCGTGGAACGAGTCCGGTGTCAACTGGGGCAAGGATCAAGGCTTCCTTGTGCCCACGCCGCTCGCTACTCCGCTGCACCAGGAACGCTGGCTGCAGATGGTCTATCTGGAAGGTGGTGCGTTTCAGGAACCTTGGCCTGCCATCGCCACGGTCCTTCCAACAAACATGCGCCGCAACGCCGAACACCCGCAACTGATCTTCAACCGCGAGGGTGTGCTCACGCTGCTCTATCGCCATTGGACCCGCCGTCTCTCGCGCAGCATCGGCAGCGCCATTGTATGGG
Organism: Acidobacteriota bacterium; assembly: GCA_016213775.1. GTDB lineage: Bacteria > Acidobacteriota > Terriglobia > Bryobacterales > Bryobacteraceae > CADEFT01. The sequence continues at coordinate 26,532 of JACQZR010000126.1, forward strand.
ACAACTACGCCACTACTTACGACGGCCAGCGTTGGACCACTCCTAAGCCCATCCCGCAGAGCGGCAGTTGGATCGAGAAACACCCGGGACTCGCGGTCGATCCCAATGGAGAAATCTGGGCCGCATGGATGACCGACAACCGTCCCTTCGCCACCATGATCCCGGGCAATTCCGATGTGCTTGCGGCCAGGCTCGCCAACCCCGGCCCGAACGCCGGCAGCATCTCCAAGCGGCCTTACGTGGAGCCCATGGAGGAGGCCATCCCGATCCACACCAACGATGCCGAAGACGTCAAGACCATCCGCGGCTACACGTTCCAAAACGGCGGCAAGACTTACAGAATCATCCGCGGCGACATGCACCGTCACACCGACCTCTCGCAGGATTTCAAATACGACGGCTCGCTCTTTGAGGTCTACCGCTACGCACTCGATGCGGCAGGCTTCGACTACATCGCGCCCACCGATCACCAGGCCGGCTACGACCAGGAGTTCAGTTGGTGGCAGAACCAAAAATACGTGGATTTGTTTTTGATGCCCGGATCGTTCGTGCCTCTCTTCGCCTATGAGCGCAGCCTCCGTTTCCCCAACGGCCATCGCAACATCGTGTGGGCCAAACGCGGCTTCCGCACCATGCCGATTCCGGCGGCGGAAGCGTCCGGTCAGGAAGGCGCAAAGAAGCTGTTCGCGCACCTCAAGGAAACCGGTGGCATTTCAATGCCCCATTCCTCCGCCACCGATCAAGGCACGGACTGGCGCGACAACGACCCTCAAGTGGAACCGCTCATGGAAATCTACCAGGGCTATCGCGCGAGCTACGAATATGAAGGCGCGCCCAAAGCCGCCACCACGCTCAACCAGCACGCGCAAAAGAGCGGCTGGCAGCCCGCTGGATTCTATTGGAACGCCCTCGCCAAAGGCTACAAGATTGGCGTGCAGGCCTCCAGCGATCACTGGTCCACGCACATCAGCTACGCGTGTCTGCTGGTGGAGGGCACGTCGCGCGAACACCTTCTCGACGCCATCCGCAAGCGTCACGCCTACGCCGCGACAGACAATATCATCCTCGATTTCCGTGCCAGGGCAGGCGGGGCCGAGCACATCATGGGCGACGCATTCGAGGGCGCGGCTCCTCCCGTCCTCTCCGTCACGGCGACGGGCACCAACCCCATCAAGCAGGTGGACATCATCCGCGACAAGCAGTTCCTCTACACCTCGCGTCCGCAAAAGAAAGCGGTCCAGTTTACCTTCACTGACACCTCCAAAGCCGCGGGCGAAAGTTGGTATTATGTCCGGGTGCTTCAGGAGGACGGCCAGATTGCCTGGAGTTCACCCATCTGGATCCGGAAGTAGAGAGGCGCGACGCAGGACTTTTCCGTGGAAACGTGGGATCTTTTGCGTCCGGTTTACGCTATTATGAGTGTGCGGATGTTGGACCCGGAGTCTGCTGCCAATAGCATGTTCCAACCGAATCCCCATCTGAGCGACGCGATCAATGACAACATTGTCCGCTCAGAGGTGGAAGGCGGGGTGTACGTGAAGGATCTGCCTTTGGAAAGCAAGATTGAAATCGAAACGCAAAATCGCTTTTACACACTGGTAAATCGCGGCGGCGGCCAGTTCCTCATCAGCGGTCATCCGAAGTTCTGTCCGCAGCCGACACTCGTCACGGTGGCCGGATGCAACTGGGGCGGATCGATGCTCAAGCGCGCCTACGTCGGCCGCGGCATGCACCTCGAATTCCTCCACCCCAGCTATGAACGGCCCATCGTCACCAGCCGCATCATCGAAATCCGTGTCGTCCGTTAGGATGAGTTGGGGAGCGCCGACGCGCGACACTCCCCATTGTTTTTGATGCGCGAGTCTCTTCAGTCCGTCATGGCCATCTTCCTGTACTGGCACGAGACCACGTCGCCGGGCACAAGCAAGACGATGTTGAACTCGAGACCAAACGGCATGTAGACCACGCTTGCGGTTCCAGGGAATTGGAGACCCAGAGCTTTCAGTGTGTAGGTCTTGGTGCCGGTGCAGTCCTGGTTCACGGTGTATTTCTCGTCGATTTCCACGGGGAATGAGGTGCCGGCAATCGTGAAGTGGCCCTTCATCTTGCCGGTTCCATCCCGCTCAAGCACGGCGCGTCCGATGCCAAGGAATGGCACGAGCACGGTGTCCGTGGGAATGCCGGTGATGTTCTTCAGCGGTGTAAAGCCGGTGCAGGTGACGCAGTAGACACCTCGCAGCATCTCGGGCCGGCAGGCGCCCTGCGGTTGCGCCAGCGCTGCCGGAGCAGTCGCCAGCATGATGAGAGCAACAATGGAAAGGATCAAGCAGTGTCGCATAATCAATTTCCTCCTGTCACAATCATGAAGGTGTGGCACAGGCAAGGGAATCGACGGAGGCTTGACGCCGTCTTGACTCTCGCCTAACGCGCAAACCAGTGAATCGGCGCTGCATGTCCCCATTGACACCCGGACCGTCGCGCCGTATGCTCGCCCATGAAAGGGATCGCCCGCATGCCGGCAGCAACCGCGTCCCCGAGGCTGATTCGCTTCCACGATTTCGAACTGGATGTCTGCACTGGGCATCTTCGCAAGCGCGGTGTGCGAATCAAGCTTCGCGATCAGGCAGTGGAGGTATTGACCATTCTGCTGCAACACCCGGGAGAACTGGTGACTCGTGAAGCATTCCGCCGGCACCTTTGGCCGGACGACGTCTTTGTCGATTTCGACAATAGCCTAAACACCGCGGTGGCCCGATTGCGGGAAGTGCTGGGGGATTCGGCCGATCACCCGCGCTTCATTGAAACGATCTCCAAGCGCGGTTACCGGTTTGTTGCTGATTTGCCGCAGCCCGTTCCCGAGCCGGAGCCGGCTCCCAAACCGCGGTTGCTGGTGATGCCGCTTCTCAATCTGAGCGGCGATCCCTCGCAGGAGTATTTCAGCGACGCGATGGCCGAAGAGATCATCACGGCCGTGGCGAGCCTGGCGTCCGATCGTCTGGCGGTGATCGCGCGGACAACGGCCATGTGTTACAAAGGCACGTCGAAGGATGTGACTCGCATCGGGCAGGAGCTGGCCGTCGATTATCTTGTCGAAGGCAGCGTCCGGCTCGCACAGGACGTAATCACCATCAACCTCCAATTGATCCAGGTACGCGACCAGACGCACCTCTGGGCTGAGCATTACGAGGCGAAGGCAGAGGACGTGTTCCGGATTCAACGCGAGGCCGCGCTAGCCATCGTGAACAGGATCGGCATTGCATCCGGAGGCAACGCAGAACCCACGTCAAACGGGCAGTCTCCCGCTCCGAGAAAACAGACGTGCGATCTTGTGGCCTACAACTACTACCTGCAGGGGCGTGCGAACTTCAACAAATGGACTCCGGAGGGGTTCCGGCTGGCCAAACAATACCTCGACCAGTCGATCGCGCGCGATCCCAACTATGCACCCGCCTACGATTCGCTGGCGGAATTGTACTGGTATATAGGATTCTTCGGGTACGCGCCGCCGAAGGATGCTTTTTCCACGGGAATCTTCGCAGCCTTGCGCGCCGTCGAGCTTGATCCAACGCTCGGCGACACCCATGCGCTGATTGGCATGTATCGCAAGGAACTCGACTATAACTGGCAGGAAGTGGAGCGCCAGATGAAACACGCTCTGGAAATCAGTCCTGCCTCCCCGGTGGTCCGGCTCCGTTATGCGCTGAGCGGATTGTGTCCTCATGGCCTCGTCGCCGAAGCCGCGGCTCAAATAGAGATGGCTGTCGAATCTGATCCGCTGTCTCTGTTCGTGCGTTGGTGGTTGGGAGGGATGCGGGCGCTCGCGCGACAGTACGACCAGGCGTTCGAACAATACCGTTTGATTCTCGAGATCGATCCTTTCTTCGCCTTCGCCCATTGGGGCATTGGGCTCCTGTACCATGCGCAAGGACGGTTCGATCTTGCCCTGGACGCCCTCCGCAAAGCTACCGAATGCTCCGGAGAATCTCCGCTCATGTTGGGTTGGCTTGGGTTGGAATGCGCTTGCAGCGGCAACACGGAGGAAGCGTGCGCCATCCGCGACCGCCTTGAGGCAATCGCCGCTCATGCCTACGTGCCCCCGACCGGCTTCGCCTGGATAGCCTTTGGCCTCGGAGATCTCGACTCCGCCTTCGCGTGGTTGGAACGGGCGGTGGATGCGCGTGACCCCTTTATCATCCCCATTAAAACCTACGCTGTTCTTGATCCGTTCCGTTCCGACCCGCGCTATCGCAAAGTACTCGCCAGGATGAATCTGGAGCCTTGAACCCGAATCGGTTATGCTGGTGCGATGTTCCGCTTGTTCCTCATCGCCCTATTTGCGTTCGCGTCCCACGCCAAGGAAATCCATACCCTCGCCGGTAACGGGAAGCCTGGCTACTCCGGTGATGGCGGGCCCGCCGTGCAAGCCGTCATCAACAACCCTTACGGTCTGGTGGTCGGTCCCGACGGCGCGTTGTATGTTTGCGAGATCGGCAATCACGTAATCCGCCGCATCGACCTCAAGAAGGGGACCATCTCTACCGTCGCGGGCAACGGGAAGAAAGGCTATTCCGGCGATGGCGGCCCTGCCACGGCGGCCTCGTTGAACGAGCCCTACGAGATCCGTTTTGACAAAGCAGGCAACATGTACTTCGTCGAGATGAAGAACAATCTCATCCGCCGCGTCGATGCCAAGACCAAGACTATCTCCACCATCGCCGGCCGCCCCGAGCCTGGTTTCAGCGGCGATGGCGGCCCCGCGAAAAACGCCCAGTTCAGTCAGCCGCACAGCATCGCCTTCGACCCGAAAGGCCGTCTGCTGGTGTGCGACATCGCCAACCACCGCGTTCGCCGCATCGACATGAAGACCGGCCTCATCGAAACCTACATCGGCACAGGTAAACGCGAAAAGACGCCAGACGGAGCACCGGTGAAAGGCACGCCCGTCAACGGTCCGCGCGCCATCGACCTCGACAAGAAGGGCAACCTCTACCTCGTCCTGCGCGAAGGCAACATGGTCTACCGAATCGACCCCAAGACCGAGACCTTCCACCACATCGCGGGCACTGGTGAGAAGGGATTCACGGGCAATGGCGCCGACGCGCGTCAGGCCAAACTCAACGGCCCCAAAGGCATCGCCTGGGTGCCCGACAACAGCGTCTACATCGCCGATACCGAGAGCCACACCATCCGCCGCATCGACCTCAAGACCGGTATCATCACCACGCCTGTTGGCAATGGCGAGCGCGGAGACGGCCCTGAACCCGATCCCGCTCAATGCAAGGGCAACCGCCCCCACGGCATCTACGCCGATTCCAAAGGCGTCATCTACATCGGCGATAGCGAAGCGCACCGCGTGCGCATTCTCAAGTGACACTCCCTCGCATTGCGATTCTGACAACCGGTGGAACCATCGCCGGCAAATGGGATGACGCGCAGGGTGGTGTCGTGCCCGTGCTCAGCGGCGAAGAACTCGTGCGCCTCACTCCCGGACTCTCACGGCTCGCTGAACCGCACATCGAGCAGATCGCCAACGTCGATTCCTCGAACATGCAGCCCGAGGTCTGGCTGCGCCTGTCGCAGCGCGTCAATCATTGGCTCGCGCTCGACGACGTTGTTGGTGTGGTGGTGACTCATGGCACCGACACGCTGGAAGAAACGGCGTATCTCCTCGATCTGACCACCACCAGCCCCAAGCCTGTCGTCATCGTGGGCGCGCAACGTCCGCCGACGTTTCCCGATTCCGACGCTCCGCGCAACCTGCTCGACGCCGTGCGTGTGGCACTTTCGCCTGAAGCCACCGGCATGGGTACGCTGGTCGTCATGAATGGCCAGGTGAACGCCGCGCGCGATGTCACCAAGACGAGCACGACGGAGCGGGAAGCTTTTCAAAGCCTCGAGTTCGGCCCCCTTGGAGTCGCCGATATCGAGACCGTCCGTTTCTACCGCGCTCCGATGCGCCGCCGCGTGCTGGCCCTTGCCGGCGATGCCGTCTTCGGCCGAGTGGAGATCGTGATGCACTACGCCGGCGCCGACGGCCTTCTGATCCGCGCACTCGCCGACGCCGGTGTTGCCGGACTCGTTGTTGCCGCCACAGGTTTGGGCCAGGTGAGCGAGGCGATGTTCGATGCCATTCGCGACCTGCGGGAGCGCGGCGTGCCGGTCGTCATCAGCACGCGCGTCTATACCGGCCGGGTCATTCCGCTGTACGGATCGCAAGGAGGTGTCGGATCCTTGCTCAATCTGGGCTGCATCCTTGCCGGAAACCTCAGCCCCGTCAAAGCGCGCGTCATGCTTATGGTCGCTCTCGCCGCCGGATTCACGACGCACAATCTGCAGCAGTGCTTCGATTGGTAGCTACTGCTGCAGAATCCATTCAATGATCGGATCCCGGTCGGCGAAGTAATCGGACGCCTTCAATTCGAAGGCAACGTCCGGCGCAATCGTCGGACCGGGTGCATTCGGGATCTGAAAGACGCGCGAAGAACAATTCACCACGAGCCGTGAGTTCGGCAGCGAAAACTGGATCACTTCGCCGAAGCCGCTCGCTCCGCCGCCAACCGGCTCTCCGATCAACGTTGCGCCCAGACCCTTAAGCGTCGCGGCATTCAGCGATGCCGAGGAGGCCGTCTCGCGGCCGATCACGACAAACAGTTTCGATGGAGGAAAGCCCTGCCGGATGGCAACCTGAAGTGCGTCGATCATCGGCTGGAGAACCGCCGAAGAACCGCCGCCGTTGTTTCGCATGTCAATCACTGCCTTCGACGGCTGGGTCTCAGCGAACTCCTGCAGCATCTGCGTCAGGAAGCGGGAGAACGGCAGCGTGTTCATACTGGTGCAGGCATTGTATTTGATGTAGACCGTTTGGGCTTCCGGCAAGTAGTCGTACCAATAGTACTGCGAGGGGTTGCGGCGATAGTAAGGGAAGAGCGGCTTGGCGATCACCGGCCCGTTCAACAGTGCAGCAGGCGCGAGCGCAACGTTGATCGCGGTTCCATCCTCAAACACGAAAGGGACCGGCCCGTCGGCAGCAATGACACCCGCCGTGAGCAGAATGTCCGGACTGATCAGGTAATTGCCGCTGATCAAACGGGCCCACCAATCGTTCTCGCCGGATATGTACGGGCGCACGGCAGCATAGGCATCCTCCGCCGGTTTGTCACCGATCTGGACGACACGCTTTCCGATAGATGGGCCGTGCGCATCGGAGGCTTGTGTCACGAATAACCCATCTGGGAACCAGCGCAGCCGGATTGGCGGAAACCGGAACCCCGCGGTGCCTTGTGTCAGGGAAAGCGAGGTGTGATAGTCCCCGATGGACGCCGCGATCTTCGCCAGCCCCGCGATCACAGCCCCATCAGACAACTGCGGGATGGTGTCGTTCAACTGCTGAACGGATTCGGCGAATTGTTCGCGGCTGATTTGTGTGTACGGATTCGGGTGCGTCGCTGTGATCCGTTGTTGTAGGAATTGTAAATCGTCTCGCCAGCGCTGATCGCGTGTCGCATTGGATTGGGCGCTCAGCGCGGGGATAAGTAATAAAAGAGCAGCAATAACTCCCATGCCACGATCATACGCGCAGCCGCGGTGGAGGTGGGCAACAATCGGCGTCACAGAGTCCTGGTAGCGATCCCTTGCCTTCCATATGCTCCACAATCAATTCGCGGATCATCCGCACAAAGTAGGGATGCGTGCCGGCTGTGGGTGCGCGCGACATCGTCATGCCCAACTCGCGGCACAAGTCCTTGGCTTCGGTGTCGAGATCGTACAACACTTCCAGATGATCCGACACGAATCCGATCGGCACCACTACCACCGCCCGCGTCCCCGTCGCATTCGCCGCGCGGATTGCGTCCAGCACATCGGGTTCGAGCCACGGCGCCTGTGGCGGTCCGCTGCGGCTCTGAAAAACCAGCCTGTAACTCGTCACGCCCAGCATCGCAGCCACAGCGCGCGACGAGTGTTCCAACTGCGGAAGATACTGGCACGAATTGGCCATCGACATAGGGATACTATGCGCAGTGAACAGCACCAACGCGGCATCCCGCTGGTCTGCCGGAAGCGCGCGAATCGCGTCCCAGGCCCCCTCGCGCACCACCTCCAGATAGGCCGGATGATTGTAGAACACCCGCAGCTTGTCAATCTCCGGCGCGCCCTCTCCCACTGCCGCCCGGGCCGCCGCGACATTCTCTTTGTACTGCCGGCAGCCTGAATAGCTGCTAAACGCCGAGGTGAACAAAGCGATCGCCCGCTTCACACCGGCAGCTTTCATCTGCTGTATGGTGTCGGTGAGAAACGGATGCCAGTTGCGATTTCCCCAGTAAACCGGCAAGTGCGGGCCATGCGACGCCAGTTCCTTCTCCAATGCCGCAATCAACGAGCGGTTCTGGTCATTGATCGGACTCCGGCCGCCGAAATGATGATAGTGCGCCGCCACTTCCTGCAAGCGCTCGGCGGGCACACCGCGCCCGCGAGTGACATTCTCCAGGAATGGCATCACATCGTCCGGCCTCTCAGGCCCGCCAAAACTAACCACCAACAGCGCGTCAAAATCCATGTTATCTGGTTCCTCTATAGGCTATCCCGCAAAGCCTCCAGTGGTTTCTGCTGCAGGATACGATGACTCGCCAGCCACCCGGCCACATTGGCCAGCAACGCAGTCATCAGGATGGCTATCAAATGCGGTATCGGATGGAACCGGTAGTCCACCTGAAACAGCCGCTTCAACACCAGAAACGAAAAGCCCGTTGCCAGCATGCTGCCCAAAATGCCGGCTGCCGCGCCGAGAATCAAAAACTCTACTGAGAAGATGCCGGCGATGCGCCGCCGGGTGGCCCCGAGCGTTTTCAGAATCACCACTTCGCGAACGCGCCGGAAGCGCGTCCCCGCCACACTCGACGAGAGGATGATCGCCCCGGCAAGAATCGCGAAGAACGAAATGAACCGCACCACCAGCGCAATCTGATCGACAACTTCCTGCACGATCGCCAGCACATCCGCTCCGTTGATCACCGTCACCGTCGGGTAGCGATTGAACACCGCCCTCTGCAATCCGGCAATCTCGGCGGACGTGATCCGGATCGCCGCGAAGTGCAGGGCAGGGAACGCGTCCAGCGAACCCGGCACGAACAGGAACTCCAGGTTCGATCCGATGCGCACCGCCTCGCTGCGGTAGATGCACACCACCTGCGAAGCGAAGTTCGTATTGTGGCTGATCCATTCCACCCGCGAGCCAGGTTTCACGCCGATAATCTTCGAAGCATCCTCCGCCACGCACATCTGCACTCCGGCCTTTTTCGCATCGGCGCCAGGGGCCCAATACTTGCCATCCAGAACCACCGTCTGTGGCGGGAGCGTGCCGGACCAACTGACAGATCGTGTTTGCTGGAAGCGACGCGAGAACCCCTTCAGCTTCAACTCCTCAACAGGTTTTCCGTCCACCTTCGTGATACGCGCCGCAACCACCGGCGTCACTTCCGCCCGTCCACTGATGCCCTTCTGCCGCGACAGCATTCCCTGCACTCCGGCGCTGTTCTCTGAAGTGATGTTGATGAGAAAAACGTTCGGCATGCCGGGCGGTGCGCTCTCGCTGATCTGCTTGAGCATGGAGGTCTGCACCAGATACACGGTCAGCGTAAACATCACGCCCAACCCCAGCGCGACCAACAGAGCCGCCGCCTGATTGCCTGGCCTGTAGATGTTGGCGATACCGTGTCGTAGCGTTGCAGGCAGGTTCTGCTGGCTGCGGCGCGTCGCCATGCGCATCATGCTCAACACACCAGTCGCGACGACGCTGAGCAATAGCAGGCTCACTACGAACCCACCTACAAACCACGCCGCGGTCAACAACGATTCGCTCAGCCACCACACAATCCCGAGTATGCCCACGCCAATCAAAGCCGTTGCCGCCATCGAGACCTTGCCGTTCCGCAGCCGCGTGCGCCAACTCTGCCGGGTCTCTTCCATTTCGCGCCGCAGAATCAAAGATGGACGGATGCGGCGAATGCTCAACAGCGGCGGCAGCGTGAACAGCATCGTGGTGAGCACTCCCACACCGAGCCCCTGCAGCGCCGACAACGGGTCCCAGTTCAACCCTGGGGAAAGATGAAAATACCTCGCCAGCAGCAGCGGAAACACACCCTGCACGGCAAGGCCAACCACAATGCCCGCCATCCCGCCGAACACGCCCAGCATCAACGTCTGCAGCGTGTAGATGCGAATCACCTGCTGTGAACGCGCGCCCAGCGACTTCATCACCGCAATCGAATCCATCTTCTGCTGCAGGTGCGAATGCATGGCCATGGCCACGCCCAGCGCGCCCACTATCAACGCAATCAGACTGACTAGGCTGAGAAACTTCGTTGCCCGGTCAAGGCCGCGTGTGATCAGCGGATGCGTCTCGCGGTAGTCGACAATCTGCGCCTCGGGAAAAACATTCTTCAACTGGACGCGGGCTACTTCGATGGCCGGCGTCTTCGGCCCGAAGCGGAACAGATACCGTTCCGCCGCGCGGCTGCCCTGCACCAGCAGCTTCGTGCGCTCCAGCCCCTCGCGGCTCATCAGAATCCTGGGGCCCACGTTCAGACTTCCCGCCATCCGGTCGGGCTCATTGGTCACGATAGCCGCGATGCGGAACTCGCCCGCACCCAGCTTCACCTGCGCACCTTGATGGATGTCGAGCCGAACCAGCAGATCGTCAGAGACCGCCACTGTGTCCGGAGCCAACGCTTCCTGCAACGACATCGGCGGCGACAGCTTCAACTCGCCGTAGAAGGGATAGACTCCCGGATCCACCGCCTTGATCGACACCAACACCTGACGCTCCTGTTTGGCGACCGACAGCATCGACACAGTCTCGGAGATCCATGTGCGCGCGACGCCTTGTTTCTCCAGCTCCGCCATTGCTGCTTCCTGCTGCTTGTCCGCCAGCGAGAAGGTGCGCACGGTGAGATCGGCAGCCATCAGCTTCCGCGCGTCGCGTGTCAGCATTCCCCGGAACGCTTCGCTGAATCCGCGCACCCCAGTGAGCGCGCCCACGCCCATTGCCACCGCCAGCACTACGAACAGGAACCGTGAGGAGGACGCCCGAGCTTCGCGCCACGCGATCTTTCGCGCCGTGCTCCAACTGAAGCGGTCAGCCACGCTGCTCATCCCCGACAATCACGCCGTCCTTCATGTGCAGGACGCGATCGGCATGATGCGCCAGTTCGGCATCATGCGTCACCAGCACCAGCGTCGTTCCCTCTTTGCGGTTCAGCGACAGCAGCAGTTCCAGCACGTGCTGTCCGTTGGCCGAATCAAGGTTGCCCGTAGGCTCATCCGCCATCAGCACTGGTGGCTTCGCCATGAACGCCCGCGCCAGCGCTACGCGTTGCTGCTCGCCGCCGCTCAGTTGCACCGGATAGTGATCGCGCCGGTCTCCCAGGCCCACTTCTGTGATCAACTGCAAAGCGCGCGGCATCCCATCGCCCTCGCCGGTCAGCTCATGGGGCAGCAGCACATTCTCAATCGCCGTTAGCGTCGGGATGAGTTGATACGACTGGAACACGAATCCGATCTTGCGCCCGCGCACCACCGCCAGTTGATCCTCGGCCAGCCGCGTGATCTCTTCGCCATCCAGTAAAATGCTGCCGTCACTGGCCGAATCCAATCCGGCAAGCAATCCCAGCAGCGTCGATTTGCCGCTTCCCGATGGACCCATGATCGCGATGAACTGCCCCCGCGGCACGTTGAAGTCGACGCCGCGCAGGATGTCCACGGTGTGGGCCGCGTTGGTGATGGACTTCTTCAGGCCACGCACCTGGATAATGGGAGTCTCAACGGGATTCGACATGAAGCGAGAGGAACTTTTATTATGGCATTCAAGTGCGAACTGTTCTCATTCTCTCGACGCTCGTGGTGCTCGCCGGTTGCAAAAAAGAAGAGCCCGCCGACCTGGGCCCGGCGCCTCCGCCTCCTGTTCTATCTGAGCAAACAGGCGGAAGCCCCGTAATTGTTACGTTTGGGGACAGTCTCACCGCGGGCTTTGGCGTGGATGCCGGACTCAGCTTTCCCGATTTTCTGCAAAAGGAGCTCGACGCAGCCGGCTACAAATACAAAGTGACCAACGAAGGCATCAGCGGGGATACTTCCAGCGGCGGCGTTGAACGCATTGCCACCGTGCTTGCCCACAAGCCGCAAATCGTCGTTCTGGAACTCGGCGCCAACGATGGCCTGCGTGGCGTGCCCGTGCAGAAGACACGCGCCAATCTCGACCTCATCCTCACCGCTCTGAAAAAGGCAGGGGTGAAAGTCCTGCTCGCGGGAATCACTCTCCCGCGCAACTATGGCGCTGATTACATCCGCGAATTCGACAAGATCTATCCCGAGCTCGCCCGCAAACACTCCGTGCCTCTGCTTCCGTTCCTGCTTGAAGGCGTAGCCCTCAATCCCAAGCTCATGCAGAGGGATGCGCTGCATCCCACCGCCGAAGGCAACCGCATTGTGGCGGCCAATGTGGCAAAGGCTCTCCAGCCGCTTTTGAACAAACCGCCCTTGAACGAACGATGATACGGTAAGGAAATGCGACGTTGCTCCTGGATGCTGATCCTTCTGCCGGCCATGCTCTCTTCTCAAGGGCCCGGCATGCCCACACCCAAGTACACGGACAAAGGCCGCCTCGTGCGTCCCGAAGGCTATCGCGAATGGATGTTCGTGGGAGCCAATCTCGGCATGGGCTACACCGAAGGACAACAGCCTCCCAAGCAGAACTATCACAACATCTACATGCAGCGCGAGGCTTACAAAGCATACGTATCCACGGGAAGATTCCCCGACAAAACCATGCTCGTGATGGAGGTCCTCAGCATGGGTACCAAGGAATCCATCAACCGCAACGGCTCATTCGAGGACAAGAAGATCGGAATCGAAGTCGCTCTCAAGGATGAATCGCGATTCCCGGAAAAATGGGCTTACTTCAACTTCATCGGCGAAGGTGGAAAGCCCATGGCCGACTCAGCGCCGTTCAAGAAGGAGCAGTGTTGGAACTGCCACAACCAGCACGGCGCCAAGGACAACGTGTTTCTCCAGTTCTACCCGGCATTGCGCGACGCGCGCTGACTGAACTAGAAATTCACCTGAACCGCCAGACTCAGGAATCGCGGCCGCCGCGAAGCTGTCGGCTGCAGGAACAGAGCATTGATCTGGCTCCCCGCCGCGTCAAACCTTGCCGTCGCGTCAATGGCTGAGAACTGAGTATGGTTGAACGTGTTAAACGTCTCCAGCCGCACATCCATCCAGCGCCGCTCGCTGAATAGCTGGAACCGCCGCTGTAGCCGCATGTCCCAATTGTTGATCCCCGGCCGGTTGAACGTATTCACACCGAGGTTCCCCCAATAGGGCGTCTCGATCGTCCCGGCTACCCGAGGCATTCCAGGCCGCGCGAACTGCTGCGCGAGCGTGCAGTTGTTGGGATCCGGGCACCCGCTCGGACCCACCCACCACATCGTCGCGCCCTGGCTCGGCGTGCCAGTCATGTTCATCCCATCCACCGTCCCGAATCCCGGACGGAACGGTTGTCCGCTGGACATCTGGCCCGTCGCAAAGACGCTCCAGCCCTTCATCACCGTTCGAAGTACGGCCTGATTGGGCAGCCACTCTTTGGGAACGCTGAAACTCGGCATGATCGCCAGCACGTGATCGCGGCTGTAACTCAATCGCCCGTAATTGAACTTGCGGGGCTCAAAAAACGGTGTTACCGATGTCGTGTCGCTGCCCGCCGATCCCAGCGCCTTCGCGAACGTGTACGAACCTCGTATCATGAAGCCACGGCGCGTCTGCGTTCTAAACGACGCCTGCACCGAGTTGTAGTTCGACGTCGATGCAAAGTCGTAGTTCAGAATGTCTCCGTACCCGGTATACGGCCGCAGGAAGTTGGCGTTAAAAGTCTGACCGGTTGTTGCGTCGCGGTTCTGCGGGTTCAGATTGGGGAATTGCGCCCCGATCGGTACGGGGTCGATGTTCCGCTGCCATAACTGATGCCGTCCGAAGTTCCCCACGTACGCCACTTCCGCGAAGGTCGCCCTCCCGAACATCCTCTGAAAGCCCAGCGTGTACTGATACGACTGTGGCATCGTTCCCTTTCCATAAAGCGAATGGCTGATGGTAGAGGGCGCCAGCAGCGCGCTATTTGCGCTCGCCGCCAGTTCGTCGAACGTCGAATAGTATAGTGTTGGTGAGAACGATGTTGGCGGGTTCGATACCATGTTCATTGTCGGGTTGCCCTGGACGCGGTCAAAGAACACGCCGGCTCCCCCGCGCAGCGCCAGCCTGCCGTTGCCCAGCAGGTCATACGCAAATCCCACGCGTGGTCCGATCATCAGCCCCGGGGTGGTGTACATCGAATTCGGGAAGCCCCGCGTTCCGCCGGTTACCATCACCATCGATGGATCTCCGTGTCCTGGCGCGAACGTCCCGACGAATGCCGCGTTGAACGTGCGTCCGGTCACCGGGTCGATGCCGATTCGCACATTCGCGGAGTTGCGCGCCGACGTGATCAGTGTCGGTGCGTTCTTCGGATCGTAAAATCCCGGTACGAACGCCGACGTCTGGCTGCGCACTTCCTCCTGCGGACGGTCATGGTAGAAGCGGATACCGTAGTCCAGCGCCAGCCTGCGGCTGACTTTCCAGTTGTCCTGGATGTACCATTCGAGATTCGTAAACCGGTACAGCCCGTACGGCTTCGATGTCGCTTCCTGATAGCTGGTCATGATCCCGGCGAGCGCGCTCGCAAAGCCGTATCGCGTCCGGTAGGGGTTGTTCGCGTCATCATTAAACGTGATCGTCCCGCGCGTCGGCGTTCCTTGAATCTGGTCCTTGCGCGTCCGTTCTACGTACACGCCCATGCGAATCGTATGCGTCTTGTGGATCTTGCTGAAGTTCTGCGTGGCGCTGAAGATGTGATTCACGTTCTTGTACGGCAATGCGTTGTTCAGCGACATATTCGGCGCCGTGCCAGGCGTGCCGAACGTCACGTTGGGAATCAGCCCCATGGGATTCAGATCCGGCCGCCACTGCGGAATGCTCAGGCCGAGCTTGTCTTTCGAGATCTTGTCCGGTTCGTCCGGCGAGGACGTCAACCGGTTCATGCTGTAGCCGAGACGCGTTTCGCTGTACCACGTTGGCGAGAGCGCCCGCGTTGCCGCCAACACCAACCCTTTGCCCGGTTGGCGGAACGTCAGCGCCGTCAATTCGAAGTTGTAGCCGCCATTGATCCACACCGAGTACGGAGGGTGCTGCTCGTCGGCGTCCTGCGTGTAGCGGCCGTAAATCTGCAATTTATTGTCCGGCGTCCAGTCGATGCGAAACATATCCTGGCGGCGCGGATAGGAACCGCTCAGCGAGCTCAGGTAGTTCCACTGCACCGCGCGGCTTGCTACCGGATCGGTGTAGTTCGGTTTCGGAAGCATGTTCAGAATCGACTGCCCCGTCTTGTTGATCATCGTCGCAGGCATGATATTTCCGGGGAGCGGGGTCACCGGGTTCGAGTACGGATCGTACACCACCAGCGCTCGCTGGTTGACGTCCAACGTCTGCGAAAAATCTCCCGTGCGTTCCAGCAGCGTTGGCATCCGCACTTGCCGCAGCGGGTAATTGATTTTCTGCCGGGTGTACTCCTGCGACACAAAGAAGAACAGCTTCGCTTCCCGCCGGTTCTTCCACAACACCGGACCATTGAGGTTCCACCCCTGCAGGTTGAACCGGTACGGAGTCTTGCGCACACCGCGCTGGTTGTTGAAATAGTCGTTGGCATTGAATTGCTCGTGGCGATGCGTCCAGAAACCGGAACCGTGATACTGCCGTCCACCGCCGCGAGTAGTCACGATCAGCGTTCCGCCCACTGCGCGTCCGTACTCCGCCTGATACGCGCTCGTCAGCACCTTCACTTCGGCGATCGTGCTCAGTGTCGGCGCAGTGTGCGTGGTCGAATTCGATCCCGAGTCCATGCTCGTCACGCCGTCGATGGTGATGTTCTTCTGATTCTCTCTCGCGCCGTTGATATACAGGCTGCGGATCCCATCAGGCCCCGGCGCTTCGCGGCCGTCGCTTTCGTCCACAACGCCTGGCAGCAGCCGCAGCATATCCAGATAATCGCGGCCGCGAATGGCCGTGTTCTCCAGATCCTGTCCGGTGATGACGCCGGACTTCTCACCACTACCAAGTTCCACCGCAACCGCGGTGGCTTCCACTGTTACGGTCTCCGCCACATCGCCGACAGCGAGCCGCAATTCCCCCATCGACCGGATCTGACCGGCTGTGAGGTTGACCTCCGCTTGCTGGTACTTCTTGAACCCCTTCGACTCGACGGTCAAAGTATATGTGCCGATGTGCAGGTCGGCGAAGGCGAAGTATCCGTCGGAGTTGGTTTGTACCGAGCGTGTGACACCGGTCGCCGCGCTGGTCAGCGTTACAGTTGCGTTGGGGACGGACGCGTTCGTTGCATCCTTCACCGCCCCATTCAGTTTGGCCGTCACATCCTGTGCGCGCAACGGTGCAAGGATTGCGGCGAGTAGAACAAACAAGAAGAGCAAACGAGTAGTTCGCATTGCGTAATGACCTCTGACTTGGAGCCGAAGCGAAAAGAAGCTCCTGGATTCACGGTCATTATACGCCTGCGTTAGGAGTGCCGCCTACTGGTAGAGAAACTCCGTCTTTGACGGGCGAAGGAGGAGCTTGCCGTCGCGGCTGAGCTCGATGGCAACGAACGGCGTTTCCACAGCTTTGACATCAATCGCCGCCCGCGCCCCGCCAGGCTCAACAGCCACCTCGATGTGCGGCGTAGCCTCCGCTTGCGTATCGAAGGCATCGGCACGAGAGATTGTGAGGTCGGTGCTCACGCTCGCCTTGCGGTAAACCTGGCGCCCATCGATGAGCACGGTGACACTGTGATTCTGAAAGCCGTCATGGAGGGCGATGTGTAGAGGGTACATAGCTTGTTCCACTGCTGCGCCCCTGTCCCCACCGGGCTGGCCCCGCGAACAGGACCAGCCCAGCCAGGCCAGAAGCAACACGGACGCACGAAAAGACCGTGCCATCACGTGGATCATTCTACTACTTGGCCATCGCCTTGGCCTTCACAGGCTCATTGGCGCGGGTGCCAAGGCGCATCGATTCGGCGGCTCCCTTCTCGTCACCAGCCGAGCGCTGCGCGATTGCCAACCTTTGCATCGACTGCGCCCTCGATATCTCGTCGACGCGGCACGCGGGCGTGTTCAGCGCCCCAATCAGCCTCTTGGCTTCCGCAACATCGGATTTGCGCAGGTCTATCTGATTTGTGCCCTCGACGATGGTCTTGAAGGCTCGCCCGGCATTGGTACCCTTCACCAGCCGGACGTAGTCGGCCAGCGGGCTGTCGCCGTACTTCTCCAATACCTTGTCGAAGGCATCATTGCCGCGTCTGAGCGAATCCGCGTCGGAGCCGAGCAGGTAGAACAGTGCGCCCTGCTCCTGCCCCATCAGCAGGTCAGCCAGTTCCTCATCCTTGGCCGTCACCGGATAGCGCACGCGCATGTTGATCACGTTGGAGAGGACACGCGATCCGTCCAGCGCGTGGTAGATCGCACGGATCTGGTAGTTGCCCGGCTGGTCGAAGTACAGTCCGCCTTTGCCGTAACCGATGTAGGCGCTGTCCTCGATCTTGTAGTCGCCGGCAATCTCCTGTTCCTGCGGGCCGACGAGATGATCCATAAAGGGCTCGTAGGCCACCACCACGCCGTTTGGCTTGGCGATCACAATGTTCGTGAGCGTTGTGTTCGGGTGAAGGTAGGGGTGGACCCGTTTGCCGCGGCGGTCGGTCGAGTCGAGCGTCAGCTTGACGACAACGGGTTCGCCGAGCGCGAAGCTGTTGTTGGCTCCCGATATCGCAAGCTGTAGACCAGACTCGTCGAACACGGTATCGCCCATGATCTCCGGGTTTACCATGCCTGCGCCCACCGTGAACGGGTTGCCTCCCATGATGATGTTGTTGCGGAATGCGTGCCTGAGGTGAACCAGTTCGGTATCGTCAAACTGGAATGGGAAGCGCGCCCAGAAACCTGCCGCTCCGCCCACCGGATATCGCCACGGGTAGTTCATCCACGAGAGCGAGGCCGGGCGGTCCACTCCGGGAGGCGTGGCCAGCGCTTTCTGCCAGGAATGCAGCAGGTTGAAGCAGTGTCCGAGTTCGTGAACCGTGGTTTGCAGTTGCAGCCGCAACGCTTCCGCCGTCGAACCCGCCAACCCGCGATAAAACACCGCGCAGCCTTGACGCTGCGGGCCGAGCTGATCGAACATGATGCCCAGCAGGCCCGAGCCGAATTCGTGGTTCTGGCACACCGCCGTCCACACCACCCACTGAGGTACGTTGCGGAACAACAGGAAGTGGCGCTGCATGGAACGGTGCAACTCGGCATTGGACCACGTCGCTCCGGAGCCCGCTTCACCGATGTTGATTACGTCCGCCCCCGAGGTCGGTACCATTTGAATCCCGGCCTGAGCGAACGCGGACGTGATCGTCAAATTCCTTGCCGGCCCTCCCGAGGGGAGCGCCCCTGTATTGTAGGAACTGAACACGGGACTGGTCACGTCGGATGCACGGTCGATCTCGAGACGCACCGTGCGGAAGTGAGTCGAATCGAACCCGCAGTTGTAGCTGGCCCCGGGAGAGTTGATCTGGTTGAAGAACTGGAGAGCGGCGGGAGCCTGTGGCTGGCTGATGAGCCGTCGCTGAATTGTCACATTGATCACCGGGAACCCGGCGCCCCAGGTGAATTCGCCCAGCCCGCGAATGGTGACATGCGTCGCTGTCACGCTCACTGTGGGATTCTTCACGAGGAACGAGCCGAAGTACGTCGTAGTCCCTCCCGACACGGAGTAGAAGTCGCCGCTAAGCTTGCGCATGGGGCGCACCCGGTCAACATCCACTCGCAATTCCACTTGCCATCCGCCTGAGGTTCCGTTGTAGCGTCCGCTCACGGCACGCTTGGCGATGGGAAGCGGTGCTGGAATGACAGGCGCAGCGGGAATTGCGATCTCCGCTCGCCCACTGGAGGGATCGGCCGCAATGATTGCCTCCATTTCGGAGACTTCAAGGGCTACGGCGTCTTCGACTGACATTTCGGTCAGATCGGCGTAAGCGCCGCTAAGTTCACTGGTGGTCGGATCTTGAAGATTCATTAACTTGCTCCTGTTAGCAGATGCTCAAAAAGACGCACTTGTAGTTACACCTGCGCCTCATTTATGAGCGGCTTTCTTTGCCAATTGTTTTGCCGGTGCGCAAATTGTGCCCACGCCTAGGGAGACCACCACAGGCGGTCGGGGGAACCGCACACGGCCACCAATATTCGAACCGGGGAGATACTGCGATAAAGAGCCGGGACTGGCTGGACCTGTAATCAGGCGCGTCGGCACTGAATAGTGCTCGGCGGCCACACTGATCTAGAGTTCTATGTGGTTTTGACCACAGCGTACGTAAGCCTATTTAACCAGAGGCTGATGGTACTTTCTAGACGATTGTACTCCCGTGCCCCAACGTTGTAAAGGCTTCGTTTTGTCTTTTTACGCTGTATTTTCCTGATACTTTATAACGCGTTTCGAGAACCTATCCGAAAAGAACGTCGGCGAAAGAATAGAAGCCTTTTCGGCGGCCCTCCGCCAGCCATTGCGCGGCCTTCAGTGCGCCGCGGGCAAAGCCTTCCCGGCTCCGCGCTGAATGCCGCAATGTGATGGTATCCGCCGCCGAATCGAAGCCGATTTCATGCGTTCCCGGATGCGCGCCCGCGCGGTTTGATGATGTATCGATGGTGCGCGGGTACCCCGCTTGTTTCATCGTTTCCACCAACTGCAACAGCGTTCCCGATGGCGCGTCCTTCTTCGTGTGGTGATGGATTTCCCAGGCCCAGGCGCCGTAGCTTGGCTCATTGGCCAGCAGCCGCGCTGCTTCCGCCAGAACCCGGTTGAATACGTTTACACCAATGGAAAAATTAGGACTCCACACAAACCCCGTTCCCCGTTGTGTCACCAGCCGGCGCACATGCTCCAACTGATCCGTCCAACCTGTTGTTCCCACTACCGTCGACACTCCCAGCTTCGTCAGCCATTCAATATTCGCCACTGCCGTGTGCGGCGTCGAAAACTCGATCGCCACGTCGACGTCCTTGAAGTTGATCGGCGTCAACCCGGCCCCATTGGCGTTGTTGAATTCATCCAGCCGGAGGATTGTCTCCAGCCCATATTCCGGGGCAAGTTGATCGATCAACTTGCCCATCTTTCCGTAACCCACCAGTGCGAGCTTGGCCATCAAGCGAATACCTCCGGATCGCGCTCACTGAAGAACTCCTGATGCAACCCGTCCACCGCGCGCACCAGATCGTCCTCGGCGATGACGAACGAAAAATTCAATTGCGAAGAGCCTTGCGAAACCATCAGAACGTTGATGCCGCCGAGCGCGTGAAAAATTCGCCCGCCGATCCCCGGCGTTCCGCGAATGTTGTCTCCCACCGCGCAAACAATTGCCCGGTTCGTTTCCACTTCCACCTCTGCAATGCGCCGCAGTTCTCCACTGATCTCATTCAGGTGCCGGGCATTGTCGATGGTGAGCGACACGGTCACTTCGCTCGTGGTCACCATATCCACCGGCGTCTGGAACCGGTCAAAAACCTCGAAAATGCGCCGGAGAAAACCATGCGCCCCCAGCATCCGCAACGACTGTATCTTCACAATCGTGACATTCTTCTTGCACGCAATCGACTTCACCGCATTGCGGCAGTGCGGCGGATCCTTGATAATGCGCGTGCCCGAAACTTCCGGCCGCCGGCTGTTCAACACCAGTACAGGGATGTTCTTGTCAATGGCCGGCAGCACCGTTGCCGGATGCAGCACTTTGGCGCCGAAGTAGGCCAGTTCCGCGGCCTCTGCGAACGAGATCGTTTTGATCAGATGCCCGCCCGGCACAATACGGGGATCGCACGTCAGCATCCCGTCGACATCCGTCCAGATCTGGATTTCTTCGGCCCCGATGCCCGCGCCCACAATTGACGCCGTGTAATCGGAACCGCCCCGGCCGAGCGTTGTCGTCACGCCGTTCACAGTGGACGAAATGAACCCGCCCATCACCACCACGTTCTTCTCCGCCAGCGGCGCAACGGTTGCCTGCAGCCGTTCATAAGTGCGGTGAAACAATGGCGCGGCATGCGTGTGCCGCGTATCGGTGACGATGACTTGACGCGAATCGACATGCGCCGCAGCCATTCCAAAATAGCGGAACGCCAGCGCGACGATCTGGCTCGAAAGCCGCTCGCCCATCGCCGACACCGCGTCAATCATCTGCGGCGAAAACGACTCGACCTCCGCAATCTCCGCCACCATGTGCGACAACTCGGTGAAGTGCGTCTCCAGCAACTGGTCCAGGTTTTCCTGATCCTCCGCCAGGAGAATCGCCGAAGCCTCCTTGCGGTGAAACGCCTGCAACTGCTCCATTTCATCGAGCGCGGCGCTCTGTTTGCCTTCCGCGGCAAGGCCGGCGAGGGCCAGAAGCCGGTTTGTGGTCTTGCCCATTGCGGACACCACCACTACCGGATTGCGCTCCACCCTCGCCTTCACAATTCGGGCGACGCGCTCAATCGCCGCGGCGGATTCTACTGAGGATCCGCCAAACTTCATCACGATCATAGAAGCACCCTTTAGCTGATCAGACCCATGGATTGCATCAACTCCGCGTTCAACACCGCTGCCCCAGCCGCGCCACGGACAGTGTTGTGAGCGAGTGCGATGAACTTGTAATCAAACACCGGGCATTCGCGCACGCGCCCCACAAAGCACGCCATGCCGTTCTCGCGTTCGGCATCGCGCCGGGGCTGCGGGCGGTCCTTTTCCGGCATGTAGATCACCGGCTGGTTGGGCGCGCTCGGCAGATTGCGCTTCTGCGGCTCGGCAGTGAAGCTGTTGAAGGCGTGCACCAGATCGTCATGCTTCGGCTTGTGCTCCAGTTCCACCGAAATCGTTACCAGGTGGCCGTCCACCACGGCGACGCGATTGCAGTGCGCACTCACCTTGGCATGCAACGCGCGCAACTCGCCGCCGGTGAAATCGCCCAGGATCTTCTGCGTCTCCTGTTGCATCTTTTCTTCTTCGCCGCCGATGAATGGAATCACGTTCCCCATGATATCCATCGATGGTACGCCCGGATAGCCGGCGCCGGAAATTGCCTGTAGCGTTGTCACCACCAGCTTGCGAATACCGAACTGTTTCAAGGGAGCCAGTCCCATCGTCAGGGCAATCGTCGAGCAGTTGGGATTCGTCACGATCATACCCGGCCATCCGCGCAGCTCCCGCTGCTTCGGTAGAATCCCAAGGTGTTCCGCGTTGATCTCGGGAACCAGCAACGGCACGTCGGCGTCCATGCGGTGATTGCGCGAATTGGAAACCACCACGTGGCCCGCCTTTGCGAACGCCTGTTCTATCTCCGTCGCCACTGACGCGTCCGTCGCCGAAAACACGATTTTAGGGGCGTTGCCCGGCTTGCATTCTTCCACTGTCAGGTCCGCGACTTCGGCAGGCATTGCGCCGGCGAGCCGCCACGTGGTCGCATCCTTATACTTCTTGGCGGTGGACCGCTCGCTCGCGCCCACCCAGGTCAACTGGAACCAGGGATGCCCTTGCAGGAACTTGACGAAATGCTGACCCACCATTCCGGTGGCGCCGAGAACTCCAACTTCAATCGGTTGCATGAAATCCTTTCTCTTTTCAAAATGTTCAGCGCGCTAGGCGAGCAGTTGCTTTGCCATGCGCTTGTAGATGTCGATCGCCTCCACCAGTTCGCGCTTCAACACGCGCTCTTCTGAAGTGTGCGCGACATGAATGGTTCCAGGGCCCAGCAGCAACGGCTGGCCCCACGCCCCGCCAAACGCGGGAATGTCGGTTGTGTACTTCACCACCGTGGTACGGAATCCGTCGAGCTTCCGCAAATGGACCGCCGGAATGCGTAGCACTTCGTTCACCTTCCCGCGGTCACCCACGGTCTTGCGAATGATCTCGCTCGTCGATGCCCCATCGTCCACCAGACGGATCAGCATCTCGGCTTTGGCGAGATCGGGGATCACGTTCGGCGCGCGCCCACCGTGAATCAGTCCAATGTTCAGCGTTCCCTCGCCGAGAATCGGATCCACCGGCAGTTGTACATTGCGCAGGTCCGCCAGAATATCCAGCAGTTTCGTGATCGCCGAATCGCCCAGTTCCGGGTAAGCGGAATGCGCCATCCGTCCGCTTGTTTCCACCTCCACGCGAAACGCGCCCTTGCTGCCGAGCGCAAGCTGGTTCTCCGTCGGCTCGCCGTTGATCAGATACTTCGATCCGCGCGGATGCTTCGCCATGAAGTATGCCCCTGCGCTGTTACGCTCCTCCCCCACCACAAACAGCAGCGCAAGCCCGCGCACACCCTCCGCCAGCAGTGCTTCCACTGCGTGGATCATACTCGCGATGATGCCCTTGGTATCGCAGGCCGCGCGGCCCCAAATGAACTCGTCATCCTCGCGCGAGGGAAAGAAAGGGGGCACTGTGTCCATGTGCGTGGAGAAGGTCACCACCGGATCGCCGAAGGTTGCAAACACGTTGTTTCGCCCTGGCTCCACTTCCAGCACTTCCAGTTTTCCGTTGTATCGTTCGCACATCTCGCCGAGCAGACTGGCCAGGTAGCGGCCCACTTCCAGTTCATTGCCGGTGATGGATTCGATGTCCACGAGAGCGCGGGTAAGTTCAAAAACATTCATAGATACTATTGTTGCCAACTGTTGACCATCGAAGAGGGAGCGAGACGAAGAAGAGACTGCGCAGGTGTAGAGCGAGGTCCACTTCCCGATAGCACTCCATCCGGAATTCCGGATGACAGTGGCCGGGATTTAGCCCGTGCCCCCAACCGCAATGCGCCACGCCGCGCATCCGGTTTCGGCGGAAAATAGCTCAGTCCCTTTCCCCGCGAGTCCCGTTGCGTTCCGGAACCACACTCGCAAGTACTGATGACTGCCGCGCCTCTACCAAGAAAGATCCAGGATAACACAGCGCCTGCGCCGCGGCTCAGTTCCACCTGGCGAGAGCCGACTCCAGCCGCGCCTGCTCCTCCGCCGGCAACCGGGGAAAGAAATCCAGCCCCGTCAGCCGTTCCACCTCCGCCACCGGGGCGGCGAATTCACTCAACGCCTCAGCAGGATTGTGATCATTCGGAAGCACCGCGGCGTACATCGCCAACCGGTCGCCTCTTGCGGTGAGAACCACCTTGTACAACCGGCATGGCACCGCCACCTGATTCGCCCCGATATGCTCCACCGTGTCGCAGAACACGGGCCCTGTGATCACGATGGTGAACTCCGCCGCCCGGCTCAGCCCCCGCGTGGCCAGTTCGAGAATCCGCCACTTGCCCGCGTTTAGCGACGCATTCTGCGGCACGGCATTGGACAACAGAAAGCTGTCGCGCATTGCCTCCTCGCTGAACGACATGTCCGCTGCCGGCACCATGTGTCCCCGTGAATACCCGCTATTGCGATAATCCGCGTCCGCCGCCGGACTGTTCACACCAGCGTCGCGCCGGAATCGCTTCGGCCGCGCTGCAAACGCCTGCTCCCCGGTGTGCATCTCATATGCAGTCCACACGGGCACCTTCCGCGTCGCGTCATAACAGAGCACTAACCCCGCACGCTCGGCTAACTGCCGATCCGCGCCCGCACAAGCTGTATCCCTTAATTCGTGGAAATACTCGCGATCGACCAGGCCGGGTTGCGAATCTCGTTCACCACGTCGCCCTTGGCGTTTACTTCAATCACACGCCGCCCTGTGTAATCCACAATGAATACCGATCCATCCGGCTGCGGTGCAAATCCCGACGCCCACCCCATCTTCACGCGGTCATCCGACCCTATTGAGCGCACCACTTTCCCTGCCCGGTCCACTTCCACCACTTCGCCCGGCTCGGCATTCGAGATCATCGTATTTCCATTCGCCAGCCGGATTGCCAGATACGGTTTTCGCACTGCATCGAATTGATGTGACCACACGATCTTTCCAGTGGCATCCACTTCGATGATCCTGCCCGCGGCCTCAATCGCGATCAGCGTCGTCCCTTGCGGCGTGCGGCGCGATTCGCGCATCCTGCCATTGCCGAGGTCGGCATTCTCGTAAGTCCAAACGACCTTGCCTTGCGCCGTCACTTCGATCACTTTGCCGAGCAGCGTATCGCCGATCAATGTGTTGCCGTTTTCCAGCCGTTGCGCCGAGAGCGGCCGTTTGAGACCTTCGCTGTACGACCACACTTCGCGGCCGTCCGGCGCCACTTCAACGACCACACCTTTGCTGTCGCGCGTGAGCAGCACATTACCGTTGCGCAGCGCCTGCACATCGTGCCCGCCGGCGTTGGGGACCGTGTACAGAATCTTCCCCGAAGGCCAGTCGATTGCCAGCACTTCACCCGTGCGCGCGTGATTCGAGAGGAACACCTTCCGTCCCGACGGCTTCGTCTTCAGATGGCGCTCAAAGAACTCCACCGTGCGGCGTTCGGCTTCTTCCCCGTCCTTGCCGTGGAACCCATGCCCGGCCCCGGACATCGTGGCCAGCTCCGCTTCCACTCCATTGGCGATCAGCTTCCCGGTGATCCACACCCCATGCTCATAAGGGACCAACGGATCTTTTGTTCCGTGAATCGTCAGCACCGGTGGATCGTCCGGCGACACCCAGTTGAGCGGGCTGGCCTGAATATGCGCGCGATGCGCATACTTGCTCGATCCGCCAAGAAACTGCGGCAAGACTTGCGCCGCGTCGCCACCCTTGTCGTAAATCCTCGTGAAGTCCGCTGGGCCGTAATAGTTCACCACGCATTTGACGCGGCTCGATTGCTCCGCGTGCACGCCATCGCCTTCCAACAGGGCAACTCCGCCGGTCAATCCCAGCATGAGCGCCAGGTGCCCTCCCGCCGATCCACCCATCGCTCCGATGTTGTCCTTGTCGATATGAAACCGCCCCGCGTTGGCACGCAGAAAGCGGACTGCCGATTTCACATCGAATACCGGCGAAGGGTATTGATACTTCGGCGCGAGCCGGTAGCTGACGGTCGCCGCCACGAACCCGCGTTCCGCCATCCGCACCGCCATCGGCACATAGCTCTGCCTGTTGCCGCCGCGAAACCCGCCGCCGTGAATCATCACGATCGCCGGAAACGGACCCTCGCCCTTCGGCCGCGCCACGTCCAACTGCAGTTTCGTGCCATGCGCGTTGGCGTAGTCAATGTCGCGTTCCAGCGCTACCGAATCGGGAACTTTCAATTGGGGCTGGTTCTGCGCCGCCAACGCCGCGGCCACGAATAAAACAATAGCGGTACGATGCATCGTTACATGTTATCAAGCCGGCTTCATTGCATAATGGAATCCATGTGGATCCGGATATTGGTCAGTCTTTTCCTGCTCGCATCTCATGCGGCGGCGCTCGACGTCACGACGCAGGCGGACGCTTTCGTACAGGCCTTTGTCACGCAGAAACGCTTTCAGGGATCGGTCCTCGTGGCGCGCGAAGGCAAGCCCTTGTTCCGCAAAAGCTATGGCCTCGCGAATGTCGAATGGGATGCCGCCAACACGCCCGATACCAAGTTCCGCCTCGGGTCAATCAGCAAGCAGTTCACGGCGGTGTTGATCCTGCAGTTGGCAGAACAGGGCAAACTGAAACTCGAGGATTCCGTCCGCAAATACTATCCCGATGGCCCTGCGAGTTGGGACGCGGTCACTATTCATCATCTGCTGTCCCATCAATCCGGCATTCCGAGTTACACTGAGCTCCCCGGTTTCTTTCGCAAGCTGGCCGGCACCGCGCGCACTCCCGCCGAGATCGTGCAACTCACCCAGGACAAGCCCCTCGAGTTCGATCCAGGGACGAAGTACAAGTACGACAACACCGGCTACGTGCTGCTCGGCTACGTCATTGAGAAAGTGTCGGGCCGTTCCTACGAAGAGCAATTGCAGAAAGCTATTCTCGAGCCGGTTGGCATGAAGGACACCGGCTTTGACCATTACGAAACCATTCTGCGGCACCGCGCCGAAGGCTATCAATACGCCAAAGGAGAACTGGCCCGCGCACAGTTTCTCGACATGTCGCTGCCGCACGCGGCCGGCTCCCTCTACTCCACCGTGGATGATCTCGTGAAGTGGGACGACGCCCTATACGGAACCAAAGTGCTCAGCGAAGCCTCGAAGGACAAGGCATGGAAAGAGAACCGCAATCGCTACGGCTATGGCTGGGTCATGGGCACGCGGCACGGCAAATCCACCATCGAGCACGGCGGTGGCATCAACGGCTTCAACACAATGTTGATCCGTGTACCGTCTGAGAAACTGGTGGCGGTAGCGCTCTCGAACGTGAATACGCAGGCGGTGGGCGCGATTGCCGATGGATTGCTCGGAATGGCACTGGGTAAGACTGTCGAACCGCCGAGGCAGCGCGTGCGCATCGGCCTGTTGCCCGAACAGATGAAGCCCTTTGAAGGGGTCTACGTGGGCCAGGGCACGCTCAAGATGACCGTAACGTTGGAGGGCGATCACCTGCGAGTGCAGGCAACCGGCCAGGGCCCGGCGCAGGCGCTCCCCATGAGTCCCACGCGCTTCTTCAACGATCAGGCGAACGCGGAACTCGAATTTGAGAAAGACGGTTCGGGGTTCACTTTATATCAGGGCGGCGCCGCAAGGAAGTTCCGCCGCGAGTAGCGGCGGGACAAAGAATCTGGCATAAACGAAGTATGACGGTGATGTCCTCCACAGCCCGGATCAGCAACGAGCCCGGACGCAAGCTCTGCACCCGCGAGGAAACGCGGAGCCTCGAGGATCTTGGCTTGTTCGAAGGTAAACGCTACGAACTGATCGAAGGGGAGCTGATCAACAAGATTGGCCAGAAGCCTCCACACGCCTACGCAATGCAGGTGGCCGTCGAACTGCTGGCTGAGATCTTCGGAGCCGGGCGTGTGCGCTGTCAGATGCCCGTCGAGGTGGCGGACGAGGACCGTTTGCACAACGAACCGGAACCGGACATCAGTGTCACGCGCGAGAAGCCGGGCGCGTATCGCGGAAGCCACCCCGGAGGGAACGACCTTCTCCTCCTTGTGGAGGTGGCGGACACTTCCATGCGCCGTGATCTAAAGGTGAAGCCCGGTCTCTATGCGCGTGCCGGTGTCCGCGAGTATTGGGTCGTGTCCATCAAGCGAGCCAGCGTGATCGTGCATCGCAGTCCTGAATCGGGGAAGTACACGGATGTGCGTGAATACGTCGCCGGCGACAGTGTCGCCACGCTTTCGTCGCCCACCAGGCAGATCGCCGTCAGCAGCCTCTTCTCCGAATAATCACTCGTTGCGCCCAGCCCACTCCTTCACGCGCATCACCGACGCCTCCAGGTCCTCGCGGATTTCGTAAACCCAGAACCGCATCACATCCCACCCCAGGTCTCCCAATCGCCGCGACCGGATCTGGTCGCGCCTGCACAACTCGCCATCCCAATTGCGATGGTAGTTCTCTCCGTCCACTTCGATATCGAGCTTACGATGCGCCGCGAACAGTGCGAAATCCAAAGTGAATGGCGCCTCCTCATACTGCGGAACGGGGCGCAGACCGGCGCTGTACAAGGCACGGTAGAAGACCCGCTCCCAATCGGACACCAGATCCGGTCTGCCGACTGGCGGATATTCCGGGCCCGGGTCCGCATCCTCACCCGCGGGCAGCGGCGCCCCGGTGAGACCCTCGGAGTACTCAGCGAAACTCGCCAGGTAACCAACACCCGATTCGAGCGCGGCGCGCCTGTCCCCCACCACCACCAATTCCGACCTCGCCCGCGTCACCGCAACATTGAATAGATTGCCATGGGTATTCAGGAATCGCAGCGTGTGTGTGCCGACGCCCATCGAAACCACCGGTGAGAAGAAAATTACGTCACGTTCATCGCCCTGAAATCCGTGAACCGTATCAACCACGAACTGCGCCGGACCAAGCCGCGAAGCCAGCTCCTTGTGCTGCATCACCAGCGTGCGAATGCGATTCGCCTGGGCGCGAAATGGCGTCACCACCCCAATCGCGCCATCAAACTCCTGCTCCACAACAAGTGCATGTATCGACTGCACCACGGCATCCGCTTCCACGGGATTGATAGCTCCTCCGCCGGGCGGCCGTACCACCTTCCCCACCACATCCACCCATCGCACCGCGGGCTCGTTCCCAATTTCGCTGTCGCGCGGACGCACCAGCTCATCATGCTTGGTGGCGATTCGCAGCCCGCCGCGATAGAAATGCCGGTTGCTGAAGGAAATGATGTCGCGATGGGAGCGGTGATGGTCGCGAAGATTGACAAGGTCCTCATGGCGGCACAGGCTCCGCGCTACATCAAAGAGCGAATTCACGGAATAGGCCCACACCGCGTGCCCCTCGGCCAGCCCATGAGCGGCCAGTCCCAGCCGGTCCTGTTGCGGACCCACAGTGCTCACGTGCCTGAGCTGCAGCGGGTCGCCGATGACCACCGCGCGGCGCGCCCGAAACAACAGCGGTAGTGCCGACGCGATATCGCACTGGCTGGCTTCGTCGATGACAACGAGATCGAACAGCGCCGGCTCAAAAGGAAGCCGTCCGCGCGCCGAAAGCGACGTCACCGCCCAGCATGGCAACGTCTGCGCCACCTTCGGGAACAGGCTGTAGTAACGGCGGAACACGCGCTTTCCGGCGCCATCTTCAAAACGTTCTCCGCCGGCGATGATCTGCAGCAGGGACAAATACTCACTCAGCAGTTTTCGCTCGGCGGGGTTCCAGCGGCTGGGCCACAACCGCAGCCAGCATTGATAGAGCTCCCGTGCGTTGGCCGACGATTCCTCAGTGATTCGCGTCAGCTCGCAAATCAGGTTCTCGATCGGTTCTGACTGCCGCAGCCGGGCGTAGCCTTGCCAGTAGGCCGTGACACGCGCGGCCGCATCGCAGCGATCCTGCATCTGACGGTGGAAAGCGGTCCAGCGCGGCAAGGTGGCCGGGGCCGGCACATCGCCCGGCATCTCCAGACCAAGCGCCGCGGCATCCGCCACAAGCATCCCTGCCGCTTCCGCGATTCGCTCAAACCGGTTGCCCTGGATGGATTCGAGTAATCGCCGCACAACCGCGGGCTGGCCCAATTCGCTCACGCCTTCCAGCAATGCTGCGAAGCCCGCAAGCCGCTGCTGCATCGGCTCCACATCGAGTGAACGCATCGCGCGGAAGCGTTCGGGGCCAAAATGCAGCCGCGCCGTCTCCGCCCCGCGCTCCCACTCGTCCACTGCATTGCGCATCGCCACCGTGCCCTCGATGGCCTGCTCGATCTCGGCAAAGCGCAATTGACTCTGCGTGTGCGCGCGCTTCAGCCATGCGAACCGTTCGTTGTCTCCAGGCCGCGAGGATTCCGACAAGCCTGACGTGAGCGTCTGCGCGATGCGGGCGTGATGCTCGCCCTTGCCCAAACGCAGCAGTACCGGATAGGCACCGAGGTTGTTGACGCGTGCCTCCACCACATCCACCGCGTGGTTATTCTTACTCGAAAAGAGCACTCCACGCCCCTGCCACGCCATGTTCGTCAACAGCGACGTCACCACTTGCGATTTGCCCGTGCCCGGAGGGCCGGTCACAACTGTCAGCGGCGCGGTGAGTCCCTGCAGCACCGCTTGTCGTTGCTCCGTATTCAACGGGACCACCTCCATCAGCGATGTTCCTTCTGCCGCCGTGTGATTGAACTCCGCCTTCATCCAGGCCCCAAGCGCCGTCCCATGGATGGCCTCCTCCTCGAGTTGAGCCAGTTTGTGGAGCTCCACCTCCAGGCCGTATGTGAACGGAGATCGCGTCCCGGCGAAGAGGATCGCGCGGTTGTAGATCCCGGGCTTGCGCAAATCACCTACTGGCGGATCGGACCCGAGCGCGTAGGGCTGCAAGTCTTCCGCCCAATTCCAATCGGGACGGCACCGCTGCAGGCGCAGGATGATCTCGTCCCAGTGCGGCAGGTCTTCGTCCGGATTGGCCAGTCCCAGTTCTTCGGAAAGGTGAATCGCTTCGTCGAGAATGTTGCCGCTGTCCACCGCGAGGAGCGCCTTCAACACATCCAGGTTGAAGAGCGGTATGCCGGTGGCCGGCCGCAGCAGCTCCTCAGCATCATCGCTGTCCTCGATTGGATAGAGCAGGATGGGCTCGAGCCGCACGTCATCGTCGTTGCGCGCCACCCACGTTCGCACCCTCACCGCATAGCCAACGTAGAGCGACAACTGCCCTCGTTCCTTGCGGACCTTTTGTACAATTCGCCGCGCTCTACGATCCGCCGCCGGAACCGAACCGTCCTCGCGTTGAAAGGGCAGCTCCGCCAACGGGACATAACCGTTCGTATCGCCGGCATGGAGGCTCACACCTGTGACGCTCTCTCTCGCCAGACACTCCAGATAGTAGCCGCAGAGCCGCGAGAGAAAACTCTTCCGCGCGGACGCCGGCGGGTGTGCGGCTGCCGTTCCGCGCGAAGCGAGCCACCAGCGATACGACGAATCCTGGCGCATCGACTTGCCCGCTTCGCCGTGCAAGAGCCCCATCACCACTGGCCGCGCCAGCCCCAGCTCCTCAGCAATCTGTTGCGCTTTGCGTCCAGGCTTCTGCGCCAGCAGGTCCAGTATTCGTTCGAGATCGGTCATCAAGGCTATCTTCGTCACGTTCCCTTATTTGGAGGCCACACCAAAACAGTAGACCGCCCCGCGCGTGCGAATGAAAATGCGATTGTCCGCGATGGCCGGTGTCGCAAATACCTCCTCATTCAGATCATTCACCGCCATTACTTCCCACTCCGCCGCTGCCTTTAACACGTTCACTTTGCCGGAAGCGCTCACGAAGTACAACTTCCCTCCGGCGGCCACCGGCGAGGCCCAGTGCTCCTCAATCGCATCCTTCGCGCGGCCCGCCTTCAACGTCTTGCCCGATTGCGCGTCCACCGAAACTATGATCCCGCCGCCTTTGCTGAAGTAAAGGGTCCCGCCAAGCACGACCGCGGTGGAGAGGTTCGGCCAAGTCTTCTTCTCCTGCCATGCCACGCCCGTCGGAGTGACGTCGCCGCGGCCTCCGAGTTTCATCGCAACCATGCCCCACCGTGAGTTGCCCGCCTCCCGGAATGGATCGTACTCGGCCCGTTCCATATACCCGTTTGAGTCCAGATCCACCGCGCCGAAATCGTCATCGAAGGGCGAACCCTTCAACTCCTCCTTCGAGAGGCGTCCGTCCTTGTCCTTGTCGAGTTTCTCCAGAAAAGAATCGAAGGTCGGCATCGGCGCATCCATGCCGAACGACGACCCGATCAGCAAGTCTCCCGAGATGACCGGCGACGCGATCGGATACGTGGACAACCCCGTGAAATACCACACACGCTCGCCCGTCGAGACCTGATAAGCATCCACCCGCTGCGGACCCCAGACAACAACCTGCTCCGGTTGATTCGCGGGCTTGTAGACCACCGGAGTCGTGTACCCCTCGAAGCGGATTTCCTTTCGTTCCGCTCGCCACCTGGTGCGGCCGTTGCGAGTGTCCACCGCGAGCAGAAATGCTTTGCTCCGCGCGTCGCAATTGAGCAGCAGGGTATCACCGGAAATCACCGGCGAACTGGCCAGTCCATAGAACGAATCGAAGGGCCCCAGAGTCACGCGCCACCGCTCCTTGCCCTGTGCATCGTAGGACACCAGTCCGAAATCAGGAAAGAAGGCATACACGTTTCGGCCGTCGCTGGCCGGTGTCGGCGATGCCGGGTCGTTCGATTTGTGTGGCTGTTTCGCCGTTGGTCTCGAGATTTCGTTGCGCCACAGCACGCGCCCGCTGCCCGCATCCAGCGCCATCGTGATGAGGTTGTTGTTCTCGTATGCCGTGAGATAAACGCGTCCGCCCGCGACAATCGGCGACGACCGGCTGAACGGAACCGCGGTCTTCCACACCATCTTCTTGCCCGCGCCAAATTCGACCGGTGTCGCCGAAGATGCGGACACTCCCGCGCCGTTCGGCCCGTGGAACCGCGGCCAGTCTTCCGCCCATGCACAACAGCTCAAAACCACGATCGTGAAAACGGTGCGCATTGTTCGAGTCTAGCCGATGGGACCCACCTTCGCCGGTATCGGTACCGACAGATTCCGGCTCGACGTTCGCGCGTCCAGCCGCTGCCAGCCCGTCGCTTCCGCCCCGGCATAGTGCAGCCGGTAGCACAGCGAATCCCCTGTCCGCGCCCGCGCCGAAAAGATCCATCCCGCTTCGCCATTCAACGACTTCCTGCTTAGCATCAGGCACTCGTCGCAGCTAGGTTCTCCCAATCGCAGTTCCACTTCCACATCCACACGCGCCGGATTGGAAAACTCCACACGGAATAGCAACTCCTCCCCCGCGCTGCTCTCTGTCCGCCGGGCCACAACCGTGGTACGCATTCGTGCCGCGCCGCCTCTCCAATCAATCACCCGGTCATCCTTTATCGCCGAGCCTTCCCTGCCGTTGCCGGACGCCCACACATAACCGTGCCGCCCCAGGCCCGTATACGCTCCCGTACGTAGCATGTTCAGAATACCGAGCACCCTCGCCATCAGCGAAGCCGACCTCCGCACCTCCGCGAAAGCGGTTCTTCCGCTGCCGTCCGTGCGCCGTTCCTCGTGACATTGTGCCGCCCCGCCAATCACGTTCACCAGTGCGTAGTGGCGACAGTGTCGCTGAACGTCCATCCCCGCCAGCGCGCGATGCCGCCCGTCCACCACCGTCACTTCCCACGCCGGACACAACACATAAGGAAACGGCACACACGCGGCCGCTAGAAGCGTACCCACTATCAGCAGCCGCTTCTTTGGCGCCGGCAGTGACCTCCAACGGTGGAGCACGGCGAACAGTCTACAGGATTCCTTTCACGGTGATAAGCCTCCCTTCAAAAAAGGTATTGCGTATCTGCGATCAATATGATATCATTTCAATAGTAAAAGGAGATCACTCATGAATCGCGAAATCCTTCGCACTCCCCTTTCCGGGATCCCCATGCTCTTTGTGTTTTTCGGCGTCATAGCCGCCTGCATCTATAGTTTCGTCAACATCGCCCGCACCGACGGCGAAGGAGGCCCTATGCCCATCCTCGCCACCGTGGTCGTGCTGGCGGTGACCATCATCTGCCTCACTGGAATGTTTACGGTTGCCCCCAACGACGGGCAAGTGTTGCTGCTGTTCGGCAAGTATGTAGGGACGGTCCGCAAGACCGGGCTGCAGTGGGCCAATCCCTTTTATCAGAAGAAACGCGTGTCGTTGCGCGTGCGCAATTTCGAAACACAGCACCTTAAGGTGAACGATCACGACGGCAACCCGATCGAGATCGCCGCCGTGGTGGTGTGGAGAGTCGTGGACACGGCCGAGGCTGTTTTCGAAGTGGACAACTACGAGAATTTCGTGCATGTGCAAAGTGAATCGGCGTTACGCAACATGGCCACGGCCTATGCCTACGATTCGCATGATGGGGGAGTGTCCTTGCGCGGCAGCACCCCGGAAATCGCTGAGCATCTGAAGAAAGAGATTCAGGATCGTCTCGCCAAGGCCGGCGTGGAAGTGATGGAATCCCGCATCACGCACCTTGCTTATGCTCCCGAAATTGCCGCGGCGATGTTGCAGCGTCAACAGGCATCAGCCATCATTGCGGCTCGTCAGAAAATAGTGGACGGCGCTGTCGGGATGGTGGAAATGGCGCTCGAACGGCTGGCCAGGAACAACGTCGTCTCCCTCGACGAAGAGCGCAAGGCCGCTATGGTGAGCAACCTTTTGGTGGTTCTGTGCGGCGAGCGTTCCACCCAGCCCGTGATCAACGCCGGATCGATCTATTGAGCTGTCAGCGATAGCCGCCTATGCCGGAGAACAGCCGCAAATCGTTTCTGATCCGTATCGACGCCGATACGCTCGACGCCTTGCGCCGATGGGCCGACGATGACTTCCGCAGCCTCAACGGCCAGATCGAGTTTATCTTGCGCAAGGCGTTGAAGGAGAGCGGCCGTATCAAGGGAAAGGAGCCAGGGAAGGATCGGTCAACCGCGGAATGACCCTTCACCCTCTCCCTAAATAGACAAAACGAACGAGGAACAATACCGCCAGCACATACACCAGCCAGTTCACTTCGCGGAACCGGCCGCTCACCACACGCAGCAGAACGTACGCCAGGAATCCGATCGCCAGCCCGTTGGCGATCGAGAAGGTCAGCGGAATCGTGAGCAGTGTGAGAAACGCCGGAATGGCGATGAGCGGATCGCGCCATTCGATCTCGCTGACATGCGACATCATCAACGATCCCACCAGGATCAAAGCGGGTGCCGTCGCCGCCGCGGGAATCGTTCCGAACAGTGGTGCAATGAATGCCGCTACTAGAAACAGTACTCCCGCCACGATTGCAGTCACGCCCGTACGCCCGCCGGCTGCCACTCCCGAGGCGCTCTCGATATAGCTCACCACCGTCGATGTTCCCAGCAGGGAACCTGCAATCGTGCCCACCGAGTCGGTAATCAGGATGCGCTCAATTCGCGGAATGCGGTTCGCCGAATCAAACAACCCTGCTTTCTTCCCAACCCCCACCAGCGTACCCAGGTTATCGAACAAATCCACAAACAGAAACACGAAGATGATCTCCAGAAACCCGAGTTTCACCGTGGCCGCGATGTCCAGTTGCAGGAAAGTTCCGCCCAGCGCGGTTAAGTGTTGCGACGCACCCGACAACCGTGCCTGCCCTGTCAACAGCGCCGCCACCGTCGTTACGCCGATGCCAATCAGGATTGCCAGATGGTTGCCACGCGCCAGAAGCGCAGCCATCAAAATCAGTCCGCCAATGGCCAGCGCTGTCGACGGCTGCTGCAGATTGCCCATCGTGACGAACGTCGATGGATTGGCCACCACCAGCCCCGCGTTCTTCAGTCCAATAAAGGCAATGAACAACCCGATCCCAGCCGCTACCGCCGCGTACAACTCCGTCGGAATCGCCGCGACGATCAGTTGTCGTATCCCGGTCAGCGTGAGCAGGAGAAAAAGGATGCCGGAAAAGAACACCGCCCCGAGTGCAGCCTGCCACGGTATCCCCATCCCCTTCACCACCACGTAGGTGAAGTAGGCGTTCAACCCCATGCCCGGCGCCAGAGCGATCGGATAGCGCGCGTATGCCCCCATCAGAATCGACCCGAATGCCGCCGCCAGGCACGTCGCCGTCGTGACTGCCGCAACCGGCATCCCCGTCTCCGCCAGAATCGCCGGGTTGACGAAGATGATGTACGCCATCGTCAGAAACGTCGTACAGCCGGCCAGGATTTCCGTTCTCCAATCCGTGCCGAGCCGCTGGAATTCGAAATAGGAAGCGAGCGTGGACGCAGCCATCTTGTCAGGATCTCACTTCCCACCGTATTCCAGAGTCTGTTTCGCGCTGACTCGTTTCTCCAAATCTCCGCGGCGCAGGAAATAGGTATCCTTCGCTCGCGACTTGCTAAACAGCTTCTCCGCCTGATCGTCGAAGTGCGGCGACTTCGGATCGTCACTCTCGCCCAACGGCAGAATCATCCACGACCGTGGCGGTTTGGTCAGCACCACGATTTGCGTCTGGGTCTGTCCGCCTGTTCCCACCATCACATTGCCGCGCTTTTCAAAGGTGATGGCGCGCGGTGTCGCCATCCCGGCCTCGCGCAGTGTTCCCCCGGATACCGGAAATGTCCGCTCACTCCCACGCCGGCCAACGCGGAAATAACTTCCATAGGTGGCATCCGGTGGAAACTCCTGCTTCAGCCGCTCGGCGGATTTGCCTACTGCCTCCCTCACGTCCGCATCAGTCACCTCCGCCGGCGGTTCCACCGCGCTCGCATGCCGTCCCAGCGCCATCTTGAACAGGTAGTAGGCGAGGGCTCCTCGCGAATCTGCATCCCCCCGGCGGTTCCAATCGAGCAGCAACCTTGCGTCCGGGGCCGCTTTGCGTATTCGTTCCTGCCACATCTCCGCACGAAAGACCTGCGCTGAAAAAGCAATCTCGATCGCCTGATCCGCCGTCACACCCGTCGCCCTATCCAGTTGCTCCAGCGTCATCGCCGCCCGCTGATGCGCCGGCTGCGTCGCGTTGTACAGATATGGCCTCGATGCCCATCTCTCTGCATAAAGCGGCGAGTCCTTCATCATGAACCACGGCGGGCAGTTGTTATTCTGCATGTACCCTTGCGGTGGATTGTGCATCTGGACCAGATCCGCCGTGGCGTGTATCCCTTGCCACTCGCATTCGCCCGTACCCGGCTGAGGCTTCGATGGGTCGCATCCCGCGGCTCTCACCGGCACGCGGCCATTGCGCAGATAGTAAATGTCTCCGTCCACCGTCCCCACCATGATGTTCTGCGCCATGTACTGCCGCAGATCCAAGGCCCGCTTCATTTCAATCAGGTCCCTCGCCGTGATCATCTGCCAGGCCTGCTCCACCAGCCGGAACTCGCTCCCGTAAGGAGTCGCCATCGAATACGCCTTCCCGTTCTTGTGCGCCCAGATCGGCCCGTGGTGCGTGTACGCGAAA
>JACQZR010000127.1 GCA_016213775.1 Acidobacteriota bacterium
ATGCCGATGCCGAGTGCTAGTGTGAGGATGATGACCGCCGCGAAACCGGGCCGTCTCATCAGCGCCCGGAGCGGTTGGATTAAGTAGGGATCGATCATAACACCAGGGTATAAAAAGGAAAGCGCCCGTTTGGAAAGGGGCGCCGGTGCAACAACACAAATTGGAGGAGAAAGGCAGGATCTGATGGGATGCTCCCCCGCGCTCGGAGGTCCGCAGGGGAGCTTGAAGCATCAATCCTGAGCATCGCTCTCTGTTCGACGCTCAGTTTGGATCTGCGTTGTGATTTCATTGTGGCAGTGGAAAGGGTATGCTGCAAATCGCCACTTTGTACCGGAACGGAGGGGATTGTACTGGTACGGTGGACGTTCCTTGTAACGGCGCGTCCCTGCGAAATGTCGTGGGGTTCCAGTCATAATCAAATCCATGATCTTCTTCCTGCGATGCTTACTTGGGCTGTCTGCCGTCATTTTCGCGCTGCGAGCCGCAGAACCAGTCTGGCCGCAATTTCGCGGTCCAAAGTCCAACCCGACCGCAAGCAATCCGGCGCTGCCGGACACGTGGTCGAAAACGAAAAACATTGAGTGGGCTGCCGATATTCCGGGGCGCGGATGGTCTTCGCCCATCGTGACCGGAGAGAGGATTTTTCTCACCACCGCGGTTACGGAAGGCAAATCGAAGGCCCCACAGATGGGCACGGAGTACAGCAATCAATACGTCGCCGAGCTGATGAAGAAGGGCCTCAAGATGGAAGAGGTGCTCGCCGCAGTGAAAGCGCGCGACATGGAGATGCCGGAGGAGGTGATGCTCCACTACTTCCTCTATTGCCTCAACCTCCGCACAGGTGCGGTGGAGTGGAAGCAGGAGATTCATGCCGGACATCCGCCGGTAGGCCGGCACCGGAAAAATAGTTTCACATCGGAAACTCCGATTACGGACGGAGAGCGCATCTATGTCTACATCGGCGGCCTGGGACTGTACGCGTACGATCTCTCCGGTAAACAGGTTTGGAAGACGCCCATCGAGGCGCTCCCGATCATTTTGGATTTCGGCATGGGCGGATCGGCGGCGCTGTATGGCGACCAGTTGATCGTGGTGCATGACAACGAGAAGCAGCAGTACATCGCGTCGTTTGATAAGCGCACGGGCAAGCAGCGATGGAGGACCAACCGGGACATTCAGGATAAGACGCAGCCGCGGCGGTCGAGTTGGTCGACGCCCTATTTCTGGACACACAAGCGGACGGAGATCGTGACGGTGGGGCCTGGCACGGCCGTCTCTTATGATCTGGAGGGCAAGGAACTGTGGCGGATCAATGGAACGTCGTCGAACCCGGTGCCGAGTCCTTTTGTCGCGGATGGCATCCTGTATCTGAACGGGGGCATGGGCAAGGGTTTCTATGCGATCAAGGCCGGTGCAAGCGGGGACATCTCACTGGCCAAGGACACGCGGGAGAACGAGTACGTGATTTGGTCAGACCCTCGTGGTGGAACTTATCTTCCCACTCACGTGGCCTACGAAGGCTTCCTCTACACGCTCAACGAAAAAGGTATCTTTACACGCTTTGAGGCCAAGACGGGGAAGATGACGTACCGCGAGCGGTTGGACATCGAAGGCGCGGCGTTCACTTCGTCGCCGTGGGCTTACAACGGCAGGATTTTTTGTTTGAGCGAAGAGGGAAAGACGTACGTGGTGCCCGCCGGGGACAAGTTCACGGTACTGCATACCAATCCGCTGGAAGAGATGGCGCAGGCCACGCCGGCGATAGTGGGGGACCGGTTGCTGTTGCGGACGGAAACCAAGCTGTATTCCATCCGTGCAGCCGCGCGCTAGACGTCTCCTGAGACTTCGGGGCGCGGCGCAGAGTCGCCATGGTATCCTGTATGGAGTTAAATCCTACCGTTTGTAACTCTGTCGAGGTATCCATGTCAGGCCATTCCAAGTGGCACACGATCAAGCACAAAAAAGCAGCTATTGACGCGAAGCGCGGCAAAGTCTTTACTCGTCTTATCAAGGAAATCATGATCGCGGCCCGCGGTGGCGGCGACCCGGATTCCAATGCCCGCTTGCGTACGGCGATCCAGGCTGCCAAAGCTGTCTCCATGCCCGCCGATAACATCAAACGCGCGATTATGCGCGGTACCGGCGAGTTGGACGGCGGACAACTGGACGAAATCATGTTTGAAGGTTACGGTCCTGGTGGCGCCGCCGTCATGGTGGCCGTGGCCACGGACAACCGCAACCGCACTGTTTCCGAAATTCGCCACATGTTCTCCAAGAACGGAGGCAACCTCGGTGAAGTGGGCAGCGTCGGCTGGATGTTCGAGCGTAAGAGCCAGATCCTCATCGAACAGGACAAGGCCGAAGAAGACACTCTGATGAACCTTGTTCTCGACGCCGGCGCCGACGATCTCAGAAACGACGGCGAGAATTGGGAAGTCCTCTCTCCGATGGAAGCGCACTACGCGGTGCTGACAGCAATTCAAAAAGCGGGTCTTCCCACCGTTGCCGCCGAAATCGCCATGGTTCCCAAGAACCTGATGAAGCTGGAAGGCAAGACTGCCGCCGGCATGATTAAACTTACCGATGCGTTGGAAGATCACGATGACGTGCAGAACGTGTGGTCCAACTTCGACATCGATGAGAAGGACATGGAGGCGCTAGCCAGCTAGCGGCTTCAGCTAACTATGAGGGTCCTGGGGATCGACTGCGGGACGGAACGTACTGGATACGGCGTGATCGATTCCGACGGGCGCGATCACCGGCTGGTTTCCTCTGGCGTGATTCGCACCGATCCCAAGACTCCTCTCTTTCAGCGGCTCAATCAGATCGGCTCGGGACTGCGGCGCGTGATTGCGGATACGGGTCCGGATCAGGCGGCCGTGGAAGGCGTGTTTCACGCCCTGAACGTGAAGTCGGCGTTGACGCTGGCGCATGCTCGCGGTGTGGCGCTGTTTTGCATCGCCGAGGCCGGACTGCCGCTGGGCGAGTATTCGCCTCTGGAGATCAAGAACAGCGTGGTGGGATACGGCCGGGCGGAGAAACGCCAGGTGCAGTATATGATCCATTCGCTGCTGCATTTAAATGAAACAATTTCGTCAGAAGATGCGTGCGATGCGATTGCCGCGGCGATTTGCCACGCCACGCATGCGGTCCATCGCAACCAGCCGGACACGCGAAACCAACTGGAGGTAGCCCGGAGATGATGCGTTTTTTAGTTCTCCTGACTGCTCTTGCCGCCTTTGGCGTCGAACCGCCGCGCCTGTTTTATTCGAAGACTTTTCCCGGGTCCACGCCTGCCTACGTCGAGATCACCGTCGAGCAGAACGGTAAGGTCGAGTATCGCGAGGCGCCGAAGGAAGAGGATCCCCTGATGTGCACGTTGACCGAAGGGGAGGTGAAGGAGATGTGGGCTCTGGCCGAGAAGTTGGAATGGTTCGGCCGCAATCTGGAGTCGGGGTTGAAAGTCGCGCGTATGGGCGATAAGCTCTTCCGCATCGAGAACTCCGATAAGAAGGGCGAGACTAAGTTCAACTACACGCAGGATCTGGACGGACAAATGCTTCTCGACTGGTTCGAGAAGATCTCAGAGAGCGCGCTGCATCGCATGCAACTGGAGCGAGCAGTGCGGTTCGATAAGCTGGGCGTCAACAAGGCGCTTCTGCAGTTGGAGGCATCCTGGGACCGCAAGCGTATCGTTGGTCCGGCGCAGTTTCTGCCGCTGCTCGATCGGGTGGCGAAGAATGAAGCCTACCTGCATATGGCGCGGGAACGGGCGGCGTCGCTCGGCGAAATGATCCGCAATCTGAACAAGGCGAAGAGCGAATGAGAACCGCGTTCCTGGCACTGCTGCTTTGCGTCCAGATTCTGCCGTCGCAGAACAGGCCCCCAGCGCAGGAGACCGAGGAAGACGCGTTGCGCACCGCCATGGGTGAGACCGGCAACAGCCCCACGGAGATGATTCGCGCGCTGGAGAAGCACCTCAACCGGTTTCCAAAATCAAAGCGGCGCGCCGAGATTGAGCGGGCACTGGCGAAGTCGTCGATTGATGCGCGCGACAACAACCGCATTTTGAAGTACGGCGAGATCTATCTCGCTTCCGACCCGAGTGATCTGCTCGTCCTGGAACGTGTCACCCGGCTGCTGACCAGCCGCGAGGACAAGGAAAGTAACGAGCGCGGGTTGCAGTACGCCGAGCGCTTCCGCAAGGGCATCATCGAACTGGAGAAGCAGCCTCCGGAAGGGGGCCGCATCACCGCACAGATGCGCGAGGATCTCGACCGCGGTTTGGGCCGGTCGTACACATTTCAGGCGCGCGCTCTCGGCCATCTGGGGCGTTTTGAAGAAGCGGTTGCCGCGGCGAAGAGGGGCTTCGAGGTGTTCCCTTCAGCGGAGCCGGCGCTCGATGCCGCCAAGTGGCTCGGCAAAACGGGCAAGGATGAAGAGGCACTACGCTACTACGCCGATGCCTTTGCGATGCCTGATAGCCGCGTCACCGACGAGGATCGTATCAGGATCCGCCAACAGATGGGCGAAACCTATCGCAAGGTTCATGGCAATGAGAAGGGTATGGGTGATCTGATTCTGGCCGCCTATGACCGCGGGCTCACCGTGGCTGAGAAGCGCAAAGCACGCGCGCTCCAGTTCGATCCGAATGCCAATTTGACCAACCCGATGGAGTTCACCTTGAACGGAGTGTCCGGGGATAAGATCGACCTGAAGACACTGCGCGGAAAGGTTGTGGTTCTGGATTTCTGGGCGACGTGATGCGGGCCCTGCCGCATTCAGTATCCGATGTATCAGAAGGTGAAGCAGCGGTTCGCAGGCACAGGCGACGTCGTGTTTCTGGGGATCAATACCGATCAGGACCATTCCGTGGTGCAGCCGTTCCTGCGGGATCAGAAATGGGAAAAGGCGGTGTACTTTGAGGACGGGCTGTCCTCCCTGCTCCGCGTGTCCTCCATTCCCGCAACGGTCATTTTCAATAAGAACGGCGAACTGGCCGCGCGGATGAACGGGTTTGTGCCGGAGCGCTTCGAGGACATGCTCACCGAACGGATCAAAGAGGCGCTGGGGACTTAGGCAGCGTTCTTCCTGGCGGTTGGTGCACCAATCTGACGGGCTATTTCACAACGTGGGACTATCGCGCCAATATCACGATGAACGGATCAACGGGACTGATGTTACACATACCGGAATCCGGTCTGGTGGACCAGGTGAGCACGTGGGCGAACGTCATCAGTCCCTGTTCACGCCGGGCACAATTGACGCCGCCTACATCAAACTGGGGCGTGTCACCACCATCCAGGGCGCCACGGTGACTCCCTTCTGAGAAGGATCAGTGCGACCGCGCCATCTTGTGGGCCAGCAGCATGGCGATTTCCAGCGCCTGTTCGTAGTTAAGCCGCGGATCCACCTCAGTAAGGTAGGCTCTGTCCAGGTCGGTTTCCGTGAGGCCACGAGACCCGCCCGTGCACTCCGTCACGTTCTCGCCAGTCAGTTCGATATGCACTCCGCCAAGGTGCGATCCTTCCGATTCGTGGATCTCCCACGCCTGTTCGATCTCACTAAGAATATCTCCGAAGCTGCGGGTCTTATAGCCATTGGAGGACAGGAACGTGTTGCCGTGCATCGGATCACACACCCAGAGCACCTGCTTTCCGGAGCGGCGCACGGTGTCGATGAATCGCGGCAGGTGCGCGGCGATCTTGCCGGCGCCGAAGCGGTGAATGAACGTAAGCTTCCCGGGCTCGTTCTTCGCATTCAGTGTCTCGATCAGTGCGAGCAAAGTTTCCGGAGGTGTGGAGGTGCCGACCTTCACCCCGATGGGGTTCTCGAGTCCGCGGAAGTATTCCACGTGAGCCCCGAGCGGGTCGAGCGTGCGCAGGCCGATCCAGGGGAAATGCGTCGAGAGATTGAACCAGCCGTCCCGGCGCGGCACCTGTTTGGTCTGCGCCTGCTCATAGTGCAGATGCAGCCCTTCGTGGCTGGTGAACAGATCGACGGCAGCCATCTCGGCGGCGCGCACTCCGAATATGTGCTCCATCAGACGCACGGACTCGGTGATGCCCGCGGCCATGCGATGGTATTCGGTCTCGAGCGGAGAGTTGCGCGCAAAAGACAGGTCCCAGTATTCGGGGTGGTGCAGATCGGCGAAACCGCCCTTCACCAGGGAGCGCAGGAAATTGAGCGTCAGCGCGGCGCGTTCGTAAGCGCGCAACAACAATTGCGGATCGCAGTGCCGGTCCTCGGCAGTGAAGCCGGGACGGTTGATGAGATCCCCGCGGTAGCTGGGCAGGCTGACGCCGTCACGCGTTTCCATGTCTTCCGAACGCGGCTTGGCATACTGGCCGGCGATGCGCGCCAGGCGGATAACGGGCTTGCGGCTGCCCTGCACAAGAACGAGGCTCATCTGCAGCAGAACCTTCAATTTGCTTGCGATGATGCCGCTCTCGCAACTCGCAAAGGTCTCGGCGCAATCACCGCCCTGGAGGACGAATCGCTTGCCCGCCTGCGCTTCAGCAAGCTGGTTCTTAAGGTCGAGGATCTCCCACGATGTGACCAGGGGCGGCAGTTGCGACAACTGCTCCACAACCTGGCGCAGTTCTTCCAGGTTCTCGTACTTCGGCTGTTGCAGGGCCGGTTTCGATTGCCAGGTTTGTGGAGTCCAGAGAGAAGGGAGAATGGAAACGGACACGAATTTCTACTTTATCACGGCAGGCGCGAGTTTAGAGAACGCGGACGGAGGTGACTACGAAAATGTCGATCATGACACCCTTCGATTCCACCTTTTCCATCTTGCCGGCGGCTTCTACTTTTTTGTTGATGGTCTCGCGAAAGACGGTATCGTTGTCGCGAACGCGAATGGTCTCGCGCAGTTCGGGCATCTCGAAATCGACGTAGCCGACCTTCGTTCGCGGCGTCCCGCGGATGATGACGCGGGCCTCCTTGGGTTTGTAGCCGCTCTGCTGCACGAAGTCGCGGATTTGGGCGAATTTCACCGTGTTGCCGGGCTTAAGGACAACCGAAAGCGTGCCCTTCCTGGCGTCCAGCGTCACCTTTTCTACGCCGGGGTTCCTGGTGAGTTTGTTCTCGACGAAGGTCGCGCACGAGGCACAGTCCATGGTTTCGAAGTCCTGTTCCACGCG
This sequence comes from Acidobacteriota bacterium, assembly GCA_016213775.1. Taxonomy (GTDB): domain Bacteria; phylum Acidobacteriota; class Terriglobia; order Bryobacterales; family Bryobacteraceae; genus CADEFT01. The sequence continues at coordinate 7,146 of JACQZR010000127.1, forward strand.
GACGTATTCGGCGCGCGTAAACGAGGCTGTGGCCAATAGAGTCAGTAGGAGGGGAGCGATACGCATCTCTTTTTAGAGTATCGCAATGCGAGCGGGACGCGTTGTGGAGTCCTCCCGGTGGACGCTTCCGAGCCCCGACTGTAACGGTCACCGCTCCGTAAGTCACTCGCTGACAACGAGATGTGAAACAGAGCCGGTAGAGTAGGGGACCCGCGGCTATGTAGATTCAGCGCGTGACGAAGCGTGTACAGTGGTGCCTATTACTTCCCGTCACGTGGCAGGCTTCATCCTGCGCGGAGGACTGGCCAATCCCTTCTTGCTAACGAGGCCGAATCAGGTCACTACATCTGCCAGGCCTATCCTGGCGCACCGCGCGTCAGCAAGCGGTTTTACTGGATTGGCAAGGTTACCTCGCAATAGTGCCTAAGACTGCGACTGAGCGGTTGCGGTTGCCGCGATTACCCCAACTCGACGCGGTCCATCGCCAGGAACTCCTGGATGTGCGGATGCTCGCAGTTGTCGATTTCCGAAACCGCGCCGAAGTAGATCACCTTGCCTTCGAACAGCACCACCACGTTGTCCGCCACGCGCCGCATGAGGTTGAGATCGTGGGTCACAACGACGCTGGTCAGCCCCAGTTGACTCTTCAAGCGCAGCATCAACTCCGTCAGATGGGCCGACATGATCGGGTCAACCATTGTTGTCGGCTCATCGTAGAGAACACATTCGGGCTGCGCGGCCAAAGCCCGCGCAATGGCCACTGCGCGCTTGTGTCCCACCGACAAGTCAGTGGGAAAGGCGTCCTTGAACTCCTGGAGATCCACCATGCGCAGCAGCCCGTCTACTACGTCCTCTTTATTCTGCTGATCGTAATCCTCTCGCAGCTCGAGCGAAAACAGAATGTTGTCGGCGACGGTGAGCGAATCAAACAGTGCGCCGTTCTGGAACACCATCGTCACCTTGCGGCGGATCTCGCGCAGTCGCGTTTCGGGATACTCCGTGATGTCGTTGTGCGCGACGATCACCTGACCCTTGTCCGGCTTCAGGAAGCCCATGATGTGGCCGAGCGAAACCGACTTGCCGACGCCGCTTCGCCCGATGACCGCGACCGTCTGTCCGGGATCAACATGAAAACAGGCATCGACTAAAACGGGGTAGTCGAACGTCTTATAGACGTGACGAAATTCGATGTAGTGTGGAAACTTGTCAATCACGGCTTTGGCGCAAGGCCTCTCTCCTGCAATATACGCTGCCAGTCCTCGGGCGTGTTCACGTTGCGAAAGCTACGGTCGTCTTCCACGGGCAATCGCCGGACGCGCAGGGAAGTCAAAGCGGCAGTCACTTTGTACATGCAGGCGGCGAGGGACGCCGACAGCACCGGCAGGCAGCGGCGATGGTACAGCGCGCAGAGCGGTTCGGGGCGCCCTGACGCTCCTACAGGCAAGACCGCGTCCCAGTCCTGGGAGGCCTCGGCTGTCAATCGCCGCAGAAAGGCTGCGTCAAGATCGGGCATGTCGCAGGCAACGATGAGATTCCATTCGCTGGTGCTCGTTTCCAGCGCCTCCACGATGCCGCTCAGCGGGCCGCAACCGAGGTTGCGATCCTCCACGACCGGCAGTCCGAGGAAGCCGTACACCTGCTTCGGTCCCACCAGCGTCACCGGCTCCGCAACGCAAGTCAAGGCGTCCGCCACACGCCGCGCCATGGGCTCCCCGCCCACCGGGAGCAGTGCTTTATCCCGGCCCATTCGCGTGCTCTGGCCGCCGGCAAGAATGAACCCCGCGACAGTCATGACTGGGATGATACCATTAGCACTAGTGTGTCTCGCCTCCGATTCGCGTATACTGGTGGTTCAGTGAGTCAAAACAGAATGACACAAATCTGTTTTAAAGCCCTGGGAGTAGTGTTGCTTGCCGCGACCCTTGCCGCCGCCGAACCGGCCGACGCTGCTAGAAAAGTCGTCACCGTTCGCGCCGATTCCTCCAGCGGGCGTCTGGTCCGCACGGTTGTGGTGACGCCGAAAGTGATCCAGCCGGTGGTGGTCAAGAAGGTCGTCAAGGAAGAGCCCGCACCAGCCGTCGGGAACACGAACCTCGCTGCCGACTCCTCCATCAACGACATAGTTGACGCCGCCGCCAGGAAACACAACGTGGATCCGCTGCTGGTCCATTCGGTAATTCAAGTGGAAAGCGGCTACAACAAGTACGCTGTGTCGCATGCCGGTGCGCAGGGTTTGATGCAGTTGATCCCCTCCACCGCGCGCCGCCTCGGCGTGAAGAACGTTTTTGATCCGCGCGAAAACATCGAAGCCGGGGTGAAGTACCTGAAGCAGCTTCAAACCATGTTTCGCGATGACCGTTTGGCGCTTGCCGCTTATAATGCCGGAGAGAACGCCGTTGCCCGCTACGGCACGATTCCTCCGTACGCCGAAACGCTGAACTATGTGGTCCAGGTGGGCACGCGGTTGGGCGTAGCGCGCCGGACAGTGGCGGCGCAACAGAAGCCGGTGACGAAGCCCGGCGAAGCCAAACCGAAGAAGATCGAACAGTTTGTGGACACCAACGGCACGTTGCATCTGAGAATGCAACAATAGTGAGGACCTCCGATTCCTGTTATCCTGTAGAATTGTTCCGACGAGGCCTAGCGATATGATGGCTGCCCGGACAGGTAGTATCGAACGCGCCACCCGCAGGCTGTTGCTGCTGCTCACGGGTGCGGTGTATTGTTTCGCCGGCGAATCTCTCCAAGTGACGGCGGTTCGCTTCTGGTCTCTGGGCGAAGTGACGCGAATTGCCGTGGAAACCGATGCGGCTTTCACATTCCGGACCGATCGCCTGCACAAACCGGAACGCATTTTCTTCGATCTCAAAGACGCACATCCGAAATTCGTTTCCAAAGGCATCTACACGATCCCGGTGGACGACCCTCGCGTTAAGCAGATTCGAGTCGCCGAGACTTCCCCGGGCGTCACTCGCGTTGTGGTGGATTTGATGGATCCGGAACTCGAGGTAAACACCTCGCAACTGTCAGTTCCTGACCGCCTGATGATCGAGGTGAAGCTCAAGGGCGCGGCGCTTACTCCAGGTCCGACGCTTAGCACTTCGGGGATGCGCCGGATCCCGCGGCGCACCGTTGGGCCCACTCCTCCGGCGAAGCCGTTCGATCCACCAGTAATTCAATCAGCCGCTAAGCTGGACACGTTCCGCAGTCCGGCGGCTGGCATGAAACTGCCCTCTGCTCCACCGCTGTCCACCCCATCGCTTTCCACTCCACCACTCACAGTGGTTGCGGCCAAGACCCCGGTCTCTGTCCCGGCCGTGGTACCTCCCAAAATGGCGAAGCGAAACAGCAATGGCGACCGCACCCTCACCCGCGCACTCGGCCTGAAGTTGCGGCGCATTGTGATCGATCCCGGTCACGGTGGCAACGATCATGGGACAACCGGTCCGGGCGGCCTCACGGAGAAGGAACTGGTGCTGGACGTCTCGCGGCGCGTCGCCGCATTGGTGGAAGAAGGGCTCGGCAGCGAAGTGGTGTTTACACGCACTAACGACACCTATATCGGACTGGAGGACCGTCCGGCGATCGCGAATGCGAATAAGGCCGATCTGTTCCTTTCCATACATGCGAATTCGTCGCCGATCAAGAGCGTGTCGGGGGTAGAAACCTACATCTTGAGTTTCACTACGTCTCGGGCGGCAATGGAACTGGCGGCCCGCGAGAACGCGTCGTCCACCAAGTCGATCAGTGACTTGAAGGAACTGTTGCAGAAGATCGCGTTGAAGGACAAAGTGGATGAGTCGCGCGAGTTCGCGGCGAAGGTTCAGACAGCGCTCACAGGGTTGTATCCGGCGGCGTCAAAGAATGCGCCTGCATCGACGGCTCCGCGCCGCGACCGCGGGATCAAGCGCGCTCCGTTCATCGTGCTGATTGGCGCGCAGATGCCCGCCATCCTGACAGAAATCGGGTTCGTCACCAACAGCAGAGAAGAGCAGCAACTGATGAAGCCGGAATACCGGCAGAAGATTGCCGAGGCGATCTACCAGGGTGTCGAACAGTATGCAGACACGTTAAGCCGGTTTGAAATGGCGCAAACGAGCAAGCGCACTGGGACCGAATAAGAAGTGCCCACCGAGAAAATCACCCGCACGGACAATCTACGCATCAGGAACGCCGCTCAGAAGGATCCTGACGTCACGCAATTGCTGCATCGTTGGAACGGCGGCGACAAAGAGGCGTTGGAGCAACTGGCTCCGCTGGTGTATAGCGAGCTGCGCAAAGTCGCCAAGCGCCATATGATGCGCGAACGCAGCGGGCATACGCTGGAGAGCACGGCGCTGGTGCACGAAGCCTACATGCGGCTGGTGGATCAGAACAACCCGCGCTTTCAGAACCGCGCCCATTTCTACGCGGTTGCGGCGGAGATGGCGCGCCGTATTCTGGTGGATTACGCCAAGGCCCGCAATGCGAAAAAACGCGGCGGTCCGAAGGTGCCGCTGGAGCTTGCGCCCGAGCCATTTGAAAAGCAGGACACCGACGTCATCGCCTTGCACGATGCTCTGGAAGAACTTGCCAAGCTGAGCCAGCGCCAGGCGAAGGTAGTGGAGTTGCGCTACTTTGGCGGGCTTTCGGTAGAGGAAACCGCGGAGGTGCTCGGCGTATCGACGCCCACCGTGAAGCGTGACTGGCTGGTGGCGCGGGCCTTTCTGCAGCAATCGCTCAGCGGCCGGAAATCATGATACAGACACTGCTGCTGCTGGCGCTGGCGCAGGCCGGCGCGCAGCCGCCTCGCGCGCCAGGGAATGAACTGATCCGCGCGGCTGACCTCAAGGCTGATCTGCATTTCCTCGCCGGCGACTGGTTTCGCGGCCGGCTCACCGGCAATGCTGAGAACCTGCTTGCGGCCCGGTACATTGAATCACGCTTCGCCCGCCTCGGCTTGAAGCCCGGCGGTGTCGACGGGACCTACTTCCACAACTTCGACCTGGTGGCGGCCACGCTGGGCAAGGGCAACCGGCTGGTGGTGCATCCGCAGGAAGGCGCGGCGCAGGAGGCCGAACTGCGGCAGAGCTTTGTGCCGATGCTTTTCAGCGCCGATGGCAAGGCACGCGGGCAGGCTGTGTTTGCTGGCTTCGGCATCCTTGCACCCAAGCTCAATTGGGACGACTACAAAGGGCTCGATGTGAAAGGTAAGGTCGCGGTGGTGCTCACGTCCGAGCCGGGCGCCAATGATCCCGCGAGCAGGTTCGACGGGCTGGTGACGTCGGACTATGCCAACACGCTTTCCAAGACGCTGTGGGCGCAAGAGCGCGGCGCCATCGCTCTAGTGTTTGTGGATGCCGGACAGGTCTCGCGCGGGACCAACAGCTTCGCGGCAGCGGCACGTTCGCAATGGCCCGATCGCAAACCGCACCTGGAACGGTACACGCTCTCCACGCAAGCGGATCGTATTCACATTCCGGCGGTGCAGGTGTCGCCTTCCATTGCCCGCCAGATTCTCGGCGGAGCGGACATTGCCGCGCTGGCCAAGCAGAGCGAGAAGGCGCGGGCTCCGGTAGTCGGCGTGCCGGTGGAGGTGGAAACGTCGCTCGACCGGCGCATTGTCGCCGATCGCAGCGTGGTGGCCGTTCTCGAGGGTTCGGATGCGAAGCTGAAGGACGAGGCCATCCTCATCTCGGCTCACTACGATCACAACGGCGCTGACGGAACGTCGATCTTCAACGGCGCGGATGACAATGGGTCCGGCGCGGTCGCATTGATGGCGATTGCCGAGGCATACAAGCGCGCCGCGGATCAGGGCCAGCGTCCCAGGCGGAGCATCATCTTCGCGTCGTGGGGTTCAGAGGAGCGCTGCTGCGGGCCGTTGCTTGGCGCTTGGGCGTGGATCGAAAACCCGCTGTGGCCTTTGCACAAGACGGTAGCTGCGCTCAACATGGACATGATCGGACGCAGTGAAGAGGTGCCGGAATCGGGCGGCCCGCGCTTCAACGGACTGAAGGCCCAGACGGCGGCATCCAACGCCAACGCGGTGAACATCATGGGGTACAGCTTCTCTCCCGATCTTGCGGCTGGGGCGCGGGCGGCCAACCGCGACATCGACCTCACGCTGCGGCTGCGCTACGACAACAACCGCTCGCAACTGCTGCGGCGGAGCGATCAGTGGCCCTTCCTGCAACGCGGGGTTCCGGCCCTGTTCTTCCACACGGGTCTGCATCCGGATTACCACACCGTGAACGACCGTCCGGAGCGCATCGACTATACGAAGGTAGAGCGGGTGGGGCGGCTGGTGCACCAACTCAGTTGGACGCTGGCGCAACAGGACGGCCGTCCGGCGATGGCCAACCCGCGGATGATTCCGCAGCCGGATTGAACACCTAGTCCAGATCAATATCAGGCAGCGTGACACCTTCGGGAATCACCACTGCGCGCGTCCGCCGCTGCAGGTGCTTCCGCAGGAAATAGAACACGGCCGTGAGCCCCAGGAACAGCGATATCAGCGGCAGCGCGTACAGCCATCGCGCCCGCTCTCCCGGCGGTTCCCGCAGAATCCTCACTCCATAACGTTGTGTCATCTTTGCGCGAATCTGCTCCGCGCTCATGCCGGTGGACGCCATCTGAGTGATTTCCATCCGCAGGTTCGATGCGGTTTCCGAACGATGCACCGCGAGACTCTCGTGCCAGCAACACGGCGCCAGCAGCGATTCAAAGACTTCGTTTTCCACTTGACTCGCACATATGGATAGCAACGGCAATGCCAAATAGCCGCAGATCCAGAGAATCTGTCTCATAAAGAACACTCCTCGTATTTACAGTTGCAGGGTTATCTTTCGAGGGGGTTAGATTCTTACCTCTTCATTGTTGAACAGAAGCAGTAGAACATTCCATTTCGAGTGTTGTTGCTTCTCTCTTGTTTTGAAAAACACCTTACCGCGCGCTTTTTGCGCGGCATCAAGCGCGGCTCGATCTGAGCGAAGCGA
>JACQZR010000129.1 GCA_016213775.1 Acidobacteriota bacterium
GATCTCTTCGGCGGTGATGACGCCGGAACGCTCACCGCTGCCGATTGGGCTGGTTGCGCCGTCGGCGGTGACGGTGACGGATTCGGCGACGTCGCCGACGTCGAGTTTGATGATGGGGACTGTGAGGTTCTCGTTAGGGTTGAGGGCGATATTGGATGTCTGGTGTTTCTTGAAGCCGGAGTGGGTGACAGTGAGGTTATAGGAGCCGGAGAGGATGCCGTTGAATAGGAAGTCGCCGTTGTCGCCGGTAGTGGTGTCGCGGGCTGCGGAGGTGGTGGTGGAGGTGAGTTTGACGGCGGCTCCGGCGATGGCGCTACCGCTTTTGTCGGTGATTGTGCCGGCGACGGAACCGGTGATTTGTTGGGCGGCGAGAGTGGCGGCGGAGAGCGCAAGCGTGGTGAGGAGGCGGGCGGAGTAAGTCATGGTGATCCTCAGTCTGCGAACAGGGTCTCAGCTTATCAGATGTTGTTGGGAAGGAGGCTTACTGCAGGGGGAACAGGTCCTGGGGCGCGGTTAGGAACGGATTGACCACCTGGACGGAGCCGCAGGAACGGCTGGTCCGGAGGCGAGTTGGTTGCTTCGGCGGCGGCGAGGATCAGGGCGTCCCAATAGGAGACTCTTGCGCGAGCATCCGTTGCGGAGCAGCCACAGAATCTCCATCCATTCTTCTGCCCGTGCGTGACGGCGGGAGTCGGAAGGGTCGGAGACGCGCTTAACGCCGTTCATGGACTTTCTCGCGTGTCATGCGTTTTTTGGCACTGACACGCGCTGTTGGAACAATCGTCTTGAAGCGCTCGTAGGCGGCCCAATAAGAGTCTTCCCTTTTCATCCCCTTTTCGAGCATCTCGCCCACCAACTTGGAGACGGAGGTGTTCTCTTTCGCTGCTTTGACCCGGGCCCAGTGCGCGGTTTCCGCCGAGATTTTGATGGTGATGTTCTTCTGCACGGAATCAGTGTAGCGCGCACTTGGAGCTATCGGGCTTGCTGCCGAAAGGCGTAGAGGGCTTCTTCTGTACGAAGGTAGATGACGCCATTGGAGAGGGCCGGGGTGGCGAAGATGGATTCGCCGAGATCGTTGACGGCGATGACTTCCCATTGGCCCTGGGCCTTGAGGACGGCGATTTTACCTTCCTCGCTGCCGATATAGATGCGGCCTTCGGCGGCGACTGGGGAGGAGGAATAGCCGCCGGGTGCGCCGTCGATGCGGGCCTGTTTGATGATATCGCCTGTGGTGGTGTCGTGCGCGGTGAAAATGCCGCCGTTGCGGGCGATGAAGAGGGTTTTGTTGTAGGACAACGCGGTGGGGATGACGTTGGAGAAGTTTTTATCTTGACGCCAAAGCTCGCGGACCTGACCGTTCTCGATTCTGAGTGCGGTGAGGCGGTTGGGCCCGAGCACCTTGCGCTGCCATGCGTCCCATTCGTCTTCCGTAACGACGCCGTCGCGATTGCCGCCGTTTTTTCCGATGGAGGCCATGATGGGATCGTTAGTGTATTCATCGAGGGTGATGCGGCCATCCTTGTTCTTATCGAAGCGAGTGAGACGCGTGGAGAAGGGCGAGGCGGAATCGCCGCCGTAGCCGAAGACGTAGACAGTGTCGCCGTCGAGGATGGGGCTGCCGACGATGGTGGTGGCGAGGCCGTTGAGTGAGGCCGTGCGCCTGCCGTCGGCGGCATTGTGTAGTCCGAAGTAACCGCGGGCGACGGTGATGATTCTGAGCGGATCGCCGGGCTTCTCAAACAGGAGCGGCGTGCCCCAGCTTTCGGATTCCTCGCGAGCGGTTTTCCAGCGCATTTCGCCGGTGCGGAGGTCCAGTGCGGCGATGAAGGAGCCTTCCCATTGATCGGCGAGGAGGACGACCGAATCGCCGGCGAGGATGGGAGACGCGCCGAGTCCCATGGTGTTGGCGAAAGGATCGAAGGGCGCCCGCCAGCGGAGGTTGCCGGCCGGGTCGTAGGAGACGAAGCCGTAGTCTTTGAAGAAGACGTAGACGTTTTCGCCATCAGTGACTGGCGAGGCGGCGGCTTCGTGGTTGAGCTTGTTGGCGATTTCGGTGCGAGGCTGGTCGATGGCGCGCTCCCAAAGGAGTTTACCGGTGGTGCGGTCGTAGCACATCGTGTAGAGTTTGCGTTTGTCGGCGGCAGTGAGGAAGATGTGACGAGCAGTAAGGACAGGGGACGCTTTGCCTGGGCGGACGGGTGTACGCCATTCGAGGTTTTGCGTTTTGGAGAATGTCACAGGGTAGCCGGTATCGGCGGCGATGCCGGAACCGTTGGGCCCGCGGAAACGGGTCCATGCGGCGGTGGTTGTGGTGGGGGTGATTTTCGGAAGCTGCCAGGCGCCATTGAGGGCTTCGGGTTTTGGAAGGTAGAGACGTAGGTTGAGCGAGAAGGGGCCGGAGGGCGCGGGGAGCCAGTTGGATTCGCGGCCAGTGGGACGGTTGTGCTGGATGTAGATAAGGAGCGCGCCGTCGGGCTCGTAGCGGAGGCCTTTGGTGCGGTCGCCGATGGCGTAGCGGTTTATGTCGTTCTCAACGAGGAAGCGCTGCTCGTCGTAGATGGTGAGAGACCAGAAGGCGTTCACGGGAGGGAGTTGCTTGGGCTCGAATCGGAGGACGTAGTTTTTTGACCCGGTGAGCGGCTGGCCGGCGGCATCGATGGAGGTGCCGGGGTAGATGGCTTCTTCGGGGTCGAGCGCGCCGAGACCGAGGAGGGCGATGCGGGCGCGACGGAGGTAATCGACGCCCCAGGGAGTGATGTCGGCGGCTCGCCAGTTATTGCCGAGCGAAGCACCGGTGCGCTGCATTGCGCCGGAAGCGACGATCTCGCGGGCGGAGACGAGAGCGCGGGTGAGTCCACGCTGGGTGGCGGGGGGAAGGGCTTCGTAGTCGAAGGGCTTGCCGGGTTTGAGGCCGATGGGTTCGAGTTGTTTGATGATGGCCTCGTCGCGAGAGGGAGGAGGGTTGGCGATCCAGGCGCGGGCGAGGGTGCCATAGAACTCTTGCGGGTTCATGCCGTTGATAACTGGAACGACGGGTTTGCCGCGTCCGATGGGAGGGCCCGCGGGGTCGGTTGGGGCGGGGCGTTCGAGAGGTTTCAGGGTGATCTGCTTTTGGATGGCAGCGACGTTGGGGATGTCGGCGGGGCCGTCGACAAGGAAGCGGGCGATGATCCAAACGGTGTTGGTGGGAGCGGCGATCACACGAGCGCCGGTGGGGATCTTGCCGCGCCAGCCGGGGCCGTGAATGACGAAGTCGCCGCCATCGGAGCCGGTGGTGCGGGTGCCGGCGTAGGCGAAGTTGTTGGTGTAGGCGTCGAGGAATTGGACGGTGTGGTAACGGCGAATTACGGGGAGGTGAAGAAGCTGTGGGCCTTGGGCGAGATCAAGCCATGCGGTGGAGTAGAGGGTGTCGTTGTTGGGGGCGACGACGCTTCTGCTTTGGTGGGTGGCGAGGGCGGCGGCGTGGGAGATACGGTTGCGGCGTTGCGGTGGAGCGGCCTGGTCGCGGGTCACAGCCATGATGTTTGGAGCGAGGCCGTAGATGTAGGCTTGGATGCCTGCGGAATAAGCTTGCTCTTCAAGTGCGCGGTCGGTGGGTTGGCCGGAGAGCGAGGCGGCGAGGAGGCTCAGCAGGGCGAGTCGCATAGGATTCGGGAGAGGAATCCAGTGTAATGCAGAGGCTACTTGCGGCGCGCGCCCCCCCAGGCGCTGGCAGCCGGTTCGAGGCGGCGGTAGACGCGAAAGGGCATGGGTTCGCCGTTGCCTTTGATACCTTGGACGGAAACGCGCCAGGTGCCTGGTTCCGGGTTGTTGATGTGGAACGATTCCTCGACACCAGCAGTTTCCGTGTAGCCTGTGCGGTCGCCGTAAGAAGATCCGTAGTGGCGGCCGCTGGGGCTTACGAGGTGAAGGTCGAGGTCGCGATCAGCGGCGTCCCAATCGAGGCGGATGTCGAGTGCGGCGGATCCGTTGGGGACGGCGACGAACTGGTTCCACCAGCTTGCGACGCTGACTGCGCCAGTGAAATCGGGAGGTGGCGGCATCGGAGTTTTGCCCCGCGGCGTGGCTTGGGTGAAGATGGGCATGTCTCCGGGCTTGGGAGGACCGGAACAATCGCCAAGGCCGGAGCGGTTGGTGGAGACGACGGGGCCGCGGTATCCGGTGGCGTGGGCCGGAGCGAGTTCCTGGAATCGGAAGGGAACGCTTGCGGAGGAGATGGATGGGGCGCGCGTGACTTGCACGTGGACGTGGGTTCCGAACGAGTAACCACTGTTGCCGGCGATGGCGAGAGGCTGGCCCTGGAGGACGCGCTGGCCTTCCCTGACGAGGTAGCTGCGGGTCTTGAGGTGGCCATAGTGGCTGAACTCGCCGTCCTCGTGATCGATGCTGATGGAGTTGCCGAAGATGCGGCGGTTGGGGGTCTGGCCGAGGCCGAGGTCTTTGGTGTGAACGATGCCGCCGCGCATGGCGACGATGCAGCCTCCAGCGCGCGGGGCGATGTCGTAGGCGTGGAGGGTGGCACCCCAGTGCGAATAGCCACCGTAGGGAGGCTGGCTGATGACCCACTGCTCGTGAGGCGGGAAGGGCAAACGGTAGCCGCCGGTTGTGGCGATGAGGAACCGGGCCGGGGCGCTGAGGAGGTTTCCGTTCTTGACGAAGACCACGTATTCGCCGGGCTGGAGTACGCCAAGGGTGAGGGTGGCGCGCGTGGCGGCGAGGGTTTCGGGGAAGTTGTGGACGAGGTAGCGCCAGCCGCCGGACTTTTCGTATTGGGCGACGTGGAGGATGGACTCGGTATTGAAGCCCGCACCATCGACGGTGAGTTTGGTGGCGGTATCGGATTGGTCAAGGGTGATGCGGGAGATTTGCAGGCCTTTGACGGCGGCTTCGTCGGGGCGGATGACGAAGTTGGCGGTGGCGGCGGGAGTGCCGTTAAGGGAGACGCGGATAGTCCAGGCGCCGGGGGATTGCGCGGCGGGGAAGCCGGCGATGGGGAGTTGCGAGAGGAGGCACAATTGCCCGCTGACGGGAAGATGTTCGTAGGGGATGGAGGACACCAGGAGGCCGGTAGGGGAGAAGAAATCGACGGTGAGGGAGTCAGTTGGGCGGACGTTGTTGGCGACGAGACGGGCGAATACCTGACGAGTGGAGGCGGGGAATGATGTATCCCGGTTAGTGAGTATGCAGGACTCCTCCCCGGCGGAAGACCCTATCTGGATTTCTTTGACGGTGGCGGACCAGCCGGTGAGGACGGCGAGGAGGGCACACGTCGAGAGGCGGGGGGAGAGGGTCAAATGGAGATATCGACAGGATGGGGTGTGGGCATTAGTGGGATGGGCGGCGGAACCGAGGTAACGCTAGAATCGGGGGATTCGGGCGAGCATGGAGCGGGTGTTGCCGGCGTGTGGAAGTTCGACCGAATCAACAATGCGCCAGGTATCGTCCATGGAGCCGATGTAGCGCGCCTTGTCGCGGTCCTGGCCCATGAGGATGACGAAGACTTTGCGGTCGGGGTAATGGAGGAGGCGGTACTGGATGGAGCCCTGGTCGGCCTTCCAGCGGTCGGTGGCGGGGTGGCCGAGTTTGCGGATGACGCTGCCGTAGTCGTCCTGCCAGTTGAGGCCGAGGGCCTGCTGTTCGACGGCGATGTACTGAATATCCTTACCGGACTGGCGGCCGCGAAAGAGACTAACGATGATAACGCAAACGATGATGCCGCCGACGAGGGCCATGGCGATGAGTTTGCCGATGCGGGATTCGGCGTCATTATCGAGCCGGATGCCGACGACACCTCGCGGCGAAGGTGGCTCCTGGGCGGGGACGGCGGCGCGGGCGAAGTCGTTTACGGCTTTGGGCATCTCGATGACGCGGCGTTCGTGGGGGTAGAGCGCGCCGGCCTTGTATTCGAGTTCGCGCTTGAGGCCGACGATCATGACGGGCTCGTCGATGCGGGAAACTTCGCCGAGAAAGCTGCGAGGGACCCACACCTCCTGGCCTGATTTTGAGTTGACGACGAGAATTTCGGACCAGGAGGCCTTTTGATAGTGCCACTCATTATGTTCGATATTGAGAACAGGGGGATAGAAAGAGAACGGACGACGTCCCATGCTCTCAAGCTGTGGTGGCAAAGGAGGAATCGACATGCTGCCCGTCTCCATCTTAACTTGAAATCCAATGACCATTCGAAAAGAAGATGTCCTGGAGTACCATGTACTGCCTACTCCGGGAAAAATTGCGGTAACGCCAACCAAGCCATGCCGCACACAGCGCGACCTCAGCCTGGCGTACACGCCCGGCGTCGCCATCCCTTGCATGGAAATCCATGAAGACCCCAGCAAGGTATACCAATATACGGCAAAAGGCAATCTCGTGGCGGTGGTCACCAACGGCACCGCTGTATTGGGATTGGGAAATATCGGCCCCGCCGCGGGCAAGCCGGTGATGGAGGGAAAGGCGGTTCTCTTCAAGAGGTTCGCCGATATTGACGTTTTCGACATTGAGCTGAACACGCTCGATCCGAAGGAGATTATCCGGACGTGCCAGTTGCTGGAGCCGACGTTCGGAGGGATCAACCTGGAGGACATCCGCGCTCCTGAGTGTTTTGAGATTGAGCAGGAGTTGCGGCGGACGATGAAGATTCCCGTGTTTCATGACGACCAGCACGGGACGTCCATCATTGCGGGAGCGGCGCTGTTGAACGCCGCGGAGTTGTGCGGAAAGAAACTGGAAGACATGAAGGCCGTGTTCAATGGAGCGGGCGCCAGCGGAATCGCTTGCGCCGAGCACTTTGTGAATCTCGGGGTGCGCCGCGAGAACATCACCATGTGCGATACGCACGGAGTGATTCATGAGGGCCGCGCGGAGGGGATGAATCAGTACAAGGCGCGGTTTGCGAAGAAGACCGAAGCGCGCACTCTGACCGATGCGATGGTGGGCGCCGATGTATTCTTCGGGCTGTCGGCGGCGAATTGCGTGACTTCGCAGATGCTGCTGACGATGGCTCCGAACCCGGTGGTGTTCGCGATGGCGAATCCGGACCCGGAGATTGCGTATGATGTCGCGGTGGCGACGCGCAAGGATCTGATCATGGCGACGGGACGTTCGGATTATCCGAACCAGGTGAACAATGTTCTCGGGTTCCCGTTCATATTCCGGGGCGCGCTCGATGTGCGCGCGACGGCGATCAATGAAGAGATGAAGCTGGCAGCGACGCGGGCGCTGGCGGCATTGGCGAAGGAGGATGTTCCAGATTCGGTGCGGCGGGCGTATGGCGTGGAGCAGATGGAATTCGGGAGGGACTACATCATTCCGAAGCCGTTTGATTCGCGAGTGCTGATCTGGGTGACGGCGGCGGTGGCGCAGGCGGCAATGGATACCGGCGTCGCGCAGAATCCAGTGGATATTGAGCAGTACAAAGAGCAGTTAGCGCGCAGGTTAGGGAAAGCGACGGAAGTAACGCGCGTGCTGATTCACAAAGCCCAGCGGCGTCCGGTGCGCGTGGTTTTCCCGGAAGGCGAGGAGCCGAAGATACTGCGGGCGTGCCAGGTGCTGGCCGATGAAGGAATCGCGAAGCCGATCCTGTTGGGAAAACGTGAAGTGATTGCGGCCCGTGTGGCGGAAATGCGGTTGGACATCGGCGGAGTGGAGATTATTGACCCGGCGACTTATGACAAGCGCGAACGGTACGTGCAGGAGTTCTATCAACTGCGGCAGCGGAAGGGCGTGACGTGGAAGGAGGCGGCGCAGCACACGTTGGACTATGAGACGTTCGGGTCGTTGATGGTGCGGTGTGGAGACGCGGAGGCACTGGTATCGGGGTTGACGAGGCACTATCCGGACACGATCCGGCCGGCGCTGCAGGTCATTCCGATGCGCGAGGGTTCGCGGAAGGTGTCGGGGATGTACATGCTGATCACGCCGAAAGGCGAGGTTTACTTCCTGGCGGATACGACGGTGAACATCGAGCCTACTGCCGAGGATTTGGCGGATATTGCGTTGGAGGTGGCGGACACGGTGAAACGATTGGACGTGGAGCCGCGGATTGCCATGCTGTCGTTCTCGAATTTTGGGAGCACGCGGCATCCGCTGTCGGATAAGGTGCGGCGGGCGGTGGAGTTGGTGAATCGGCGGCAGCCGGAACTGATCATTGAAGGGGAGATGCAAGCGGATACGGCGGTGACACCGGACATCCTGAAGGAGACCTATCCGTTCAGCCGTTTGAAGGAAGGCGCGAACGTGCTGATCTTTCCGAACCTGGAGTCGGGCAACATTGCGTACAAGCTGCTGATGCGGATTGGCGGGGCGGATGCGATCGGGCCGATTCTGATGGGTCTGAGTAAGCCGGTGCATGTGCTGCAGCGCGGGTGCGAGGTTTCGGACATCGTGAACGTGGCGGCAATTGCGGTGGTGGACGCGCAAGGTCAGACGGCGCGATAGCGAGACTAATGTAGAGAGCGATGTGGCGGGGGTCGACGGCGGACCCCGCCACTATATGTTTTATGGCAATATATTGCTATGACACATACTCGTCCGCCTGGTTTCGATCGGGAGTTGAAGAAAGGCAGCGCGGAGCTGTTGATTCTCTCCCTGGTGGAATTCCGGGCCCGACACGGCTACGACATCGGCAAGCTGATCGAGGAGCGGTCGGACGGTGCGCTGTCCTTCCGGGTGGCATCGCTGTATCCGCTGTTGTACCGGCTGGAAAAGCGAGGGTGGATCAAAGGGAAGTGGGTGGAGAAGGCGGGTCAGCGGCGGCGGCGCTACTACCATTTGACCGAAAAAGGGCGCGAGGAATTGACGGAGCGCAGGAGCGGGTGGGAGAGTTTCGTCGCGGCGATCCGGCGCATTACGGAGGCCGAACATGCGTGACGATTCGCGGTGGCGGAGCGAAATCCGGATGCGGTTGGAGAAATTGCGGCTCCCTCCGGAGGAGGAACTGGAGATTGTCGAGGAGCTGGCGGGACATCTCGAGGACGAGTATCAGAAGGCGGTGGAAAGCGGCGCCAGTCACGGGCAGGCTACGCAGCAGGCTCTGGAGGAACTCACAGACGCCAGGCTGGAAGAACTGGGAGACGTCAAGAGACCTGCAAGCGGGTGGGTCTCGAAGGAACTGAAGGCAGGGGCGGGAGGCAACGTGGTGACGGATTTGTGGCAGGATGTGCGGTACGCGCTGCGTACGATGCGGAGGAATCCGGGATTCAGCGCACTGGCGGCATTGTCGCTGGCGCTGGGAATTGGCGGAAACGCAGCAATGTTCAGCATTGTGAGTGCGGTCCTGCTACAGCCGCTTCCCTACCCTGGTTCCGAGCGGCTGGTAAGGGCGGCGGACACGGGATCGTATCCGCCAGGGGGCGTCGTGGCTTTGCAGGAGCAGAGCAGGACGATGGAGGTGGCAGGCTATCGCGCGGGGACGGACCTGAATCTAACCGGGCAGGGCGAGGCCTGGCGGCTGACCGGCAGTACCGTATCGGCGAACCTGTTCGAGGTGCTGCAGGTGGGGGCGCAATCCGGCCGGACTTTTCGCAGTGGCGAGGATCAGCAGGGAAAAGACGCGCTGGTGATGCTGAGCGATTCTCTATGGCGGGAGAAGTTCGGCGGCGATGTAGGGGTGATCGGGAAGGTGATCAACCTCGGCGGGGTGGACCGCGAAGTGGTGGGGGTGATGCCGCGTCGATTCGCATTCCCTGATACGGAGACCAGGTTCTGGATCCCGCTGCATCTGGACCCGCGCAATCCTGCTTCCTACTGGGCGGAGGCATTCCTGCCGGTGATGGCGAGGCTGCGCCCTGGCGCGACGCTGGAACAGGCGCAGAAGGAGATCCAATCCTTGTCACGGGAGATGATCGCGCTGTACCCGTATCCGATGGGGCGCGATTTTAATGCGAAGGCGACGGTGATTCCATTGCAGGAATTTCTGGTGGGCAACCTCCGCCTCCAACTACTGGTGTTACAGTGCGCCATCGGGCTGGTGCTGTTGATTGCCTGCGCGAATGTCGCGAATCTGCTGCTGGCGCGAGCGTCCTCGAGGCAGAAGGAGATGGCGCTGCGAGTGGCGCTGGGGGCGGCGCGTGGCAGGATTGTGAGGCAACTGCTGACCGAGAGCATGGTGCTGGCAGGAGCGGGCGGAGTGGTGGGGTTGATTCTGGCCTGGTGGTGCGTGCCGGTGCTGCAACTGATTTTGCCGGCGCAGGCGGCAAGCTGGAGCGAATTCACGATCGGCTGGCAGGTGCTGCTGTTTACCGGTGGGATGTGCGTGGTGACGGGGTTGTCATTCGGCCTTGCGCCGGCGTGGATGTCGTTCAGCCGCGATCTTACGGGGTTGATCAAGACGGGCGGTCAGCGGACGTCGGGAACGGCGGGCGGACGGTTCCGCAGCGCGCTGATCGTCGCCGAGGTTGCGGTGGCGGTGGTTCTCTCCGTGGGCGCGGGATTACTGCTGCGGAGCCTGTGGCTCCTCACGCAGGTGGATCCAGGTTTCCGGCCGGAACACATCCTGACACTGCGCGTCACGCCAAATCAAACGCTGTGCGGCGAGCGGGCACGTTGCAGCGCGCTGTATGAAGAACTGCTGCGACGGGTGAAGGCACTGCCCGGCAGCGGCGAGGTGGCGGCGGCGAGCACGATCCCGCTTTCAGAAAAGATTCCGACGGTGCCGGTGGAGGTAGAAGGCTTTCCTCATGTGCCGAGCGAACGAGTGGCGCCGTTATTCTGGGCAGGAGCTGTGACGCAGGAATACTTCGATTTGATGCGGGTACCGATTGTTATGGGACGTGGGTTTGCGGGCGGTGACAGCGAGGCCGCGGAGCCTGTGATCGTGGTGAGCGCGGCGACGGCGGCGAAATACTGGCCCGGGCAGAATCCGATTGGGAAGCATGTCCGGGTGGTGTTTGAACAGAAATGGCGCACCGTGGTGGGTGTGGCGGGAGATGTCCGGCAATTCAACCTGGCGAACCGTGCGCCGAACCAGATTGCGGGGGAGATGTATATGCCATATCGCCAGGCGGTGGACGGGGAACGGCAGCAGCCGGCGGCGATGACCTTGATCGTGAGAACGGTCGGTGACTCAGGGGGAGTGACGGCGGGTATACGCGGATTGGTGCGCGATCTGAACCCGAATGTGCCGGTGAGCGAGGTGCGAATGATGGCGGCTGTAGTGAGTGCTTCGACGCGGACATCACGATCGATGGCCTGGCTGCTGGGTGGCTTTGCCGGAGTGGCGCTACTGCTGGCGGCGGTTGGAGCGTACGGCGTGGTGTCGTGGTCGACGGCGCAGCGCACCTTTGAGATCGGAATGCGGATGGCGTTGGGTGCGCCGCGGAGCTCGGTGTTCCGGCTGGTGCTGGGACAGAGTCTACGGCTGGTTGCTATGGGGTTGGCGCTTGGCGTGGCGGCATCGCTGGTGTTGACGCGCGTGCTCGGAGCTTACCTGTACGCGACGGGGACTTGGGACGTGGCGACGTTTGTTTCCGTGAGTTCCGTGCTGGTGGGGGTGGCACTCCTGGCCGGGTACTTTCCCGCCAGGCGCGCAGCGAGTGTGGATCCGTTGCGGGCACTGCGGGTGGAGTAAGCGGGTTTAGTCGTGAGCATGTTGACCCGACGTCAGGCGGGCCATATAATGGATGAGCGTTAGATTACGCATTCAACAAGACCTAGACCAAATTGCCGGGCCATGGGGTTCATACGGTTGATGCGGCACCGGCTGAATAGTTGAGGGCTTTCGTGCAGCGCATCAAAATACGGCGCCTGGGGGATCGTGTCGGATTTGCTCCAGACGCACTGGCAGTGGACGCCGGCGCGGCAGACGGCGGGAAATTCGTATTTGAGAATGACGATACGAGACAAGCGCATCAGCCCCAACCACAGGATGGGGCAGTCTGGTGTGAGCATCCTATTTCCCCGGGCGGCTCATCCGATGCCATCAAACTAAAGGGAACCGGTGTTTACCCTTACGCCTGCAAACTCCACCCGGAGGAAGTGGGTGTGGTGCAGGTGCCCGCGGTAATCAGAATCAGCACACAACCACCGTCGGGGGCATTCCACCCGGCGCATCAAATGTTGGAGTTGATGAGGAACGCGGGGATCGTGATGTTCCGCAATATGGATGGAACGGTGGAGCATTTGCCGGAGCCCGCGGATCCTTCGGAGCGGGCGTGGTTCCAATCGACGGTCCAACCGGGACAGTGCTCTCCGGTGCTGACATTCACCAGACCGGGGCGGTACGAGTACATGTGCGCCCTCCATCCGAACGAAAAGGGGACCATCCTGGTGGTTTCGAACGAATCTAGTCCAAGCGTGCCCCAGGCAGGTTCCGGCCGTTCTGATGCAGTGTGAGTTTTGATGCTTTTCCTGACTCGTCAACGTCGAAGGTAATCTGGGCGTCCACGACCTTGAGAAAGAACTTGCGATCCGACTCGGGGAACACCTGCGTCTTAGGTTGATTCGTGGCCTGGATAAAGAGCTTGTCGCCTTCCCTGGTGACTGCGATGACGAACCCGGGAACGAGTTGATAGTTGCCGACATACCCATCGAGCAATTTGGAATTAATGGAGACTTCGGTGTGTGTGGCGAGAGGCTTGGCCAGAGGGGCCTTGGGATTGAGGATGTGCATCCCGATATCGTCGATACCTCGGGCGGTACTGACGTTGGAGAGCGCAACGACACCAACTCGAGTTTTGGGATTGTAGCCGGCGAACGTACGGAAGCCGCCGGTGCCGCCGTTGTGCCAGATGACCTCGGTCTCATCGCGGGTGTTAATGTGCCAGCCGAGGCCGAGTTCGAGTGCAGGGGCAGCGGGACGGCGAGCCGCGACGGTTGCGGCCAATGCGGAGGCCAGTGGCGTTTTGGTGTAGCCGAGGTTGGCGGCAAGGAATTTCAACATGTCATTGGCTGAAGAGCGGAGGGCTCCAGCGCCGGCGAGCGCGTCGAGCGTCCAGGGGGAGACCGGGCTGAGGGCGGCGTCGTGGCCTGTGGCGAATCGCTTTTCAAGGTCGGGCGGAAGGGTGGTCCAGGTGCTCGACATCCCGAGGGGTTCGGCGATGCGTTTGCGAATCAGGGATTCGTAGGTGGCGCCGGCGCGAAGGGTCAATAAATGCCCCAGGATGCCGACACCGAGGTTCGAGTAGAGGTACTTTTCGCCCGGCTTGGCAGCGAGTTCGTGGGAGGCGAGGAATTCGTATAGCTGTTTGGGGCTGTAATCGGCATAGGGGTTTTGGGCGTTACTGGGTTTGAAATTGCCGGGCATGCGCGGGAGACCTGCAAACTGCGTGGAGAGGTCGCGTAGAGTGATGACGCCAGCGCCTTTTTCGGGCAGCTTCACGGTAACGGGGAGAAACTTGGAGACGGTGTCATCCAAAGAGACTTCCTTACGTTCGACCATGTCTGCGAGGACGATGGCCGTAAACACTTTGGTGATGGATCCGATTTCGAAAATAGTGTCGCCATCTACGGATGCGCCCTTGGCAGAGGTTCGGCCATGCGCGACGATTCGCTTGCCATTGGCGTCAATGACCCCGATGGCGATGCCGACACCTTCTTTGCGCTCGTCGATGCGCTCGGCGATGATCTTGCGGATCTCGGCGTCGGGTAGCGCTTGCGCATGGAGGAACCGGATGGCGAAGAAAACGAGAGTGAGGAGACGCATGGCTCTTTCGAGGATATCCCAGTGAAGAGAACGCTCGTATCAACGGCTTGTTACAATTCAAGGTTCAAGATGCCAGGGCGCGTTTCCTTATTCGTCACCTGTGTCGTGGACCAGGTATTTCCGCGGGCCGGGATGGCCATGGCGGAAGTGATCGGAGGGTTGGGGTACGAGGTTGAGTTCCGCGAGGCACAGACATGCTGCGGTCAACCGGCGTTCAACAGCGGCTATCACAAAGAGGCCGCGGAGGTGGCTGAACACTTCATCCGAACCTTTCGCGATGCGACGGATTATATCGTGGTGCCGTCAGGATCGTGCACGTCGATGATCACGCATCATTTCCGCGATCTGTTTCCGCCGGGGTCGTCGTTGCGTGAAGAGACCGAGTATCTGGCACCGCGAGTTTTTGAGTTCACGCAGTTTCTGACGCAGGTGGCGAAGGTGGAGGATGTCGGCGCGCGGTGGGACGGCGTTGTGACCTATCACGACAGTTGCCACGCGCTGCGAGAGTTGAAGATCAAAGACGCGCCGCGGCTGCTGTTGCGAAATGTGAAGGGATTGGAACTGCGCGAGATGGGCGCGGCGGAGGAGTGCTGCGGGTTTGGTGGGACGTTCTCGATCAAATTCCCGGAAGTGTCGGGCGGGATGGCGCGGACGAAGATCGAGTCCATTCTGGCGACGGGAGCATCGACGGTGGTGTCCATCGATTCCAGTTGTCTGATGCAGTTGCAGGGGGCGATTGACCGGGTGAAGGCGCCCCTGAGAACAGTTCATTTGGCCGAGATTCTCGCTTCGCGGTGAACACCATGCTGATCAAAATTGAACAGGAACAAAGTATCCGGAAGACGGTGGCCGATCCGAAGATCCAGAAGGCTGTGTACTCCGCCACGGCGCGGCTGAAAGAGAAGCGGAGCGAAGTGGTTTCGCCGGAAGCGCTGCCGGAATATCAGGAGTTGCGCGAACAGGCGCATCGCATCAAGCGCCATGCGATGGAGAACCTGGATTATTACCTGGAGCAGTTTGAGAAGAACCTGACGGCGCATGGCGGGAAGCTGATTTATGCCCGCGATGGGAATGAGGTGGCCGATTTTATTCTGAACCTCGCCAAGGAGCGCGGGGTCAACATGCTGGTGAAGTCGAAGTCGATGACCACCGAGGAGATTCATCTCAACGAGCGGCTGGAACACCACAAGCTGGAAACGGTGGAGACGGACCTGGGCGAGTACATCATCCAGCTTGCGGGGGACCGGCCGTATCACATCGTCGCGCCGGCGGTTCACATGACGCGGCAGGATGTCGGCGAGGTGCTGACGAGAACCCTGCACGTGGAGCGATCGGATGTGCCCGAAGAGCAGGCCAAAATTGCGCGAGTGACGCTGCGGGAGAAGTTTCTGGCGGCGGGGATCGGCATCAGCGGCGCGAATTTTCTGGTGGCGGATTCTGGCGCGGTGACGATTGTGGAGAACGAGGGCAATGCGCGGCTTTGCACGACTGCCCCGAAGATTCACATTGCGGTAGCCGGGATGGAGAAGATCATTCCACGGGCGCAGGATCTGGCGGTGTTTTTGAAACTGCTGGGGCGCAGTGGGACTGGGCAGTTGTTGACAGTGTACACGTCGTTCCTGTCGGGGCCGCGGAGGGCTGGTGAGGTTGACGGGCCGGAGGAGTTCTACGTTGTTCTGATGGACAACGGGCGGACCAAGTTATTGGCGGACGCGGAGAAGCGGGAGTCGCTGTTCTGCATCCGGTGCGGGGCGTGTTTGAATGCATGTCCGGTGTACCGCAAGATCGGCGGACATAATTATCCGGGGGCGTATTCGGGGCCGATTGGGGCGATCATCACGCCGCAGTATGCGGGAGTGGCGAAAGATCCGTGGCTGCCGTTTGCATCAAGCCTGTGCGGGGCGTGCGCGGAAGTGTGTCCGGTGAAGATCGACATACCGAAGATTCTGCTGTCGCTGCGACGCGAAGTTGCGGAGGACAATGCCGGTGAGGCGGGGAGTCCGATGGAGCGGACCGCGTTTCGCATGTTTGCGTGGGTGATGCGGCGTCCAAAGCTGTATGCGCTGGGGGCGCGAATTGCGGGGAAGTTCGCGGGGCTGCCGGGGTTGACGAGTTTTGGTCCGGCTGCGAAGTGGGGCAGTACGCGGGAAGTGCCTAGGCCCGCGGCGAAGAGCTTTCGCGATCAATGGCGGGACAGAAGGAAGGGCGCGCGATGACGGCTCGTGAGGAAGTGCTCGATGGTGTAAGGAAGGCGTTGGGGAGGAGCGCGGGACAGGCTCCGGCGGCGGCTCCGGAGGCGCGGATCGTGATTCCGGAGATTGATGTGGAGCGCCGGTTCACGATGTTTTCCGAACGGCTGGAGTTGGTGGGTGGCAAGACATACCGCGCTGCTGATTTGGATGCAGCGCGAGCGATTACTGTCGAAATCATGGGAGGGGAGACGGGGGTTGCGTCCAATGCGCCGCTGCTGGCGCAAGCGGGAATTACGGGGTTGCCGGGGGTCGCGACAGGATTCATGGATGAGGCTGCGCTGCGGGCAGCGTGCGCGGTGACACCGTTCGGGATCACAACGGCGGATTATGCGTTGGCTGAGACGGGGTCGCTGGTAACCCGGTCGGCGACGGAGGCGAGGTTGATTTCGCTGTTGCCGCCGGTTCACATTGCGCTGCTGCCGATTTCGCGGCTGTTGACGGGACTGGACGAGTTGTACACAAGAATTCCGCTACCGTCGGAAGAGACGGCGTCGATGGTTTTCATCACCGGCCCATCGAGGAGCGCGGATATTGAAATGATTCTTGTACGCGGCGTGCACGGCCCGCGCGTCATTCACGTTATTGTGGTGAATAACATATGAAGAGATTTGTGATTGGACTTTCCTTTTTTCTGCTCCCGGGATTGATGATGGGGCAGAGTTTTGAGATTTGGGGGGTGGGAGGCGCCACACGGCTGCGGAACCCCTCGTTAGGGACGCTTCCGGATGGCGCCGGCGGGACGCTGAGATACAGCCTGGCGGACGGATGGAAGATGGGGTTTCGGACGGCCGTGAACTCGTGGCGGTTCTTTGGGTATGAGTTCGGGTATGGGTACAACCGGACAAAGCTCAGAGAAGAATCGAGCGGAACGGAATCAGGGATGGCGATTCACCAGGGGACGTTCAACATGCTGGCGTATGCAACGCCGGAGGGTGCGCGGGCGCGACCGTTTGGGACCGCGGGTGTACACTTCAGCAATTATGTTCCGCCGGGATCGAGCGCGACTTCGGGGGGTGGCAATACGAAGTTCGGGTTCAATTATGGGGGCGGGGTGAAGGTGCGGCTGAACGACAAGTTTGGGCTGCGGTTTGATGTGCGGAATTATCAGAACGGGAAGCCGTTTTCGTTTCTCGAGAACCGGAGCGGGTTGATTGGGTTGATGGAGGTATCGGTGGGTTTTGGGCTGGTGATTTAGAATCGAAGTAGGGAGATGCCAAGAGACACAACAGCAGTTGCTATTCCATCCGAGGTGGTCGCCGAGATCGACAAGATCGTAGGCGAGCCGCGGCGTAGTGCGTTTCTTGTCGAACTAGCCACCCGCGAGATCAAGCGGCAAAGGCTCCTGAAAGTGTTCGAGAATCCCGAGCCGATCTGGAAAGACGAGGACCATCCGGAGTTCGAAGGAGATTCGGATGCATGGATCCGTCGTATGCGTGAGGAGTCTGAGGCGCGGCTTCGGCGATCCGGCATACTCGATTGACCGATGCCAGCCGCCTACTTGATTGACACGAACATCCTGATTCAGGCGGTCCGGCGCAAGAAGCACCGATGGGAGTTGCTCAATCGACTCGTGGAATCGGGTGGCTCCTTGGAGTGCTCCGTCATGAGCATCGGTGAGGTCTACTCTGGAATGCGGCGGCATGAGAAGGAGCGCACCGAGGAACTCCTGGCGGGCCTCGTACTTCACGAAGTTACTGAGGAGATTGCACGGTACGCAGGCTTGCTCAAGAACGAATGGGCCTCGCGAGGGGTCACGCTTACACTGGCAGACATGATCATTGCCGCAACAGCCATCGCCAATCGACTTACGCTGGTAACTGAGAACAGGAAAGACTTCCCGATGCACGAAGTCCAGCTCTTCGATCTACCTTCCGAATAGTGACAAAAATGGTGCGCGACAAAAGTGGGGAATTGCTCTTTGAAGCGGCTGGCGAAGGACTTGAATTGGTTGAACCTGAACGGCTACGACCATTCCACGGGAATGCTGGATAAAAATCCGGCGCGGGTTCGTCTTTCGTAGGTCCCTCGTTCACGATCAGGGATCAATCGACGGGTCCCCCCTCGAACCGACGGAGCCGCTCCGCGCGCCTGCGTCGCAACATCGCCAACGCGGCGACGCCGTTAATCAATTCCCCTCGTTGGGCCTGGTCGTAGCCAGCCTCGATGTGGGCAGCGACGGCTTCCCGATCCCTCAGTAAACTTTCATCAACGTCGAGTTCCGGGTCCCTATCGGTGGCCACGACAAGTTTCCTCATGCAACAGGGTCGGTCCGGCTTGCCCGCGCCACTCATGGAGCGCATCGAGGAATTCTTCAATTGACTCCTCCTCGGGCCAGCAATCACCGTGCAGTTGCGAAACGTCGGTCACCGGCCCGGTTCCCTGTTCGGCCATCAATTGCTCGACCGACGGGTGGTCATAAGAGGCATAGCGCCGTGACGGAAAGCGGGTGTCCGGATCATGATCGCGCCTCTGAGATTGAATTGCCATCTCAGTTCTCAGTGTAGCAATGAGGCGGCAGGCTGCTTATGCCAGGTCGAGGCCATTGAGGCGGCCGCTGGCGTCGCCGAAGTGTTCGATGTCCTTAACGCCCATGCGATCCATCATCGTCAGGAAGAGGTTCGACATGGGGGTTTCGCGGCGGTAGGTGACGCGGCGCTCGGATTTGATCCAGTTGT
Organism: Acidobacteriota bacterium; assembly: GCA_016213775.1. Taxonomy (GTDB): domain Bacteria; phylum Acidobacteriota; class Terriglobia; order Bryobacterales; family Bryobacteraceae; genus CADEFT01. Next base: position 18,567 of record JACQZR010000129.1, read on the forward strand.
TGCCGCCACGGCCGATCATGAGCGTAGGTAGATCCTCGTGGGTGTGGCGGTTGCCGTCGGAGAGGCCCGCACCGTAGATGATCATGGAATTGTCGAGGACGGAGCCGTCCCCTTCCTTTGTGCCTTTGAGCTTCTGGAGCCACGCTGAAAGCTGCTTTGTGTGGTAGGTGTTGATCTGGGCCACCTTCTCCATCATGTCGGGCTTGTTCATGTGGTGGGTGAGGGGGTGGTGGCCGTCGGGGATGCCGATTTCGCGATAGGCGCGGGAACTCCCTTCGCGAGTGACAAGGAACGTCACAACGCGAGTGAGGTCGGCTGCGAAGGCGACGGTGATCATGTCGGTCATGAGGCGGAAGTGCTCGGCGAAATCGGCGGGCACGCCGTAGGGTTTGGACATGCCGGGGTTGATCTGGGCGTTGTCCTTTTCCGCCTTTTCGAGCTGGCGCTCGATTTCGCGGATAGAGGAAAGATACTCGTCGAGTTTGCGCTTGTCCGTTGGGCCGAGGTTGCCCTGGAGCTTTTTGGTGTCCTCGCTGACGAAGTCGAGGATGGAGCGGCGGAAGCGTGTGCGGCGGGCACGCTGTTCAGGGGTGAGTTCGGCGCCGTCTCCGAAGAGTCGTTCGAACATTGCACGAGGATCAAGCACGGGAGGAAGCGGCTGGGTTTCGCTGCGCCATGCAAGGTTGTTGGTGTATGCGCAGGAGTAGCCGGAGTCGCAGTCGCCGGCCTGTCGAGCGTCTTCCATACCGACTTCGAGCGAGGGGAAGCGGGTCTGGCTGCCGATGGAGTTGGCGACGATCTGATCCATCGAGATGCCGCACTTGATGTCGACGTAAGTCTTGCGCGGTTGCACACCGGTGAGGTATGCGCCGCAGCAACGGCCATGGTCGCCGGCGCCATCGAGGAGCGCACGGCCGTTGTTGTGGGTAAGGTTGCTGAGAACCGTGATGTCCTTGCGCAGCGGTTCGAGGGGCTTGAGAATGCGAGGCAGTTCGACGGGGAGGGGGCCGTCTTCAGCCGGGGTCCAATTGCGCATGTCGATGCCGTTGGGCACATAGACGAAGGCCATGCGGACGGGAGGCTTGCCGGTGACACGGCTGTTGGACATGGCCGGGGCCATGGCGTCGAGGAACGGAAGGGCGACGGCGGTTCCCATGCCGCGGAGGAACATTCTCCGGGGAAGCGACTTGCGCGTGATCATCTTGCGGCAACCTCCTTAGGTTTCGAACCGGACTGCGAACTGACAGCTTCACCCCGTCGTGACTGGAAGGGCAGACTGCGGGCGATCTCAAACACCAGGTTTTGGAAAGGATACCCAGCAGCGGCCAAATTCCGGTTAATCTCGTCTATTGTCTTTCTATCATATCTTTCGAGTCCGCGCCCCAGGGCGTAGGTGAGCATCTTCTCGACAAGGCAGCGCGAGAAGCCAGGCATGTCGGTTTTGAGAGCGGAACGCATCTCGGCGGGGGTGTTGAATTTCTTGCCGTTTGGCAGCATTCCGGCGGATTCTATATCGAACTTGCCGTCCTTGGCGCGCCAGCGGCCGATGGCGTCGTAGTTTTCGAGGCCGAAGCCGACGGAGTCCATTTTCCTGTGGCATGAGGCGCACATGGCGTTGGCGCGGTGCTTTTCCATTTGCTGACGAAGGGAAGCCGCGTTGCCGACGGAGTCTTCGTCGAGGGCGGGGACGTCTGGCGGAGGCGGCGGGGGTGGCGTGCCGAGCAGGTTTTGCAGGATGTACTTGCCACGGATGACTACCGAGGTGCGGGTGGGATAGCTGGAGACGGTGAGGACACTGGCATGGCCGAGGATGCCGCCGCGCTGATCAGTGGCGAGGTCCACTCTGCGGAACTCGGGGCCCTTAACCCCTTCGATACCGTAGTGGCGGGCGAGGCGATCGTTGAGGAAGGTGTAGCGCGCGTCGAGGAATTCGCTCATCGGGCGGTTTTCGCGCAGCAGGTGTTCAAAGAAGAGCTTGGTTTCGGTCTTCATTGCTTCCCGCAGGTCGGCGCCCCATTCGGGGAATTTGCCGGGGTCGGGCTTGACGGAATCGAGGTTGCGAGTTTCGAGCCATTGTCCTGCGAAGTTTGCGGCGAGAGCGCCGGCACGCTCATTGGCGAGCATGCGTTTGATCTGGGCTTCGAGAACGCCGGGATTGCGGAGTTTGTTTGATTCGGCGAGGGCGAGGAGTTCGTCATCGGGAGCGGAACTCCAGAGGAAGTAACTGAGGCGCGAGGCGAGTTCGAGGTCGGTGATCCTGTGGATATTGGCTGCGTCGGTAGGATTGGGATCTCGCTCGATGCGGAAGAGGAAGTGGGGCGAGACGAGAATGGCCTGGATGGCGAGTTGGAGACCTTGTTCGGCGGAGAGCTTTTCCGCTTTGGCAGCATTGACGAAGCGCATCAGGGAAGCGACTTCCTGGCGGGTGACGGGGCGGCGATAGGCGCGGTGGGCCACGGCAGTGAGGATCTTTTCAATGCAGGCGTTGCCAGTGGCGGGATCGCAGGTGAGGATCTTCTTACGGCTTGCTCGCTCGACCTTGGCGGGATAGGGACCGATGAACTTGATCATGTTCAGGGCCTTGTTCTTTTTGTCGGAGAAGACGTCGCGGCCAGTGAGTCCTTTGGTCTTGACGTAATCGTCGTTGATGAAGCCGGCGCGGAAGGTGTGCTCGCCTTCCGGAAGGATGAGGCGGAATTGCTCCTCGGAGTAGGGGTTGAAATAGACGAGGCCCGAGGGTTTGGTTTCCACCTGCATGGTGTGGATGAGTTTTCCATCCATCCAGAAGCCCATGGTGACGGGCTTGGCATCGGCTTCACGCTCGCCGGGGAGCCCGATGCGGATGAGGTATTCGGCTTCCCAATCGACGCGGTGCGTGCATTCAATGGTGTCCGGGCCGAGCCTGCGGATAGTGCGATCTTTGGTGTGGTATTCCCAGTTGATTTCCTTAGTGGGGATAGGGTCGGCACCGATGGCGCGGGCTGAGATGCGTTCCGCCGCGACGAGGTATTTTTCCATCAGCACGGGAGAGATTGTGAGGACGTCGCCGATGTTGTCGAAGCCATAGCCGGAATCGTCAGTGGGGAAGTCGCGGTCGGCACGGAAGTCAACGGCGAGGAGGTCGCGGATGGTGTTGGTGTACTCGGCCCGATTGAGACGGCGCGCGGTGACGCGGCCAGGGTCGGGTTTGATGGTGCGGTCGAGGCGTTCCCATTCGCCTTCGATAACCTTGGACATCGCCTCAATCTCAGGCTGTGTTGGGCGAGGCAGCCCAGGGGGAGGCATCTCGTTGGATTTGATTTTCTGCAGAATCTTTTCCCAACCCTCACGTTGCGCGTGGATGGTTTGCGGAGTGACGAAGGCAGAAGCGTTGAAGCCTGCCTGGAGCATTTGCTCGTTGTGGCAGGGAGTGCAGCTCTTCTGGAGCACTGGCGCGGCGGTTTTGGAGAACTGGGCGGCTGCCTCGGGCGAGGGTTTGGGGGCGTCGGCGGCGAGTAACAGGTAGGCGGTTACCGAGGGGACAACAAGGATAGCCAGTTTCCAGTTCATGGGGGTTTGTATTGATTATACGGCGTCTGGCGGGGCGTTGATGTTACGATGCTCTGCATGATCGATGAAGCGCATCGTCAAGGATTGGCGGAAAGGGGGTTTGTGCTGCTGCCGAACTACACGAGTCCGGCGCTTTTGGAGGAGTTACGGAGCACGGTGGACGCGTTGTACGCGCGTGAGGGCGAGGCGGCGGGGTCGGAATTCCGGAGGGAACAGGATACGGACCGGCTGGCGAATCTGTTGGACAAGGGCAAGGTGTTTCAGCGGGTAGTGGGCGATCCGCTGATGCTGGAGTATGTGGGGGCGGTGATCACGGAGCGGTTTAAACTGGGGAGTTTGAACGGGCGGGCGCCGCATCCGGGAAGTGATTGGGTGCAGCCGTTGCATTGCGATGTAGGACTGGTGAAGGATGAACGCGGGTATTCGGTGTGCAACATCATCTGGATGTTGGACGACTTTACGCCGGAGAATGGGGCGACACGGATAATTCCCGGGACGCATCAGTTGGGGAAGCTGCCACAGGAGGTTTTGGCCGATCCGATGGGGCCGCATCCGGACGAGGCGCTGGTGACGGGGCCGGCGGGGAGCGTGGTGATCATCAATGCGCATGCGTGGCATGGGGGGACTGCGAACAGAAGCCGCGGGCCGAGACGGTGCCTGCATGCTTTCTACACGCGATGGGACAAGCCGCAACAGCAGTTTCAGCGGGAGATGTTGAGCGAGGCTACGAAGGCAGGATTGACCCCGGCGATGCGGGAGTTGCTGGCGATTGATGATGAAGAGAACGCGCGGATCACGAAGTCAGATCCTCTGCGAAGCGGGTTTCTCAAGTAGAATGTCAGGCGTATGCCTGTCATGACTCGTAGACACCTGCTGGCCGGCGCAGCGGCCCTGCCGGGATTTCTGAAAGCGCAGCCGCGCAAGAACAATGTCCTGTTTATCGCAGTGGACGATTTGAACGATTGGATTGGTTGTTTGGGGGGCCATCCGCAGACGAAGACTCCGAACTTCGACAGATTGGCGGCACGGGGAGTGTTGTTCACAAAGGCGTATTGCGCGGCGCCGCTGTGCAATCCCTCACGGGCGGCGTTGATGACCGGGATGCGTCCGTCGACGTCCGGCGTGTACGACAACAACCAACCGTTCCGGCAGTCGCCGGCGAAGGACGCTGTGACGATTGCGCAGCATTTTCGCGCGAACGGTTACAAGACGATGGGGTCGGGGAAGATTTTTCACGATGCGTTTCCCGATCCGGCGAGTTGGGATGAGTGGTATCCGAAGCCGGATGTGCAAAAGCCGGCGGATCCGGTGCCTGCAAACCGGCCGCTGAGTGGGATTCCGAACACGGGGCATTTTGATTGGGGTCCGCTGAAGAGCGGGGACTCCGAGATGGGTGATTACAAGGTGGCGGATTATGTTTCGGGGCAATTGAAGAAGAAGCATGACAAGCCGTTCTTTCTGGCATGCGGGATTTTTAAGCCGCACTTGCCCTGGTATGTTCCCGAGAAGTATTTCGATATGCATCCTCTGTCGTCGATCAAGCTGCCGAGCATCAAGGAGGATGACTTGAGTGATATTCCTCCCATCGGCGTGAAGATGGCGAAGCCGAACGGGGATCACGCGAAGGTAATCCAGTACAAGCAGCATCAGCGGGCGGTGCAGTCGTATCTGGCGGCGATCAGTTTTGCGGATGCGCAGTTGGGACGCGTGCTGGATGCGTTTGATGCGAGCCCGTACAAGGACAATACGACGATTGTGTTGTGGAGCGATCATGGGTGGCACCTGGGCCAGAAACTGCACTGGCGCAAGTTCGCGCTATGGGAGGAGGCGACTCACAACGTATTCATGATGGTTGCGCCCGGGGTGACGAAGCCGAACGGGCGGTGTGGGCGGCCGGTGAGTTTGATGGATATTTATCCGACGTTGGTGGAGTTGCATGGGCTGAGTGCGAAGGCGGGGCTGGAGGGGACCAGCCTCGTGCCGTTGCTGCGGAATCCTGTTGCGGCGTGGGATAGACCGGCGTTAACCACGTATGGGCGGAACAATCATTCGGTGCGAAGTGAGCGGTTCCGGTACATCCGCTATTCGGATGGGACCGAGGAGTTGTACGACCATCAGGACGATGAATTGGAATGGCACAATCTGGCAGGGAATCCACAGTATGAGGCGGTGAAGCGGGAGTTGGCGCGATGGTTGCCATCGGTGAATGCGGCAGATTCGGTACGGACTCGCGGTGGCCGGGAGTAGAGGTACAGTTCCGGTTGTTATGCCCGCGTCGAAGGCCCTGGTGTCCCACGGAATCGGAGCCTCGCGTCGGGCAACTCTATCTGAGCACAGGCGGTCAACTCCCCGTGAGCGTCGAGGGTCTGGCGACAATTCCTCTTCCCAAGCGTCCTTAGCAGTCAACGAGCGCATCTCCCTCACGACTTCCACAACCTCAGTACGTCCTTCACCCACGCCGCTGTATCCGCGACTCCCATCCTTCATGACAACGGTCTGCACCTGCTCCGCTTTAAGGTTTCCTCGGAGGGGTTTCCGCTACTCAAATTCGCCATCCAATTCGATCTGCAATGGCAGCAACCCACTCTCTCGGTTTGGACTCGTCTACCGGAACGATGGCGTAGGTGCCTTCTCGCGGGATCCGCGAAGGGCGCCGGTCGGCCGCATCTGGAAGCTATCTTCGGCTACCTTGGTGACTTAGAGATGGGTCCAGGCTGGGCACCCACGTTGGACAAGCGTCGGCTGAAAGCTCGAATCGCTCTGAGAACAATGGACGTATGCCGGTCAAGGTGCGGAGCCAGCAAATCACACCTGAGAATAAAATTAGCCAGCCCGTAGCGATACCCCAGTTGAGACTCGAACCGCTGCAGCGACTTGCTACAATTCGCAGTCGTGTTCTTCCGGATTCGCGGCGACATCACCCACATTGAGACCATCGCGATCGGCCAATCCATCCGCGAGCTTCCACGTTTGCGCAAGTTCTATGGTAAGGGCCGCTGGCGAAAACGAAAGGGGCTGGCATTCGTACAACTGAGCAGTGGTACGATACGACAAGCGGAGCTTCACTGGTACGAGGCATCCGGAGTTGGCAAAAAGGAATTCAAGATAAAACGGTTCGTGGATTAGCATGCCGTCGAGTGGATCAAAGCCTCGGGAATACGCCGTCTGCCTCGCGAACACTGGATATGAAGCTTCGCTGGAGGTCCGCAAGCTCTACGCCGTCCTGGGTGATAGCGCCGCCGAGGATCACGACCTGATCCGCGTCATTGACGAATCTGGTGAAGACTACTACTATCCAACTCGTTTTTTTCAGAAGATCGAACTCCCCGCCGAACTTCAACGAAAGCTGCGCCTCGCCTCGTAAACGCATCGCGAACGGCCGCAGTTCGAAATGCGTCCACGACGGGGAGCCAGGACTCGAACCCGTCTTCTGATAATGTCCTGTCGGCGGCGGCCACTCTTCTCCCAACTCGCTTCCTGATTACAGCGGTAGAAAGATAACCGTGTTCTCCCACTCTTCGGCCTGGGATGCCGCACAAACCAGCAATAGCTCTTCGATCGCCTGCCCGATATCGAGCTCTTGTAAGACGATGACTAGGCCCGTGAGGCCCGTTAGGGGTTTCGCGAACGGAGAGTGCCGTGTTCGGCTTCGACCCGGGCGGCTTCATCGGGTTTGCCCGAGGCCCGCAGGGATTCGGCGAGGAGGCGATAGCGGCGGGCGATGGACTTGGAGGAGCGGAAGTCGGTGGTGGTAGCGGGAATGCTCTCGAGCCACTGGCGGTGGATGCGCGCGGCGGCGGCGTGCTCGCCGCGGGCGGCTTCGAGGGTGGCTTCGGCGCGCGAGATCGCTTCTGAGGGGGTGTCCACGGCGCTTGTGTCTTTGCGGTTCAAGGAAGCAAACAGTGCGCGGGCCTGGTGGAGGGCGCCGGCTGCATCCGTGTCACGGCCAAGCATAGACAAGGCAATACTGGACTCGCTGAGGAGGATGGTAATTGCCAGATCGCGTCCACCGGTTTCCTTGGACAGACCGCGGAAGAGATCCAGTGATTCGTTGTAACGCTTGAGGGCAACGGCAGGATCGGAGGGGCGCAGGAGATTGGCTTGACGCCAGGCGCAGATGCCGGTATTGAAGCGGACCATTCTTTCACGCTGATCCAAGGCCAGGGCCTCACGGCCCAGTTGGAGACATGCGTCGTATTCGCGGATGCCTTCCTGCGTGCGGCCAAGCGATGCTCCGATGTCATCGGCTAATAGCTGAGCGAGATCGCTGTGGCCGGCCGCGAGGTTGACCAGAAAGCGGAAGTCGTTGGCGGACGCGGGGCGCATCTTCTCCAGCAACTGCATGCTTTCGCGCGCGGGGTGAAGCGCGCCTTCGATATCGCCGCTGGAGCGAAGGGCCTTGCCGAGGGCGGCAAGTGAAGTGGAGAGGTTACCCCGCAGTTTGGGGTCGTCGTCTTTGGCTTGCAGGGCGCGACGCTGGAATTCCACTGAACGGCGGGACGATGCAATGGCATCGGCGGGGCGGCCTGTTCCGCGATATCCGGCCGCGAGCGACTGGTGAATGCCTCCGAGAAAATCCAACTCCTGGGGAGTGTTTGCGGCGAGCGGTTCATAGCGTGCCGCGAGTGATGCCAATGGAGGGAGGGCGGCGGACAACTCGGCACTCCGCTTCTGTCCGTGGTAAATGCGCGATTGCAAGTCGGCGATTTCGAGTGCTGCGCGGACGGTCTTTGCATCGTTGGGCTGTTGCTGGAGCACGGAGTGCAGGAGCGCGGAGGCACGCGAGAGATTCGTTTGTGCTTCGGCGGTCATGCCGAGGTTGAGTCCGCGAAAGCCACCTTGAATATCGGCGACCTTGCGGTAGCCGTCGGCGAGCTCGCCACGGAGCACGAGATCGTCGCCGGCCTCGGCGGAGAGTTTCTCGAGGTATTCGGTGGCGGTGCGGACAATCTGCTCGCGGGCTTTGGTGCCGCCGGGGAGCACAGCGATGTCCTGTTCGACGGAGAACAACTGGGCGGCGAGCTGGCGGACCTCCTGGTAGCGTTGTTCGGCGATGTCGCGTTCGCGGCGGGCGACAAACAGTCCGGTGGTGAGTCCACCGATTGCCAGGCATGCGGCGGCCACGGGAATCCAGTAGCGGCGGAGCGAGCGGCGCGCAAGGTACCAACGCTCGTCATAGCGCGCTTTGACGGGAAGAGACTGGAGCCAGGCACGCAGGTCCTCAGCCATCTCGACGGCGCTCGAGTAGCGGTGGTCGGGCTCGGGGCGCATGGCTTTTTTCGCGATGGCGTCGAGGTCGCGGTCGGCGATGGCGGCGCCGGCGGCGGGAGGCTGGCCGGTAACAACGCGGCAGAGGATTGCGCCGAGGGAGTAGATATCGGTGGGAGTGCCGGTGGGTTCGGCGCGCAGTTGTTCAGGGCTTGCGTAGGCGGGAGTGAGGCGGTGTTCCGCGGTTGCGGTTGCGTCGGGGGCGGTGTCGAGCAGTTTGGCAATGCCGAAGTCGAGCAGTTTGGGAACACCGTCGCGGGTGACGAGAATGTTGTTGGGCTTGAGGTCGCGGTGGACGACAAGCATGCGGTGGGCGTAGGCAACCGCGTCGCAGAGGGTGGCCAGTAGAGCGACGCGTTCGCGGACGGATGTGGCGGCGCAATGAACATCGAAGGAGACGCCGTCGACGTACTCCATGACGAGGTAGGGCTGGCCGTTGGGGAGGTGGCCGGCGTCAAAGAGCTGGGTGATGTTGGGATGCGAGAGGTTGGCGAGGATCTGGCGCTCCTGGAGAAAGCGCTGGCGAGTGGAGTCCGGGAGGGGACCGCCACGGAGCAGTTTGACGGCGGCGAGGTGGCGCACTTCGCCATCGATGCGCTCGGCGAGATAGAGACATCCCATGCCGCCGCGGGCGATCTTTTCGATGAGGCGGAAGCGTCCGCAGACGGTGCCGGGCGGGGGCTCGAGTTCGTCGAACAAGGATTCGACGGCGGTCTGGACGATATCGCCGAGTTTCTTATCGCCGTCGGCAAAGGCGAGGAGAGATTCGACGGCGCGGCGCGTATCTTCGTCGACCGGATGGGCGGCGAGGTATTTCTCGCGAGCGGGCGGAGTGAGGTCGATCAACTGTTCAAAGAGGCTCATTACGCTGGGTGTCATCGTATCCTCGCAGCCCGATTTCGTCGCGTTAGTTTTATTTTTGCAGAAGCCATCCGGAGGCGCATACGGAGTTGGGGCGGGATTCTTGCGTGGAATGCACGAAGGGGGGAGCGGGACTGAAGTCTCGCGCGGGGCTGGCCTGGAAAGGCCAGCCGCGGCCAGGATTGGCCGCCCCACACGGCGTCGGAAGTTACTGGTTCACCCAAATCGGGCTCGACCAGGCCATGTCGTTTGGATAACTTGTCGCACTGCCGAAATTTTGTTTTCCGGTGACGCGTGGATCCGACCGCTGCGTGAGGCGCACATAATACGCCGCCTCTCCGCGAAACTCCAGATCGCGCCACTCAAACGCCGCCGCCGGAGCATTCGGCGTTACCGCATAGACTGCCGGAAACGGCTCGGGCACGCCCTTGTAGAACTTGATCACCTCGATTCTCTCAATCGCATTCGTGCCTCGTGCCGTCACAGTGATCACCGGAGCCTGGGCCGACCGCACCACGCTGCCCATCGGCTGACCGTTGACCCGCACGTCCAACACAATGCGCTCGCCAGTGGTCGCGTAGCAGCGCCGCGCCTTCAACGCGCCAAAGATGGACGCGCGATCCAGTTTCTCCGCCAGCACGGCGGTAAACGCTGCTGGCCGCTCCATGAAGAGATCATGGTTGTCGCTGCCACCGACAACCCCAATCCGCAGCCCTCTTCTCCACGCATCCTGCAGGGACGATCCGCGAATCTCGTCCCTGGTATGACCCGGGTTGCGATAGAACTCGAAGCGCCCCCAATGCGACGCGATCTCCATATCAGGCTCCACCCTGGGATCAATCGCATCGAAGTTGGTCCCGCCGGAGGATCCGCGCGCGACATGATGGGCAAACATCAGACTCGTGGTGGTCCGCATCAACGCAGTCAACTCCTTCGCCGTATCGCTGTCCCCCTCCGTCGAACTGAAGAACGGTTGGTCGTCGGTCTCGCTGATCACGTTCTTATGACCCTCCTGCGGAACGCGAAAATCTCCCTGCGTCCACTCCCACCCGGGAATCCCGACAAACCTGCCCGGCTGATGAAACGCATTGACCACGCGCTGCACCATGCCCACCTCCGAAGAGAGCAGCTTGTTCGATTCCGCATGCGGAGTGTAGGCGGCAAAGTCCAACAGCCAGCGGTCGCGGGCGAAGGCGTAGTATTGATCGGCAATCCCGGTGTGGCCGTCGTCCATCATCAAATGCATGTGGATCTCGCCGAAGTACACCTGATAACCGTTCACGGTTGGAGTGGCCGCGCGGACGGGCCTCATCGCCGCCGCGGGGGCCGGCGCAGGCGCACGATAGAGGGCCGCATTGTCCGGCGCCGATCCCGCCGCCGCGAAATCGCGCACGGCAATCTGGCGGTTCTCAAAGATGCCGGTGCCGCGCTCATAGGCCACGTGCACCTTCCCATCGTGAATCACCGCCGAAGGACGCTGATCCATCCTGGTGGATGCGGCCCCCATGAACCGCACCGCGGAATACTCCTCTTCGTTCACATCCAACTGCTGCGGTTCAGTCCATCCATTCGCCGTGAAGGCCGTCGACCACAAGCGGAAATTGCAGTGGCCCTTCATGCGCGTGAGAATCACGTGCACGCCGCCATCGTGCGATGCGGCCGCCACCGGCATATCCGCGTTTGTCACGTGCAAGCCAGGATCGCGCCACACACTGCCGGTCCACTCCAGGGCACGCACGCGAGGCCGCGGCATCGCGCCGGGCCGCCATCCGCGAATGCCCCACTCGGGCGCGCGTTCCGGATTCTGCGCGTACGCAAGCCACACACTATCGCCGCGCCCCGCAGCCACACTCGCGCCATACGCATCCAGATTGCGATCCACTGGCGCAGCGATCACGGCACTCCATTGACCGTTGGCCCACTGCCGCATCGACACGCCGTAGCGTTCGCCGCTGCCACCGTCCCACGCCACAGTGACGCGCCCCGCGGCGCTGATTGTCAGCGATGGCCGGTACGCCGGCGCATCCGGAACGCTCACTAACTCGGGTTGATCGAACCGTCCTTTGCGCATCGCATGAATCTGCGTCACTCCATTGCGCTGTGCTTCCCACACCACCCACAACGTGCCGTCGGGGGCAGCGGCGGCGCGCGGCACTGCATCCGATCCCACCGCCGAGGTGATTCGCACCGGCGCCGTCATCTTCATGGCGGTATCGACGTGGCGCATCCACAGATCCCATTCGGTGCCCACTCGCGCAGCCCAAATCACCCACGCGCCTGACGCGTCTGTCGCAACGGCCGGATCGGAGTTCATCGTATGCTCCGTGCTGACACGCAACTCTGGCGACCATTCCGTTCCCCCACGCCGCTTCACCATCACGTGATCCGCGCGGAGGAAATCCGCATCGGATCCGCGTTTGGCTCGATCAAACTCGCGGCTCGAAACCCACGCCAGCCACAAGTCTCCCGAGCTACCGCGCGCCAATGCGGGATAGCCGTTGTTCACCGGCAAGCCCAGCGGAGGACGGCTCAACAACACTGGCGTAGTGCGCTGTTGCGCCACCGCCCCAATGATCACTACCAGCAACCCGCAGGTGACAACGTGCGTTCGAAGTCGCATTATCATTACAGATACAAGTTTATGTGGAAAGCCATCCTCGTTTCCCTCATTGCCGTCGCGGCCAGCGCGCAGACCGCCCGCATGTCCGTCGCCGAATTGCGCGACCGTGTGCAAGGCGGTTGGGCGGGCCAGATGATCGGCGTCAGCTACGGCGCCCCCACTGAGTTCCGTTTCAACCAGCGCATCATCCCGAAGGATCAACTCCCCAAGTGGACTCCCGACAAGGTGAACAACGCCCTGAACCAGGACGATCTTTACGTCGATATGACCTTTGCCAAAGTCCTGGATGATACCGGTATCAACGCCACCACCGACGACTTCGGCCGCATGTTCAAGGACGCCAAGTACGCTCTCTGGCATGCCAACCTTGCCGCCCGGCGCAACCTGAAACGAGGCGTTCCCGCGAAACTCGCGGGCCACCCGGACTACAATATCCACGCCGACGACATCGACTTCCAGATCGAGTCCGACTTCATCGGACTGATGGCTCCCGGGCTGCCGCGCGCTGCCACCGACATCTCCATGCGCGCGGGCCGGGTGATGAACTACGGCGAAGGAATCTACGGCGGCGTCTTTGTCTCCTGCATGTACGCTGCGGCGTTTTTTGAAAAGACTCCGCAAGCCGTGGTGGCCGCCGGGCTGCGCTGCCTGCCCCCGCAAAGCAAGTACGCCAAACTTATCCGCGACGTGATCGACTGGCACAAAGCCGAACCGAAGAACTGGGAATCCGTCTGGCAGAAAATCCAGGACAAGTGGGACACCGCCGAGCCCTGTCCGGAAGGCGCCATGCGAGCTTTCAACATCGACGCCGCGCTCAACGGGGCATACATCGCGCTTGGTCTTCTGTACGGTGACGGCGAGTTCAGTAAGACCATCGAAGTCTCGACGCGCGCGGGCCAGGATTCCGACTGCAACCCCTCGAGCGCGGCAGGAATCCTCGGTGTCATGCTGGGTTGGAACCGCATCCCTGACGATTGGAAAAGCGGCATCCCGCCACGCGCCAAAGAGAAATTCCGCTACACCGACTTCACTTTCGAAACCATCGTCGACAGCACTATGGCGCGGGCTGAAAAGCTGATCGTCGCCAATGGCGGCAAGCGCGACGGGGAAGCATTCGTCATCAAACGCCAGTCCGAAAAGGCGGCCCCTTGGGAAGAATGGAAAGGGCGTGCCATCCCCCGCGAACGCATCTCGGTGGCGGACGCGCGCTGGTCCTTCAGCGGCGACTGGCAAGCCGCGAAAGAGAACTTCCGCAACGAGGACCGGCACCGCCGCATCAGCTCCACCAAAGGCGCGGAAGCTACCATCACGTTTGAAGGCACTGGCGTCGCCATCACCGGGCCCTTCCTGCCCACCTGCGGCAAAGCCGAAGTCATCGTCGACAACCGAGCCCCCAAAGTTGTCGATTGCTACCCCGACGAAGAGGCTCGAAAGGCGAGCGACGCGATGTTCCATGTCTTTGGACTGGCCGCGGGGAAACACACCCTGCGCATCCGTGTGCTCGGCGAGAAGATCTTTGATTCGCGGGGTGCGGAAGTGGTATTCAACGACATTCTGGTGTTCCGGTAATGCGCACGCTGACGGTGTTGTGCTTCGCGGTAACGGCGGCGGCCGGTGATATCCCGCAAGCCGAATGGCGGGCCCGCATCCTCGCGACGCTGCACGCGCCCGATCCGCTGCCCGCGCTCGCACTTCGCCATCACGGCGCCTTCACGCTGGAGCAAGGCATCACAGTAGACAAGGTCTCCTACTCGACGCAACTCGGAATGCGGGTCCCAGCAATTGTCTACTCGCCCACCACGCCGCCCGCCATGCGACGGCCCGCGCTCATCGTCGTCAACGGGCACGGTGGCGACAAGTTCGCCTGGTACGCCATGTATGCAGGACTCGCCTACGCGCGTCTCGGCGCAGTGGTGCTCACCTACGATCCCGCTGGTGAAGGGGAGCGCAATGCGGATCGCAAATCCGGCACTCGCTCGCATGACCGCATCGTTCCGCCAGAGGAGAACGGCCGCTACCTCGGCGGCCTGATGCTCACCGATGTGCGGCAAGCCGTGTCGTACCTCGTCTCGCGGCCCGACGTTGACCCAGCCCGCATTGCAGCCGTTGGCTACTCGATGGGTTCGTTTGTGCTCTCCATCGCGTGTGCCGTCGAAACGCGTCTGAAAGCTTGCGTGCTGGCGGGCGGGGGCAATCTCGATGGCCCCGGAGAGTACTGGGACAAATCGAAAGCCATGTGCCAGGGAACGCCTTACCGCTCACTCGCCTTTCTCGGCGACCGCGCCGCCGCCATCTACGCGATGCACGCGCTGCGCGGCGCGACACTGCTGTATAACGGCACCGCCGACACCGTCGTCAACATGCACGTCCATGGGGCGGATTTTGTTGCGGACATGCAGCGCCGCACCGCAGCGTTGGTTCCCGGCAAAACCGTCTTCGATGCAATGTGGGAGCAGAACACTTCCCACCGTCCTTACTTCGTAACCAAACCGGTGGCGCGCTGGCTCCACGGCAATCTACAATTCCCCAGCGTGCCGGCCGGTGGGTGGGACGCCATCCCGCAACGGCGGATTGCCGATTGGGCTCGTGAGCACAACGTTCCGATGGACTCGCTTTACGCCACTTACGATCGCGAAGGAGGCACGCTCGGGCTCTGGAACAACCTTCCCGGCATCGCACGCGATCAGCTCATGGTGTACACAGCCCAGGAATGGGAAAAGGCGCGGGATACGCTCACTCACGAAGCATATCTCTCGCGCCTTCCAAAACCCAAAGCGGGGCGGTAAAAGCCGCTCTACGCCTTCTTCCCCATCTTGTGTATTTCCTCGAAATACACCCGGCGTCCTTCATCCATCGCCAGATTCGCCAGGATGACGGCGCTCGAATCCGCCAGCCCGACTTCCAGATCGGCCGCAGGCTTCTTGCCTGTGCGCACACAGTCAAACCAGCTGTCCAACTGCACGTCGACAGGATTCCGAATCTCTTCCGGAGCCATCACGCCCTTGGAATAGAGCCACCGCCGCGCGAACTTCATTTCCTTGGAAAGGAAGCTGTCATTGTCGGTGATCTGATCCTTGGCCAGCAGGATGGGCAGGGAACGGCCACCCTTGCCTGTGCTCAACAGCGTTGCCGAAGCAGCGGCCGTCTTCTCCTTGGCCTTCTTGGCGTCTTCCACCTTCGGACCCGGTTCGTAATACCACAGCCCGAGCGCGGGCTCGTTGTCCGTACCGACGGTGATCTCGATGGTCCCTTGCGTTCCCATGATCACTTCGCCGAACTCCGTCCGCGTGCCCTGGAACATGCACAAATGCTTATTCGTCGAGATGGAGCTGTACATCAGCTTCTGACCTTTCGGATAGCGGAAGATCAGTTGGATGTTGTCGTAGACCGTGCGGCCGTCCTTGTGATAGTCGATGCCGCCGACGCCGACGACGAATTCCGGATGACTTCCGAACATCCAATCGGCGACGTCAATCTGGTGCGAAGCCAGTTCCGCCGTCAGACCGCCCGACGTGTCGCGATACAAGCGCCAGTTGTCCTTGCGATACGGCCAGCCGGGGTTGCGGTTCCACTGCGCATACACGTGGGTAACGTCCCCGATCATGCCCTTCTGGATCATCTGCTTCGCCGTCTGATAGAACTCGCTGTAGCGGCGCTGCAAGCCCACCTGCATTACCTGTTTCGGCCGTTCGGTTACCAGCTTGCGCAGTTCGTGCACCTCTTCCGGCTTGAATACCAGGCTCTTCTCACAGAAGACGTGCTTGCCCGCGAGCAGGGCGTCTTTGGTAATCGGAAAATGCGTGTAGAGAGGCGTCGCGATCAACACCGCGTCGCTGTCCTTGCGCCCTAGCAACTCGCGGTAGTCCTTGACGCCCTGCGGCTTGTCGGGCGCTTCCTCGATGCCCTTTTTGAGAGCGGTGTCATTGATGTCGCAAATGGCAACGCACCTGCCGCCGTCCACCTTCTTGAAGTGCTTCAAGTGGTACTGGCCGCGGCCACCGGTTCCTATCAAGCCGTACTGCACGGTGGAATTCGCCGCGCGTACTTTCTGAATACGCGGGAAATCCCCGGCGGTTAGCGCCACGGCGGCAGTGGCCGCTCCGGCAATTTGGACCGCCTCGCGGCGGGTGATGGACTTCTCCTCCACCGCGTTCTTGCGGCGAGACGAAGTGGAAGGGGAAGCGGGTGAAGAGGTCGGCTTCTTGGACATGGCTTTCTCGTTATCCAAAGTCTATCGAACTGGGGACGCCGTGTACAACCCCACCTCCCGCTCTGTCAGCCACGACGGCGCATCAGCGCCAGTCCCAGCAGCCCCGCCCCCATCAGCGCCATCGAACCCGGCTCGGGCACTCCCGGCAGATCCGTGTCCGCCTGGAAGGACAGCGACGTCGCCCCAGGGAGTCCCAAAAAACCATTGATGATGAACAGGTCGAGTTCCCCATAGATGTCGTTCTGAAACGGTTGCACACCGATGCTGATGGGCCGTGTATAAACCGCCGAAATGTTGAGTGCGTTGCACACGGCGCTCGACGGCACGCATACTGCGTCCCGCGCATCCGGATCCGAATTCGGAGTGTTGGTGGCTAGCGGCGCAACGCGATCAAAGATGGTGTTGTTCGCCGAATTCGGCCCAAACCCGACGATGAAGACGGAGAGCAGTTGCAGGGTGGTGGTATTGGTCAGCGTCCAATCGCCGAGGTTCGTGTTGGGAATGCCAGCGGCATTCATCGTCAGCGAAACATTCGGAATAGGAACCGCCGAGCCGCTGGCATCAAACGTCGCCGTCAGCGGCCCAATGCCCAGGAAGTTGAAAGTGACGAAGGTGCCCAACAGACCGGCACGCCCTTGCGGATCCTGAATGCCCGCAATGGAAGCTGGATTATTGGTGTTGGCGCTTACGGTGATCGCGCCGTAGGAAGCCGCGGGCAGCAGCGCCGCGAGCAGTGATAGAGTTTGAAGCGATTTCATGCTGATCCTCAGCAGGTAATGCGCAGCCTGCCGGAATCCGGGGTCTCGTTACTCGCCTACTCCCCCAACAAATGCACGCAGCTAACGGTCGATGTGGAGCATCGTCATCGGCTCGTCGTCCTTGCCCCCGGACATCCGCCGCCGCATGACCTTCGCACCATACATCAGGACCCCGGCCATCAGGCAGAGGGCGATCAGCAACCCCACCATGATGAAGATGGTCACCAGGAGGTTCCCCATCCCGGCAATCTTCGATCCCGGTGCGCCCTCATTCAAAGTCACATTGGCTTTATAGTTCACCAGCGAAAGCAGCCGTTGCGCATCGTCCGGATTCGCCGGAGCCACCACCATTGCCACCAACGGTCCGCTCCGCTTCACAATCGCGCCAGGCACTCTGGCGAACTCCGGTTCGCGGTCCCGCGCCATCGGATTCGTCGGGTAATAGAAGACCGCCATCTCCACTTCCGACGATTGCGACTTGAAGCGCGCCACGAGCGCTTCCGCGCCAAAATGAAATCCCACCGTGGAGGGCGCGACTTTCGAATAGAACTTCTCCAGGCTTGCAGGCCCGTTGATGAAACGGTCCGATCCCGCGATGAGCCCGTCCTTGGGCATGTACTCCAAAACAGGAGGCAGAGCCGAACGGTCGAGTTTCGGCAACTGGAACAGCAGGATCTTCATCTCATCCTGGGTCAGCGCACGGCCTTCAATCTTGAGAACGTAATTGCCGAACGCCATCCACTGCGAATTTCCCGCGCGCGCCGACATCGGAGCATAGTCCACCGCGATCTTGTCTCCGGGCCTGGCGCCGGCAGGGAGCATCCAGCGGTAGGCCGCCTGCGCGCCGGTAGGATCCTTCAAGCGCCAACCCGACACCGTGAACTTTCCGGCGTCGCTTTCAAACTTCGCGGTTTCCGCCTCGGCAAGGCCGTACTCTTCCCAAACTGCCCTGTCCGTCACGGGCAGCGGATCAAGCGAGACACGTTTGGCAGTGCCCAGATTGTCCGTGAGGACCGCGGCCGGAGAGAACAGACCCACGGCCAGCAGGCCGATTGTTAAGCGCCGCAGCATTTCTTGTACTTCTTGCCACTGCCGCACGGGCATGGATCGTTGCGTCCGACTTTGGACGCCCGCACGGGAGCGTGCGCATCGTCCGACCCGTCACCGCCAAGGAACTGCATCTGTTCCATCTCGCGTTCCTTCTTCCGCACGATGTTGCGCGTGAAGTCCTGGAACGAGGACTGCGCTGCTTTCTGGGCTTCAGCCTGGGCCACCGCCACCGCCTCAGCATCGGGCTCTTCTTCCTCATCCCCGTCATCATCGGGATGGAACGGGAGCACAGGCCGGATCACCTGTCCGCCCACGGCATCGGTTCCGGTTTGCAGAAAGTACAAATAGCGGACGGTCTCATCTTCAATTCGATCCATCAGGTCGCTGAAGATCGTGTACGATTCCTTTTTGTACTCGACGAGCGGATCTTTCTGCCCGTAGCCGCGCAACCCGATCCCTTCTTTCAAGTGATCCATCGACAGCAGGTGGTCTTTCCACTGCGTATCAATGACGTGCAGCATGATGAAGCGCTCGGTCTCGCGCATCACCTCTTCGCCCACCAGCCGTTCCTTCTCGCCGTAGCGCGCTTCGAGCTTCTCGTAGATGTAATCTTCGATTTCGGCGGCGTTGAGCTGAGACATCTCCTGAGGGACGATGCGAACGCCGAATTGTGTCAGGACGTCGCTTTCCAGACCGAGCAGGTCCCACTGCCCGGGGTGCGTTTTCTCCGGACAGCGCATATCGACAAAGGTACCGATGATGCCTTTGACGATGTCGAGAATCCGTTGCTTCTGGGGCTCTCCGCTCAGCAGGGAATTGCGCAGCGTGTACACCGCCTGCCGTTGCTTGTTCATCACGTCGTCGTATTCGAGGAGGTGTTTGCGGGCGGCGAAGTTCTGCGCTTCCACCGCTTTTTGCGCCGCGGCAATGCGCTTGGTGATGAGCCCCGATTCGATCGGCACATCCTCTTCCATGCCCAGGCGCAACATCAGATTCTGAATCTTCTCGCCGCCGAAGATACGCAGCAGGTCGTCCTGCAAGGAGAGGAAGAACCGTGAACTTCCAGGATCGCCCTGACGTCCCGCGCGGCCGCGCAACTGGTTGTCGATGCGCCGCGACTCGTGCCGTTCCGTACCCACAATGTGCAACCCGCCGGCCGCCACCACGCGGCTGTGCTCTTCATCGCACTGGGCTTTGAACTTGACGAAAACCTCGTCCCAGCGCGGGCGCGGCACGCGGAAGAACTGGTCCAGGTGCTGGAAGTACACGTAGTGTTCGTCGTTGACGTAGGAGGCCAGTTCCTGCGGAATCGTCTCGGCCGTCCCCTGCTTCAGGCAGGCTTCCTTGGTCATGAACTCCGGATTGCCGCCCAGCAGAATATCGGTACCGCGGCCGGCCATGTTGGTGGACACGGTGATCATCCCATATCGGCCCGCCTGCGCTACGATGTAGGCTTCGCGCTCGTGGTTCTTGGCGTTCAGCACCTCGGCGCGCACGCCCATGCGTTTGAGAATGCCCGCGAGCCTTTCCGACTTCTCCACTGAAATCGTACCCACCAGCACGGGCTGCCCGCGCTCCTGGCACTCCTTGATTTCCTTGGCGGCGTTGCGGAACTTCTCTTCCTCCGTCCGGTAGACCATGTCCATGGTGTCCTTGCGGACCATGGGCAGGTTGGGCGGAATCACAATCACGTCGATCTTGTAGGTCTTGCCGAATTCCGCCGCTTCCGTTTCCGCCGTACCGGTCATACCGGAGAGCTTCTTGTACATGCGGAAATAGTTCTGGAACGTGATGGTGGCCAGCGTCTGATTCTCGCGCTCGATCTTGACGCCTTCCTTGGCCTCAATGGCCTGGTGCAACCCATCGGACCAACGGCGCCCCGGCATGATGCGGCCGGTGAACTCGTCCACGATCACCACCGCGCCTTCCTTCACCAGGTAGTCTTTATCGCGATGGTACAGCACGTGCGCGCGCAAGCCCTGCTGGACGTGGTGGTTCATCTCGATGTTGGCCGGATCGTAAAGGTTGGTCAGGCTAAGCAGCCGCTCGCACTTCAGCACGCCCTCTTCGGTCAAGGCGGCGGTGCGGTTCTTTTCGTCCACTGTGTAGTCGCCGGTAGTGTACTTCTCGCCCGGCTCCTTACCCTCGATCACCTCGCCGCGCACCAGCTTTGGAATGATTCCGTTCACGCGGTAGTACTTGTCCGTCGATTCCTCGCTGGGTCCGGAAATGATCAACGGCGTACGCGCTTCGTCAATCAGGATGCTGTCCACTTCGTCGACGATGGCGAAGTGATGCGGGCGCTGCACGCATTCCGCCAGCCGGAACTTCATGTTGTCGCGCAGGTAATCGAACCCGTACTCGTTGTTGGTGCCGTAGGTGATGTCGCAGGCGTAGGCGGCGCGGCGCTCATCATCGTCGAGGTCGTGGACAATCACGCCTACGGTGAGCCCGAGGTACTTGTACAGCTTGCCCATCCACTCCGAGTCGCGCTTGGCGAGGTAATCGTTCACGGTCACGACGTGGACGCCCTTACCTTCGAGCGCGTTCAGATAGACGGGTAGCGTGGCGACCAGCGTCTTACCTTCACCGGTTCGCATCTCAACGATGTTGCCGCGGTGGAGGAATGTGCCGCCGATCAACTGGACATCGAAATGGCGCATGTTGAGCACGCGCCGGCCGGCCTCGCGGACGAGGGCAAAGGCCTCGACAAGAATGTCGTCAAGCGTTTCGCCCTTGGCCAGCCGTTCGCGGAATTCCACGGTTTTGGCGGCCATTTCGGCGTCGGACAACTTCTGCAAGCCGGGTTCGAGCGCGTTGATCGCGTCCACCAGCGGGCGGATCTTCTTGATCTCGCGTTCGTTTTTTGTGCCAAAAACTTTGGCTAGAAGGGCGTCTATCATACCCAGGGATACCTTCCCATTCTACCGCAGGGGCGTCATTCACCACCGGCATGCTCACCCGCCTGGCGGATTCACTACCCACACTGCCTGTTTCGCAAACCACCGGCACGTGCTCTTGGGTTTGGGCCCGCATACGCTTGCGTGCGACGGCTCAGCCGGCAGCGGGCTAGTGTGAACCGTCTGGTTCTTCGACCTAACCTCCCCCGTCAGCAGAGAGGCTAGACCATAACCCTCATGTCCAGCCAGAACACGACGAGCATTACCCCCTTCCGCGTCAATGATGTCCTGGCGATAAACCGACATCGGGTCCCCATCCTCATCGTCCTCGAATGCCGCGGAAGATGGGCGCAGCCGTCCGAGATTCTCATCGAGAAAGAAATGTCTCGGCGGCACCCGGCGGAGCAACGCGGTGCCCTCCGCTATTGAGGGATCGTCGGAGAACCTCTTGGCGCAATCCTCGGGAGTACTCACTCGCATTCGTCACTTTCCGGAAATGCGCTCCAGCCAGGACCTCAACAGATGGTGGTTGCCCGCAAGCGGTGTTTCGCAAGACTCACCTGATTCCAGGTGCTCAGCGTAGAAGCTGACAGAGGTGGCGGATTCGACGTAGATCTCGATATCGAAGCCTTTTGTGTGCCACTCAATCTGGATACCTCCGCGTACGGTCGGAACCACGCTCGGTGTGGGGGTCTCCTCATCGAGGAACTCGGCAAGCAAACAGACCGCGCGAATGACCGTTTGCCGTGGAACTGGCTTGGCGGAATAGGAGTTCCAGCCGTCCGGCAACCGCAGCAGATCGATCGCATCTTCCGCGCTCTTCAAGAAGGAATGCGGCATAAGGCGATTTACACGAATCTCGACTGGTGCCCTTTGGCCACGGGTGCGAATCAATATCTTCGGCGATTCAAGCCCAGCCGGGGACATCGCTACCGATGGCCGGGTCAAAGCGTCCGGGAAGGTGGAGACGGATAACCATGGATGTGCGAGGATCGCATCTTCCGTAAGAGTGTAGTGTGTCTCGCTGTTGAGCAATGTATCAGCCATCGATTCTTTCCCACGCTTTGTGCATTTCCGGCGTCGTCAAGTCCGCGAAACCCTTCACTATCCATTCCCGGCCCAGATCGAAGAACTCAAATGCTCCATTTATCCCCGCGCCGAAGGGGGCGCCGCGCGCCGTCAAGTGAAGCGCCAGAATCGGCGAATGGTCTGACTTCTTCCAGGAGGGTTGGACGGACGCATGCAATCTGCCCGATGGTTTCCCTTCCGGATCGGGAATCACGAAGCGCATTCGCACAGCCACGTCCTCGGGTTCAGACAGGAACGAACCGCGACGCAGTGGGGCACACATCACTAACGCCTTCATTGCCTCCCCGTGCCGTTCCCACACGCCTGCGGGCTCTATGTAGTTCACGTAAGTGATTTCGCACTGGTTCACTGCAAGGGAACCGAGTCGTTCCGCTTTGAGAAAATCCTCGAGCACGCCCACCTCGAAACGGAACCGCTCCCGAATCGGTTCATAACGGGGATACATAACCAGGTCTTTCGACTTGCGCCAGTTATGAATGAAGCGGTCGGCCTGGAATTGAATCAGCTCAGAACCGGAATCATTCAGGAACCAGGACCGGGGGACGGGCCGACCCTCTTCTAGAGTAATCTCCACGGCATGGGACGGTCGTTCGAACTCCTCCACAATCAGCGGCAATGGGGCATGTTCCTGAATAAACGGGAATACTCCTCTGAAACGCTCCCATAGGAGACCAGCGTGTGCGCCCGTCATGCCGGCGATCGGCTCGAATTGCAGAGAGAGAACAGTTTCAGTGAGAGGGGGTTTGCGGAATTCGGGCAGGTCCGATGGCCTACCGATGTCTAGAGTCATAGTCCAAACATTTCTGGTCGATTCTGTTCGAATATAGCATGGTTCGAAATCGACCGAGGTGTTTTTTTGTTCCCCGCCTGAAAGGAAACTGGCCATCCCGCAATCTTGCATGCAAGGAGAAACGAACATGACAAAACACACACACATCCAGACATTGATTTTGACGGCCCTCGCCTTCGCCACGGGTACGGCGTTCGCACAGAGCTACGTTCCCGACCAGGCGCGGCAGCAGGCGGCCGATCAGTTGCGCTTCGACAATCAACTGGCCAGCTACCAGCGCGGCTATCAGAACGCCATGAACCAGTACAACCTCTGCGTGCAGCGGCAGCAGAACAGCGGCAACCGCAACACCAACGTCTGCCAGAACTATCTCAACCAGGCCAATTACTACAGCAACCTGATCAGCTCCATGCGCCGCCCAGTGGCTGCATACCCGGGACAAGGCATGTTCCCGACTCCCGGCCAGGTGGCACAGGGTGTCGCCAGCGGCATCATGAACGGCCAGACCCAGTTCCCCACTGACCCCAACCAGACTCTCCAGCAGCCTCCGGTCGATTATCAAAACGCCATGGGTGGTTACTACAACAACGCCATGCAGAACAACCAGGCGATTCGCAACGGCCTTCCGAATGGGGGATTCCAGGGGTATTCGAACGGCAATGGCGGCTATCAAACCAACCGCGCTCCTGTCCCGCAGCGGCCCAACAATGTTTACCGCCAGCCGGTACAACAGAGGCCCGTCTATCGTCAGCCCGTCTACCAGCAACCGGTTCAGCAACCCGTTCAGCAGCCCGTGCTCAGCTATCCGCCTTACAACGGCTACCCCGCGAGTAACCCGCCCCGCTACTAACCAGATTTAGGGAAATCCGTCCGACTCGCTTTTCCTAACCCCGGCTTCATTCTCTGTTCACTGGTAGAATGCACCTGATGGAGGGGAATGCGGCCCGACGATGACAGGACGATACGGGGTTTCCTCGCCGGCGACCCCGCTTCGGTGTCTCTGGTGGAGCGCTGGATTACGGCGGCCTCCCGGGCTTTTGAAAGCCGGCTCGCCTCGCATCGGGAAGACCTGCGCCAGGACGTTCTCGCCGAGTTGACGCGCCTGCTCCGGCAGGATAAGTTCCGTGGCGAATCGTCGCTGGTCAGCTACGTCTGGCAGATCACCAACCACGCCTGCATCCGGCAGACACGCCTGCTGAGCCGCTGGGCCGCGCCGTCTGCGGAACGGCAGGAGGAGCCAAGAGACGAACAGCTATCGGCAGTGGACGGCCTTCTCCAGCGCGACCGTATGGAACGGATCCGGCGGATTGCGGCCCAACTCCCCGAAGAGTGCCGGCAGTTGTGGAGTCGTGTGCTCTCTGGCGCCAGCTATCAGCAAATGAGCGCCGAGTTGGGGCTGGCCGAGGGCACCTTACGTGTCCGCCTGCTGCGCTGCCGGAGAAAGGCTCAGGCAATTCGCGAAACGTTCGAGCGTTCGAGAATGTAAAAAGGAAGTTGTAACAAGGAAGGAACTCGCGACCCACACAGGAAGACAAGCACATGAACTGCACTGAGGTCACAGAACGGCTGCCGTGGCTTGCCAATCGGACTCTCTCGGACGAGGAGCGCGCCGAGGCCGAGAGCCATTTGGCTACCTGCGCCTCGTGCCGCGCGGAGTTCCAGGACATCGTTGATTTTCTGGAGCATGGTTTTGCTCATCCTTCGCCCGAAGCAATCGTCC
Source organism: Acidobacteriota bacterium (assembly GCA_016213775.1). Classification (GTDB taxonomy): domain Bacteria; phylum Acidobacteriota; class Terriglobia; order Bryobacterales; family Bryobacteraceae; genus CADEFT01. Next base: position 43,382 of record JACQZR010000129.1, read on the forward strand.
AGTTCGTGTACGGCAGCCTTGGCGATTCCGATCGAATCGCTTTCCAGCGCCACATCGACGAGTGCGCCGCCTGCCGCGAAGAAGTGGAGATGACCAGGCAGAGCAAAGCGGCGATGCCCGCGCCACCTCGCCACAACTTGCGTTGGCTAGCCCTCGCCGCCGCCGTCCTCCTTGCCGTGGCGGGCCCAATCACCTATCTCTACCGCCAGGCTCTGCAACGCGAAGCTATCCTTCTCGCTCGCGCCAGTAATCTGGAACAACAACTCGGGCGTCTGCGACAGCCCACCGCCAGCGCGCGCGTCGTGGACCTGCTCCCTGAAGCCTTTCGCCAGCGATCCGAAATCATCCCGCCAATCACCACCATTCCCTCCGCCAGTCCGGAGACGCTGTTTCTGTTGAACTCGCAGATCCCCATGAGTGAGCGTGGATGCGAGGTCCTGCTGGAGCGAGAAGCCACCACCCTCTGGCAATCGGCCGCAGGCGAGCGCGGGTCCAACGGTGAGTTTCTCGTGCGGATCCCCGCGGGGTTCCTCAAGCCGGGCGATCATTCTCTCCATGTGGTCTGCGGGCACTCACGCGAGACGTACCGGGTGAACGTGAATTGATCAAACCTTAGAGCTTCCCCGCCAGAACAAACGGCGCCCAATAATACGGGTGCGCGTACTGGCCGGAGCGGATCAGATCCAGCTTAGCCTGGCGAAGCGAATCGGCGTGGTCCGCGCCTTTGCTGAGCCGCTGGTAAAACCCGGCCATCAGCGACACCGTCGATTCATCGCTCACCGGCCACAGACTCACCGCTACGTTGCGCGCGCCGGCCAGCAGGAACGCCCGTATGAAGCCGAGAATCCCTTCTCCCCGAAGCTGTGGGCCGAGTCCCGTCTCGCAGCCCGATAGCACCACCAGATCGGCGTTCCAGCGCAAGTGCAGCACGTCGGCCGGGCTGAGGATGGAGCCCGACGCGAGCAGGATTCCCGAGGTTGCGGCCGAGCCTTCGCGAATCTGGCCGTGGGCCGCGAAATGCACCCGGCGGCTGCGCGCGGCCTCCGCCGAATCGGTCACATTACGCTTGCTCACCGCGTTGCCTTGAAACAGCATCGCCCCCTTCGGAAACGACTTCGCGATCTCGCGAATCTCTCGCGCCGCGCCGGGGAGGTCGCCACGCGGATCGCCATAAGCCACAAGCTCCGGCCCCGCGCCGCCACGGGGTCGCATGGCAAGCGAAGCATAGGCCGCGGTTGAGGGAGCATACCCAACAGTCCAGCGCCGCACCAGATACGGAAGCTGTGCGTAAGCCAGCGGCGTCGCAGGGCCGGTCAACAGGGCCTCAAACGGCAGGTAGTGCAGTGCGCCATCCGCGACAATCACCAGCTTCTGCTTTCCGGCAATCTCCGCCATCGCGGGCGCGATGCAGATGCGGTACATCTTCTCGGCCGCTTGCGCATAGCGGCCTAAAGCCGCCCGTCCGGGTTGCGCCAGCAGACCGCGGATCTGGCGAACTTCATTCGCCAGTACACCCGCGGCGGGTAGTTGCTTCGCAGTGATTCCCGCCTGCGTGACAACAAACAGCCAAGAGCGGGTTTCCCCAAGCTGGTACTCCAGGATTGCCGTGCCGGGCTCAACCACCGGCTGCTGGAACCCCGTCATCGCCGGTTCCGGTTTGGCGCGGTTGTCCAGCAGCATGTCGAGGAGGCTTCGTGCCCGCGCCCTCTCTACTCCCGCAAAGGCGGCGCCTACATCGTTGCGATCCATCAACAGGTCGACATAGAACTCATACCAGGACCCGCGGCTGGCCAGAAAGAGCGCTCGCAGATTGCGGCTCTCGACGCGCGTGCGAATGCCTTCCACGATGGAAAGCGCCTGCTCCGCATACGAGCGCGCCTGTGCGTGGTTGTTCTCCGCCCGCGCGAGCCTCGCAAGCGCCGTCAGGGCATGCGCCTTTGGAGCCGGGTTGTCCAGACCGTCGCTGGTCTCCATCGCCTCCCGTAGATGCACGGACGCTTCCTTCGTCCGGCGAGCCTGCAATTCCAGCAGACCCAGTTGCGTCAGCACACGGCTTGTCCCTTCGCGGTTGCCATGGGCTCGCATCGGGGGCAGCGACTCTTCCAGCAACAGCCTAGCCTTCGGCAACCGTCCCAACGCCTGTTCGGAAACGGCGGCAATCGCCTTCGCCTGCACATGCTGCCAGCCCAGTCCGCTTTCCTCGCTCAGTTGGATCGCCGCGTTCAATTGCACCAGAGCTTCGGTGTGACGCCCTTGCGCCGCCAGCGCCTCGCCAATGTTGCTGAGAGCATGGACCTGCGCAGTCTTGTCGCCATGCGCCTGGTGCAGTGGGATGGAGGCGCGTGTTTGCGAAATGGCATTGTCGAAATCCCCGAGAGCGATATACAGTTCGCCCAACTGCACCAGGGTGACGGCTTCTCCATAGCGGTCTTGGAGGGAGCGGAACCGGGTCAGAACATCCGTGTACGTCTCGATGGCTGTCTGGTAATTGCCTGCCGAGTTGTGCGCAATGGCCATGTTGCGAAGCACTTCCGCCTCAGTGCGGCGCTGTCCTGTCGCGCGATGGTGTTCGATGGCCTTGCGATAGTTGGCGAATGCCTGCTCGTGCTCGCCGCGCGCCGCATGGAGCAATGCCGCCGAGTTGAGTACGGTAGCCTCGCCGTTGCGGTCTCCCAACCGCTGGTACAGCTCCGCTGCTTCGTTCATGGCGGCGAGTGCCTTTAGCGTGTCCCCGAGCGCGGAATGCGCACCCGACTCGCCTTGCAGGCACCGCGCCTCGAGCCATGCGTCCTTCAGTTTCCGGCTCATCTCTTTAGCTGCGCCGTATTGATGCAGCGCCGCCTGGCGTCCGGCAGCCGTGGCTGTTTCCATTTGCCGGTAGCCTTCCGTGAGAGCACGGATCGCCTCCACGCGAGCCACATCGTCCGGCCGCGACTCGCGCCACTGGAGTATCGTGACCCTGTATCGTTGTGCAGCCGGCGCCGATGTGCGGACATCCAGTAGATACTGGCCCGCACGCGTCACAACCGCAGCCACCGTTCTTGCCGGCTCCCCCAGCGTTACACCGCCGGGATCGCGCATTTGCAGCGAAACGCGAATGCCGTTGATCTGCGCAAAGAAGAACTGCCCGGCACTCAGCGTGACTGTGTGGAAACCCGGCTGGTTCGGCACCACACGGCCTTCCACACTCTCACCGGCTTTCCACAAGCCTTGTCCCGGCAGCGTCGACACGCAAGCTAACGTGGCAAGCACGGGCAAGGTCCCAGATCGCATTGCCGGCATGCGCTGATTCTACACCCTTCCCCGCTGTGGACCGCCACGCTGAAGAAAAATTAATGAACCGTTTCTGTAACAGCCCCGGTGGTCCCCCACCTAACGCTAGTGAATCGCCGGATGAACCGGCGTGCAACAGAGGAGGACCTATGAAACGACTGATTCTGCTGTCCGCGGCGGCTCTGGCCGCGATTGCCAGCGGCACAAAGCCGGATGCCCCGGTCTGCGGCCCGGCCTACGAGAAGATCCTGGATTTCCGCGGTAACCCACTGCCGCGGGAGACACCCTACATCGCGTCGGTCGAATTGAATTCCAAAACCGCGATGGTTTTTCGCAAAGAGCATGACGACATCCATGCGCTGGTAACGCGGTTGAAAGCGGAAGGGGGGCACGAGCCACAAATGCTCACCGCGGCCTTCTGGCAAGGCGTTCGCTGCCGCAAAGTGAATGACCGCTGCGAAGGCGAGTGTCCTAAGCAAGGTGACCGGCAACTGCGCTGTGTTCTGGAACGCCATGACCCGCCAAATCCGCCGCCTGCGAAAAAGAAGAAGGGACCCACTACCCCACCATCACCCCCGCACGGCAAAGACTCCGGCAAGCCCAAGGAGATCGCTCAGTCCACCACGGTCATCCGCTGTCTGTGCAAGTAACGGAGCTCATATGAAGAACACCTTGCTTCTCCTTTTTGGAGCGGTCTCCATCCTGGCCCAGGACCTGACTGATCATCCAGCGGTGAGTAGCTATCCCGGCTCGCGTCTCGCCATTCACCGGCACGTGGAGTTTGAGCCATACGAAGTAGTGGTCAGCCCCAACCCTGACGGAACCATGCGCCGGCTCAAGTTAGAAGGGCGAGTGACGCGTATCCGCTACAACAATCCGCAAGGCCGGTCCGCCTTCGAAATCTTCAAGAACTACGAAGACGCCATGAAGCAGGCCGGGGCCGAACTGCTATACCGGCGCGAACCGAGGGCTCCCGGCAACTGGCCGACATACAGTGAACAGAAGCTGACCAACATGGGCAGCCAAGGGTATTACGCGCTGGTGGCCCGTTTTCAGCATCGCGGAGCAGAGACCCATGCCCTTATCGCTGTGAGTCTGCCGGTCACCTGGATTCACATCGTCGAGGCTAAGCCGCTCGAGACCGGCCTCGTCGTAGTAGATGCCAAGGCCATGGAAGAGGCCCTCAATCGCGACGGTAAGATCGGCATCGAGACCATCGAATTCGATACCGGATCGGCGGAGATCAAGCCGGAATCGAAAAGCACCATCAAGGAGATCGCGAAACTGCTGATGAACAAACCCAACCTCGCCCTGGAGATCGTCGGTCACACGGATACTGTCGGGAGCGCCGCCGACAACCTCCGCCTCTCCGCCGACCGCGCCAAGGCCATCGTCACCGACCTCGCCGGCAGCTTCGGCATCTCGCTCAATCGTCTCAAGAGTTCGGGGATGGGGCAGTCCCAGCCGGTGGCGCCCAACGCCACCCCGGAAGGCAGAAAGAAGAACCGTCGCGTCGAGCTTGTCGCGAGGTAAACATACAAAACTCAGGAGGACACTATGACACGATTTACAGGACCGCTGTTCCTATTGGCCGCTTTCGCGCTTTCGGCGTGGAAACCCGTCGACGCCCGGCCTATTCCCGTTATCGGCATGGACATTCAGAGGGTCCAGGCGGAGATGAAAGCCTGCAGAGCCCAACTCGACGATCTCGACCGTGAGGTCATGAGCTCCCAAACGATCCCCATCGGCTGGGGGACGAGACGGAATCAAGTACAGGCATGCTACGACAAACTATCGAAGAAACTGGCCGAGCTGTACCGGGAATTGCGTGGCGGCGACCCCAAGGATTCGCGATCACCGCAGGCAACCCACGCCAAAGAGACCGTCGAACGCCTCCAGAATGAAGTCCGCTCCGCGCTCGCCAGACTTCGTGCAATCCAGGCAAAACTGAATCAGTTGGAGGCGAAGTCCAAGCGGAAATAACCGCTACCCTACTTCCTGGTACAAATTGGTCTTCTCTTCCGAAAGAGTGCTGAGATAGAACCGCATCGCCCCGGCCAGTCCGGTGACGGAGCGCCGCGCCAAATCAAGGGCGGCGCCCGCCACCACGAGCGCTACAACCAACACCGCCACTTCTGAGCGGAACAGTATGAAGTGCTGCCCAGCCACCACGATCGCCGCCGTAATCCCTCCAATCAGCATCACCGGAAACAACCAATAAGTTTGCGCTGCTTCCGCCGGGTGGCAGAACGGCAATCCGTCCACAACGCTGAGAGAAAGGCTCAGATACAAGGTGGTGACAGCGATGCTGTATAGCCCGAAGAGCAAAGCATCCTGGGCCGGCCAGAACCACAATGCCGTTGGGATCAGCACCGCATGCGGCGCCACCACCAGCAGAAACCAGAGTGCCCCGTAGATCCCTCGGGCAAATCGTGGAAACGCGCTCGCCGGGCTCAATTGGAACGTCCACACCGCTTTCGGATGCGCACCCGGCTTTAGCATCTGGCAAACGAAGAGCGTCAGCGCGCCGAACCCATGGGGGAACAGATGCACCGTCGAAAATTCCGTATCGAACGGGTTCTTGAAGGACTGCGCCGACAACGGCACAAGTATTAGCGAAGGAAGGACGCTCACGATCTGCCGCCGGAACTGCCAGTCGCGAGCGACCATTCGGAACAGATAGGCAAAGCCCGCGCGAGCCGCAGGACCACCCAACCACCGCGCCACCAGCTTTCCAGGCATGGCGAACAACCCGCGATTCCGCGCGCCCGGGGCCCGCTTCTTCGATCCGCCCTGTACGATCCGCGTCACACGGATGAGGTAGTCCACTGATAACGACCGCAGTCCGAACACCACGGACGCAAGCAGGACGAGCACCGCCGCCGCACCCAGCCACGGACCCGCGCCTGGCATCGTCTTCCACAGCTTCACCACCAAGGGCATCACTTTGAGCTGCGGCATGAGCAGCAGAAACGGCAACCACATCGCCAGTTGCGCCACGGCCTTCATGCGCGACGGCGGAACAAAGCGCATCATCCACCCGAACAGAGCGCAACAGGCCAGCGCAATGCAAATCCCCAACACGAGAACACTCGCCAGGTGATAGATGGGGACGTAAAGGCTCGCATCATTAGTCGCCAATCCGAGGAATGCCGGTATGGCGTTCAACCCTCCCGCCATATAGACAACCACCCGGACCAGGTGAATCAGTTTGGCTGCAGTATAAGTGGCCCCATCAATGGGCAGGTGCACCAACACCATGCCTTCTTCAGGATTGACCAGCGTATGCGCGGTTTCCGCCATCAGAATCACCGCCAGGACGAGGGCGGTTAAAAACAGAAACGCCTCCACATAATTCGCCCAAGCCGGCCTCACCAGCACAAGCAGGCCGCCCATCAGAGTCCCCAGGCCAGCGTTCAGGAGCGCTCCGAACCTCAATGCGGCGCCGTCATAGCCGAGTTGCTGGTTGAGCAACTCCTTCCGGTCGCTCAGCTTGCGAAATAATCCGAGCAGAAGCCAGAAGCGCTTCGGGTCGATCCCCAGCCGCCGCAACAGTGCGTCCGTCATCCCAGTTTCTCGACGATCCGTTCCACGCCCGGATCCGTTGCGATCGTGCCCGTCAACACGCGGAATGCGCTCTCCAGCGTGTCCTGCCCCGTCTGCTGCGTCAATGCCTCCACTGGCCCGTTCGCCAGCAGCCGCCCGTTGTGAATCACCAACACGCGGTGGCAGACTTTCTCTACCACGTCCAGCACATGCGAGCTGTACAGTATGGTCTTGCCCCGCGCCGCCAGCGCCGCGATCAGGTCTTTGATCAGAATGGCCGCATGCACATCCAATCCGGTGAGCGGCTCATCGAGCAGAATCAGTTCCGGATCGTGCAGGAGCGCCGCGGCAATCAGTATCTTCTGCCGCATTCCTTTCGAGTAAGTATCCAGCCGGCTGCTGCGCTCCGGGGAAAGTCCAAACGTCTCCAGAAAGGTGGTAATTCGTTCCTGCAGTATTTCTTCCTGTACATCGTGTAACCGCCCCGATAACTCGAGGAACTCCTCGCCAGTTAGCGTTTCAAATAACGCGGCGGTTTCCGGAACATACCCGATGTGTTGTTTGACGTCGAACGATCGCTCGGGCAGTGGAAGCCCAACTACCCGGACCGTGCCGGCGCCCGGCGGCTGAATCCCGGCAATGATCTTCAGAGTGGTGCTCTTGCCGGCCCCATTGCGGCCTAATAACCCGACAATCTCGCCTTTCGCCAGGGTGAAACTGATTGCGTGCAGGACCGGCGTCGCGCCGTAGGAGAAATCCACCTGTTCGAGTTCGACCGCCGGAGTGGAGTCCACCATGCAGGGTCAGTATAACAGGGTAGTTGAGATCCGTTCCGGGGCGCGAGAATAGGCCTCTTAGAGATCCTCTGGCTTCTTGACGGACGGCCATTGGCTCATGCGACCGTGAAGCGTCTTGCTAGCGGCTGCGGTACCGGCTCCCCGTGGTCGATGCAGTCGGCGGCGACTCGCAACGCCAACGCCGCACCGCCATGATTGCAGCCTCTCGCGTTTCGCCGTAAGCCATGACTCCAGACATCAGCTCCACGTCAGCCCACCAGCGTCCGTCTTCCTCGCGTCCCAGCGTGATCGGAATCGACTCGAATACACTATCGTCCATATTGTCTTTTCCTTCTGATTATAGACTCGCAGTCAAAAAGTCCGGGGAAGTGAGCTAGACTGTGAGGCATGGATGTGCAATTCACTCCCGACCAGAAAGCCATCGTTCGCCAAGCCATTGAAGCGGGCCGTGTCCGGAGTGAAGAGGATGCCGTTCGCGAGGCGCTCTTTCTTTGGGAAGAGCGTGAGCGTGGAAGGATGGAAATCCTTGCCTTGGTGGATGAAGCTGAGGCATCTCTCGCGCGTGGAGACGGACGGCTGGTAACTGCCAAATCCGTGAAGGAGTTTGCGGAAGGCGTCAAGCAAAGAGGCCGACTCCGCCTGGCCGCTGAACAATCCGGACTGCGCTGATGTCTGTCCGGCTTTCCCCTGAAGCAGAATCCGATATTGATGCTATCTGGCTCTACGTGGCCCGGATGAGCAATAGCGTTGAGGTCGCGGATCGGTTCGCCGATCATATCATGGATCGCATCCTACTCTTGGCGCGCCATCCCAGGTTGGGCCGGATACGGGATACGGATCTGCGCGCCGGACTGCGCAGTCTGCCTGTCGGCGAGTATGTCATCATCTACCGCCTTGAGGACGAGGCTCCCGTTGTACTCAGAGTGTTGCGGGGTAGCCAGAACATCCCTACGTTCTTTCAACAATGAGCCTCTACAGAAACGCCTCCATCGGAAGATGAAACCGCGCCGACAACCTCCGCGCCTGTTTTTTGTCGATCGAACGCTTGCCCGACAGAATCTCCGAAACCACGGATTGTGTCCCGAACACATCGACCAGGTCGCCTTGACGCAATTGGTGCTCTTCCATCAGATAGCGCAAGCGCTCCACCGGAGTGAATCGCTTCGTCTTGCCCTCGGTCACCTGCCTCTCGTAGTCCTCCACCAGTCTCCCAAGGAGGGCTGCCAACCGCGCTTCCTCGGGCGCGAGTTCCCGATCCGGCACTGTCAACGCAAGCAGAACCTCGGCTGGAAATGTTGAACACTACTGCTGTGCCCACTTGGTCCACTGCCGGAAACACCGCGCGCAATTGGGCGAAATTGCGGCAAGCCGCTTAACTGGCGGTGTCGTACCACCCTGTGAAAAGCCCCTGGCGCGTGTCCCTCGATCTCCAAAGTAACGTGGCTAGCCCGCGCGAAGTTATGCACCTTTCACCGGCCTGCCCATTTGCCGGATGGGATGCCGCTGCCTTCGATGATGGATTTCATCGTGCCGATTGGCAGTATCTGCCCCCGATGATAGGCCACAATAACCTGTTTTCCACTTTCCGCATTCCGCCACTTCTGATGGCTGCCAGTTTTCGCCGATCAACGAGAAGCCGCTGCGCTTCAGAACCGCGATCACTTGATCCGCGGTCAAGCGCGGCGTGCCGCGCTCACCCAATCGTTACCTCGACAAGCTTCGCGTTCTCCGCCAACGTAAGTTCCCCCGGCGGGAGGTACAGCCGAATAGCTTCCTCAATATTTTGCCGAGCTTCCTCTTCCGTGTCCCCAGCGGATGCGCAGCCCGGTAGTTCCGGACACACCGCCGAGAAGCTGCCCGCTTGCGGGTCATACTCTAGAACGATACGGAACGTCATGACCCCAGTTTAACCTCCTCACCCCGCCGGGAGAATCTCCACCACCTCCGCGAACGCCCTCCCGCTGGCATGCCGCAACTGATTGCACCGCCCATACAGCGTCTGCCCCGAAACCCCGCCCAGTAAATGCTCCAGCCGGTGATCAATCACAATCTCAAAATACCCGCGAGGATGGCTCGTGAACGGCACCTGCAACTGTTGCAGCACACCCCCCAGCGGCACATGCCCCTCGCCGATCAGCCGGCGCGCCTCGCCATGAAAATCCGTCAGATGAATCCCGATCGCCCCAAATTCCACGGGCGTATGATCGGTCCTGCGGCGCAGCACGGACGCCCGCACCAAATACTCGGCCATCCGCGACGACGCGTGCACATCCAACTCAATCTCACATCCGTGAAACTCCGCCAGACGTGACGTCATGTCGTTCTTGTGTACCAGCAGCCCGCGACCCACCTCGGGCAGCGCCGCGGCTTCGACGAAGGTTACGCGAAGGTCCCCGCTCGACAGTCCGTAGAAGAACCGCAGCGGCGCGAGAATGTCGGTTTCCGTAGCAATCATGCGCAAACTCGTATTGATGCGACGTGGCAGCGAAATGTTTCCCAGCTTCGCGTAAACAGTGCAGAAAGGACCCCGGAGTTCGTTGTACCCTGGATATTGCCCGCGAGCGTGCTTCCATCATCGCACGCCCGCCATACCAGGAGACAACTCGTGAAATGGTTTGATTACTCCGCGCCGCGGACACTCGACGAGGCTCTCGATACCTACGCCTCGCACCCGCACGCGCGACTACTTGCCGGCGGCACTGACCTCTTGGTCCAAATGCGCGCCGGCCGCAAGGAAACCGATCTCGTCATCGACACCAAGCGCATTCCCGAACTCAACGAACTGCACTGCAACGGCGCACTCACGCTCGGCGCCGCTGTACCCTGCTGCCGCATCTATGAGGACGCCGCGGTCAAGTCCGCGTTCCCAGCGCTCGCCGCAGTCGCCTCGATCATCGGCGGCATCCAGATCCAGGGTCGCGCCTCCATTGGCGGCAACCTCTGCAACGCCGCTCCCAGCGCCGATTCCATTCCGCTCCTGATCGCCCTAGGCGCGACGGCGCGCATCGTCTACAAGGGCGGCGAACGGTCGGTCCCCGTCGAAGATTTCTGCACCGCCCCCGGACAGAACATCCTCCAACCCGGCGAACTGCTCGTCTCCATCCAGATCCCCAAACCGGAACCGCACAGCGGATCGCACTACCTGCGCTTCATCCCGCGCAATGAAATGGACATCGCAGTGGCGGGCGCCGGCGTCGCAGTCACCCTCAACGGCGGCACCATCACCGCCGCTCGCATCGCGCTGGCGTCGGTCGCTCCAACACCGCTGTTCGTCAAAGCCGCCGGTGACGCGCTGGTGGGGCAACCGGCAACAGAGGAGTCCGTCAACAAAGCGGCTCTCCTCGCCAAAGACGCTGCCAAGCCGATCAGCGACATGCGCGGCACCGCCGACTACCGCCGCCATCTCTGTGCGGTACTCACCCGTCGCGCCCTGCGCGCGGCCATCGTTCAGGCACAGGAGGCATAAGATGCAGAACAAAGTTCAAGTCCATACCACCATCAATGGCGAGGAAGTCGATTTCCTCTGCGAGCCGCGCCAGAGCCTGCTCGAATGCCTCCGCGACAATCTCAATCAAACCGGCACCAAGGAAGGCTGTAACGACGGCAACTGCGGAGCATGCACTGTCAACCTCGACGGCCGCATTGTCACCTCCTGCCTGGTGCTCGGCGTGGAAGCGGAAGGCCGGCAGATCACCACGATTGAAGGCATCGCCAAAGGTAACCAGTTGCACCCTCTCCAGCGCGCGTTCCTCGAAGAAGCCGCGCTCCAGTGTGGCATCTGCACTCCCGGCTTCATCGTCGCAGCCAAAGCCTTGCTCGATCATGAACCCAACCCAAGCGAAGACCGTATCCGCTGGTGGCTTGCCAACAATCTCTGCCGCTGCACCGGTTACGACAAGATCATTCGCGCTGTTCAAAAAGCCGCAGCCGTACTTCAGGAGGCCAAAGCATGAGCACTCAATACAACGTTCTGGGCACGCGCCCCATCCGCCACGATGGCGCTGACAAAGTAACAGGCCGGGCAATCTACGGAGCCGACTTCCACCTCGCCGGCATGCTCCACGGCTTCGTCCTTCGCAGCCCGCATGCCCACGCCCGCATCAAGCGCATTGACACGTCCAAGGCCGCGCAGTATCCAGGCGTGAAGGCAATCGTGACCGCCGATGATTTCCCCCAAACGCCCGACCGCATCGTCGACCTCGGCGAAGGCCCCACACCACTCAGCTACGCGCGCGGCAACGTGCTAGCCAAGGGCAAAGTCCTCTATCAGGGACACGCTGTGGCCGGCATCGCCGCCATCAATGCCCACGTCGCCGAAGAGGCCGCCAAGCTGATCGAAGTCGAATACGAGCCGCTGCCTTGTGTTCTCACCGCGCCCGACGCGATGAAGGACGGCGCGCCCATCCTTCATGAAGACCTCAAGACAACGGAGTTGGGCGAGAAAACGGACCGGGTCAGCAATGTCAGCACCCACTTCCGCCACGTGCTCGGCAACAGTGATGAGCGCTTTGCCAAGGGCGATCTCCGCGTCTTCGAAGGCGAATTCGACACCGCTACTGTTCATCAGGGCTACATCGAACCGCACGCCGCTACCGTGCTCTGGAACAACGATGGCCGTGTGCTCGTATGGTGCTCCACGCAGGGCGCGTTCGTCGTACGCGATGTCACTGCCGTTCTGCTCGATGTCCCGGTGCAACAGGTGCGCGTCACGCCTACCGAAATCGGCGGCGGATTCGGCGGCAAAATTCCCGTTTATCTCGAGCCCGTTGCCGCGCTGCTCTCCAAGAAGACCGGCCGCCCCGTGAAGCTGCTCATGTCGCGCCGCGACGTGTTCGAAGGCTCCGGCCCCACGCCAGGCAGTCATATCAAAGTGAAGATCGGTGTTACGCCGGAGGGCCGTATCGAAGCGGCCCAGGCGTCTCTCGCCTACGAAGCGGGCGCGTACCCCGGCGCGATGGTCGGCCCGGGGACGATGTGCATTTTCGCCGCCTACGACATCCCGAATGTCACCATTGACGGCTACGATGTGGTGGTGAATAAGCCGAGCACCGCCGCCTACCGCGCGCCCGGTGCAACCAACGCCGCCTTTGCCGCTGAAACCATCGTCGATGAAATCGCCGAAACGCTCGGCCTCGACCCCATCGAGCTCCGGCTCAAGAACGCCTCCAAGGAAGGCACCCGCCGGGCCGACGGTCCCAAGTTTCGCCGCATCGGCTGCATCGAAGTGCTCGAAGCGATGAAGGCGAGCGCCCACTACAACGCGCCCCTGGCCGGCCCCAACCGCGGGCGCGGCATCGCGATCGGCTTCTGGTTCAACGCCGGCCTTCCCTCCTCGGTGAACATCAGCGTCACCAACGACGGCTCGGTCAATCTGGTGGAAGGCTCCACCGATATCGGCGGCACGCGCACGTCCATCGCCATGCAGGCGGCGGAAGTGCTCGGCATCCCCGTCGAGCGCGTCAACCCAACGGTCGTCGATACGGACTCGGTCGGCTTCACGCACGTCACCGGCGGCAGCCGCACGACATTCGCCACTGGCTACGCTGCGTACGAAGCCGCGCAGGACGTGATGCGACAGATGAAGGAACGGGCCGCGAAACTGATGGAGACCGACGCCGCCAGCGTCACCGCCGACAAAGGCGTGTTCACCGCCAACGGTAAATCGCTCACCTTCGCCGAGATCGCCGCCAAGCTCGACGCCACCGGTGGACCCATCACTGGCCGCGGCGCAGTAAACCCCAAGAGCGCCGGTGGTTCGTTCTCCGGCGCAATCGCCGACGTGGAAGTCGATCCTGAAACCGGCCGCACGCAAATCCTCCGATTTACCTCCATCCAGGATGCGGGCAAAGCCATCCATCCCAGCTACGTCGAAGGCCAGATGCAGGGCGGCAGCGTCCAGGGCATCGGTTGGGCGCTCAACGAGGAATACTACATGAGCGATCAAGGCCGGATGATGAATTCGAGCCTCCTCGACTACCGCATGCCCACCGCCCTTGACCTCCCGATGATCGAGACCATCATCGTTGAAGTGGCCAACCCGCTCCATCCCTTCGGCGTGCGCGGCGTGGGCGAAGCGAACATCGTGCCACCGCCCGCGGCCGTCGCCAATGCGATCTATCATGCAAAAGGCGTTCGCATGCGCCGTCTGCCGATGAAGCCGTCTGCCGTAATGGAAGCCATCGGAATGTAATCCGCCATGCCCACCGTATTTCTTCCCGCGCAATTGCGCCCACTAGCCGGCGGGCGTGAATCCGTCGAAGTGGAAGGAGCCACTGTGCGGCAAGTCATTCAGGCGCTCGATCAACAACACCCCGGCCTCCGCGACCGTCTCATGGACGACGATCGGCTTCGCCCCAATATTTCTGTCGCCGTCGATGGTCTCGTTTCTCCGCTCGGCCTTTTGGAGGAAACGCCACCCGATTGCGAAATCCATTTCGTAACCGCCATCTCCGGAGGATAGCCATGTCCGCACCCACTCGCCGCCAGTTTCTCGGCACCGCCCCATTGGCAATGCCGCTCGTGGCGCAGACTCGCCGCCGACCCAACGTGATCATCCTGCTCACCGATGATCAAGGCTACGGCGACTTCTCCGCGCACGGCAACCCTGTTCTGAAGACACCCAACATGGACGGTCTGCACAAGGAAAGCGTCCGCTTCACTGACTTCCATGTCGCCCCCATGTGCACACCCACCCGTGGCCAGTTGCTCACCGGAATGGACGCAATGCACAACCGCGCCACTTCGGTCACCGCCGGCCGCGCTCTGGTGAAACGCGGCATCCCGATGATGCCTGCGATGTTCGCCGCCGCAGGCTATGCCACCGGCATGTTCGGCAAATGGCATGTCGGCGATCACTACCCTTACCGCCCCATCGATCGCGGCTTCCAGGAAGCCAAATACCACCACGGCTTCGGCATGAGTTCCGCCGTCGAATTCAGTAACGACTATTTCAACGGCCGCTACCACGATCGCAACGGCAAGCCGCAAAAGTTCACCGGCTACTGCACTGACTTCTGGTTCGATTCCGCCATCAAATGGATGCGCGAGCAGTCGGCGAAGAAGCAGCCGTTCCTCTGCTACCTGCCCACCAACGCGCCGCACGGACCTGCCTGGGTGGCCGCCAAATACTCCGCCCCTTACGACAAGCCCGGTCTACCGGCGGCGTTCTATGGCATGATCGCCAACGTGGATGAAAACATCGGCAAGCTCGAAGCGTTCCTGAAGGAATCGGGTCTCCGCGACGACACCATCTTCATCTTCATGACCGACAACGGTGGCACCGCCGGCGTGCGTGTCTTCAACGCCGAAATGCGCGAGCGCAAGACTTCTGTTTACGATGGCGGCCACCGCGTACCGTGTTTCGTCCGCTGGCCTAACGGCAATTTGCGCAAGCCGTCCGAGGTGAACGCCCCGGCGCAAATCCAGGACATTCTGCCTACCATCCTCGATCTATGCGATGTGAAGCCCGCAGCCAACGCAGCATTCGACGGTAAGAGCCTCGCTCCCATCCTCCGCGGTAAGACCGATAAAATGCCCGACCGCATGATGATCGTCCAATACGGCCAGATCCCGGAGAAATGGGATGCCTGCGTCCTCTGGGACAAATGGCGGCTCATCAAGGGCAAGGAGCTATACGACTTCAGCGCCGACGTGAGCGAGAAGACTGACCTTGCCGCCAAGCACCCTGACGTGGTGAAGAAGATGCGCGACCACTACGAGAAATGGTGGGCTCCCATTGAAGCCAACCTCCGCGACTTCCAACCGTTGACCATCGGCTCCGACGTCGAAAACCCGGTCATGCTCTGCAGCGCGGACTGGCAGGATATCTACGCGGACAACCCCGGCCACGTCCTCAACGCCGCGGGCGGTCCTCGCGGGGGCCCCTGGAACGTTGACGTCGATCGCGACGGCACCTACCAGATCGCCCTCTCGCGCTGGCCCCCCGACCTCTTTCAGCCCCTCACCGCCAGCCTTCCCGAGCAGCACAAGACGGTGGGCAAACTCCCCGCCGGAAAAGCTTTTCCCATCGCCAAAGCGCGCCTCAAAGTAGGCCCCCACGATCTCACGGAGGCTACCGCCGTTACCACCAAATCCGCGATCTTCCGGGTCCCGTTGAGCAGGGGCCGCACGCAACTCCACGGCTGGTTCCAGGACGCCGAGGGCAAGGACCTCTGCGGGGCCTATTACGCCATCGTCATCCGGGTCTGAGCGGCAGGAATATCACCGTACAACTTGGTGGCCTATTGACTTTGGGTGGGGGATTGGTACGCTGGAGTTGGAGGGTACCCCGCCCTTGACGGGCGGGGTGCTTGGCCTTTAGCCAAAGCGAATCGTGATGACGATGCGCCTTAGCGTTAGGTTAAGACTAACGCTGATGCGAATACGCATTTGGTGCCTCCTTTCCCGGGGCTTGACTCACGGTCTACGCCGTGAGTCCCCCGGTCAGAAGAAAGGAGCTTTCCAATGAATTTCCGAGTCTGCGAAATCCCTCCATCTCAGTAGTGCGTGGAAGGATGGATTTCTCTCACCTGAAAACAATAGAAACGCCCGCCCCCGGGCTTACCGGAAGCGGGCGTTGGAATGTCGCTGATAGGGTGTGTTTACAGGTGCCCGTCGAGCATCTTTTGCAGATCGGCTTTGCCAGTGGCGCCGACGCGCTGCTCGACGACCGAACCGCCCTTGAAGAGAAGCATCGTGGGGATCCCGCGGATGTTGTACCGCATCGGAGTGCCGGGGTTCTCATCCACGTTCATCTTCCCGATCTTCACCTTGCCGTTGTAGTCATCCGCCAGTGCATCCACCGTCGGGCTCATCATACGGCACGGGCCGCACCATTCGGCCCAAAAATCTACTAGCACGGGCGTTTCGGACTTGATAACGTCCGAATCAAAGTTCGCATCCGTGAATGTCAATGTGTTCTGACCTGCCATTTCAACCTCTCAACGACTGTAGATGAGTTCCACGAAAAAAAGATTCAGCCTGCAAGCGGGCAGCCTATCGCAAGGAGTCATACAGCCGGCTATAGGCGGACGCGGAAGCATCCCACGAATAATCGCGGCGCATGCCGGTCTGCTGCATCGCCTGCCAGCGCTCCGGTTCCTCGCCATGGACACGCAACGCTTCACGCAAGGCGCCCAACATGGCTTCGGGGGTGTAGCTCCAGAACTTGAATCCCGTTTCCCCATCTATCGTATCATCCAGACCTCCGGTGGCGTGCACAACAGGGATCGTTCCGTAGCGCAGGGAATACATCTGATTCAACCCGCAGGGCTCGTAGTGGCTCGGCATGAGAAATATGTCTGAGCCGGCTTCAATCTTGTGCGCCAGCGTCTCGCTGTAAGCCACCCGGACAGCGAACTTATCAGGGCGGGCGGCGGCGAGTGCGCGGAACAGATTCTCGTATTCGCGTTCCCCGGAGCCGAGCACGGCGAACCGGAAGTCCCAGTGCAGGAGATCATGGGCCACCGCGGCGATCAAGTCGAACCCCTTTTGCGTGGCGAAGCGGGAGACGATTCCGATGATTGGTACTTCGGGGCGGTCCGTGGGGAGGCCCATTGTTTGCAGAAGGTCGAGCTTGCAGGCCCGCTTGCCGTCGAGGTCATCCACGGAGTAGTGGGCCGCGATGTGACGATCGGTTTCCGGACTCCATTCGGCGTAATCGACACCGTTCAGGATTCCCGAAAGGACATCGGCGCGCGACCGAAGCAGGCCATCGAGACCGAACCCCTGCTCGGCTGTTTGGATTTCCCGTGCGTATGCCGGGCTGACGGTGGTGAGGGCATCGGCGAATACCAGGCCACCCTTGAGCAGGTTTACGCGGCCGTGGAATTCCAGCAGGTCCGAACGGAATAATGCCTCCGGCAGTCCGAGCCAGAAAAGTAGATCGCGACCGATCCGCTGCTGGTAGCCCATGTTGTGGATCGTCATTACCGTGCGCACGTTATGAAAGGTGGGGTCGCCATGGAAGTACTGTTTCAGGTAGACGGGAAGCAGTCCGGTCTGCCAATCGTGGCAGTGGATGATGTGCGGCCGAAAGAAGTGCCGCGCGATACCGAGAGCCGCATGGCATAGAGCCGCGAAACGCGTGGGGTTGTCCCAATGGTCTCCTGCCGCAGTGCCGTACAACCCGTCTCGATCGAAGAACTGGGGGCAATCGACGAGGTAGTACGGCACGCCATGGCGCACCACTTCAAAGATGTCGGCGGTGTAGCGGCCGGGCCCAACCCAAAGGGGCAGGTGGGACCAGACCATGCGGGCGCCTTCGAGTTTCACCTGGCGGTAGCGTGGCAGAACCACCGCCACTTCCTCTCCACGCGCCGCAAGGGCGGGGGGGAGCGCCCCTAACACGTCGGCGAGTCCGCCGGTCTTACAGAAGGGCGTCGCTTCAGAGGCGGCCATCAGGATGCGGGACATGCGAACTCAAATTGTACCGACACTGCCTGCCCCGCGGGGTAGTATGAATATGAACTAATGAGCCGTTTGTATCTCGCGATCCTTCTCTGCTGCCTGTTGCAGCCGTCCTGTTCTGTGGTCCGGCCTGACGCGAACACCCAACGCGGGATCTTCTCAAAGCGTGAGCCCATGCGCCCGCCCGAGGATCAGCCGGGTGAGGCTGCGGAGTACGCATTGCTGCGCATTTCGCCGGATGGCGCGCCCGTGCCGGTTTCGCGCTATCACCAGGCGATCGGGCGGATGAAACGCATGGGACGGTATTCGACAGCGTTGCGGCGGAAGCTGGATTCGAAGGCTCGGGAGCTCACGGTGGGCGCGTGGACGCAGCTTGGTCCGGGGAACTTCGGCGGACGGACGCGCGCACTGCTGGTGCATCCGGAAGACCCCCAGATTCTCTATGCGGGCGCGGTGGCGGGAGGAATCTGGCGGTCCACCAATGGCGGCAATGCGTGGACGCCGCTTGGCGATTTCCTTCCATTTTTGAGTGTCAGCACGCTGGCGATGGATTCCCGCGATTCGCGGGTAATCTATGCCGGGACCGGCGAAGGCTTCCTGAATGGCGACGGGCTGCGCGGTGGGGGCATCTACCAGACCGCTGACGGCGGGGACTCCTGGACTCTGCTGGAGTCCACGAAAACGAGCGATTTCTTTTTCACACAGAAGATCGCGATCAGCCCGAATGATCCACGGCGGCTCTACGCGGCCACGAACGCGGGTCTCATGGTTTCCTCCGATCGAGGCGAGTCGTGGACGCTGGCGATCGACCGGCGGGCCCCCAACACCGGCTGCCACGACATCGTCCTGCGCACCGACATGGCACGCGACTTCGCCATTGTGTCCTGCGGCATTTCGAGAAGCGCGCTCATTGGGGCAACGAACCGGAATCTGTTTGGGGCGGCCTTGGATCTGCAAAGTCCGGGGACTATTTTCCGCAATCCGGATGTAGCGTCCGGCGCGCCGTGGACCGCCGTGTTGACCGATCCGAACATGGCTCGTGTGTCGCTGGCTTTTGCGCCCTCGGATCAGAACGTCGTCTATGCGCTGGCTTCCAGCAATCAGGACGGGCCGTATCGCGATGGGATGCTTGCCTTCTACCGATCGCTGAGCGGCGGCGAACTCGGCACGTGGCAGGCGCGCGTACGGAACACGGATACGAACAAGCTGAACACGCTGCTGCTGACCAATCCCTTTATTGCCCAGTGCACATCAGGGACGCCGAACAGCCAGGGCCCCTATGACAACGTGATCGCCGTGGATCCGATGGATGCCAACCGCGTCTGGGCCGGCGGCATCGATCTGATGCGGTCCGATGACGGAGGCGCCAATTGGGGCTTGGCTTCGTTCTGGTGGACGGATGCCTCCGCCCATGCTGATCATCACGCCATTGTGTTCCACCCCAACTATAACGGTGTCACGAATCAGATCGTGTTTAACTCGAACGACGGCGGCGTCTACCGCAGCGACAATGCGCGGGCCGCAACCGCTACGGGGCCTTCGGCGGCGTGTAACCCGGACAATTCGGCCATCCGGTGGAGGTCACTGAACAATGGGTATGTGGTGGCGCAGTTCTATCACGGGTCGGTGTTTCCAGGCGGGCATCTGTATGTGGGTGGGCTCCAGGACAACGGCAGCGTGGTGGGAAGCGATACGCGCGGTGTCGATCGCTGGAGCAGGGTACTGGGCGGCGACGGGACGTTCGCGCACATCAATCCGGAGGACCCGGCGAGTTTCTTTGTTTCGACCCCGGGGTTCGCGCTGGCGAAGACCAATGACGGCGGGGCAAGCTTCTTCAGTGCGCGCAGCGGCATCAGCGGAGACAGCGGTTTCCTGTTCAACACCCCGGTGGCGATGGACCCGCGTGAGCCACAGCGGATGTGGGCGGGCGGGACGTTTCTCTGGCGCACCACCAACGGCGCACAAAGGTGGGAGCGGGCGAGCGCGACGTTTCCCGACGGAGTGGCTTCGTCGGTTGCGGTGTCTCCCTTCAACCCAAACCTGGTGCTGGCGGGGACGACGCGCGGGTGGATCCACAGGTTGGATTCGGCATTGACAGCAGGCAGCAATACGGCGTGGCCGGGCGTGCAACCGCGGCTGGGGTTTGTTTCCGAAATCGTCTTTGATCCGGTGGATGCGATGACAGTGTACGCAGTCTATTCGACGTTCCTCCGCGACGCGGGTGAGGCGCACATTTATCGCAGCCGCGACCAGGGAGAGACGTGGGAGTCCATCGACGGCAGCGGCGATACGGCAATTCCGGACATCCCGGTGTCGACGCTGGCAATTGATCCCAACGATACAAACATCCTGTATGCCGGAACAGATCTGGGTGTTTTTGTTTCGCTCGACGGCGGCGCCACGTGGCTGAAGGAGGAGATGGGCGCCCCCAACACCAGCATCTGGCACTTCACGGTGGCGCGCGCGGGGCGGTTCACCTGGCTCTATGCATTCACGCATGGACGCGGCGTCTGGCGGGTGCCGCTCAGCCAATCGGGAGCGGCGTGCAGCTACACGCTCTCTTCGCCGTCCACCCGGTTCAATGCCACCGGCGGAACCGCGACAATCTTCATTGACGCGCCGCCGGATTGCCCGTGGACGGCGTTGAGCCGAGGCGATACGGGGCTCGATTGGATCACGATTGACCGCGGGGCCTCAGGTGCCGGATCCGGCAGTGTGCAGATCCGCGCAGGCAGCACAGACGTGGCGAGATCCGGCATCATTTACGTCGCCGACAAGGCGCACAGCGTGAGCCAGACGGCGGGGACGTTCCAGGGCACGCCCGGGGACGAGGCGACGGTTCCAACGGACATTGCCGTCGCGCCGTCTGTTGGCTACTTCGATATGCGGCAGGCGACATCGTCCCCAGGCGATCCGGTCAACTCGTGCTCGGGAGCGCGCGATCCGCAGTCCGTCTGGTTCCGCTATGTGCCGAACTTCACTGGCCAGTTGCAGGTAGTGGCGATGTTGAATTCGCGTCCGGTGCTGACGGTGTACAACGGAGTGGCGGATCGTGAGTTGGAGGCAGGCTGCGCCCGGCCCGCGGGCCTGCCGGCGGAACTGGTGGTTCCGGTAACAGAAGGAAGAGCGATTCTCATCCGCGTGAGCAGCGCCACCGGTACTCCGGCGGCGAGTTACCTGGGGCTGACGTTGCGGCGCGCGGCGCCGGCGTTGGATGTGCCGCTGGTGCTCGACTTCGGAGATATCCCGTCAGGGCACAGTTACGAGCGGATTCTGGCGGTGAAGAATACCGGCAATGCGCCGCTGGACATTATTTCCGTGACGACGGTGTCGCCTCTGGTGGAGGTTGTAACAAGGGGTCCGCTGACAGTGCCGCACCGGCCCGAGTATCCGGCCATCGGGGAGCCGTCGCGGCAGATCGTGCTGCGCTTCACGCCACCGGATGTGGGGGCGCATCAGGCCACCATCAACCTGGCCACAAACGATCCGGCGCGGGCCGGGGTGACGGTTCGGCTGGTAGCGCATGGAAAGTAGCCCGCGGAACGCAATAGAGCGGCGAACGTAAGGCTAAATGGTAAAATCGCGGTCGGAATCCTTTTATGAAGCCTGTAGTTTCTTTTGGTGAAATCATGCTGCGTCTGGCCCCTCCGGGCTATGAGCGCCTTCTGCAATCTCCTCAGTTCGTGGCTACGTTTGGCGGCGGCGAAGCCAATGTCGCGGTCGCTTTGGGTGGGTTCGGTTACCCGGCACGCTATGTCACGGTGTTGCCTCCCAACAACGCCATCTCCGATTCTTTCATCGGCGAGATGCGGCGCTTTGGTGTGGATGCTTCGCACATTGTGCGCGGCAAGGGCCGGTTCGGGATTTACTTTGTCGAGCCGGGCGCGAATCAGCGCGGATCGAAGGTGCTCTACGATCGCGAGAACAGCTCCATTGCGCTGGCCAAGCCGGGCGATGTGGATTGGAAGAAAGCCTTCGACGGAGCCGGGTGGTTCCATGTCACCGGGATCACGCCGGCCATCAGCGAATCGGCGGCGAGTCTGGCGATTGAAGCCGCGCGCACGGCGCACGAAATGGGTTTGACGGTTTCCTGCGATTTGAATTTCCGCAAGAATCTGTGGAGGTGGGGCAAGAAGGCCAGCGAGGTGATGCCGCAGCTTTTTCAGTACACCGACATCGGCATTGCGAACGAAGAAGACTGCCAGATGTCGCTGGGCATTGAAGCCGGAGTCGATGTCCATTCCGGAGCTCTCGAGCGCGACGCATACCGGCGGTTGACGGATAAAGTGCTGGCGGCTTATCCGAATCTGAGGGCACTGGCGATCACGCTCCGCGAATCCAAGAGCGCATCCCATAACGGATGGTCGGCCTGTTTGAATAACCGCAGTGAGTTTCTGCTGAGCCGGCACTACGAGATCACCCACATTGTCGACCGGGTGGGCGGCGGGGATTGCTTCGCGGGCGGTTTGATCTTCGGCTTGTTGACGCTGCCTGACCATCAGGCCGCGCTGGAGTTCGCTGTGGCGGCCTCGTGCCTCAAGCATTCGATTCCCGGCGACTTCAACCGCTTCTCGGCTGACGAAGTGCAGGCGCTCCTCAAGGGCGGCGGTTCAGGGCGAGTGCAACGGTAAATGAAGCGGGCGGGTTTATACTGGAGATCTAGGGGCGTATCATCCATGCTGGTTCGGATTCCGCTTTTTCTGCTCGTGCTTGGCGTTCTGCACGCACAGGCGCCGTCGAATATCAGAGTGCAGGTCAACGAAGTGATCGTGCCTGTCACGGTCACTGACGAGAAGGACCGCTTTGTCAGCGATCTGGAAAAGGACGACTTCGAGATTTTCGACGAAAGCAAAAAGCAGAAGATCGGCTACTTTTCGAAAGAGCGAAATCAACCGGTGGTGGTGGGATTCCTCCTGGATCTCTCCAGTTCCAGCCGTATTCATTGGAAGACTTATCAGGAAGCCGCGCGCGAGCTGGTTTGGAACCTGCTGCCGGGAGACCGCAAGTTCAGCGGCTATCTCATCGGCTACAGCACCGATGCGGAGCTGATGATCAACACCACGCAGGACCCCGATAAGATCACCGAGAAGATTGCCAAGCTCAAGCCGAGCGGCGGGGCGGCGCTGTTTGATTCCATCTATATGGCCTGCACTAAACGTTCGCTGATCAAGGGCGAACCGGTGGAGCCGCGGCGCATTCTGGTGATCATCGGCGACGGTCACGATAATGCGAGCAAGAAGACGCAGGACGAGGTATTAGAGCTGGCGCAGCGCAACCTTGTCACCATTTACGGAATCAGCACTGTGGCGTTCGGGTTCAATTCGGAAGGGGAGAAGATCCTGACCCGCCTTTCAGAAGAAACGGGCGGGCGTGTGCTCTATCCGCTACAAGGGCTGTACAAAGACGTCAGTGGTTATCTGTCGACGCCGTCAGATGAAGGCAACTACGCGCTGAAGGTGGGCACGGGTGGATACGCGGCGGAGATTGCGAGCGGAATGTTCAAGTCGATTGCGGCAGTGGCGGGCGAGATCACGACGCAGTACATCATTCGCTACATTCCGGAAAATGACGATTCGCAGAAGATTTTCCGAAAGATTGAAGTGAAGGTCCCGAAGCTGGCCGGAGTGAAGATCCGCGCACGCAAAGGGTATTATCCTGCCGCACCATAAGCATTCAGCAATTTCTTCCGATACGATTAAAGCGGGATGCCCTCAGCCACTACTTTTGCCACCCACGAGGCGCAATATGCGCTGGTGGAAGTGTGTCTGCCCGGGGAGAGCCCGCTGGCAGTGGGCGTCGTTGTTTGCCATCCCCAGACCGGTGAGTACCGTCTTCGATTTCGCCGCGATTGGGAAGAGTTCGCGGGTGAAGAAGCCGAGGTTCTCGCCTACCTTGCCGATGATTTCGATGATAAGCTCCGCGAGTTCGGCTTCAGCGAGTGGCTGCGGATGTGCCAGGAATCCTGGTCGAACACGGTGCGCATCAGCGATACGGCAGTAGCGCTTTCGGCCGATCTGGACCGCACGGCTTCGCGGCTGTATCAGCAGCACGTGCGGCCCAAGGTGTTGGAGTTCCACACCCACCTGCCCCTGTATTCGGCTCGTGTTGCCGCCGGCCGCTTCCTGGAAGACAACGAGGTGGACGCAGAGGACTGGCTGGAGATGCCGGCGGATCTGCGGCTCGATCCAGGCATGTTTGTCGTGCGAATCACCGGACGGTCCATGGAGCCGCGGATTCCTGACGGCAGCCTCTGCGTCTTTCGCGCCGGCGTTACCGGATCGCGGCAGGGCAAGTTGTTGTTGATCGAACGCCGGGATGTTTCCGAATCCGGCGGACGCTACACCGTCAAGCGCTATCGCAGCGAGAAGGCCACCGCCGGTGAGGCCGGCGAGTGGCGCCATTCCATGATCCACCTGGAACCCCTCAACCCCGAGTTCGAGGCCTGGACCCTGGAGGACGATCCCGACGCCTTTCGCGTCATCGGCGAATTTGTCCGTGTCCTCGAAGATTGATTTCCGACATTTGCACCTCCCCTGCGCGCTAAGCTCGAAGTAACAGGATATGAGTACGCCAACCGGCAAGCCGGCCCTCGAGCCGGCGCATTCCTTGTTCGGTCGGGAACGCTACCCGCTGGACGTTTTCTTCAAGCCGCAATCCGTCGCTGTCATTGGAGCCACCGAAGTGGAGAACAGCGTCGGACGGACCACTCTCTGGAATCTGATCAGCTCCCCGTTCGGAGGCACGGTGTATCCGGTGAACCCGAAACGCACGCGCGTGCTGGGCATGCGCTGTTATCCAAGCGTGCGCGATGTGCCGGAGGAGGTGGAACTCGCCGTCGTGGTTACGCCTGCCGCCGCGGTACCCGGGGTGATTCGAGAATGCGTGGAGGCGCATGTCAAAGGCGCCCTCGTGCTGGCGGCGGGTTTCCGCGAACTCGGCCCCAAGGGTGAGGAACTGGAACGGCAGGTGTTGGAAGAGGCGCACAAGGGCGCGCTGCGAATACTTGGGCCGAATTGCCTGGGTGTGATGTGCCCAGTCACAGGTTTGAATGCGACGTTCGCCACCGGCATGGCGAAGCAGGGCTCCGTCGCCTTCCTCAGCCAGAGCGGCGCACTATGTACGGCGGTGTTGGATTGGAGCGAGCGCGAACATGTCGGCTTCAGCGCGTTTGTCTCGTTGGGGTCGATGGCCGACCTCGGTTGGGGGGACTTGATCGACTACCTCGCAAACGATGCACGCACCAGAAGCATCCTGCTGTACATGGAATCCATCGGCGATGCGCGAGCGTTTCTTTCAGCGGCGCGCGAGGTTGCGCTCAGCAAGCCCATCATCGTCATCAAGGCGGGCAGGACCCCGGAAGGTGCAAAGGCGGCGGCGGCGCACACAGGAGCGCAGGCAGGTTCCGATGAGGTGATTGACGCCGCACTGCGCAGATGCGGTGTGCTGCGCGTGGAGCGCATGTCGGATCTCTTCTACATGGCGGAGGTGTTGGGTAAGCAGCCGCGTCCGCGCGGAAAACGGCTGACCATCGTGTCCAACGCCGGCGGGCCGTCCGTGCTCGCCACCGACATGCTCATTCGCGGAGGCGGCCAACTGGCGCCGCTCGCCCCGGAGACGCTGGAGGCACTGAATCAGATTCTGCCGCCGGAGTGGTCGCATGCGAATCCGATCGACATACTCGGCGATGCGAAGCCGGAGCGGTACGCGAAGGTGATGGAGGTGGTCTCAAAGGATCCGACGAGCGACGGGTTTCTGGTGATCCTCGCGCCGCAGGCCTACACCGATCCGATTCACACAGCGGAACAATTGAAGCCGTTCGCGAAGTTGGGGAGCAAGCCGGTGTTGGCGAGCTGGATGGGCGGGGTTGGGATTTCCGCCGGGGTTGGGCTGTTGCAGTCGTCGGGCATTCCGACGTTTGCATATCCCGATTCCGCCGCGATCATGTTCCTCTACATGTGGGCGTATCAGGAGAACCTGCATTCCATCTACGAGACGCCGTTGATCGATGATGCCGTTGAATCGCCGGAGGATTTGAGTCTGCCGGCGGATTCGCCGATCCTCATCGGAAGCTTCCTGGATGATCAGGTGGGGCCGGTGCTCTATGCGGAATCGCAGGTAGGGGATCGCGCAGTTGGACTGCCTCCACTGACAACCACCCATGCCCGTTTGATGCTGCGGCAGTTGAAGCTGCTCCAGGTGCTGGACGGCGATGCCGAGATCTACGAGCGATTGCTGGTCCGGCTGGGTAGGCTGGTGGTGGAACGGCCGCGAATCCGTTCGATGCGCATCGCCCCTGATGGTTGCGACGTAGAATACCACCCCGATTCCGTCGCCGACGACGCGCTGCCGAAACCGGCCATACGGCCATACCCCATCGAGTACCTGAGCACGTGGCGAATGAAGAATGGCGAGGTGGTGACTGTGCGGCCCATTCGTCCGGAGGACGAGCCGCTGATTGCGGAGTTTCATGAGACGTTGAGCGATCGCACCGTCTACTTCCGCTATCTATCGGCCTTGAAGCTGAGTACGCGTGTGGCGCACGAACGGCTGATTCGCATCTGCTTCATCGACTATTCGCGGCAGATGGCGTTGGTAGTGGAGCACCGTGATCCGGAAACGGGAGCCGCCAGTATCCTCGCAGTCGGCCGGCTGCACAAAGACATGCTGGCGTTCTCACGCGGACGCAAGGAAGCGGAGTTCGCCCTGGTGGTGAGCGACAACATGCAAGGGCAGGGGCTTGGAAAAGAGCTCCTGCGGCGGTTGATTGAAGTCGGCCGGCGCGAAGGAGTCGACGTCATCTATGGCGAGATCTCGTCGGAGAACGCCGTGATGCAGGGCATTTGCCGGAGCATGGGCTTTCAGATCAAACGCGACTATGCCGATACCACGGTGGTGGCGCGGATGAAGTTGGACCGGACTGTGTAGCGAGTCTAAACGCGCGCCAGGTGCAGCGCGACGGTTCCGAATGTCATGCGATGGAGCTCGACGTGGCGGAATCCGCACTCGTGCAGGATCGCCCCGAGGTCCTCGGCGTTGGGAAACTTCCTCACCGATTCCGGAAGGTAGGTGTAGGCATCGCGGGAGCCCGACAACCATGCGCCGATTTTCGGCAGAACCCTGTTGGAGTAAAAACGGTACAGCGCAGCGAAGGCGGCATTGGAAGGCTGTGAGAATTCGAGAATCGCCGCAACACCGCCGGGCCTGAGCACGCGCCGCATTTCCACAAAGCCTTTGCGATAGTTGGCGAAGTTGCGGACGCCGAAGGCCACGGTGAGCAGATCAATGGAGGCGTCGCGCAGGGGAAGCCGTAACGCGTCGCCTTCAAACACAACCGACCGCATATGTTTTTTCGCGATTTTTTCGTTGGCGCCGGTCAGCATGGGGTGACAGAAGTCACTCCCGTAAAGCCGGCGGCCGGCGGCGCCTTCCAGAGCCAGCAGCAGATCGCCGGTGCCGCAACAGAGGTCGAGCACCTGGGCGTCGGGACGCTGCAGGATATGCCGCAAGTGGGATACGGTTCTCCAGCGCCAGTACTTGTCGATATGGAAAGACAGAACATGATTCAGCAGGTCGTAGCGGCCGGCGACACCGGAAAACATTTCGCGGACCCAACGTGCGGCTTGCTCCTCGCTTTGGACGCCTGCTGGCGTGGTTCCGGCAGGCTTCATGCCAGCGCTGCCTCCGTCGCGGCCAGGATATCGTCTTGCGGGATTCCGGAGAGAATCCGCACAGAGCCGATGGAATCCGGCAGCACAAAATGCACCCTGCCTTGGATGGTCTTCTTGTCCGCGCCGAGGCGCGCCACCAGGCTCGCGGCAGTGATGCCATGGAGCGCTGGAATGGGCCCGTAGCGGCGGACGCATTCGAGAATGCGCTGCGTGTCGACGGCGCCGAGCAGGCCATGGATGTGGGCCAGGTGCGTGGCGGCGTTCATGCCGAAGGCAACCGCTTCGCCATGCAGAAAGCGCGAGTATCCGGTTTCGGCTTCCAGCGCATGGCCGATGGTGTGGCCGAAGTTGAGAATCCGCCGCAGGTCGCCTTCCTTTTCATCCGCCGTGACCACTTCCGCTTTGATGCGGACCGATTCGCTAATCAGCTCGTCCACAGCGGCGCGGTCGAGCGAGAACACCTCGGCCTGGCGCGAATCCAGCAACTCGAATAGCGGCAGGCTGCGGATGACACCGCACTTGATCACTTCGTACAATCCGGCGCGGTATTCACGCTCGGGCAGCGTGCCGAGCACGTCGGGATCGATGAGCACCGCGAGCGGTTGATGGAAGGCGCCCACAAGGTTCTTACCGTTCACGAGATTGACCCCGGTCTTGCCGCCGATGGCTGCGTCCACCTGGGCAACCAGCG
Organism: Acidobacteriota bacterium; assembly: GCA_016213775.1. GTDB lineage: Bacteria > Acidobacteriota > Terriglobia > Bryobacterales > Bryobacteraceae > CADEFT01. The sequence continues at coordinate 71,764 of JACQZR010000129.1, forward strand.
TTGTTGGGATCTGCAGAACGGGCACGCCGCGCATGAAGCAGGATGCCACGAACCCGCCGACGTCGGTGACGATGCCACCGCCAAATGCCACCACCACTGTGGAGCGGTCACAACCGGCATCCACCATCTCGCCCGCGAGCCGCTCCACTTCCGGCATGCGCTTATTGTGCTCGCCGCCGGCGAAGTACAGCACCGTGCGTACCCGCGTGCCCAGCGCGTGTCGTAGCGCCTCTCCGTGCCGTTGCCAGACGTCGTGAGTGGTGATGACAGCCACCGATCCGGCACCCGCTTTTGCCGGGAGAAACTCGCCTGCGCGGGCGATGATGCCACGTTCGACAATGGCATCGTAGCTTCGTGCAGGAGTCTGCACGCGGAATGAGGGCATATTCTTCCCTTGTACCATGCAGGGCGCAGGGGATGACTTCTAACCCGAGCCGGAATGAATGCGGCTGGCGAGTGCGAGTTCGTCGTGAAGGCTGATGGCTGCCTGGGGTGTGGAGCCGCCAGGAGTAAGACAGGGAAGGTCCCAGATTTCGCCGGCATAGCCGCGCTGCCGGACGTACCAGCTCTTGTCCGCGCGACGGTCCAGGGGGAAGAGCGAACAGATGCAGGGCTTGTAGCGAAAGGGGTCGCCTTCTTCGATGCCGAGTTTGTGCAGCACACAGCCGTGATTGAAGAAGACGCACCACCCGGCATCCACGCGAAGACTTGGTTGTCCGGCCTTCATGCGGCGGCTGAAATAACCATCCCGCTCAACTAACTTGCGCGCGGAGCTACGCATCAGAGGCAGGATGCGGGGGAGAACAGCGTCGATTCGATCGCGCTCTTCCGGGTAGACCGGTGGGCGGCCGTTGTGGCAGCAGATGCCGTCGCAGCCGCGCCCGAAGGTGCACTCGAACCGGGCCTCGTCGAGATTCAGAACCACGAAGGGACGGAGTGGCATCCGGGAAGATACTCCGATTTGTGCTGCGCGCTGTGAAGGTAATGGAGCCACACTCCACAATCGGCACCTTCGCGACAGTATACAAGGGCAAAGCTGAGGAGATATTGTCCGGTGATCTGACGCCAGTTGGCGCGCAGCTTTTCGTACAACTCCGCGTCGCGGAGTTCTTTTGATTCGAGGTGGAACCAATCCCGGCCGCCGTCAAAGCCTCCGGACGAGATTCGAGTGACCTTCTCGATGTTGGACAGAACCGTGGACACGATGGCTGTGGTTGGCATGGCTGGATCCCAGGCCTTCATGAGAGCAGCTTGCAGTAGAAAACGCAAGCATCGCCGGGATGATAGTAGTCTTCGATCCGTCCGCATTGTTGATAGCCGGCGGCGGTATAGAACCGTCGCGCGGGCTCGTAGGCCTTGCGGCCACCCGTCTCGACGACGATTCTTTCGCAACCGGAATCTCTCGCGGTCTTTTCCAAGGCGGACTGCAATGCGCGGGCGACGCCACAACGGTGGAATCGCGGATGGACGCACAGCCAGTAGAGGTGCCAGGTAGAGACGGTGAACGGAGTCCGGCCCGCGAGACAGTATCCGGCGAATTCGCCCTCGACGATGGCGGCAAGGGCCGTGTACTCCCCGTCTAGGGCCTCTTGGAGCATTGTTGCCGCGGTGAGGATTTCCTCTTCGATAAACACATCGCCGCAAGCACGCAGCGCGTCAACGGCGAGGGCGGCGTCGCGCGGCAGAAGCGGCGCTATTTCGTTGAGCGGTGTCAGGCCCATTCGACGAGACTCCTCACGAAGTCTTCCCAGCGCCATCCCGCTTCCTGCACCGCGCGACAGACACCGACCTCAGGCGAGATCTCGGGATTAGGGTTCACGTCGATCACGTATGGTGAGCCTGTCTCATCGAGTCGAATGTCGATGCGGAGGCAATGACGGGCGCCCACTGCTTCCCACGTCGAGCGGGCAGTAGCCAGAATCCGCGCGCGCAACTCTTCGTCAATCTCGCTGCGGTAGCTCATTGGCGAATTGCGGAACGACGCGCTTTCGATGTTCCACTTCGCTTCATAGGTGATGAGTTGGAGCCCGTTCTCGAAAGTGGTTTCGCCGATGGATGCGTGATCAGCATGGTGGCGTCCCCAGAGACTCACGGCAAATTCACGGCCCGGAAGGAAGCGCTGTACCATCGCGGGTCCGGCGAGTTTGTGGAGGGCGTCATGCAGGTGCTGTGCGGTGTGGCAGACGGAGTTGTCATCGATGCCGGCGGAGCCGTCTTCTCCAGCGGGTTTCACCACGCAAGGGAACACTGGACGTTCGGGATCCACGTCTTGCGAAACGGCCACCCCCGCGTCGCGCAGAAGCGCGTTGGTGCGGTCCTTGCGACGGCACAATGAGAGGGTTTCGCTGCCGCAGCCGGTGAACCGGACGCCGCTCCATTCCAGCAGCGCGGCGGCGTGCGATTCCAGCTCCGGGCGTCCCAGCGGCGCTTCGCAGAGGTTCAGCACAACATCGGGTTGTTCCTGGCGCAAGGCATCGAGGATTTCCCGCGGGTGCCCCTTTACTCCCCGCACGACGGCGTTCTCGAGCGGTTTAGCGACGTTGGCGGCCGCGGAATGAAGATCGAACTCCCACGAGTAGCGGCTGTTCCCGGCGCTATCGGGCGGGAGAGTATGCAGCACCAGCACCTTCACAGTGCGACTCCTTTTCTGACGGCTGCGTCGCGTAGGATGCCGCATACCAGATCGGCGTATCTCAAGGTGGAGCGCGTGGCGATGACGAGGTCGCCGGATTCCGGATTCAGCCCGGGGAGCGGATTGCATTCGAGGAAATGAGGGAGCCCAGAGGCATCGAGACGGAAGTCGATGCGGGCGATATCGCGGCATCCGAGCAGATGGTAGGCTCGCAGGGCATCGCGCTCAATGCGTTGCAGGGTTGTTTGCGGCAAACGCGGCGGCACGTGATAGCGGATGCTTGAATGGAACTCGCGCTTGCGCTCCAGGCTGTAGAGGAATACGGATTCATGGTCCACGGGGGCGATCTCCATCATCGCGAGAATGTGCGCGTTGTTGCCGTTCCCGGCGATGGCGACGGTCACTTCCGCACCGGGGAGGAATTCCTCCACCAGGATGGGACAGCCGTAGATTGTCCGCAGCGCGTGGGCCCGCGCCACGGCTTGGTGCGAGTGGAAACAAACGGCGTCCTGACGAATGCCTTTGCTCGATCCCTCGTCACGTGGTTTCACAATCACCGGGAAGCGCAGTTGGTCGATTTGGTCGAGGTCTGTCAGGCCCAGGGCGACCGGCACGTCGGGGCTCACCACGCGGCGCGCCAGTTCTTTGTCGAGGGTGATGCCGAGTGTCACGGGGTCCGAGCCGGTGTAAGGGAGGCCAAGCAGTTCGCAGACTGCCGCGGGGACTGCCTCGCGGCAACGGCGGCCCACGCCTTCGGCGATGTTGAAGACGAAATCGAAGTGCCCGTCCAAACGGGCGACCAGGTCACGTGTGGCTTCCACGGGTTGGACGATGTGCGCCAGGCCGGTGAGCCGGAGCGCGGTTGCGATCGCTTCGATGGTGGCGACGGAATCGTACTCTTCGTATTCGTCATCAGGGAGATCGCAGGAGGGATTCGAAATCTCGGGCCGCCGGTTGTGCAGTACTGCGATACGCATTCACTCTTAATTACCATAGAAGTATTAGACCTCCTACCGAAACACTTACGACCGACTACCTCGTGATCGGCGCCGGCGTTGCAGGACTGCGTGCTGCAATTTCGCTGGCCGAGGCTGGTCAGGTGCTGGTGCTGGCCAAGGACAGCATCCGCGAATCCTCATCTCAATACGCGCAGGGCGGCATCGCGGTGGCCCTCAGTGACGACGATCAGGTGGAGCTGCACGAGCAGGACACGCTGGCCGCGGGCGATGGGCTGTGCAATCCGGAAGCGGTCCACGTGCTGGTGGAAGAAGGCCCGGGCGCGATTCAACAGTTGATCCAGTGGGGCACGGAATTTGACCGTGAAGGGACGAAGCTGGTGTTTGCCCGCGAAGGTGCGCACAGCCGGTCGCGTGTGTTGCACGCACATGGGGATTCGACGGGCCGCGAGATGGTGCGGTCGTTGTACAAGCATGCAGCATCGCTGGCGAACGTACGGTTTGAGAGCTTCGCGGCCGTCACGGATTTGTTGATGGAAGACGGCGAAGTGGTGGGGGCGATGGCGTTCGATAGCGAGCGCGACATGCTGGTCTCCATACGCGCCCGGGCGGTACTGCTGGCCACGGGCGGTCTGGGTCGCGTGTTTCTCGAAACGACGAATCCCGATGTCGCCACGGGCGATGGCGTCGCGATAGCGTATCGCGCCGGGGCTACGATCTCCGACATCGAGTTTGTCCAGTTCCATCCCACGGCATTGCATCTGGAGGGCGCGCCGCGCTTCCTTCTGTCTGAGGCGCTGCGCGGAGAGGGCGCGTATCTGCGCAACGCCAGCGGCGAGCGGTTCATGATCGAGCAGCACAAGATGGCTGAGCTTGCGCCGCGCGATGTCGTGTCGCGGTGCATTGTGCAGGAGTTGGCCGCGTCCGGTGAGCCGCACGTGTTTTTGGATCTCACCCACCTTACGGGGATCGCCGAGCGGTTTCCGCGAATCTACGAAACCTGCTTGCACTACGGGATTGATCTGGCGAAGCAGGCAGCGCCCGTGCATCCGGCGGCGCACTATGCCATGGGTGGAGTGCGGACGGATCTTTCGGGGGTCACGGGTACGCCGAGGCTGTTTGCGGCTGGAGAGGTGGCGTGTACGGGCGTCCATGGTGCAAACCGGCTGGCGAGTAATTCGCTTCTGGAGGGCATCGTGTTTGGAGCGCGGGCAGCGGAGGCGATGAAGGTTTCGAGTGGGCGGCCGGTGTTTGTGGATCCGCAGCCCGCTGGTAATGGGTTCGTGCGCACGGATGAACGAACGATTCGCACGGCGGCCTGGCTATACGCGGGTTTGGTGCGAACCGCGGCGGGTATGGAGACGCTGTTGCGGCAGTATCCGGAAGATGCGTTTTGCGCGATTGCCTCGCCTGTGCGGACGGACTACGAGGTTCGCAACATCGTCACGGTGGCGACGTTGATTGCGCGGTGTGGGCTGGCGCGCAAGGAGAGCCGCGGGGGACACTACCGGTCTGATTATCCGGAGAGGAGTGTCGAGTTCCAGAAGCATTCCGTGGTGAAGCTGGGCAGTGCGGTGAGTTTCGAAGATTGTCTCCCACTTCCCCTACTCTTCCTGCATGCTCCTGTCAATCTCGTAGCGTCGAAGATGGAGTACTTCCGCCGTTTGTCGACCGAGGAGCTAACTGCCTCGCTTCGTCCGGGCAACGCCGGAGAGCTCAAGGTGCGCATCGATGGGACGATCCTCGATGGACACCACCGGATTGCTGTATTGCGGGAACGCGGCGAAATCGTGGACAGACTGCCGAGGACGATCATCAAGAGGAGCGAATGAACCCTACGTTGTACTGGATACCGGGTCCGTGGAAAGGCCGTCTTGCAATCACCAGCCGCCCGCGGGGTTGGGACTGGTTGGAGGACGAGGTCAACGGCTGGGTCGCGCAGGGTGTCCATGAGGTTGTGTCCCTGCTTGAACCACAAGAGTCGGAGGAGCTGGGATTGGCGGAAGAGGCCAAACTCGCCGGTGAGCGCGGGATTCATTTGACAAGCTTCCCCATCCCGGACCGCGGCATTCCCGCTTCGTTCGCCAAGGCCCACGACTTGCTGTGCGCGCTGCAACGGGACTTGTCGGATGGGCGTGTGGTGGCTGTGCACTGCCGGCAGAGCGTGGGAAGATCCTCGCTTTTGGCGGCTGGGTTGTTGATCTTGAGTGGAGTTGACGCGGACCGGGCAGTCGCAACCGTTGCGGGGGCTCGTGGGATTACAGTGCCCGAGACGCAGGAACAATTGGCGTGGATCAGGAAACTGGCACTCGTAGAAACGCCGCTACAATGATCATGTGGCTCATCAGGTAACCCTACTTCCAGGAGACGGTATTGGCCCCGAGGTGGCCGAAGCGGCCGTTCGCGCCGTCAATGCTACCGGCGTCCAGATTGACTGGCACGAGGTGGAACTTTCCGGCGACGTGATCGAACGTACTGGGCAATCGGTGCCCGACGCGGTGATTGATTCGTTGAATCGGACGCGCGTGGGACTGAAGGGTCCCGTCACCACTCCGGTAGCGGGCGGGTTCCAAAGCGTCAACGTGGCGTTGCGCAAGCGGCTGGACCTGTTCGCGAACGTGCGGCCGGTGCGAACGCTGCCGGGGATCAAGACGCGATTTCAGGACGTCAAGATCGACCTCGTGATTTTCCGCGAAAACACCGAGGATTTGTACGCGGGGCTGGAGCATGAAGTGGTAACGGACGTGGTGACGAGCATTAAAGTGATCACGCGCACGGCGTCCATTCGCATCGCCCGCTCCGCGTTCGAATACGCACGTAAGAACGAACGCAGCAAAGTCACCGCGATCCACAAGGCCAACATCATGAAGCTCGGCGACGGGCTGTTTCTGCGTTGCGCGCGAGAGATGGCGCGGGAGTTTCCGGACATCGAGTATAAAGAGCTGATCGTGGACAACGCGTCGATGCAGATGGTGATGCGGCCGGAGACGTTCGATGTGCTGTTGCTGCCGAACCTGTATGGGGACATCGTTTCCGATCTTGCGGCCGGGCTGGTGGGAGGGCTGGGGCTCGTGCCCGGCGCGAACATGGGAGTGAATCACGCAGTTTTTGAAGCGGTGCATGGGAGCGCGCCGGACATTGCGGGGAAAGGCGTCGCGAATCCGACGGCGCTGATGCAATCGGCCGTCATGATGCTGATCTATCTTGGCGAAACCGCGGCGGCATCCAGACTGACCAGTGCGATCGAAAAGGTGTACGCCGAGGGCATTACTGTGACGAAAGACATCGGCGGAACGGCATCCACCACGCAGTTTACCGACGCCGTAATCGCGGCGCTGTAAGATGCCGAGTGGACGTCGCAGCTTCGTCCTGGCTTGCCTCGCCGCCGCAGGGCGCGCGCAGGAAGAGCAGGTGATCTTCAGCACCAGCGTGAAGGTAGTGAACGTGCTGGCAACAGTACGCGGCGGCAAGGGCGAGTTCGTCACCGATCTGAAGAAGGAAGACTTCAAGGTGCTGGAGGACGGGCGTCCGCAGGAGATCCGCTACTTCACGCAACAGAGCGATCTGCCCTTGACTTTGGGCTTGCTGGTGGACACGAGCATGAGCCAGGACAAGGTGTTGATTGCCGAGCGGGCGGCGAGTTTCCGGTTCCTGGAACGCGTGCTGCGGGAGACGATGGACAAGGTCTTCATCCTGCAGTTCGATATGAAGGTTTCCGTGATGAAGGGATTGACCGCCAACCGCCGCGACCTGGAAGAAGCGCTGGCGCTGGTAGACACGCCCACTCGCAATGAGCTGCGCAACTACGAAGGTTCTAAGGGCACGGTGCTCTTTGACGCGGTGATTACGGCGGTGGAGGAGTTCACCAGGAACGTGCAGGGGCGCAAGGCGTTGATCATTCTCTCCGATGGGGTGGACGTGGGGAGCGAGGCGACGCTGGAGCAGGCGGTGGATTCGGCGCAGCGCGGCGATACCCTCATCTATTCGATCTACTTTACTGACCCGCGGTTCTATGGCGGCGGGGGTCCGGACGGGAAGCGGATGCTGATGAAACTGGCCTCGGACACGGGCGGCGGCTACTACGAGGTTACGAAGAAGCTGTCGATTGACACGACGTTCGATGCGATTCAATCGGAGCTGCGGAGCCAGTACAGCATCGGGTATGTGTCGGACAAGCCGGTGCGTGTGTCGGAGTTCCGGCGGATTCAGTTGGCGACGAACCGCAAGGGGTTGACGGTGCAGGCGCGGCAACGGTATTGGGCGAAGCGCTAACTTGCCAAATTATCCTGTATGCGCAATAGCCTCTGTTTGGCGCCGCGGAACTTGATAGCATGTCCATCGCTGGAGCGAGTCAAGTCCCGCAGGAGCTATCCCTTCAACCCCGCAAGCACACCGCGCATGTAGGCAAACGACTGCATCATGCCCGGAACCGGATTGTCTGCATCGATCTCGTATTCCAGCATCACGCCGCCCGAGTAGTTCATCTTCGTAAGCTGCTTGAAGATTGCCACGATGGGCAGTTTGCCCTGGCCGACGATCACCTGCGAATCCTTGTTCATCGGATCCTTCAGATCCTTCACGTGCATATCAAGCAGCCGCGGACCGGCTTCCACAATCGACTCGAGGATGTCGACGCCGGTGCGTGAAGTATGTCCGATGTCGATGCACAACCCCATGCGCGGGTCCATGTTCTTCACCAGTTTCAACACGCTCTGTGGAGTTGGGAAGTGTTTGTCTTCCGGGCCGTGATTGTGGATGGCCACCTTGATGTCGTACTTGATGGCGGCTTTCTCCACCAGCGCCAGGGTCTGCGCACTCGGGGCCGCGACAATCAGCGGCATCCCGGCGCCCTTGGCGTACTTGAACATTGTCTCGACATCGGCGGCATTGTTCTTCTGCAGCGTTATCGTGCCGCCGCCGAGAATCTTCAAACCCGCTTTCTCAAACTGGGCCCGTCCTCTCGCCAGGTCCTCCGGCGGAAGAATGTAAGGGAGGTGGAATTCCTTGATATTAATGTATGGTGTGCCGATCTGCTTCATGGCCTTGATGGCCAGGCTCCGGCTGAACTCGCGCAGCGAATAACTCGCCACGCCGAGCACGAATGGAAAGCCGTTGTCGCCGGCCGGTGCGGCCATGGACATTGAGGGCGCGGCCAACGCGGCGCCGCCCATGGCGAAAACGGATCTACGCGAGAATTGCATGCTCGCATTATATACCTTGCCCTCACCCCATTGACTCCCGCCGTACCTGCCTGCCACGGTAATATGGACCACCCGCTGGGGTGCGGACAATGAGCGTTCTCGATCTCTTCAAACTGGATGGCAAACTGGCGCTAGTGACGGGCTGCCGCCGCGGCATCGGCATGGCGATGGCCGAAGCGCTTGCCGAAGCCGGCGCTGACATCATCGGTGTCAGCCGTTCGCTGGAAGCCTCTGGCTCCGAAATCGAAAAGCACGTCAGAGCGCTGGGGCGGAAGTTCCACGGCTACAACTGCAACTTCGCCGACCGTGCCGCCGTGCGCGCCTTCCTCGCGCAAGTCACCACCGACCATCCCGTCATCAACATTCTGGTGAACAACGCCGGCATCATCCTCCGCAAGCCCGCCGTAGAGCACCCCGACGAATATTGGGATGAGGTGATCGAAACCAACCTCAACTCGCAGTGGTTCATCAGCCGCGAAGTCGGTAAAAGTATGGTGGAGCGCGGTTCCGGCAAAATTATCTTTACAGCTTCGCTGCTGACGTTCCAGGGCGGCATCACCGTTCCCGGCTACGCCGCGAGCAAAGGCGCTGTCGGCCAGTTGACCAAGGCGCTGGCGAACGAGTGGGCCGGCAAGGGCGTGCAGGTGAACGCCATCGCTCCCGGCTACGTCGCCACTGACAACACAACCGCCCTTCGCGCCGATCCGGTGCGCAACCCGGCCATCCTCTCGCGCATTCCCGCCGGCCGGTGGGGCGAACCCGCCGACTTCAAGGGCACTACGGTCTATCTCGCCTCGCGGGCGTCCGACTACGTCAGCGGCGAAATCGTGGTCGTGGACGGCGGCTGGATGGGCCGGTAAGCTCTGTCGCCAGGCCGGACATGGAGCAGAAGGCCAGCCTCGCCGGGTTAGACCGGGAACAATACGTGCGCGCCATCGTCTTCAACGCCCGAAATAACCGCTGATGTCCAGCACCAGATGCGTCTGCCGGTAGGTGTACACATTGATGCTCCCATTCGCCCCGGCAGGCACAATCGCCGTATTCGTCACCGTTTGCCCTTCAAAGGCATTCAACTGCGATGCGTTCGGTTGCGCCCCGCCCGTATCCCACATAGTGAGGAACGGCATCGGCGACCCGCCGGGCATCGCAGTTGCATTCACCACGTACGCTTTCGCATTCGGCGGAAGGCCACCGCACCTCGTCGTCGATGACCAGAGCGGCAAAGCGCGCGTCTCGCCCGCTCCCATGAGGGGCCCTCCAAACGGACTCGGGAACCCGCCAAACGGTGTCGCCCGCGTATCCGAAGCACGGCATTGCGTCACCGGGAAATAGTAGAGCCCGGCGCCGTTGTCCGGTCCAAAGTAACCATTGATGTCGATGATGATGTCGCTGGCATTGTACGCAAACACGTCCATGCTGCCATCCGGCGACACCGGGACTATCAGGTTGTTCGCCAGCGTGCGCCCGGCGAACGAATTCATGTTCGATACGATCGGCTGCGGCAACCCCGCTGACCATGCCGTGAGGTACGCGAGCGGCCCCGGAGGCACCGCGGTCAAGGTCACCGAATATGCCGTGGCGCCAACAGGCACGTTGCAGTAGCCGTTGCCCGGGAACTTGAAACGCCGCGTCTCAGCTTGGCCCAGCGTGGGTGGTCCGAACGGCCCCGCCGGTTGACGGTACGCCGCCCGCGTCTCCACCACACGGCAAGGAGTCAGCGGATAGTAGGCTGTCGCGGGCAACGCCGGATCGTCTGTGAAGTAGGCGAAGGCATCCAGCAGCACGTCCGCATCGTTTGATGTGTACACGTTCACGCTGTTATCCACGCCCACCTTCACGATCGCCGTATTGGCGACGATCTGGCCGTCCGGTGAGCGGATAGTCCAGAAGTCGGGCTGCGCTTCGCCACTCGGGTACACGGTGACGACATCGGCGATGGCTCCGTTGCGCGGCACCAGCGTCACGTTGAACACCATTGCTTTTGCGTTCGCCGGAATCGGGCAGCCGACGAAGCCGTTCACACGGATGGTCCGCGTAGTCCCAGCGCTCAGGAACGGCGGCCCGTAGACGCCGGTCTGATACGCAGGTGCATACTGCGAGCGTGTTTCCAGCAGGCGGCATGGCGGCATCGGCGCGATCTTCAGCCCCGTGGTTGCCGTCGAGATGCCAAACTGCACAACCGCGATATTGATGCCCGCAATCGTCAGCGTTGCCGCGCGCGGATCGGCGGAAGTATTCGCTCCCACCTGAAACGTCACCGTCCCGCCGCCGGTTCCCGCCGTTGCGCCGGAGGCCGTAATCCACGCAACCGGTGAAGTCGCGGACCACGTGCAGCCGGCCCCGGTGGTGATGTTGAAGATCTGCGTGTTCGCGCTTGCGGGCACCTGCAACGCGGAAGGCGTGATGCCGTACGTGCAAGCGGGCGCGCCGGATTGCGTGATGGTGATCTGGCTGTCCCCAACTGTGATGACGCCGGTACGCGCTGTAGTGCCATTGTTCGGCGCGACTGTGAAGGGGATGCTCGCGCTGCCGGTGGCTCCCGTGGTTCCAGTAAAGTTGATCCAACTCACGTTGGACGACGCAGTCCACGGGCAAGCGGTGAAACTGCTGTTGACGTTCAACGTCGCCGAACCACCCGTACTTGGAAACGTCGTGGTGGCACTGAACAGCGACACCTGGCACGGAGCCGCAGGCTGCGTCACCTGCAGCAGAACTCCCGCAACCCAGACGCTCCCTGTGCGAGCAGACCCCGTTTGATTGCTGTCAAACGTGAGAGTCAATGGACCCGTGGTGCCGGTGTTCGAGCCCCGGATCCACTGCAGATCGGAGCTGACGTTAGCGGCGCAGTCGGTGGGACCGTTCATTGCCACCGAAACGCTCCCGCCGGCGGCCGGGGCATTGATGGCGGTCACCGCCGGAGTAATGGAACACGGCGTTAGCAGGTAGGGAATGCTGTTACTCATCAAGCCAAACTGACCATTCGCGGCTATCGACACCGAACTGCCAAAATCGGCGGTTGGGAAAAGCAAACGGCGCGTCCCCGCGGACCCCGCAGCGAGCGAGGTTGAAATGAACCCGCCGGAGTTGGCCGAGCAACTGGCGACGTAGTCGAGCGAATCGTTGACCGCGACATTGATGGCACCTCCCCGGAAACTCCATTCACATGAGGTGAAGCCCGCGGTATCCGTGCCGTTCTTTAACACCCCTACACCGCCAAACGATCTCGACCCGGTCTGTACCACTGTGCCCGCGTTTGTTACCGCCACTGTGCGCAGACCACTGCCCGCAGGATCGACCAGTACGAACGAAGGCGGGTTCGTTAGTTGAAACGACGTGCCGTCAGCAGTCCCCGTTATGAGTCCGCCGTCGGTGATGGCGCCAAGTGTAGTGCTAGTCGCCCCAGGTACGCCGAATGAGGTAAACGCACCATCGGTGTCGCGGATGAATCCCCGCTGCACTATCGACGGTCCAGTCTTGTCGAAGTAATACCCCACCACCTTGCCGGCACTGTTGATGGCGCTGGGAATCACGCCGTCATTCAGTGTCGGCGGTGTGAACGTCGTGATCAAGCCGTTGGCGTCGCGGATGAACCCTCCAGTAATATTCTGCGGCAGCAGGCGCTGAGTCCCTGTAATCTTTCCATCACTGCTCACCGCGGTGACTCGCGGATCCGTCAGCCCGGGCAGAGTCTGCGCCTGCCAGCGGTATCCGGCCGCCGGCTCCCGAGTTCCCGGCGTCATCGTATAACTCGCCGAGTACGCATTCGGCTCCGCCTGACTCGCCGTCATCCCCGTCACGCCCGTCGCGTAGAACCGGATGTTGCCAACGTTGGCCGCGGGAGGCGTCCAAATAACCGTAAACACCGTCGTCCCGGTCACCACGCTCTGCGACACATACTCCAGGCCATTCTGCGTGCGCAGCGTGGTGAACTCGCCTGCCGTGAAGTGGCCCGCTTGTTGCAGCTCATTCGAAGCCAACCGCGCCGTGATCTGCATCCCGGTATAGACAAAGTTGTCGGACCACACATGTACCCGGATTTTGATGGGCATCCCAGGCGCATAGCCAAGCGTGCTGAACTCCATCACCACCGCGCCTTTGGCTGCGGCTCCCGCATGGCAGGAAGCGCAGGTGGTTTCTCCCGGAGCACCGGTTTTGCCAACAGGTGGATTGACACTATTGGACATCAATAGGGAAGGTAGGAAAGCACTCCACAGAATCCAACGCATAAGGACACTCCTCCGCAAAGTGGACGTGGGTAGTCTCATTCTACAGCAAAGTATAATCGGAAATTGCATCGCAGAACGCTTTTGACGACCGTGCTGGGAGGCTTGACCGCCGCCTGTTCGCGCCCACATTTCGTACGAGTCGGGATCGCGGCCCAGCAGTCCATCTCGCAGGTGCCGGTATACCTCGCGGCGCAGGATGCCCGTACCATCGAATTGACCGACTTCCCCGGCGCATCCAAAGGCATGGAAGCCCTGCTCGGCGGAAGCATCGATGTCCTCTCCGGCTACTACACCCAAGCCCTCCAGGTCCGGGCGCAGGAGCGCGCCATCGACGTCTTCTTTCCCATCTACGACTCGCTCCTCATCGCGCTTGCCGTTTCCCCAGCCGCCCGTGATCGCATCCAAACACCGCGCGATCTCAAGGGCGTCAGGATCGGCGTCACCACGCTCGGCTCGGCCACACATCAATTCGCCGATTTCCTGTTGCGGCGTGCCGGCCTCCAACCCGCCGAAGCAACACCGGTCGCCATTGGCACAGCAGCCCGCGCAGTCGCCGCCATCGATCGCGGCATCGTCGATGCCGGCGTCGTCACCGATTTCACCATCCGCTATCTCGAAAAGAAACACGGCCCGTTGCGGCTGCTCGCCGACACACGCACTCGCGACGGCGTCCAAACCACGCATGGCGCCAGCGCGTTTCCTGGCACAGTGCTAATGGCAAGCCGCCAGTGGCTGGATGCCAACCGCGAACAGGCGAAAGAGCTCGCGAACGCAGTCGGCCAGGCGATGCAATGGATGCGGCAACATACACCTGACGAGCTCACCGCGCGCATGCCGCCGGAACATTACGGTGGCGATCGCGAAGCCTACCTCGCCGCCAATGCTGGGGCGCTCCCTCTGCTCGCGCGCGCTGCCACGATCGACGAAGCCGCCCATCGCTCCGCCGTCGAATTCCTCGCCCTCCCTGCCACCACGCCATCGGCATTCCGTGAGGTAAGCTGAACCACAATGCATCGCCGCCGATTCCTCGCTGCTCCGCTGCTGCTCGCCGGTTGCTCCAAAACGGACTCCGCGCGTCCCGCCGTCAAGATCGCTGTAGGCGGCCAGTCGCAGCTCGTCTACCTCCCGGCGACGCTCGCGCAGCAGCTTCATCATTATCAACAGGAAGGTCTCGACGTTTCCCTCATTGATTTTCCCGGCGGCTCCAAGGCACTTGAAGCGCTCCTCGGCGGCAGCGTCGACGTGGTGTGCGGCTTCTTCGACCACATCATCCAACTGAACGCCGAAGGCCGCTCGCTCCGGTCCTTTGTCACGATGCTACGCTATCCCGGTCTCGCACTCGTTGTTTCCCCGGCCACCAACAGGAAGATCGAGGCTGTTGCCGATCTGAACGGGGCGGTGGTTGGAGTATCCGCCCCTGGCTCCTCCACCGACCTTTTCCTCCGCTACCTGCTGCGGAAGCACAGCGTCGATCCCGCGAATGTCAGCTTTACCGGAATCGGCATGTCCGCCGGAGCCGTGGCCGCGATGGAGCGCGCCAAAGTCGACGCCGCGATCATGGCCGATCCCGCCATCATGATGCTCGCGCGCCGCACCAAATCCAACCTTCGCATCCTGGCCGATACGCGCACCCGGACCGGCGTCAAGGAGGCTTTCGGTGTAGAACAATATCCTGCCGCCGTGCTTTATTCCACAACCGGCTGGCTGGAGAAGAACGCCGCCACCGCCGCTGCACTCGCCCGCGCCATGCGCAAGACCCTCGCCCACATCCAGGCGTCTCCCGATGCGGTAGCCGCCGCCATGCCCAAGGAGTTCCAGGGCGATGACCCTTCCCTCTACGCCGAAGCCGTCGCCAAGGCGCTCCCCATGTATTCTCCGGATGGCCGCATGCCCGCCGATGGCCCCGCCGCAGTGCAGCGTGTGCTCGCCGTCACCCTGCCCAAAGTGCGTGACGCAAAGCTCGACCTGCGCGCCACCTACACGGACTGACAGCTTCCGAATCCCGGCAGTCCGCGGCTTGAGGAGGGTTTACATTGCTATCATTCGTTAACGGATCGGCGCTGGAATGATATCCTGATAACAGGTGACGGATGGTTGTGGCCGATGCTTCGGTGCTAATCGTACTAGCTAAGGCACGCTTGCTTGGACTGCTCCACATTACCTATGGGAGTGCATTAATGGGACCAGTGGTCTATTTCGAGACCGTGAAGGAAGGCCGTAGAATTGGCGCGCATGAGGTCCAGCGGATTGAGAGCGCCGTCACGGAGGGCTGGCTGGTCCGAGTACACACGACGTCACAGGAGCAGCGGTTCGCGGCGAGGCTCGAACAGCAATCACAACTGGGCCCAGGCGAATGTGAGGCCATAAGCCTGGCGAAGCATCGTGGTCAAACTCTGATCGTAGACGACAAAGGGGCGCGGATGACTGCCGAGGGACTTGGCCTCGACTACACCGGCACGGTAGGAATTGTGCTGGAAGCATTCCGCAACGGACTCCTGTCCCGGGATGAGGCGGAGGAAGCCGTCGCAAGGGTCAGCCGGCACATGTGGCTCTCCCCTGCTGTGATCACTACTGTTCTTCGTATGTTGAAGGGGGACGTTCAATGAAGAAAGACCGGCTGGTGGGAGCGAGGCTCCCCATCGAGCTCGTAAAGGAGCTGGAGACCATTGAATCCGTCGAGCAGAGCGATCGATCCACCACGGTTCGCAAGCTGCTGGCCCGCTCCATCCGCGATTGGAAACTCGAACACCATGCCAATCGCTACGCACGCAATCAGCAGTCCCTGGCCCGTAGCGCGCGCGACGCCGGAGTCACGGTGTGGGAAATGCTCGAATACCTCCGGACCCGTAAAATCGCTGCACAGTATGACGAATCGGACCTGGCACACGACATCGAACGTCTCCAGCGAAACGCCACCAAGGCCTGACCATCAACCGTCCAAATACTCCTCCACGCGTTGCCGTAACTGCTCCACCGGCACCCATCCAAACATCGGACACGCCCGGCAAGTACCAGTCAGATTGCCCGTGAGCAGTCCTTCGCGGATCTCCTGGAACCCAACGCCATTCAGTTCCCCGGAGATTCCATGCCCATTCAATTCGCCGACTCTCTTGTACTGGCAGCATGGCGCAATCGCCCGGTTCGCCCAAAGAAACGCTTCGTTCCATGGAGCGATGCAATTTCGCGTCATGCCGGCCACTGTCGCCGGCCCACGAACTACCCGGTCAATGCTCACCAGCTTCTGCGCGCCGTTGTCCGCGGTGGCCACCTGCGGCTCCAAACGCACCACCCGGCCACGGCCGTTGAGCGCCTCTTCAACAGCCGGCAGGATACCGAACCACTTCCCCCCACCCTCGGCAATCGCCTTCGCCTGCATTACGTGCTTCTTCGCCAGCCACAGTTCGTCGCGCGTCATCGCAGCCAGCGGACGCACGTTCACCGCATCCGGCAAATCGGGATATTGCGCCAGGTCGGAAAGCTGGAAATGGTCGACACCAACGGCCATCCCAACCGCCACCCAATCTCTCAGTCCGAAAATCACACGATCGTTCGCAACGCAGTTCCAGATCAGATACGGCGGCTTGCGGCGCTCGGCGATGGCCGCCACACGCACCCGCGCGTTGTTCTGTAGAAACTGGTAAAAGTCCGCGCCCTGCCGGATGGCCGCGTAGAGCGATGCATCCACCGTATCGCAACTCGTGCTCAGTTCCTTGCAGTGCGAGAGCGCCTGGATCGCGCGGTCCGGCATCGCCTTTGCGAGATTGGTGATGATGGACACCGCCATGCCGGCTTCCACCAGCCGGTACAGATAACGGTCCCAATCCTTCACGATGGTGGTCTCGCCGACGCCGGAAATC
>JACQZR010000131.1 GCA_016213775.1 Acidobacteriota bacterium
CCCGGATGGGGAATGATCTTGGACAGGAGGCGGCTAAACCAGAAAGGCAGACCTCACCCTCAAGACGACAGTCCCGAAGGCCCAACGCCTTCGCCTGCAACACGTGTTATTTTTTCTGCGCCTGTTTTGGACAGCAGTGCTGGGAAAAGGAAGAAAACGAATTTCCAAACGAAGCCAATCCCATTTCCGAACACCCCGACTTCTCGATCTGACGCGTATGAATCTTCCGTTCCTCGAATCGGTTTGCCGGCCCCCATGCCCATGCCGAGTCCTTACGCCGCGCCAACCACCTCCAGGGCGGCTCACCCTACGCACCTGACGACCGTCTCATCCAGGTCCATCCCCATTCCTGGCTTGCCGCTGCCGTACAGATAGCCTTTCCGGATCTCCGCTAGGGAGCACGACAAGTGTCCCCAGACACCAAATCGGTAATGCAGTCACAAGACAATAAAATATTCATTTCTCTACGGCTGACAAAGTAAATCAACAACTTAGGTGCGCGGAGCCGCCGCGCCTCAATCATATCGCTTGACACTCTATGGTAGAAGTAAGTGGAGACTAGTGATCCTGTAACGAGGAGTAAGAGTTATGGAACTGGCAAGATCGAGGGCCGTGTCTCTACCGGCCGAAGATGATCTTCTCCGACGAGAAGAGCCGCGAGGCGAGGTAGAGGAAGACTCCCGCCAGAGCGAGCGCCGAGACGCCTGCGATGCCGAACATCAGCGGGGAAGGGACCTTGCCGCTGAGGATCTCCGTACCCATGGCGTACTGGCCGAGGATCGGGATGGGCTGCATCCAGGGTTTGTTGGAAATCGGGTAGAGCGAGGAGATCACGCCAGGGATGGTGACCGCCATGATCAGGAATCCCATGTAGCTTTGGGCCTCCTTGAACGACTTCGCGAAGCAGGAAAGATAGACCTGGACGGCGGGGGCTACGAATGCCATCGGGCCGACCGCGGCGAGTAACATGAGTAGCTGGGGAGTGTCCATGCGGAAGCGAACGCCTAAGTCTTCCAGGGATAATTTGGACATAACGAAAGCGGTGAAAGCGAGTGTGCCGGCGAGGCCTAGAAATGCAGCGGCTGTGGCGGCCATCCACTTACCGGCCACTAACTCCCAGCGCGGGACGGGGTTGAGCAAAAGCGGTTCCAGCGATTGCCGCTCGCGTTCGCCGGCCGTGGAATCCGTGGCAATCTGCATCCCGGTGCTGAAGGCCGCGAGAATGAGGAACATCGGGATGAAATTGAAGAGCATCGCAGCGCGCTGTTTGGCGCTGGAGACTTCCACCTGTTCCACCTTGAGCGTGCTGGCGACAGCGGGGCTGACACCGCGCGCAATCAGGCGGAGGTTGCCGATTTCGGCGCTGAAGCGATTGAGGAGCCCATTGACGCGGCGCACTTTGGCGCGTATGTTGCTACGGGTGGAATCGGAAACCACTTTGACCGGCGCGGGGCGGGACTCGCTGAACTTTTCGCCAAAGTCCTTCTCGACGATGATGACGACGTCGACTTTGCGATCGGTGACGGCCTGTTCTGGATCGGCCGGGCCGTTGACGATCTCGATCCCGCTTTGTTGCTGCAGCCAGTTCATGAGAATGGGTGCGTTCTCGCGGCCCACCACTGGAATCTGGATCTCTTGCGCGGCTTTCTCCTGTCCGGCAATCTGGCGGAACATGAAGGCGATGAGGATGGGTCCGAAAAGGGTGCTGAAGAGCACAGTGTATATGGCGCGCTTATCCCGGAACGCATCGGTCAATTCCTTGCTCGCGACGATAGCCATACGCGACAAGCTCATTCGGCACCCCCTTCGCCAACCAGGTTGACGAACGCATCTTCGAGTGTTTCTTTTCCGGTCATTGCGAGTAGGTCTTCGGCGGTTCCGTCCGCCACAACGCGGCCCTTGCCGATGACGACGATGCGATCGCAGAGGGCCGATACTTCCTGCATCACATGGCTCGAGAAGAGAATGCACTTTCCCTGTTCGCGGAGGTGGCGGATAACGTCGCGGACTGCGCGCGTGCTCATCACGTCGAGTCCGTTGGTGGGCTCATCAAGGAGGATGTTTTGCGGATCGTGGACGAGAGCGCGGGCCATGGCGACTTTGGTTCGCTCGCCGTGAGAGAAGCCGCCGACGCGACGGTCGATCACGCTTTTCAGATCGAGGATCCGGACCCACTGCTCGATGCGGGATTCGAGCTCGTCGGCAGCGAGACCCTGGAGCTGGCCAAAGTAGCGGATGTGCTCGCGGGCGGTGAGGCGCGGGTAGAGGCCGGACTGATCCGGGAGAACGCCCAGCCGGGACTGGACGAGAAGGGGGTCGGTAACGCTGGTGTTATCAATAGAAATGGCTCCGGCGTCGGGCTTCATCAGGCCATAGATCATGCGAAGGGTGGTGGTTTTGCCTGCTCCGTTGGGGCCGAGGAGGCCGGTGACGATGCCGTCGGGGGCGGTGAAGGAGACACCGTCGACGGCTTTGACCGTGCCGAAGCGCTTCTGGAGATTCTCGGTCCGGATCATTTCTCGCCTCCCTTATCGCCGGCAGCGGATTTGGTTCCGTTCATCGGGTCAGGGCCCGATGGGCCGAGAAAGAAGGGAGGCCGTTTGACGTTTTGCACACAGGCGGGGTCGAGTTTGGCGGCGGTGCCATCGTTGTAAAACTTGGACATCAGCTTGAGGACGCAGCCGCTCGACCAGGCGCCGTGGCCGGTTGCGGGCACCACGATGTGTTTCGAGTTCTTCCATTGCGCGGCGACTTGTTCGCCCCACGAGGGTGGCGTGACGGGGTCGAGTTGACCGGAGAGGATCAGGGCGGGGACGTCGCTGGCGATATCGGTGAAGTAGCTGGGCTCCACCTGGCCTTTGGGCCAGAAGTCGCACGGCTTGAGGCGCAGTTCCGCGATTTCCGCGCCGAGGAATGTGTCGGCAGTTTCCTGGTCGACTTGGCCGGGTTGGATGCGCGGGGCGTCCTCGCTGCACACAACCGAGAAGTGCATGCCTTGGGCAAGCGAGCCGGAGCTGGGATCGAAGGCGCTTCCGAGAGCGAGGAAGCCGCTGAAATTGCCTTTTTCGGCCTGTTCAATGAGGAGCGGAACGAGTGAGGCGGATGTAGGTGCGTAGAGAGTGGTGAAGAGAATCCCGGCGACGGTCAGCCGTTTGACGTCGAGGTCCTTCTCTTCGCCGGTGCGTGGATGGACGTAGCGGATGTGCTGCGGCTTGACCTTTAGCTTCGCGATGAGATCGAGAAAGCGCTCCTTGAGCCGGGGGAAGCGCTCGCCGCAGCTTGGCTCCTTGGCGCAATCGCTGAAGAGGATGTCGATGGCGCGCTGGCCGTCGCGAGCCATGTAGAGCGGAAGGCGCATGTCCGGTGGGGCGACACCGTCGATTACGGCGGAGCGGGTGTTGGCGCGGTAACGCCGAACGTACTCCATGGCGGCGCGCGTTCCGTACGAGCCGCCGTAGATGTTGATCTTGCCGTAGCCCAGGTACCGGCGGACGTCATCGAGGTCGTCCATGGCAATGGAGGTGGTGTAACGGGTGACATCGGCTTTGTCTTTATAGCTGTCAAGGCATCCGCGGAGGCGCTTGACGAATGCAGAGCCGTCGCCGGGGTCTTCGTCGTCTTCTTTCTTACCCGGCTTGCATTCCAGGGGGTTGGATTTTCCGGTACCTCGCTGGTCGACCATGACGATGTCGCGATCAGTCTGCAGCAGGCGGAATGGTTCCTTGAGCTGGCTGGCGAGAGCGGCCGCACCTTGGCCGGGACCCCCGGCAAGGAAGAACACGGGGTCTGGTGCGCTCTTCTGTTTGAGGGCGGGAAGGATGACGATCTTGAGTGGGATCTTGCGGCCGGATTTGGCTTGCCGGTCTTCAAACACTTCGAAGGTCCCGCAGTAGCCGTCGCTCGGGCCGTCAGCGGATTTGCAGGGCTTCAAGCGATCGATGGCGGATCTTTGTTCGATCGCAGTGCAGGAGGAAAGTGCCAGCAGCGTGGCCAGCGATAGTGGGACAAGGCACTCCCGTGGGAATTTCATAGGGGACAAAGACTACAGTGTACCTGCTTTGGCTGGATCACTGTTGCGGCGCAGATAGTCAATCAATTGAGGCGCGAAGACCTCTGGTTTGAGGAATGCCATGAAATGGTTTTCGTCCAGTTGCAGGAGTTCGCTTTGTTGGACGATGCGGTGGTGTTCCAGTGCGGCCGCGAGTGGGACCAGCGGGTCGTGCCTGCCGTGGATGATCAGCATGGGGCCGCGGTAGGTTTCGAGGATGTGGCGGAGGGGACGCTGATCGGAGTCGTAGAAGTTGCGCGCGTATTCGATGTCGAACATGATCCTGTTGAGCGCGCCGTAATGTGGGATGGCGGTATGGAGCAGCCACAACGCGCCGAGTTGGAGGCCGTGCAGGATGTGGTTGCCCCAGTAGCCGCCGGTCCATTCGTGTTCCTGCACACCGATGGCGGAGAGCATCACGATGGATGTGACGGCTTGTGGAGAGGCGGCGGTCATGGAAAGCGCGACGCCTCCGCCCATGCTGAAGGCAACCACTTGGGCTTGGGAGATGTTGAGTTGGCGAAGGAACGCGAGCATGTAATGGGCGTGGGCGCGGAACGAGTAATCCGGGATGTGGCGGGTGGATTCGCCGAAGCCTGGGAGGTCAGGTGCGATCAAACGAAAGTGAGAGCCAAGCTGCTTCATCAGGGGTTCCATCACTTCGCCGCTACCCGGGCTGCCATGAAGCAGAAGTACAGCCGGTAGATCGGTTCGGCCAGGGGCAGTATCGCGGTAGGCGATGCGTACGGGCCTCTGATCGAGGGTGACGGTGACGTGCGCGAGCGATTGTGGAGTGGTCGTGGTTCGGAGTTGCACTAGACCTGAGGTGATGAGGAGGATGCCGTATGCGATCAGCGAGGGCAATGTGATGCGCGAATTATGGATTCGCACGAGGAGTGCGCGGTGGCGTGTTGACATAAGTGATCACGTCCCTGGATGCTTTGGTTTCGACGCCGGTTTTTTGAAGGAAGCCGAGGTCGCGGAACCAGTCGATGAAGCGGTATTGCCAGGTGCCGAATGGTATGCCGTTGCGGTCAGTGAGTCCGCCGCTCATACGCGTGCCGTCCTGGAGCGGATCGCCGGGATGGCGGCCGTTGCCATAGAGATGCATTTCGATGTTGGGGACGCCGATGGCGAGCATGGCATTGTAGTACTCCATGGCCCAGATGGCGTGGCCGCGGTCGCCGGAACCGCCGCAAACGAGAAACGCCGGGGGGACGTTCTTTGGAATGGGAGGCGCGGTGCGATTGCGCGCGAACGGAGTGGGGCCGGGGTAGATGATACCCACGAAATCGGGACGCGAGGATACGTTGCCGAGGGCATCGCTGGCGGTCTTCTCATCGAAGCCACTGTAGAGAACGGCGGTCGCGGAGGCCAGCTCAGCACCCGCGGAGAAGCCCATGATGCCGATTTTGTTGGGATCGATGCTCCATTCCTTGGCATAGGCGCGGACCATGCGAATGGCCTGTTGCGCGTCATAGACGGCATCGGTTTGGGCATTGTAGCCGTCGCGGCGGAGGCGGTTGCGAAGGATGATGGTGTTGACGCCGTAGTTGTAGAAGAAGGGGACGAAGTCAGCGCCTTCGCCACCGACGTTGAGGGTGTTGTGGCCGCCGCCGGCCACGAGGATGACAGCGGCTCCGGTGTTGATGCCGCGTTCGACGGTGTGGACTTCAATGGATGGATTGTGGATGTTGACGATGGAGCTGATGCGGCCTTGAACAGCCTGGCTCATGTTGTAGACTTCGGCTTCGCGCACTTTGCCGGCGTTGAGAAACGGCGAGCCGGGTGGGAAGATCGGGACGACGATTCCCCCTTGAAGGATGGGTTGGGGGGCGTAGGGGCCGTCAGCGGCAGGACCGGGTTTGGGAAGGCTGAGTGCCTGCGGCAAGGGAGGCGGATTTTGCGCCGCGGCGAGTGTGGCGGCGGCCATCGTAAGCAGTACTCTGTTCATCAGCATCTCGGCTTTTCATGATAACCAATCAACTGGAACAGCCGGGGCTGCACGCGTTACTATAAGTGATTACGTTCATGCAAGAGCTCTTTGCTACGCTCACCCCAGGTACGGAGGAGTGGCGGCTGGCCGGATTGTTAGACCCGGCGCGTCTTCCCGCACACATCGCCGTTATCATGGATGGCAACGGACGGTGGGCGAAGCTGCGCGGGTTGCCGCGCGCCGCGGGGCACAAGGCGGGGGTGGAGCCGGTTCGCGAAGTTGTGGAAACGTGTGCGCGCCTCGGACTGGAGTGCCTCACTTTGTACGCCTTCAGCATGGAGAATTGGAAGCGTCCGCGGGCGGAAGTGGACACGCTGTGGCGGCTGCTTCGCTACTATCTCAAGGCCGAGTTGCCTCGGCTGGCGCGCAATAACATCCGCTTGAATGTGATTGGACGGCCGGACTCATTGCCGGCACAGGCGTTTCGGGAACTGGAAGAGACGATCGCACGGACGGCGGGGAATACGGGTCTGCGGCTGAACCTGGCGATCAACTACGGCGGGCGCCAGGAGCTGACCGATGCCGTGAACAGCATTCTGTCCGAAGCGCGCCGCAAGGGCCAGCTTGCGGGTTTGGTGGTGGATGAGGAAGCGATCACCAATCATCTCTATACCGCCGGGATGCCTGATCCGGATCTTCTGATCCGGACATCCGGTGAGATGCGCGTGTCGAACTTCCTGCTTTGGCAGATTGCCTATGCCGAGCTGTACGTGACCGAGACATTGTGGCCGGATTTCCGCAAGCTCGACTTGTTGCGCGCGCTGGTGGAGTATCAGAAGCGCGACCGGCGGTTTGGCGGGCTGACCATGGGGCGAACGCATTCGGAAGTGACCGAGCAATGGGCGGAAACCGTGCCCGCGGGAGAGCCTGCCTAGTGCCATGCGGCGGATTCTGACTGCGCTTGTACTCATACCGAGCGTCGTTTTCGTTATTTTTCTTGGTCCGCCGTGGTTGTTTCAGCTTGTTGCCGCGCTGATGGCCGTGGCCTGCTTCCATGAGTACGCCTTCATTGCGAATGCGCAGAAGATGCGGGTTCCGGTGTGGTTCGGCCATGCGCTCGGGTTGGCGGTGTTATTCCTTCCGGTGGTGGATTGGCGCGCGGTGTTTGTGGCGTCGGTGGTGTTGATGCTGTGGTCGCTCACGCTGGATTCACCGGTGGATGCCTTGCCAGCGGTATCGGCGACACTGCTCGGCATCATCTATGTGTACGGGGCGTGGAAGTGCGCATCCGGGTTGCGCGAGGCGAGTCCGTGGTGGCTGCTATTCGCTGTGTCGATCAACTGGGTGGGCGATTCCGCGGCAATGTATGGAGGGAAGTTTTTCGGGAAACGCAAGCTGGCGCCGGTGGTGAGTCCGAAGAAGACGTGGGAAGGGTCTGCAGCCTCGGCGCTGTTGACTACGGTGTTTGGGGCGTTGCTTCTGCCTCGCACGGTGAACCTGGACGTGACTCAGGCGGCGCTGCTGGCGCTGGTGGCGGGGATTGCCGGCCAAATTGGGGATCTGGTGGAATCGGCGATGAAGCGTGGGGCGGATGTCAAGGACAGCGGGAACATGCTGCCGGGTCATGGAGGCTGGTTGGACCGTTTGGACAGCACGCTGTTTTCAATGCCGGTGGTAGCGTTCTATTTGCAGTGGCTCCACTAGGACCTGATGCGAAATCGGAAGATGTTTTCCGATATGACTCGGTCGGCCGCATCGAGGATCTCGGCGTGGAGCGCGTAGTCGCCAGGTATGTCGAGGCGGGCATCGGCGGCCGCTGCCTTGCTGACCGAATCGGACGGGAGCGAGACCGGAACAACGACAGACTTTGTTTCGATGGGGCCGCGGATTTGCCAGCGAAGTTGTGCCCCTTGTACTGGCGTGAGACGGTCGTTGACGGCCCAGAGGTCACAGTGAAACGCTTCGCCTGTCTTCCAGTCGTCGCGGTCGTAATCGAACAACGCTGCGACCGGCTCGAAGCTGCGCCGTACGGTGTCGTAAACAAGCGTTGGGACGCGGTTGAAGTCGATCGCCGCCATGGTTACCGAAGGCCAGATGTCGATGGCGTGGAAATGGAGAATGCCGCCTGCGCCATCGGACTTGCGGCGGCGCATGCGCTCGATGGCGATCTGGAAGAGGCGCGCGACGTAGGCCTGCGTTTGCGGGATGTATTCGCGGAGGGTCTTGCCTTCAGGACTGCCCCAGGCGCGGAAGGCTTCCGTGATCTGCAGACGCCGCCAGACCCATTCGTCCTCGTGCTGTCCGATTGGCCAGTGGTTGGGCAGGAATTGAATGAGCGTTTCGTAATTCGGGAGGCTTGTCGCGCCGAGCTCGGACACGAAGCTCTGGGTCATGTTGCGGTATTGCCAGATAGTCCCGTTGTACCAGCCGTGGTAGACGTGAGAATCGCCGAAGCGGCCGGTGGACCGGACAACAGGACGGCGCTGCGGATCGAGCAATGACGGGCGCGCGGCCAGGTGTTTCGTTAAGTCGTGGTAGTTGACGAAATCCTCTTCGTCGCTGGTGGCCCATAGCGCAATCGACGGATGATTGCGCGCGTAGCGGATGTGATTGTCGTAGAGCGCGGCGGCACGAACGGAGAAACGCGTGTCTTGTGGATACCAGGCTTCAAGGAAGTCCTGCCAGAGGAGGATGCCGTTCTCGTCGGCCAGATCGTAGAATTCGCGGTTGCTGAAGTGGCAATGGAGGCGGATCATGTTGATGTTCATGCCCATCATCAGCTTGAGATCGCGCTCGTACTTCTCGCGCGTCATTTCGGACATAAAGAGGTGATAGTAGTAATTTGTCCCGCGGATGAAGATGCGCTTGCCGTTGAGGTAGAAGTTCCATCCAACTTTCTCGATTTCGCGGATGCCGACAGCGAGCGAACGGCCATCAACGGCCCGTCCTTTGGCGTCGAGGAGGCGCAGGTCCAGCGTGTAGAGGCTGGGTTCGCCGTGGTCGCGCGTCCACCAGAGACGGGGGTTCTTCACAGGGATCGTAAGGCGGCGGGAAGCGGCGGGGAGTCGCACCTGATAACGGTCGGCGGATTGGAAGTTGCGCGGGGTGAGGGTGGCCTCCCACACGAGCCCGTCTGTCGCCTCAGCTTCCAAATCGAGCTCCACGGTGGCCTGGGTACCGTGCAGTCTGGTGTTGACCGCAACGTCGCGGATCGCCGAGGGCTGGAGCCGCACGGAGCGCGTGATGCCGAGCGCCGTGATGTCGTCGGGTTTCTGATCCACCGCACCGTAGGCGCCTTTGATGGTGTAAGGGCGGTGCTTCCAGTAGTAGCTCACCGGAGTCCAGACGCGAACCAGGATCGTGTTCTCTCCAGGGCGGGTTTTCACTGGGTACGAGTAGGGGTCGATGTAGCCCTCGTGGCGGCCGAGAAATTCGCCGTTGAGCCACGTGTCAGCGTAGTAGTCGGTGGCGTCGAATTGAAGATGAATGTTGGAGGGATTGCCGGCTGGTGCCTGGAAAGTGCGACGGTACCACCACTCTTTCCGGCTCACCCATTCGGCATCGCGCGTGTAGAGGGATTGCGGAGAGAGCCATTGCGTATGGACACTGCCGGGCACATGCACCTTCTTCCAGCCCGATTGCGGCGGGCCGTTCCCTTTCTCTGAGAAGGCGAGTTCCCATTCGCCATCGAGAGAAAACGCATAAGGAGTGAACGGCGTAAGCGGCCGGTTGCTCACGACGGTACTGGGGATGCGTGGGGCCGGGCGCTTCACGGCAGCCGCAGTTTCCGACGGACCCGAAACGCTCGCGAGCAGTGGCCCGGTGATGATTCGGTATTCGCGGCGCGCTTCCATCACCGTCTCGTTGCCCTTCCATTTGGGGAACGCGATGGCGACGCGTGCCGGTCCAGTGCCGCGGTCGGCGAGCACTCGGCGCGAGCATGCACCCGTCCATCGCAGGGATGCATCGAGAGCGACGATACCGAGTGCGGCGTAATTGGCTTCCTTCTGGTAGTACACGATGTGGCCGCCGGGAAGCTGTGTCCATCTGCGCGCGGCGACTTCAGATGATGGCGGCTCGCTCGCCTCCGGGCCGCTGGGGAAGTTGTGATCGTCGCCGTCGAGGCAGCGGTTGAAGGGAAGGTACGGCGCGGCTGAGATTGCGGTGAAGCGGAAACCTCGGGAGGCTTTCCATTCGAATCCTGCGCCGTTGGCTGTCCAGGTGATCTCCCATGCTTCGTTGGCGCTGGTGAGCCGGAGCCGTGCGCGCAGCGGGCCGGGCTCGACGAGTTCCACTTTTTCGAAAGGGCCGCTGCCGCCCAGTGAAGTCCAGCCGGAGTTGGGGCCATCAACTCCCGGAACAGGGGGTGGTGAAAATGTTTTGGCCTGCGGAGTATCTTCATGGACATCGCCCTTCAACGCATCGGGTCCTTCGGGCGTTGTCTCCACGAGATTCAGAATGCGTTGCGGGCCGGCATGCAGCGCGTAGGCTTCCACAATGGCGGCGGTCTTGAGGTCGATTACAGCGCGGAATTGCGGATTGCCGAATTCGACTCGCCATTGGCCGAGGCGGCGGAAGAGAATCGGATTGGTGAAGTTGGTTTGCACCGCGGTGCAGCAGGAGATCCGGTAGCGCGGCAGCTCACCCGGAATGAGCGAGGCAGGGAAGAGCAGCTCGGTCCGCGTGAGCTGGTACGACAGTTCGACACCGCGCTCATCCGTCACCGTGAAACCGGTGCGATTGCCTCCGAGCCGCGCGAGCGGAACAGCGACGGGTTCGTTGTCGCGAGAGTAGAGCCCCGTTGGCTCCTCCACGCGAACGGTCCATGTCTGCGCGGCCGGCAGCAAGGCGGCTGCGGCAAGAACGATCCACAATCTTGTCACTTCGGTTCAATGTAGCGTATGGTGGGACTTCATACAAATATGGACTCCAACCGACTCGCCATCCTCGGCGGCGACCCGATTCGCAAGAGGCCATTCTCACCGTGGCCCCAGTATCACCCTTCCGACATCGCCCGCATCACCCAAGTGGTGGAAAGCCGGCATTGGGGAGGCTACCCATATCCGACAAAGCTCGCGTCGCAGTTCTGTGATGCGTTCGCGGAACTGCATGGGACGAAGTATGCGCTGCCCGTAGTGAACGGCACGGTTGCCATTACCGCGGCCCTAATGGCGGCCGGGATCAAGTTCGGAGATGAGGTGATTGTTCCAGCATACACGTGGGACGGGACCGCTACGGCCGCGCTCGCGATGGGGGCGATCCCTGTGTTTGCCGATGTCGACCCGGACACTTACTGCCTCGATGCGGCTTCCGTGCGGCGCGCAATCACGCCCCGCACAAGGGCCATCGTGCCGGTGCATCTGGCCATGCGGTTTGCGGACATGGACGCGTTGAACGCCATCGCGGCGGAACACGGGTTGAATATGATCGAGGACTGCGCCCATGCGCACGGCGGGGCCTTTCATGGCAAAGGCGCGGGAGCAATGGGCGACATCGGCTGCTTCAGTTTGCAGGAGAGCAAGCTCATGACCGCGGGCGAAGGCGGCATGCTCACGACCAACAAGCTGGAACACTACGAGGCCTTGCAGACAGTGATCAATTGCGGGCGCGCGAGCATCACCGATCAATTCGGGCAGCGGCTGCTGGGCCTCAACTACCGCATGACCGACTTGCAGATCGCACTTCTGATCGGGCAGATCGAGATGCTGCCGGAATTGCGGGTACGGCGGGCGGCACACGCTGCGCTGCTCACAGAGTTGCTGGCGGGGATTCCGCATGTGCGCGCGCTGCCGCCGCAACCGGCAATCACACAACCGACGCATTACACCTACGTGTTTCAATACCGGCCCGAAGCCGGTGCCGCCGCCCCGCATCGCGATCTCTTTGTCGCGGCGTTGGAGAAGGAGGGTATCCCGTGCGATGGACGCTTCTATGAGCCGGTGTATCGCAGCGACCTCTTTTGTGCGACTCCGGCGAACTGCCCGCAGCTTTCGTCCGATTATTCAACGACACACTGCCCGGTGTCGGAACGGGCGGCGTATGAGGAGTCCGTGTGGATCTTCCAGTTCACTTTGATTGGGACAGAGGACGATGTGCGCGATGTGGCGCGCGGCGTGGAGAAAGTGGTGGCGAACCTGGAGGTGCTCTCGCAGCAGGATCCGAAACTCGCGGGCGGCAAAGCGATGGGCCGCGCGCAGCGGGCGCGCTTTGAGCGGAAGCAGAATTACTGACCATGCGTTGCGTGATTGCACTGATCGCGGCGGCCTGCCTGGGGCAACAGGATCACCGCGAGGATGTTCCCTT
Organism: Acidobacteriota bacterium; assembly: GCA_016213775.1. Classification (GTDB taxonomy): domain Bacteria; phylum Acidobacteriota; class Terriglobia; order Bryobacterales; family Bryobacteraceae; genus CADEFT01. The sequence goes on from JACQZR010000131.1 coordinate 12,288, forward strand.
TGACATTCTGGTGAAGCTCATCACGCAGGCTGCGCGGGAGCGCTTCCGTCCGATCATGACGTATCGCATCGAGCGCCGGCCTAGCGGCCTGTCGTGGTACGAAGCCAAGTACGCTTTGCCTGGAGCGCGAACGTGCCGTATCTTTGAGACGCCGAAGGTTGCCTTCATCTGCGAGTGGGACAAGCCGAAGGCAGGCACGGCGGCGAAGTACACGTACGCGGAAGCTGTGAAGCAGTTTGAGGCCGCGCTTGGTGCGGAGTGGGCAAAGGCCACCATCCCGGGCCGAACGCCGCGTGTGCGATTCACCGCGAGGAATGAGGCACGCGAGGGGACGATCGAAATCGCGGACGCTGAACGTGGCGCCGACTGGAGCCTGCGCATCACCTTCTACGCGATGGAAATGCCAGAGTGATCATCTGCGAAACCGGCGATGATGTATACTATACATCATGCGGCGGACGCAGCTTTACCTCGAGGACGAACTGTGGCAGATCCTGCACAATCAGGCCACACGCCAGCAGACCAGCGTTTCCGAACTCGTTCGGCAGGCCCTAAGGGAGCGATACCTTGGTAGTCTGAGCGAACGCAAGAAGGCGATGATGGCTTTTGTCGGCATATGGGAAGACCGGGATGACCTGCCGGCCACGGAGACGTACATTCGAAACCTTCGCAAAGGAAGCCGGCTAAGCCGCCTTGGGATCAAATGAGCGTCCTGGTGGATTCCGACATCCTGATCGAAGTCTCGCGCGGGAGGGATGCGGATACCCTCGCTTGTTGGGGGCTGTTGTCGGACTCCAGCGAACCGATCCTCTACTCCCCGGTGAGTTCCGCCGAGCTTTGGGCAGGGGCGCGGCCCAGAGAGCACGCCTTACTGGAGGGACTTTTTGGTGCTTTGCTTTGCGTGCCGGTCAACGAGGAAATCGGGCGAGCGGCCGGGGAACTCCTGCGGCTGTATGCGAAAAGCCACGGGCTGGAAATTGGTGATGCGATGATCGCGGCTTCCGCGATGGATCGGGATGCCGCGCTCTGGACTCGCAACCGGAAGCACTATCCCATGCGGGGCCTGAGGTTCCATAACGCCGTTCCGTCGTAGTGGTGCGCGCGTTAATCAGCCGGGACTGGCGCCTTCGTCCCGCCCGCCACTGAGGGCGCCGTGCAGATCCGCCGATTTAGAAAGCATGCGCGGAACTGACGAATCGGGGCGGGCCTTTGCCGGCAGCCAGCGACAGATCCAAACCTATGTGAATTGGCGGCAACCGAATTGAACGCGGCGATCCAGGGAAGATTCCCGGAACTGCGCGAGGCAAGGTTCAGTTGGGTTTCGCCAATTGAAAGCGATCGGTTTGCGGAATACGCGGATGAGAGCTTTCTCCGGGCGCTTGGTCAAGGACATCTCGCGGGTTCGCTCCGTGAATTCTGGCCGTCCGGCGGGCCACGTTGTATGCGTCGGCAGTTGCCGATTCCAATGAGGCCGGGGCCTGGCGAGGGGTCGTTTGGGTGGAAGCCAAGAGCTATCCCGAAGAGATGCGATCGAAGGGATGCATGGCAGGGGAGACGTCGCGACCTTTGATTGAGCAATCGCTGGAGTGCGCGCGAGCCTGGCTGGGAGCCGAGGAGCGATCCAACTGGTGCGGCGCTTTCTATCAATTCGCTAACCGTCTCGCGCACATTTACTTCTTGCGAGAGATCGCAGGAGTTCCAGCATGGCTAGTGAATGGTTGCTTCCTTGACGATCCGCATTCGCCTACGGCGCAGGAGGTCTGGAGGAGGGAGATTGTCGCAGCTTATCAGGTAATGGGCTTATCAAGTGATAGGTCTCTGGGATGCGTGGCGGAGGTGTAACGCGATGCCGCGCGCGAGGCTTTGACGCCGAACGCGACAGTGCCTGTCCTTGGAGGTCGGGCAGGTTGGGGCGGGGTTCTCGAGCGCGAATGGCGCTTCCACCAGGATCAAAAAGGGAGGGCGTTGTTTCTTGCTCTGGCCAACCGCGGTGGGAGTTGCAGCCTGCGGCGCTTCGACGCCGCAAGCGGGCATTTAACGGGCTCCTCGCTGAGGCATGAAGGTTCATTCCAAAGACAGTTCGCCTCGTATCGTGCTGTGAGCACCCTGGTGACCGGTCCTGGATCAGTTTCCATCGAGCGATTGTCAGTGGAAGATCTGGCACGCATGCAGGCAGAGGCAGGTTTAGGTGCATCTAGCCGACAGACAACCGTGACGCCGCAAAGTCTGTTCGATGGAGTGAACGCGCTTTTCGATAACTGTCTTTCGGTCGAAGGCATCGGAAAATCCGAACCGCATTACCGCCACCCTACCGCCTTCCGGCACGTAGCCGGGAGTTGCTCCGTGGATGGGGTGCGGCCGGTGAGCGAGGCGTATCGCCGGATGGAGACGAACTGGCGTGGTGGCAGTTGCCGGTCGGCCCAGAACTGGCGTTGGGAAAAGAAGCGCGACAATTTGAGAAAGCGGTGGCGAACTGCGGGATGGAAGAAGGTAGCCGCCGCGTCGATCTGGCGCGCCAGTGCGCAGAGGGCCACTACGAACTGGTGGAACTGAAATTCGGCGAACATTGTGGGACGCCATTACGGGCGGCGATGGAGATCCTTGGGTATGGACCCGTGTACGTCTTTTCGAGGCAGCATGCGAGGGAGTTGGGCTACGAAACCGAGAACGGACTGCTGGCAGCAGGGCGAATCAGTTTGAAGGTCACGATGCCCCCGGATGCCTACTTGCAGGGATCATTGGCGAAGCTGGAAGATGCGTTCAACGACGGTTTGTCCGTGTTGCTCCGATTATTTGGAATGCCCTTGTTGATGGATTTTGCATTCGAGGCGCTACCGGAGTGGGCCGACGAATCGAACGCCTGCGCAGCGATGGAGAAGCGTAGTAGTGTGTACCGGCTAGCGCCCGGTCAGCGCTCTCTAGTGCTGGAATAGGGAATTCCACGCAGTGCCTCGGCGAGGGTCGGTTGACGGAGCGCCGGGCAGAGACCTCACATCTCCGTTTTCCCGATTCGCCTGAAGCCTACCCTGGCCCAGTAGTTCTCCAACTTCTTGCGGGCCGCCTCGAAAGCGCGCTGTTTGGTCATGCCGCGAGGTAGAGGCTGAGGAGGTTTCCAATCCGGACTCTGCCAGCCTTCGAACTGCAAGGGGAACGGTTTGGTCACCACTAGGCCGCAGCCTCGGGAGAAACAGTCGAGGGCCGTTGTGACGGCCATGATTCCCAGACCTTTGCCTCGGTATTTCGGTTTTACGGTTGCGCGGTTAGCGATCAAAAGGTCGCTGTCGAAAGCATCCGGGAACTGCTTCGTGACTAGGTCGGACCAGTTGCCGGCGTCATCGTAGAGGTCGAAGAAATCGGCGGTTTCGCCGTGCGAATCCATGACTTCGAGGGCACTGAACCCGGCTTCCACTGCTGTGGAGAGAGAGACGAGGAACAGCCCGATGGTCCCGGCCGTTGTGGTTTCTTCGTCTTCTCCAAGCAGGAGGATCTCGCCATCGATCTCAAGAACGTGGTCACTCGGCTCCAACGGCTGGGCGGCGCGGGTGGTCTCGAATCGGACAGTCGCGTTTATCATGAGTCCCTCCTTGTCATGCGAGGCGGTAGCGTTCCAGTGCGGCGTCGTCCAAGCTTACAGCCAGGCCGGGGGCTATTGGGACAAGCAATGACGGGCGCGCGGCCAGGTGTTTCGTTAAGTCGTGGTAGTTGACGAAATCCTCTTCGACGTGGCGCCGATTGGAGTGATCATCTGAGGGCGAAGTCATAGAGCGCGGACGTTGTGCGCACCCAGATGTGGCCATCGGCGATGGCGGGAGTGGCAAAGACCTCTTCGCCGAAGTCGCCGGTCGCCGCGATACCCCAATCGGCGCCGGCCTCCAGAACCGATACGTTGCCGTTCCGGCTGATGAGATAGATCTTGCCGTCGCCGCCGACTGGCGATGCATAATACTCATCCAGCGCGTGCGGCAGACGGCCCTGCTTGAGCAGGTTGCCGGTGGCGGGATCGAGCGTCTGCAGTATGCCTCCGTTGCGAATGAGGTAAAGCGCGTTCTTGTACAGCAGCACCGCGGGGACATCAGGCAGCGACTTTTGATAGCGCCAGAGCACATGCGTGTTTGTGACATCGCCGGAGCCGCCGAGTTTGATTGCCATGGCGGAGTTGGAGGAAGTGCGGCGCATGCGGTAATACTCCCAATCCTTCTCGTCGAAGAGCCCATCCTTGTTGAGGTCCTGCATGTCCCAGTTGCCGGGGTGCCAGTTCTTAGGGACTTCGGTTTTGGACAGTTTGCCGTCCTTGTCGGCGTCGAACTTGCCGATCATTTCGCGGAACGCGGGGAGTTCCATGCGCTCGCTTGGTTCACCGCCGGGCGCCCATCCGTTGAAGTAAAGCACGCCGCCGGCGATCACGGGGACGGACTTCACCTGATAGGTGAGACCGCGCACCATCCACAGTTCTTTCCCGTTGGCCACATCGTAGCTGGTGAGCTGGTAGGAGCCCGGCACGATGATCTCCGTGCGGCCGCCGGGAAGCTGGTGTGCAAGCGGAGTGGAGAAGCTGTGCACCATCTCGGGGCGCATAGTCTTCCAGGCGACCTTGCCGGTGTTCTGGTCGACGGCGATGAGATACGCATCAATGTCCTGGTCGCAGATCATCAGCAGCTTGCCGGCGGCAAGAATCGGCGATGCGCCCATACCGTGGAAGTTGGTGAACGGGCCGAGGGGAAGGCGCCAGCGCTCTTTTCCATCGGGTGTGTAGGAGACAAGGCCGAAGCCTGCAAAGAATACGTAGACGTTGCGGCCATCGCTGACAGCGCTTGGGGATGCAGGGTCGTTCAGCTTGTTGCGCTTCTCGTCGCGGTGACCGGGGGCTTCGACGCGCCACAGCACTTTGCCGCTCTTGCGATCAAGCGCGAAGGTGATCAGCTTGCCGGCTTCATGGCCAGTAAGGAAGATACGGTCCGCTGTGACAATGGGAGAGGACTTGCCGGCGGGGATAGCGGCCTTCCAGACAACGTTCTTGTCCGCGCCAATCTCGCGCGGCAGGGCTGCGCCGTCAGCGATGCCGCCGCCATCAGGTCCACGAAAACGCGTCCATTCGCCGGGCGCCAATGCACATGCCAGGAAGATCAGTACCTTCACTGTGGAAGGATATCGCACTTCATTGGCGCAAAGCGGGGACTAATCCAGCGGATCCCAAACCGCACTTAGTTCGAGACGGAAACCGCTGACAGGGCCTTCGCCTTCGACGCTGAGGGCGTCGATGCGTATCTCGGGGAGGTGGCCTGGCCGGGATCCAGCAGCCAACCGAACTGAGTGCCGTTCTCGATCCCTTCTTCCATCTTCAGTCGAACCCGGACTAAGCGGTCCGATTGTGGGCGCACCTCAATGATGAACGGAGGGCAGAGATGCCAGTGGTGCTCGATGTTGCGTGCGGACCGGGCCGCATCCTTGTTCACCCAAGCCACATCGGGAGAGCGGTGGGCGGCATGACGAGGATGTCCCCTTCGGCGGTCATTTCGATCTGGTAATCGGGATACCGGGCGCAGAAGGCGGCGAACTCCTCATCGGACATCGGAGGCGCGGAAAAGGTGGCCGGCAGGAAGACTTCGTCGATCACGAAATCCATATTGATATCCTAGAACGTCTAGGCCTGCGCCAATGTTGGCTGCCACGCAAAGAGGCGCTGCTTCATCTCGGCCTCCTTGTCGCTCAGCTTGCTTTCTCCAGCGAGGTTGTTCATCTCCGATGGATCTTCCTTGAGGTTGTAAAGTTCTGGAATGTCGTTCGTGTAGTGGCAGTACTTCCAATCCCCGCGGCGGATCATGTACTTTGCATTGCGGCTCTGGAGCGCGAACTCAGCAAAGACGGGCGCTTGAGAGGTGCGGCCGGGCTCGCGAAGAAACGGCACCAACGACGGCCCATCGAGTCCGGCGGGCGTGGAGATGCCACAGAGTTCCAGCAGGGTTGGCATGATGGAGGTCTGGCTCACATGCGCCCCGCAGGCGGTTCCTGGCTTGGTCATGCCAGGTACTTTGACGAACAGCGGCACTCCAACAGATGGGTCGTAGAAAACGAACTTGCCCCAGAGCCCGTGCTCGCCGCACATCTCGCCATGATCGGAGGAGTAGACAATGATCGTGTCATCGGCGAGTCCTTCGGCCTTGAGGGCGTTTACCACCTGACCGATGCAGTCGTCCAGGTGGGCGATGTTGCCGTAGTACATGGCGACCCGTTGGCGCGCCTGCTCAGGGTCGCGAAGTTCCGGAGTTGGCCCGTCGTTTTGAATGCGCGAGCGAATCTCCTTGGGCACGCGCTGGAGCGCGACTTTCCCCCACGTGTCCGGCAACTGCACCGACTCGCGCGGATACATACGAGCGAACCGTTCTCCCGGCATGAACGGATCATGCGGCTTGAGGTAGGAACTGATCAGGAAGAACGGATGCTGCCTGCCAAAGCGCTTCAGGAATCGAATGGTCTCGCGGGCAACGAAGTTCTCCATGTGATCGCGCTCGGGGATCTTGGAGGCGCGGCCCACGTGCACGAAACTCTTGCGGTCATCCTTGGTTCGGGCCTCGAGCCAGGGATCGCCGAAGTCGCGCCACAGGTCGTCGATCTGCGGCAGTCCACTGCCGGAGTTGGCGCGTGAAAGCTCGTCGGCGTAGAGCTTCGCTTTGGGGCCGAGGTATTGAAACCAGTCGTTGAAATCGATGCGGTAATCGAAGCCGTGCGTCTGCGCATCCACAAAGTGCATCTTGCCGATCAAACCCGAGATGTATCCGGCGCGAGAAAAATGATGGGCCATCGTCTTGATTTCGAATGGCCACGGGGTCTGGTTGTTCCAGGTGCGGTGGTTGTGCGTGTAGAGCCCCGTGAGCAGCGACGCGCGCGAAGGCGTGCAGACAGGATTGGTGCAGTAGGCGCTGGAGAAGCAGACGGCATCGCGAGCCAGCGCATCCAGGTGGGGGGTGCGCGCGTAGGGATGGTTGAGCAGACTGATCGCGCGTGGCGCATGCTGATCGGAAAGCAGGAAGAGTACGTTCTTGGGCCGCTTGGCCTGTGCGGAAGTGACTAGCGCGGAGGTGACCTGCACGGCGGGTGCGGCGGTGACCGCGGTGGTGGAGAGGAATTGCTTTCTGGTCATGGGCATTTTGCACTGAGCTTCTTCAGTATAGGGTTATGATAACGAGCATGATCGGATTCGCTTTGTTATTGGTATTCGCACTGCAAGCCAACCCGGTGCGGACGACGCATGGGGAAGTTGCGGGAACGGAGCTGGCGTCGGGAGTGCGGGTCTACAAGGGTATTCCGTATGCGGCGCCGCCGGTGGGAAAGCTGCGATGGCGGTCGCCACAACCGGCGGAACCATGGAAGGGCATTCGCCAGACGAGCCAGTATGGGCCTTCGTGCATGCAGGAGCCATACCCCCAGGGATCGCCATACCGCTCGAATCCGGGCCCGATGTCCGAAGACTGTCTGTACCTCAACATCTGGACCTCCGCGAAGGTGGGGGAGCGCCGGCCGGTGATGGTGTGGCTCTACGGCGGGTCGCTCACGCGGGGCTCCGGCTCGGCCCCAGCCAGCGAAGGAGAGCGCTTGGCGCGCAAGGGCGTGGTGGTGGTGACGTTAAACTACCGGCTGGGGATTTTTGGATTTCTGACGCACACGCAACTGACGCTGGAATCGGAGAACAAGGCCTCGGGCAATCAAGGCATCGAGGATCAGATTGCGGCTTTGCAGTGGGTGAAGCGGAACATTGCCGCGTTTGGCGGCGATCCGGATCTTGTCACTGTGTTTGGTGAATCCGCCGGCTCGTGGAGCGTGAGCGCGCTCGCGGCATCGCCACTTGCCAAGGGTCTGATCCATCGCGGCATCGGGCAGAGTGGTGCACAGTTGGCGCTTTTGGCTGCGCGTGCGCGAGAGGAGGTGGAAAACGCGAAGCTAGGAACCCTGGAGCAACTGCGGGCGAAACCGGCGGCGGACCTGATGAAAGAGAATTTCGCCACCCGGTTGGTGGTTGATGGACATGTCTTGCCGCAGACCATTCGCGTCATTTACGAGGACGGCAAGCAGAACGACTTACCGCTGCTTTTGGGCTACAACGCCGACGAAGCAACCGTGTTCCATCCGTTGTTGACTGGGCGAAAGGCTGTGGATCAGTATGAGCAGGAGGGCAAGCAACGCTACGGCCGTCTCTACGATGCTTACGTGAAGACCTATCCGGCGACGACTCCGATGGAGAAACGGAAGGCGCTGCTGGACCACTGGCGCGACGTCCGCTTCGGCTGGCACATACGTTCCTGGGCACGCCTGCAGGTGAAGAACGGAAAAGCGCCCACCTACATGTACTATTTCACGCGGGTGCCGCCTGGGCCTGGGGGTAGGAGGTTGGGGGCATATCACGGGGCTGAGATCCCGTACGTGTTCGGCAATGCCGATGGATCGCGTGAATGGGGGCCAGTGGACAAGCGGCTGTCGGAGACGATGATGGCGTACTGGATCAACTTCGCCAAGAACGGCAATCCGAACGGGCCGGGGCTCGCGCAATGGCCCAGGTACGATCTGACTCGAGAGCCTATCCTCGAGTTGGGGGATGCGTTGAAAGTCCGCGAGCAACTGCACAAAGACGGACTCGATTTACAGGAGAGGGTGTATGCACAGCGGCCTGTGGTGCTGAGCAGGTGATCGATCCCGAGTATAATGTCGTATTCCCAATCCCGTCCACGCCGACGGAATCCGACTGACTTGTGTTCAGTCCGAGGAGTCCGGTTGCAGACCTCCGTCATTGCCCACCGTGTGACAGATTTTCTCAAGCAGTATCCGCCGTTTCAGGCTATTGAAGACGCCGACTTGATGGCGCTGGTATCCCGCGGGCGGGTGAAGTTCCACGAATCGGACGAGTTTATCTTTTGGCAGGGCGCTACTCACAACCCGTTTCTGTATGTGATCCAGCAGGGCACCGTTTCCTTGTGGGAAACCACGGCCGGCGGGGAGCGGCTGCGAGATATTCGCGGGGCCGGAGATGTGATCGGAATCGACCGCTTTCTCGGGAATCCCAACTACCTCTATTCGGCGAAGACGAACAGCGACGTCGTGGTGTACGCGCTGCCGTCGGCGGATTTTGAGCCGCTGCTGGAGCGGTACGCCGTGGTGAGCCGGTATGTGAAGTCGCATGCGGCGGTGACCACGGACTATCACACGCACGATCAGCGCAAGCAGGCGCACGAGGTGTTTGTCCACGAATCGACGCGGCGGCGCGAGCCTTCCACCTGTCACGTGGACGCGACGATTCGCGAGGCGGCGCGGCGGCTGAACGCGGGTTCGTCGCAGGCAATGGCCGTGGTGGATGCACAGCGCCGTGTGGTTGGCGTGGTGACGGGTGCGGCGATACTGCGATGGATCGGCGAGGCAGGGAACGATCCGGACCGCACGGTGACCGAAGTGATGATCCGCGCCCCTTACACGATCGCGCCGCAAGCCATGGTGAGCCAGTGTGTGCTGGCGATGGTGGAAGGCGGAACCGAGGTCCTGGTGGCCACTCGCGATGGCACGCAGAACGGCGAGTTGCATAGCCTGATTACGCCTGATGAAGTGGCGCCGGCGTTCGGCAGCCATCCACTGTCGATTCTGAAAGAGATTGCCTGCACCGACACGCTGTAGGATTTGCGTGGGCTGCAATTTGTCTCGCGGAACTTCCTGTTCGAGCAGCTTACGACGCCTTCGTCGCTCGACTGGCTGGCGCGCTATGCGCGCAGTGCCGATACCGCGATCCTGCGCCGGATTGTCGAGTTGAACCCGGCGCCGGAAGGAGACTACTGCTTGAGTTTCTGGGGAGCAGCCGGACGTCAGGAACTGCTCACTTCAGTTGCTCCCAGCGTTGCGGTGCTGGTGGCGGATGGCGCGAGCCTGGAGCCGTTTCGAGTCTGGGGGCGACAACTCGAATCGGCAATGGCGGGTTGTTATCTGAGCGGCGAGGACTATTCGATTCCAGTGGCCGCGATGAGCGACTGGCAGACACGCTTCCGGAACTGGATAGAATCTCCCATTTTGCATAACATCAGCAGCGCGCGGCCCTACTTCGACCTGGATCCCGCGCTGGGGAACGAAGGGTTGTGGGCGGGGTTGCAGCGCAACGTCCTGGACGCGATCCGCGCGGAGGACAGCTTTGTGCGCGTCATGGCCAACGACTGCCTGTCGAGCCTGCCACCGCTCACCATCTTTCGCGATTTAGTGGTGGAAGGGACTGGCGCGCACAGTGCGGTGTTTCAATTGGAGAAGAAAGCGCTGCAACCGATTGTGGATGTCGCGCGCGTGTTCGGAATCGCCGCTGGGTGCGTGCCTGGCAGCACATCCCTGGCGCGGTTAGGGATGGCACGAACCATGCTTCCGGATCACGAGGGGGTATTTCGCGAGGCTGCCGATACACTACGCATCGTTCTCTACCACCAGGCGCGCGCGGGGATTCGCACTGAGTCGGACGGCGCTGAACTGCCGCCGGCGATCTTGAGCGGACATGACCGTCAGGTGCTCAAGAGCGGCTTCCGCTGCATTCTGCAACTGCTGGAATTCACGGATGGGTGCCGTTGGCTGGAGGCACGATGACCGTGCCGGCGTTTGTCGATGGCTATCGCAGTCTCTTCGAGAATACCTGGACGGATTCCGCGCCCGTGGATGAGGTACGATTCGTCGTGCTCGATTCGGAGACCACCGGGCTCGATCCGCGCAAAGACCGTTTGATCACCATTGGCGCGGTGGCGGTTCAGGGCGGGGAAATCGTGCTCGAAGATGCCTACGAATCAATGCTGCAGGTGGCGTACAACACAAGCTCGGTGACCATCCATGGAGTGACGCGCGATGAGGCGAGCGGCGGTCTGACGGAGCCGGAAGCCCTGGAGCAGTTTCTGGACTACGTGAAGGACGGCGTCATCGTGGGGCATCACATTATGCATGATGTGGAGACGTTCAATGCGGGCTATGAACGGCACTTCGGCTTCCGGTTGTTGAACCGCAGTCTCGACACGATGGACCTGACGTTGCATCTGGAAAAGGATGGAGCGTTTGCCGGGCGCGAACAGATCCGCAGCTTCACGTTGGATGCGCTGTGCGCTCTGTTCGGCGTCGTGCCGCATGACCGGCATACCGCTCCGGGGGATGCGTTTCTTACCGCGCAGGTCTTCCAGCGATTGTTGCGCCTGGCGAAACGATTTGGGCGAACGACGTTGGGGGGACTTGCGGAACTGTTTCCGGTTGACGCCGGCCACTAAATTGCGAGATTTGTTCGAATGTGGGGCAGGATGGCATCCTGCGTGGCGGGTGCCACCCGCCAAAAAGGGCTGGCCAGGAAAGCCCAGCCGCGGCCAGGATTGGCCGCCCCACACGACGGCGGAAGGTGGCACCCGCCACTGTCAGAAGCCGAGAGCTTCGCGGGCGGCCTTCTCCATGGCCGAGCGCGGTGCGGTTTCCCCGGTCCAGGTCTCGAACTGCAAAGCGGCTTGTTCGAGGAACATCGACAGACCGTCCACGCATTCTTTCTTCTGTTCGCAGGCGTGCTTGAGGAGTTTGGTCTCCAGGGGATTGTAGACCATGTCGAACACGATTTCCGCGGGAATGCGACCGGGGAAGAAGCAGCCATCTTCGTGTGGATGCATTCCCAGAGGAGTGGCGTGAATCAAGGCGTCGAAGTAGCGGGAGTCGAGTTGTTCCCTGAGCAAAGGTTCCGCGTCGCACACCTTGGCGAGAGCGCGGACGCGGTCGGCGTTGCGCCCGACGATGGCAACCTTGGCGCCGGCGTCGGTAAGAGCGAACGCGGCGCCACGGGCGGCCCCACCGGTCCCGACAACAAGAACGGACGCCTTGCTGAGGCGAATTCGTTTGGACAGTGGGCCGACGATACCTTGCACGTCTGTATTAGTGCCGCGCCATTTTCCGCCTTTCTTGAACACCGTATTCACGGCCCCGATGCGGCGTGCCTGCGGGTCGACGATATCGAGATAGCGGATGATCTTCTGTTTATGAGGAATAGTTACACTGAATCCGGAAATGGGCATTTTCTCAGCGAACAGGAAGAAATCCTTCAACTGCGCCGGATGGACAAGGAACGGGAGATAGATACTGTCGAGCCGGCGGAACTGAAAAGCGCGGTTGTGAACAGCGGGCGAGATGGAATGCCGGACTGGATCGGCAATCACTCCGTAGATCCTGGCGGCCTTTGTGAACTTCTCCACGCGGAAGACGTTGCGGAGCATGCGGGCGGAGACCTGGCCGGCGGCGGTGCCGGATTGTCCGTTGGGCGCGGCATAGGTGAAGAGTCCACCCATTGCGGTGGAGAGCACACGGGTTGGGAATCCCGTTTCGCCCATGGCAAGCAACACCAGCGGCATCCGCGGCTGCGACTTGGCCAGGCTGAGCACGCGGTGATTGTCGGTTGGTTTGCGCGCCGTACTGACGATTTTGTAGGCGTCGGCGGGGATCTTCAGCATGCGCCTTGCAACGGCGTCGAGAGAGGGCGTCCCGCCGAAGTTGTGATAACTCACTACGAGCCACGAGCGGCTGCGAAGGCCCTCGAGGCGGGGCTGGATGTTTTCGGCGCTTTCGATCTCGACATCGACGGCGCGCGCACCGCCCTTGATAGCCGCGTCCAATATCCCGATCTGCTCCTCGATGCTGCCGTTGAAGTGGCCGTGATTCTGATGCCGGCGGCAGGTGGCGAGAACAGTCACCTGCGGGTAGCGTTCGAGAAAGTCCTTAATAACTTGAGCGCCCTGAATTGGTTGGGAGAGATAATCGAGGCGGAATTCGAGGAAAGTTTCCCCGGAATCGGCTTCCTGCCTGGCGTGGGTCATCAGTTGATCGACGGTAGGCAATCCGAGTGCGATACAGATCTTCGGCAGGGCGGTTTTGTGCGGCATGTCCCGATGCAGAGGCTCAGCATAACACAAGACGACCCCGTGGCGGTTCTTGCCCGGGGCTACTCAGTAGCCGAACGGAGCGCCTGCAGCGGGAGATAGGCGGCGCCGTAAATGCCCGCGTCGTTGCCGAGGATCGCCTTGTCGATGCGCGTCTCGGCGTTGCGATAGGTGAAGCTGCGCCAACGTACTTCGGCTTCCAGCGCAGGGTAGAAATAGTCCCAGGCGGCGAGCACGCCGCCACTCATGAGATAGAGCGGGAAGTTAAAGATGTTGATCAGCATGGCGAGGGCGGCGCCGAGCGCCTGACCCATCGTCACAAAGATCAATCGCGCCCGTTCATCGCCCTTCACCGCCAGGTCATATACGTCCTTGGCAGAGAGTTGACTGCCGAGTGCGAGCAGATTCGCCATGCTTTCGATAGCGGTTGCGGAAGCGTGTTTCTCCAGACAGCCGCGGTTTCCGCAACCGCAAGGATTGCCGTTGGGAACCACAGAGACGTGCCCCAACTCGCCTGCCATTCCAACGTGTCCGTGCAGCACGCGACCTCGCGAAATGATGCCTCCGCCGATGCCGGTGCCGAGCGTCAGCAGAACCAGGTCATCCACGTTACGTCCCGCGCCCATCCATTTCTCACCGAGTGCCGCGGCATTGGCATCGTTCTCCAGCATCACCGGTGTGCCGAGGCGTTTCTCAACGGCGTCGCGAATGGGATAGCCGTCGAGCGGAGGCAGGTTGTTGGAACCGACGATGATGCCTTCGCTCATGCGAATGAAGCCGGGGACTCCGATGCCGACACCTGCAAGCCGGCGTCCGGAACACCGGCCGCGCAGGCTTTCGATCGCACGCACGATGTCGTCCACCACGCGTTCGGGTCCTTGCGTCAGTTCCGTGTTTGCGTTCAAACGCTCGAGCATGGCGCCATCCGCGGAGATGGCCGCTGCCTTGAGATTCGTACCGCCGAGATCGACGCCTATGGAATAGTCAGGCATGAAACCGGGAATTGTAGCAGATGCGCGTATCTGCTAGGCTCATGCGCATGAGGGCAATTGCACGAACAGTTGAGCGAGAACTCGGCGATCTTGCGGGAGTGGGGCCGGCAATGCTGGAGGACTTCCGGCTGCTGCAAGTGCGGTCTGTGGAGCAACTGGCGGAGGAAGATCCGCAAGAGCTATATCACCGCTTGTGTCAGATCACCGGCGTGCGGCAAGACCCGTGCGTGCTGGACGTGTTCCATTGCGCCGTAGCGCAAGCGCGCGATCCGCGGCTTCCAGCCGAGAAACGGAACTGGTGGTGTTGGAGCCGTAAGCGTAAGGCCGCGAAATGATAGCGGTACAGCTTGAGGCGGGGCAGGTTCGCGTGCAAGAGTGCGCAGTGCCGGAACGTCAGCCCGGCTACGCGCTCATCCGCATGAAGCATGCAGGCATTTGCAGTACCGATCTGCAGTTGCAACGCGGGTATTACGGTTTTGCGGGAACGCCCGGACACGAATTCACCGGCGTGGTGGAGGATTGCGACGATCTGCAGTGGCGTGGAGCCGCGGTGTGTGGCGAAATCAACCTCGCGTGCCGCCACTGCGCCTGGTGTACGCGTGGTTTGGGCCGTCATTGTCCCAATCGCACGGTGCTGGGGATTGTTCGCCATCCGGGCGCGTTTGCGGAGTACCTCACACTGCCGGAGTGCAATCTGCGGCGAATCCCTGCCGGAGTGGATGAGGAAATTGCCGTGTTCACGGAACCGCTGGCGGCCGCGTGCGAAATTCTGGACCAGATAAAGATTCCGCCGGGTGCGGAGGTGGCCGTGCTGGGGGATGGGAAGCTGGGGTTGCTGGCCGCGCAGGTGCTCCAATTGCACGGGGCGCGCGTGCGGCTGTTCGGTCGGCATACAAGGAAGATGCGTCTCCTGGAACCGTTGGGTGTGGAAAGTGAGATTTGCAGTGAAAGGAACTTTCCTGTGGCGGCATTTCCATACGTGGTGGAAGCAACAGGATCGCCGGCGGGGTTGGAACGGGCGGTGGCCATGACGGAGCCGCGCGGCACATTAATCATGAAGTCCACTGTGCATGACAAAGTGAGTATCGACACCGCGCCTGTCATAGTGCACGAGCTCACGCTCGTGGGTTCGCGATGTGGACGCTTTGAGCCGGCGTTGAAGCTGTTGACGGCCAAGCGGCTGATTCTGGCTCCGCTGGTGGAGGACCGGTTGGAACTGCGGGAGGCCGCGAAGGCATTTGCGCGCGCGGCGGAAAAGGGCGTCCTCAAGGTGATGCTCCAAGGTTGAATATTTTATGGAATGGGTGGCGATATTGGGTCTGGTCGTGTTGTGGCGCTGGAGTGTGTCACGGCAGCGGGAGTTGCGGCGGCGTCTGGAGGAGATGGCGGAGGCGGTTCGAAGCCAGGACCGCAGTGACGAGTTGATCGCGCAACTGATCCGGCGGATTCACCGGTTGGAAGTGGACTCGGGAACCGCTTCCGCACCCGTGCCCCCCAATCGCGCTGTTCCGGTACCGGTTGTGGCTCCGCCTGTGCAGGAAGCGCCGGCAGAGCCGACCGTGGCAGAAGAACCCGTTGCCGCCGCTGTGGAGCCGCCCGTATTTACGGCCCCTCCAATCCGATTCCCCTCGCCGGAACCAGTTGGCCCGCGTTGGATGGATCAGTTTAAAGGCCGGGACTGGGAGGCGATGATCGGCACCAGTTGGCTGAACGCCCTGGGTGTGCTGGTTGTCGTGGTCGGCGTGTCGCTATTCCTTGGTTATGCAATCACGCAGTTCGGGCCGGCCGGCAAAGTCCTGATCGGAGTGCTGGCGAGTTTGACGATGCTCGGAGGCGGCGCGTGGGTGGAACCCAAGGAGATCTATGCGCGGCTGGGCCGTGGTCTGATGGCGGCTGGTTGGGCGTCGCTGTACTTCACCGCCTACGCGGCGCATGGCGTTCCAGCCGCGCGGGTAATCGAATCGCCTGTTGTGGGGCTGGCGGTGATGTTGGTGGTGGCGTGCGGCATGATCGCCCACTCGCTCAGATACCGATCGCAGAGCGCGACTCTGCTTGCCTATGCCAGTGCATATCTGTCGCTCCAACTGACGCCGGCCTCCGCGGTGAGTCTCGGCGCATCGGTGCCAATGGCGATTTCGCTGCTGACGTTGAGCAGGCGTTTCGGCTGGTAAAACGCGCCTATCGCGGCAATGTTGCTCACTTACCTGACGTTCGCCGCGCGGTTTGGAGACGCGCTGATCAGCTCGGCTCTTGGGGCCGGCACGCTTTACGCGTACTGGCTGGCGTTTGAGATGCACGATCTTTTGAAACTGCGAGGGGCGGTGCAACGGTCCCTGCGCGCGATGAGCATTTTTCCGTTGAACGCCATGTTGTTCCTGGCAACGGCAATGTTGACGCTGCCGCCATCCTCGCGGATTGATTCCGCGAATTTCCTGGCGACGGCGGGAATTGCATTCGCCATTAGCACGGCACTGCGCTTCCGTTGGGAGCCGGCGGCAATGCCGGAGGCGAAATGGAGCGCCCAGTCGATCCTGATGCGAGGTCACCGCATCGCGTTGTCACTGGCGGCCGTGCTAGTGGCGGGCTCGATCCTGCGCCGCTTCCCGGCGACACGTTCCGTGATTGCACTGATGCTGGAAGGGCAACTACTGGTGCTGTTGGGGCTGCGCCTGGGCGATCCGTTTTTCCGCAATGTTGGTGCGGCGGTGATGGGGTTTGCGCCTTTTGTGATGGCAGGACGGGAGTCGGGCGAGTGGCGTTGGCTGTCGTTCGCACTCGCCGGCCAATACTACGCAAACCGCTGGTTGACGAAATCGCTGCCGGTGTTCACGTGGGCCGCGATGGTGTTGCTGGTGGCGGCCATTGGCGACTGGGTGAAACAGCCTTGGATGAACGTTGCGTTTACCGCTCTGGCGGTAGTGCTTTTTGAGGTGCACAGACGGTGGGGCCATCGCGAGTTCCTTTACCAGTCAATTGGCCTTGGGCTGTTCGCGCTACTGACGGGCGCATTGACTATCCTCGGCGCATCGGCTGAGAACGCGAACGAATTTGCTGCAACCGGCGCGGTTTCGGCACTACTGTACTACTGCGCAGCATGGAGAATGCACGGCAGGCAGCGTGACGGGGCAACGGCGTGCGGCGCCTTGCTTCTGGGATTGGCCGTGTGGCAGGTGGCGCCCGCGGCGGTGGTGGCTCCGGTGTGGGGCCTGATCGCGCTGGCCAAACTGGAATGCGGCTTCGCATGGGAATGGCCCTGGCTGCGACGGCTGGCGTACGTCTTCGGCCTCTTCGCGATGGGCTGGCTGGTGACCGCTAATTTCCCCATCCTTTCCACCGCTGGCCCCGTGTCGCATCGCGTGCTCACCGTCGTTCCGCTGATCGTGATGGCGTGGCATTTCTGGCGGCGCACTGAAGCCCGCGAGGACGCCTTGGATATTTGGGCGCATCACGTCTATTCCTGGGGCGGAGTACTGGTGGCCTCGGCTCTGGTGCGGTTCGAATTCGGACGCACTCTCGCCGTTATCGGATGGGCTGCGATGATGCTGGTGCTGTTGGAAGCAGCGTTGCGCCGCGCCGATCGCGATCAACTGATCCAAGCCTACGGATTGGCTGCTTTGGTGTTTCTGCGAGCATGGGCAACTAACTTCGATTCTCCGGAGCTACTATTGGCGTCCCCGGCGCGAGTGGCCACGGGTATCGTGGTGATCACTGCGTTCTTCGCCGGCCAGTTCCGGTTGCCGCGGGAATGGAAACGGTCGCGCATGGCATACGCGGTGGCCGGCAGCGCGCTGCTCGGCATCCTCTTGTTCTACGAAGTCTCGGGCCGCGTGTTGACCATCGCCTGGGGCGCGGAAGCCGTCGCCCTGCTGGTGGCCGGCTTCGCGCAGCGCGAACAAATTCTTCGCCTGAGCGGTCTTGCTCTGTTCGCGCTTTGCACCGGTAAACTGTTCTTCTACGATCTGCGCAACCTCGACACGCTCAGCAGAATACTGGCATTCATCGTGATGGGGCTTGTGTTGCTGGCGGCGTCATCCCTGTACATGCGATTTGAGAAGCGGCTTGGCGATCAGAGCGGAAAGGCGGGAGAAGTATGATTAGTCTCAAGATCTCGGCTGCCGCTTGCGCTGCGCTTCTGGGAGCAGGCGCTTTGCTCACCGCGGTAGGCAATCCGGAGCGCGATGTGAGCCTTACGTCCGCCGCCGAGCTGTGGGCGGACTTCTTCCGTGACGCCGATCAGTTGGGGCTCCAGTTGAGCCGAGTGTCCGTGAAGGATGAAGTCGACCTCGGCAACAAGCTTGCCGCGCGCATGCCGCAAATCAACAGCTCGTCTTCCGCGTGGCAGCCTTATGTGGAAGCCGTTGGCAAACGCGTCGCCGGCTACGCTTCGCGAAAGGACATCCCGTACACGTTTCATGTGATCGCAGACCCGGTGGAGAATGCGTTCGCACTGCCGGGCGGACACATCATTATTTATGAGGGTCTGCTGCAGCGTATGAGGAGCGAAGCGGAACTGGCCGCGGTGCTGGGACACGAGATCGCGCACGTCGACGCCCGCCACTGCATCGAGCGCTTTCAATATGAGATGCGCCTTCGCAAGATCGGGCTGGAGGATTTCAGTGTCATCCCCGCAATCATGCACATCCTCACGTCCATCCACTACGCGCAATATCAGGAACTGGAATCGGACACCGCCGGGCTGCGTATGGCAACGGCGGCGGGATACGATCCGAACGGAATCACCGATCTGTTTATGCGGGCGTTCGTTCCGGCCGGGCAGGCTCAGCCGGGCAGCAAGCTGGAACAGTTGACACGTCTGCCACCGAGCGCGTTGACGGACTATCTGCGGTCGCATCCGATGGGGGAGGAACGCGTTCGGCGGCTGAAAGCATGGCAGGCAAACTACGAGCGGGGGCATAAGGGCGCACAGGTCTATCGCGGTGCGGAGAATATGGATAAGCGCGTTCCCCGTGCGCAGCAGGAGTTCGGCGCCGAGTTCCGCCCCCTGTAGGTCGCCGTAATTGGATATTCACCATTTGTTGCTAGACTGTCAGCATCCCCATGATTAAGCGCATCTGTCTC
Organism: Acidobacteriota bacterium; assembly: GCA_016213775.1. Lineage (GTDB taxonomy): Bacteria > Acidobacteriota > Terriglobia > Bryobacterales > Bryobacteraceae > CADEFT01. Next base: position 31,258 of record JACQZR010000131.1, read on the forward strand.
GCAACACTTCTTTTCGCGCTCTTGACGCTTCCCGCCGGCGCGCAATCCCTGGCTGGACTCGCGGCAGTGAGCGGCACAGTCCTGGATAGCTCACAGGCTCCCGTTCCGGCCGCCAAGGTTACGGTAACCAATTCCAACACCGGCGTTACCCGGCGTCTCACAACCAACGAATCAGGGTACTTTCTAGCTCCTTCGCTTCAACCTGGCCCCGGCTATGAAGTGCATGTAGAAAAGGAAGGCTTCGCCGTGTACGAGGCCAAGAACCTTGCACTCCAGGTGGGCCAGAACGTGGTCCTGAATGTTGCGTTGAGCGTCGCCCAGCAGTCACAGACGGTGACAGTGGCCGACGTGACGCCGATTGTAGAGCAGTCAAAGAGCGGCGTGTCGCAGGTGGTGAACAGCTCGCAGATTCTCAATCTGCCGATCAACGGCCGGCGTGTGGACAGCTTTGTGTTGTTGAGCCCCGGCGTGACCTCCGACGGCACATTTGGCGCGGTATCGTTTCGCGGGATGCCATCCGGCAACGCGTTCCTGCAGGATGGCAACGACACCACCCAGCAGTTCTACAACGAAAACGGCGGACGCACGCGAATCAGCTCCAACATCAGTCAGGACTCGGTGCAAGAGTTTCAAGTGCTCACCTCAGGCTATAGCGCGGAGTTCGGGCGTGCCACTGGAGGCGTGATCAACACGGTGACCAAGAGCGGGACCAACAGCATCCACGGCACGGCGTACTGGTTCTTCCGCAATCAGGACTTCAATGCGCGGGATCGCTACGCGGCGATCAACCCGCCCGAATCGCGGCACCAGGCCGGCGGCAGCCTCGGCGGCGCTCTCAAGAAGGACAAGCTGTTTTACTTTGGCAATTTCGAAATCACACGGCGCGATTTTCCTCTTGTCAGTTCGATTCTCAATCCGCAGTTCTTCAATGCAGCGGGCACTTTCATCGGTAATTGCGCCGCGCCCGCCACACCTGCACAGTGCAGCGCGGCGGTGGATTACTTCAAACGGTTCTTTGGGACAGTGGACCGCACGGTGTCGCAGAACCTCGGGTTTCTCAAACTGGATTGGCACCCCAGCGAGCGGCAGACCGTGAGCGCGAGCTTCAACATCCTGAACTGGCAATCGCCGAATGGCATCCAGTCAGCAGCGACGCTGACCAATGCGGGCGCGATCGGGAACAACGGGCTCTCCACGGTGAAGACACGTTGGGCGCGTCTGGCGCACACGGGCGTGCTCTCCTCAACCACAGTGAACGAGTTTCGCTTTGGATGGTTCAAAGACCGGCTGTTCGATGATGTCAACTACACGCTGGCGCCTCCGGGCGTGCGGTCGGCAGTGACGGTTCAGGGACAGGCGAATCTCGGCGTCCCCAATTATCTGCCGCGCGTGCAGCCCACGGAAGACCGGTTTCAGTTCGCTGACAATCTGTCGATGACGCGCGGGCGTCATCAGTTCAAAGTCGGACTCGATATCGCGCACACGCGCGACGTGGAAGACGCGCTTTTTAACGGCGTTGGCTCGTATACCTACGGCACGATCACCGCGTTCGCGCAGGACTTGACGAACCTCGACGGTGGCAAACGGTGGCAGGCCTACAGCCAGGCGTTCGGGCCTTTTCTCACCCGTGTGTTCATCCGCGACTACAATTTCTACGCGCAAGATTCGTGGCGCCTCACCAACAGCGTGACTCTGAATTATGGGCTGCGGTATGAATTCGCGCAGTTCGCACAGCCCACCCGTTCGAATCCGGATTACCCACTCACCGGGCGGATCAACGAACCAGGCAAGAACTTCGGTCCGCGGGTTGGACTTGCCTGGAGCCTGGGTGCGAAGACGGTGTTTCGCGCCGGCTACGGCATCTTTTACGCACGTTTCCCATCCGCGACGATAGCGCGGCTGCATCAGTTAAACGGTGTGGTGCAGCGGTCGTTGACGTTGCAGGGAAGCAATCCGGCCGACGCCGCGGTGGGGCCGGTGTTCCCCGTCCGGCTGGCGAATCTCGACCGCAATCCGCCGCCCGGCACGGTGACCCTCAGCTTCGCCGATCCCAATCTTGCGACGCCGTACACGCAACAGGGCGACCTCAGTATCGAACGCGAGATCACCAGCAACATGGGAATCACGGTGTCGTACTTGTTTAATCGCGCGCTCAAGAACATGACCCGCCGTGATCTGAACATCGGGCCTGCATCGGGAACGTTCACTTATCGCATTCTCGACTCCGCCGGAAATCAGACAGGCACATACACCACTGCCACGTACCTGACGGCGAATCGTGTCGACCCGCGTTATGCCCGCGTGGTTTATGCTGACAACGGCGGGCGGCTGTGGTACGACGGACTCGCCGTGCAGTTCCGCCGTCGTGCATCCAAATGGGCAGAAGGCACCTTCGCCTACACGTGGTCGCATGCGCGCGACCTTTCGCAAGGCGGCGCGGGAAACAACGTCTTCTTCACCGATGGACCAGCCACGAGGTTCAACGGGGACTACAGCGCGGAGAAAGGAACTTCCGTGCTCGACCAACGCCACCGCGCGGTGGTGACGGCGATCGTCAACCCTCCCAAGAAACAGTTCAGCAGCGTGTTGGCTCATCATTTGGTGAATGGCTGGCAATTGGCGGTACTCGGTACATTCGCCTCCGCGCCGTATGTCACACCAACGATGCTTGTCTCCGGATCGCAGTATCAGGGCCAGGCGTTCACCAATACGTTGAACGGGTTTGGCGGCAGCACGCAGGTGCCGTTCCTGTCGCGCCAGAGCATCCCCGTGGACTCCACGCAACGCGTGGATACGCGTTTGACGAAAGGGTTCAGCTACAAGGAACGATTTCAGGTGCAACTGAACTTTGAAGTGTTCAACACGTTCAATCGTGTCTCGAATACTGGCGTGAACACGCAGGCATTCCAGGCCACGGCGGGCGTGATACGCCCTGTTGCGGGACTGGGTGTGGGCAACGCCTCCGGCGGCTTTCCCGATGGAACCAACGCGCGCCGCGCTCAGTTCTCCATCCGCTTGATATTCTGACGCCTTGCCGCGCATTCTCTGGATCTGGTTCATCGTTGTAAGCCCGGCTCTCGCCCAGGGGACCGGAGCGCCGCTTGCTCCGTGGTCGCCGGGCATTCTGGATATTCATCAGATTCAGACGGGGCGGGGGAATGCTGCGTTTTTCGTCTTTCCCGATGGAACGACGATGCTGCTGGACGCCGGTTTGGTGCCCGAACGCAAGGGGCTGGAGATTGGCCCAAAGCGCCCCGACAGTTCGCGATCGACTCCGGAGTGGATCGCGCACTACATACGCCAGTTCAGTCGGCGGACGCCGGCGTCGCTCGATTACGCGGTGGTCACTCACTATCATGACGACCACATGGGCGCGCTGCCACAAGTAGCCGCGCTGATTCCGACGGGCACGTTGATTGACCGCGGCGAGGAACCCGCGCCGCCTCCCTATCCGGTGGTGCGCGCGTATTTCGATTTCCGTCGGAAGCACAGCGGTGTCGTGCAACCGCTGCAGGTGGGGAGGGCCG
>JACQZR010000128.1 GCA_016213775.1 Acidobacteriota bacterium
ACGCCCCACCCGCTTCATCTGGGTTGCAGAGCGCCTTCGACAAAATCGAGAAAGAAATCGACCTGCAAATCCGGGAGGCAAAGCTGGTGGCCTGAAACTTGACTTGTTTACATCAACTCTTGAAAGTCAAGACCCCTAGCCGTCCTGTGGGGCGGCCAATCCTGGCCGCGGCTGGCCTTTCAGTCCAGCCAGGGGCGCCCCTGCGAAGGGCAACGACCCCGCCGATCCTTGACAACCGAATATCTCACAAGCTGGGGTCTCTCCCGCAATCCCAAGGAGCCGCACCAATGTCACTCCGGCGCCTTGTACCAGCAGTCGCGACACCTTCTCTGAAAAAAGTTCGCCTACTTTCCATTTTTCAAGAACTGACCAGTGTTTATTGCCGTATAGTAGAAGTCAGGTGCAACCTGCTGGAGCGGGGTCTACCCTCGCGTGCTATGGACGGGTTGTGTCTGTAAAACTACACCTGAACCTGGGAGTTCTCGCATGCGTTCCACTTTAGCCATTGGCTTTGGGATGGCTGGAATCGTGATGGCAGCTTCGGCGGCAACCCCGTCCAAGAACGTCACATTCCACAAAGATGTCCTGCCTGTCCTTCAAAAGAACTGTCAGGGATGCCACAGACCGGGCGAAGCTGCCCCCATGGCGTTCCTCACCTACCAACAGACCCGCCCGTGGGCTAAGGCTATTAAGGCTGCAGTCGCCGCCAGGACGATGCCGCCCTGGTTCGCCGATCCGGCCCATGGCAAGTGGTCGAATGACCGCCGCATGTCGCAGGCGGAGATCGACACCCTCCTCAATTGGGCCGACGCCGGCGCGCCGGAAGGCAAAGCCAAGGATGCTCCCAAGCCCCTGACGTTCACTGAGGGCTGGGCCATCGGCAAGCCCGACATGGTGTTCGAGATGCCCCAGGCTTTCGACGTCCCCTCGTCCGGAACGGTGGACTATCAGTATGTGATCATCCCAACAGGTCTCACCCAGGACAAGTGGGTCCAGATGGCCGAGGCGCGGCCCGGCAATCGAAAAATCGTCCACCACATCATCGCGTTCGTCCGCGAGCCCGGCTCCAAGTGGCTGGAAGGCATGAAGCCTGGCGTTCCCTTCGCCCCCCGCCCGCAGATGGAAAAAGCGGCCCGCGAAGCCTCCGAGCGTGCGAAGCAGAATCCCGGCCAGCAGCGGCGTCAGTCCGATGGTGATAGTGGCGGATTGGGCCAGCAGGAATTCCTGGTAGGCTTTGCCCCCGGTTCGCCCCCGGAGATGCTTCAACCCGGCAAGGCGAAACTCCTCAAGGCCGGCTCCGACCTGGTTCTGCAGATGCACTACACGGCAACCGGCACGGCGGGTTCCGACAAGAGTTCCATCGGTTTGGTGTTTGCAAAGGAACCGGTGAAGCAGCGCGTGTTGACCTCCGCAGTCACCACCAACCGCTTCAAGATTCCCGCCGGCGCGGAAAGCCATGCCGTCAGCGCTAGCATGGTGTTGCAGGAAGATGCAGACCTCGTGTCGCTCCTGCCCCACATGCACCTCCGCGGCAAAGCCTTCGAGTATCGCGCCACCTATCCCACCGGCGAGACCGAAGTCCTGCTCAAGGTACCTGCCTACCGCTTCGACTGGCAGCTTTGGTACGAGTTCTCCCAGCCCAAACGCATCCCCAAAGGGACCAAGCTGGAGGTGACCGGCGTGTTCGACAACTCCGCCAACAATAGGTTCAACCCCGATCCCAAGAAGGACGTCACGTGGGGCGAACAGAGTTGGGAAGAAATGATGATGGGCTTTTTTGACGTCGCCATTGACGTGAATATGAACCCCATGGACTTGTACCGGTCGAAACAAAAGAAATCCGACGATTAGAGGTTGCCATGAAACCTGCCACGAACCATGCCGCATTCGTTGCGTTGGCGTTTTCTTGCGGAGCGGTGTTGAACGCCGCTCCGGTCACCTTCCACAAGGACGTCCTTCCTGTGCTGCAGAAGAACTGTCAGCAGTGCCACCGGCCAGGGGAAGCGGCGCCAATGTCGTTCCTCACTTACCAGCAGGTGAGGCCATGGGCAAAGGCGATCAAAGAGACCGTGCTCGCCAAGCGCATGCCGCCATGGTTTGCTGACCCCGCTTACGGCAAATTCCACAACGCCCGTGTCCTCAAGGCCGAAGAGATCCAAACCATCGTCCAATGGTCAGACGCCGGTGCTCCGGAAGGCAACGCAAAGGATGCCCCCAAGCCTGTCGCCTTCCTCGATGGATGGAACATCGGCAAGCCCGATCTCATCGTCGAGATGCCCACTGCCTATACCGTTCCCGCAGAGGGCACCATCGAATACACCTACATCGTCCTGCCACTCAACTTGAAAGAGGACACATGGGTGCAAGCCGCTGAGGTCCGCCCCGGAGATCGCAGCGTCGTGCATCACGTGATCGCATTCCTGCGGGATCCAAGTTCCAAGTGGATGCGTGACGCCCAACCCGGCGTTGCGTTTGTCCCCAAGCGCGGTGAACGTAGCGCCCGAGGCAACAACGAAAGCGCCCGCGGCAACAACGAAGCTGCATCGGAAGCCGGCGGCCCCGGTACCGAACTTCTGGTGGGCTACGCGCCGGGCCTCCAGCCTTCCATCTATGAACCGGGTACCGCCAAACTCGTGAAGGCCGGCACCGATGTCGTCTTCCAGATGCACTATACGGCGAATGGCAAATCCGCTGTCGACAAGACGAAGATCGGTATCGTCTTCGCTCGTCAGACGCCAACGCACCGCGTGATGACGATTCCCGCCACCAACAACAAGTTCGCTATTCCTCCCGGGGCTGACAACCACCGCGTCGATTCCAAGTTCCAGTTCCAGTCCGATGCCCGCTTGATCGGCATGATGCCGCACATGCACCTCCGCGGCAAGAGCTTCGAATACCGCGCCATCTATCCCACGGGTGAAAAGGAAACGCTCCTCAACGTCCCTCGCTACGATTTCAATTGGCAGCTCTTCTACAACCTGGAGCAGGCCAAAGCCATGCCCAAGGGAACCGTTGTCGAATGCACCGCGCACTTCGACAACTCGCAGAACAACAAGGCTAACCCGGACCCGACAAAGGAAGTCCGTTGGGGCGATCAAAGCTGGGAAGAAATGATGATTGGATGGATGGACGTCTCCTTTGACGCCAGGATGAATCCGGTTGACCTGTTCCGGCCCGCGCAGAAGAAAGCCAGCACCACCGGCGCGGAGTAAAGCGCTATGCGTTTCGCAGTGCTACTGCTTGCCGGGTCGTGCCTGCCCGTCTGGGCGCACGACCCGATCACCACCAAAATCACTTTCAGCCGCGAGATCTCGCGGCTTTTTCTTGCCCGCTGTCTCGGCTGTCACAAAGAGGGCGGCAAGGCGCCGATGTCGCTGGTGAAGTACGAAGAGGCACGGCCCTGGGCCAAGGCGATCAAGGAAGAGGTTCATGAGCGGCGCATGCCTCCGTGGGGCGCAGTCAAGGGTTTCGGCGAATTCGCCCACGACATGGGACTCAGCCAGGAAGAGATCTCCACCATCGCCGATTGGGTGGAAGGCGGTGCTCCCGAAGGCGATCCCAAGTACTATCCTGAAAGGCCGCTGCCCGATCCGCCGCCTATGGTGAAACCGAAGGGCAGCGCCCTCACCGTGAACGGCTCGCTTACGCTCAAGTCCGCGGCAAGGCTGGTTGCGGTGGCGCCACGTCCCAAGGCCGACCTTTCGTACGCCCGCGTGATTGTCGAGCAGCCCGACGGATTGGTGGAGCCGCTCGTCTGGCTGAAGGATTACAAGGCCAAGTGGGGATTCGCCTACGAACTGCGCAGACCACTCGACTTAGCCGCGGGAAGCGTCATTCGCGTCGAGGGCCGCGCACCGTTCGTTATCTACACACAGCCCGCTGGACGTCGTGGTCCCTAAGGGCGTTACCCTGAATGCATGCCCTTCCACCGGATCATCTGGATTGTGCTCGATAGCGTTGGGATCGGCGAAATGCCGGATGCCGCGGACTATGGCGATGCCGGCAGCGATACCCTCGGCAATATCGCGCGCCAGCGCCGCCTCACTCTGCCGAATCTGTCCCGGCTTGGCCTGGCGAACATTCGCCCGCTCGAAGGACTGGCTGCGGTGGCTCAGCCCGAAGGGTCCTACGGAAAATGCGCGCTCGCGTCTCCGGGCAAAGACACTACCACGGGCCATTGGGAGATGGCCGGCATCCATCTCGACAGGCCATTTCCGCTCTTCCCCAAGGGCTTCCCACGCGAGTTTCTGAGCGCCTTTGAGGACCGCATCGGCCGCTCCACCATCGGCAACTATGCTGCCTCCGGCACTGAAATCATCAAGGACCTCGGCGAAGAGCACTTGCGTACCGGATCGCCTATTGTCTACACATCGGCCGACAGCGTTTTTCAGATCGCCATGCACGAGGAAACCATCCCTCTCTGGGAGCAGTACAAAATCTGCGAAACCGCTCGCGAGATGCTGCGCGGCCCGCTCGAGGTAGGCCGGGTGATTGCGAGGCCCTTCCTCGGCGAGCCGGGCGCGTTTCAACGCACCACCAACCGCCATGACTACGCCGTCCCGCCGCCCGCCGGAATGCTGCTCGACAAACTCGCCGAACGCAAAGTCAAAGTCCACAGCGTAGGCAAGATCTTCGATGTGTTCCTCGGCCGCGGCATCACCGAGTTCGACAAGACAAAGTCGAATGCCGACGGCATGGCAAGAACACTGGAAGCCTTGCGGGACACCAAACACGGTTTGATCTTTGTGAACCTGGTTGATTTCGACATGCTCTACGGCCATCGCAACGATGTCGAAGGCTACGCGCGGGCTCTGGAGGAAATGGACGCGTGGGTGCCCACGTTCCGCGCGATGCTCACCGATGGCGATCTCGCCATCTTCACCGCCGATCATGGCTGCGATCCGACTACCCCATCCACCGATCACAGCCGCGAGTACACCCCGCTGCTCGCCTTCGGACCAAAGGCGGCCGCAGTGAACCTCGGGACTCGCGCGACGCTGGCCGACATGGGCCAAACCATCGCCGGGAACTTCGGTGCCGCGATCGCAAAGGGCGAGAGTTTTCTCAACGCTTTATAGTCTGCACATCCACGCCGCGTGGCGACCGGCGGTACCGGATAACGACTCCGGGCTTCTCCCCCTCGACGCTGAACAACTCGATGCCACCGTAAAACTCCGCGGCCTCCTGTGGTGTCAACTTGGGCAGCCACGTACTACAGATTCGTGGATCGTAATATCGGGAATTCAGCCAACGCCGCAACTGCCGGAGCACCTCGGCCAGCGGCTGCCCGCAGTTCAGGAATATGCCCCACCCCTTCCCCCAGCCGGAATAGACAAGGGAATCGAGCAAGGGATCCTGACCGGTGAACTGCACCAGGTAGGGGGCCGCATCAGCCGATTGCTCACCCTTTTCAAACAACGATTGATGGGGTTCGCCGCTGTTGTGCAACATCGGCAGGATCTGGGGATCGCGAGCCGCATCCATCACCGCGAATAGCGGGCTCGCACCGCTGCGCAGCACTTCTATCACGTACTCGTATGGGGTGACCTTCTCTCCGTCGCGCACCCGCAGATGTGTCGATCCGGCGCTGACAATGTCTCCATCGGCGAGAACGGCGCGTTCAACCCGTTGTTGATTGAGCATCGTGCCGTTGCTGCTGCGAAGGTCCGTTAGCACGCACTCCTCGCCTTCCTGGGCGACTTGAAAGTGCCTGCGCGAAATATGGGCGTCCCAGCTTATGGGAATGTTGGCGGATTCATCACGGCCAAACGTGACGGCCGTACCAGACCCCACGGACACATCCTGGCCTGCCAGCGGCCCGTTCATCCAAAATAGCCTTACGCTTTTCATTTGCCGGAAGCGATCCTTGGGGCATCGTCTGAACTTAACGCGATGTTACCACGGAGGGCCTGCCAACTATAATGAAGCCTATGCGTCACTCCAGTGCACTGCGCATTTGCGCGCTCACGCTCGCCGTCTGCCTCGCCGCCCCCGCCGCGGTCAGGAAGATTTACCTCGTAGAACGCGCCGACATCCCCGGCTATCCTTACGAACGTATCGCCGCCAAAGTACATTTCGAAATCGACCCTAAAGCTTCTGCCAATCGCATCATTCGCGACATCGACCGCGCCCCACTCAACGAGAACGGCACGGTGGAGTTCGCGGCCGATCTCTTTGTGCTCAAGCCCCTGCATCAGAAGGAAAAAGGAAACGGGAGCATTCTCTTTGAAGTCAGCAACCGCGGCGGTAAAGGCATGCTCGGCATGTTCAACTTTGCCACCGCCTCCCGGACGCCATCGACGAAGGAAGACATGGGCGATGGCTACCTGCTCAGCCAAGGCTACACACTGGTCTGGTTAGGCTGGCAGGCGGACGTGCCAATGGATCCCGCAAACCTCCGGCTCTTCTCACCCGTGGCAACCGTCAACGGCCAGACCATCACCGGACCGGTTCGCGCCCAGTGGGTCCTCGATCGCAAAACGACGGTGCAATCGTTGGGCGACCGCGGTACGCACCTGCCCTATCCGGTGGCTGGCGGAGACGATCCCAAAGCACGACTCACGGTGCAGGATAGCGCCTCGGCCCCGCGACGTGAAATCCCGCGCAGCGAGTGGAAGTTCGCCCGCGAGGAGTTCGGTAAAGCAGTGCCCGACAACGGCCACGTCTACTACGCGCGCGGCTTTGAGCCCGGCAAGATCTACGAAGTGGTGTATCAGGCGCAGGACCCCACCATCGTTGGGCTTGGTCCAACCGCGATTCGCGATGTCATCTCGTTCTTGAAGTACGAGAACGACGGCACGATGCTCCTCGGCGATCAACGGGCGCATCTGAAGCGGGCGATTGCGGTCGGCACATCGCAGAGTGGACGTTTCCTGCGCAACTTCGTCTACGAAGGATTCAACGGCGACGAGAAGGGCCGCAAGGTCTTTGATGGCGTTTGGGCGCACGTTGCCGGAGGCGGACGCGGCAGCTTCAACCACCGTTTCGCGCAGCCCTCTCGCGATGGCCATCCTTTCCTCAATCTCCTTTACCCTACCGACATCTACCCGTTCACCGATGCGGCGCAAGCAGATCCCGAGACCGGCCTCAATGAGGGAATCCTTTCGCGCGCCGAAGCCGCAAAGGTCACGCCGAAAATCTTCTACACCAACGGCTCGTACGAATACTGGGGCCGCGCGGCATCGTTGATTCATACCTCCATCGACGGCAAGTCCGATTCCACACCCGCGCCCGGCACGCGGATTTACTTCTTCACCGGAACGCAGCACGGCGCTGGTTCATTCCCTCCGCGCAGGAACAACACGCGCTATCTGGCCAACCCGAACGACTACAAATTCCTCATGCGCGGCTTGCTCGCCGCGATGAACGCCTGGCTCACCTCAGGCAAAGAACCTCCCGCTTCCCAATACCCGTTGTTGAGTCAGGGACAACTCACCGGACTGCAGACACTGCGATTCCCAAAACTGAATGACGTCGATCTGCCAAAAACCACCCAGTTGGCATGGCGCGCCGATTACGGTCCGGAGTTTCGTTCGCACGGCATCGTCAGCAATGAGCCGCCGAAACTCGGCCGGCAGTTCCCGGTTCCGGTGCCGCAAGTGGATGCGGATGGAAACGAAACAAGCGGCATCCGCTTACCGGAAATCCAAGTCCCGCTGGGCACCTACGCCGGATGGAACCTTCGCTCCGCCTCCATCGGCGCACCCGGTGAGTACTTCAACATGGCGGGATCATTCTTCCCATTTCCCAAGTCCAAGGCCGAGCGCGCCAAAATGAAAGATACACGAATGTCGATTGAAGAACGTTACGCCGGCAAGGACGACTACCTCTCCAAAATCCGCTCCGCCGCAAAGAGCCTCGCACAATCAGGGTATGTTCTGGAGCAGGACATCCACCTGTTGGAACAGCGTGCTTCACGGGAATGGGACGCACTTGCCAAATGAAACGAGCCCCTGCATTAGTCCTTTTCGATATTGACGGAACGCTGCTGCGCCGCGCCGGCCCCCACCATCGCCAGGCGCTCGTCGATGCCATCCGCGGAGTCCTGAAGGTCGAGACCACAACTGATGGCATCCCCGTCCAAGGCATGCTCGATCGCGAAATCATGGCGCGGATGTTGCGCGAGGTGGGCGTCAAGGAGTCCACGATCAAGACCGCGATGCCCGCACTGGTCACCCGCGCCCAGTGGATTTACCAGCGCAACTGCGCCGCCGACCTCCGCGACAAAGTGTGCCCCGGTGCCCCGGACCTGTTGCGAGCACTGCACCGTCACGACATTCCCGCCGTTCTCGTTTCCGGCAATCTCTCCCGGATCGGGTGGAAGAAGATGGCGCTCGCCGGATTGAAACGCTACTTCCGCGCCGGCTCCTTCGCCGAGCGTGCTCAGACGCGCGCCGAACTCGCCGCCCAAGCCATCCGCAATGCAAAGGCGCGCGGATGGATCTCGCTCAAGACGCGTATCTCCCTCATCGGAGATCACCCTAACGATGTGAACGCGGCGAAACTCAACGGCATCCGTTCCATCGCCGTTGCCACCGGACTCTCTCCGTATGAGGAGCTTTCCGCAATGAATCCGGACATCCTTCTCGACAATCTGTGCAACCTCCGCCTGGAACAGTTATTGTAGATACGTGCGAATGAGGCTTTTGTTGTGCGCGACGGCCCTGTTATTGGCCGGATGCGGATCGGCGGGATCCGGCGGATCATCCGCGGTCCTCTCCAGCGGTACGGCCATAGTTGGCGGCACGATGATTGATGGCCGCGGTGCCTTTGCCGGCTCCGTTATCATCATCGCCGGCAGTAAAATTCAGGCGGCGGGCACCGCCGCGAACATTGAGCTTCCCGCATCGGTGACGAAAATCGACGCCACTGGCAAGTACATCATCCCCGCCTTTGTGCGCGAGCCTGGCGCCGACCCACTCGATGAACTGGACCGGCTCACCAAAGGCGGGATGCTTCCGCAATACGCTCTCGCCACCGTCACCACCATGAAGGCTGCTAAGCTAAATTTGGAAGACTTGGGCTCCATCGAGAAGGGGAAACGCGCCTCGCTCCTGATCCTGAACGGCAATCCCCTGACCGACGCAGCCAACTTTCGCAAAATTGAAAAGGTCATGATCAACGGCACTTGGGGCGATGTCTCCAAACCGTACGCGAACTAGCCCTCATCAAAGCATGGAGCCTGAAGCCCAGTCCTTATCCGTCAAACGTGCCGAAGTCGAATGGCACAATTTCGCCTCCTTCGGTCAACCGGAACGCGCTCTGCAGGTCTATTCCGAAGAGAACACCCGCCGGTCGCTCGTCCTCCAGCAGCAAGCCGGATTCATCGGCGGCATGACTCCATTTCTCGAAATTGGTGCAGCCGCGGGACATTCCAGCTACATGCTGGCTAACGAGTTCGGCGCTTCAGGTTTCGCCCTCGACATCTCCGCCGACGCGCTACGCCACGGGCAGTATTTGATGGATGCCTGGAAGCTGCAGCGTGCGCCGGTCCGTGTGGCGGGCGATGCCGCCAACCTCCCGTTTCGCGACGGCTCGTTGAAGCTCGTCATGGCCTATCAGATGCTCAGCCAGTTCATGGGCATGGAGCGCGTCTTCGCCGAAGTGGAGCGTGTCCTCGCTCCCGGGGGTGTCTTTCTTTTCGCCGAAGAGCCTTTGAAGCGCATGCTCACGCTCCGCCTCTATCGCTGCCCTTACTACGACACGATGAAGCCGTGGGAGCGCAAGCTCTACGATTGGGGACTGCTCGGCTACCTCGTCCGCGACGTCATTGGCGCGCACCAGGAGGAGAGCTACGGCATCCGTCAGAACCACACCATGGGTCTGAAGGAATGGAACGAGATGATCGCCCGTCATTTCGCATCGCGGCAGTATCAGATGTTCGTTCCCGAACGCGGCTGGGGCGAGCGCGTCGTCAAGCGTCTGGCTGTCAGACTGGATCCGCACCGCAGCGAGTGGCGCGCCGCCAAACTGCTAGGCGGCACCTTGGCGGCCGCATGCAAAAAGGGCGGTGAATCACCCGGCCTCGATGTGGACATGTCGCGGTTTGAAACGTATCTGCGCTGCCCCGATTGTCATGCCGGCCTGAGCCGCGACGCAACCTCCGATATGCTGCACTGCGAGCGCTGCGAGTACAACTCACCCAACGAAGGCGGAGTGTACAATCTGCTCCCGTCCAAGGAAAAGAAGGAACTGTACCCCGGCGACAGCGAGGACCTGATCGACTTCTGCCTCCCCTCGCATGAACAACGATTGGGCGAAGGCTGGCACGAGATCGAGGGTGTCTTCGGCAACAAATACCGTTGGATCGGCCAGCGCGCCACTGCCACATTGAAGAGCCTGCGAAGCATCCCACAGCAGATTCGCATTCGCGGATCGGCGCCAGAGAGTTGCTTCGAAAACGGCCGCCAGCCGCGACTTGACATCAAAGTGAACGGGCAAACCGTGGGCCAATGGACCCTCGATCGCAACGGCCTCTTCCTGTTGGAAGCCGATGTCCCTGCTGCTCCCTTCTATCAGGTGGAGATCCTCGCGAACCCGGTTTGGCAGGCGCCCAACGACTCGCGCAAGCTCACCGTCATCCTCAGCATGCTGCGCCTCGTGCCAAAAGAGTAGGCCGCCCCCATGCTACAGTCGTCTTCATGGACGGCGATCCCGCCGGCTCCGTGCTTGCCATTGATCACGACCGCCTGTTCAAGAAGCTGCTGACGACGTTCTTCATCGAGTTTCTTGATCTCTTCTTTCCCAAGCTCGCGAGCAAGATCGACCGCTCTTCCATCGAGTTCACGTCCCAGGAGCTGTATACCAACCTGCTCGACGGAAGCCAGTATCTTGCCGACATTGTTGTGAAGGCCCGATTTCAGGGTACGGCTGCCTTCTTCCTCGTCCACGTGGAGCATCAGAGCACAGCTCCCGCGGATTTCCCGGAGAGGTTCTTCCGCTACTACACCGCAATCTTCCAGGATCACGGCCTCCCCATCTACCCGATCGTGGTCTACTCGCATGACAAGCCTCTCAAAGCGCAGCCGGACCGGTACTGCATCAAATTCCCCGACGGCGGCGTCCTCGACTTTCACTACAGGGTGGTCCAGTTGAACCGCCTCCCGTGGCGTCGATTCCTAAAGGCGAAGAATCCCATCGCAACTGCGCTGATGGCTAAAATGAAGATAGCTCCACGGGACAGGCCGCGCGTGAAGTTGGAATGTCTTCGTCTGTTGGTGACCCTGAAACTGGATCGCGCGCGCATGCACTTGATCGGGGCGTTTGTGGATTCGTACTTGAGTTTGGACGCGACTGAAGAGGTTGTATTTCAACGATCGCTGGCGAGGTGCGAAATGGCTACTAAAGAAAAGGAAGAAGTTGTGGAGTTCCTGACAAGTTGGGAACGTAGGGGAATAGAGAAGGGCCGCGTGGAAGGTCGCGTGGAAGGACGTGTAGAAGGACGTGTGGAAACCTCGCGCGACGTATTGCTCGAGATCCTCGCCTCGCGATTCGGCCCTGTCACGGAATCCGTGGCCGCGCGCATTCGAGGCATGCAGTCCGCGGACGAATTGCGCGGCCTGATCCATCGCGCGCTGAATGCCAACTCCATCGCTGAACTCGGCCTCTAAGGCTTACGCCAGCATCTTCTTCACAACTGTCCCTCCCAGATCCGTCAACCGGAAATCCCGCCCCATATAGCGGTAAGTGAGCCGCAGGTGATCCATCCCCAA